>SUZK01000010.1 GCA_015059955.1 Rikenellaceae bacterium
GATTTTATTAAATGGTATTTGTATTTACAAAGTAATCAGGGGAAAGTCGCCAAAAAGAGAGAGCGAGAAGAATAATCTTCTCGCCCAATCTTAGCGCCGAAAAGCGCCACTTTTTGCATCATTACCTGCTTTTTTATAAAATATCTGTTACTTCTGCAATGGCATCTTGTCCAAGCGGCGCTGGTGGCGACCACCCTCAAACTCGGTGTTGAGCCAGATATCCAACATGGCCAATGCCTCATCATTGGTGATGAAACGTGCAGGCATACACAATACGTTTGAGTTGTTGTGCTCGCGTGAGAGCTTTGCAATCTCAGGAATCCAGCACAATGCAGCGCGGATGCCCTGGTGCTTGTTCAAGGTCATAGAGATACCCTCGCCAGAGCCGCAGAGGCCGATACCGCGCTCGAGAGAGCCGCTCTCGATAGCCTCGGCAAGAGGGTGTGCGAAGTCGGGGTAGTCGACAGACTCCTCAGAGTGGCAGCCGAAGTCCTCTACCTCGAAGCCCTTGGTTGATAGGTAGCCCACGAGGAACTCCTTAAGGTCGTATGCTGCATGGTCGCATGCAATACCGATTTTCTTGTTCATAGTGTTATGGGTTTTAGTGTTGGTTAGTCATTACTCCTTAGAGGCACGCTTGCGGTCAACCTCCGAGAGAAGGATTTTGCGCAGACGTATCGCCTTAGGCGTAACCTCTACATACTCATCCTCACGAATATATTCCAATGCCTCCTCTAATGAGAAGATTACGGGAGGTGCGATAGATGTCTTCTCGTCTGAACCTGACGCACGCATATTGGTAAGCTGCTTTGCCTTCGTTACGTTCACGGTGATGTCGTTTGAGCGCGTATGCTCGCCAACGACCTGGCCGCAGTATACCTGCTCCATGGGCGATATAAAGAACTTGCCTCGATCCTGCAACTTGTCGATAGAGTAGGCGTAGGCTGTGCCGCTCTCCGATGCAATGATGGCACCTACGTTGCGGCTCTCCATCTCGCCGACCCATGGCTCAAAGCCCTTAAGACGGTGAGTCATGATGGCCTCACCTGCTGTGGCAGTAATCATCGTTGAGCGTAGACCTATGATGCCTCGCGATGGGATGATAAACTCGAGGCGTGTACGCTCATTAGCAGACTCCATATTTACAAGCTGACCCTTACGACGTGTGGTAAGCTCAATTACTGTTCCTGCGCAGTCGTCAGGGCAGTCAACGGTCATCTCTTCGATAGGCTCGCACTTGACGCCATCTATCATCTTGGTTATTACCTTGGGCTGGCCAACCTGAAGCTCGTAGCCCTCGCGACGCATGGTCTCGATAAGTACCGAGAGGTGCAATACACCACGGCCATAGACTACGAATGAGTCGGCATTCTGGCCTGGCTCAACGCGTAGTGCGAGGTTCTTCTCAAGCTCCTTGTCAAGACGTTCCTTGATATGGCGAGAGGTCACATACTTGCCATCCTTGCCGAAGAATGGAGAGTTGTTGATGGTGAACAACATAGACATTGTTGGCTCATCAATAGCAATAGGTGGCAGAGCCTCTGGGTTTGCAAAGTCACAGATGGTGTCGCCAATCTCGAAACCCTCAATGCCAACAAGTGCACATATCTCGCCACACTCAACCCTCTCGGCCTTAACCTTGCCAAGACCCTCGAATACCATCAAGTCCTTGATCTTGGTCTTTACCATAGAGCCATCGCGCTTAGCGAGTGTTACGTTCTGTCCTGCGGTGAGGAAGCCTCGCGTAATCTTACCTACGGCGATACGACCCACATATGGTGAGTACTCGAGCGATGTCACAAGCATCTGAACAGTGCCTTCAACGTTCTCTGGCTCGGGTATCTCATCAATGATAGTGTCCAAAAGTGGGGTAATCGAGTCAGTAGGTTCGGTGGCAACATGTGACATCCAGCCCTGCTTGGCTGAGCCATATATTGTCTTGTAGTCGAGCTGCTCCTCGGTGGCTCCCAATGTGAACATAAGGTCGAATACTTGTTCGTTGACAACCTCAGGACGGCAGTTGGGCTTATCCACCTTGTTGATTACAACGATAGGCTTCTTGCCGAGTGATAGCGCCTTTTGCAGTACAAAGCGTGTCTGGGGCATTGTGCCCTCAAAGGCATCGACGAGAAGGATTACACCGTCACACATGTTTAGTACACGCTCTACCTCGCCACCAAAGTCGGCGTGACCTGGGGTGTCTATGATGTTGATTTTGTAGTCCTTGTATATTACAGATACATTCTTCGAGAGGATGGTGATGCCTCGCTCTCGTTCGATGTCGTTATTGTCGAGGATTAGGTCACCTCCTGTCTGCTCGTTCTCGCGGAGGAGGTTGCCCTGCATAATCATCTTATCGACAAGTGTCGTCTTACCGTGGTCGACATGTGCGATAATTGCGATGTTGCGTAGATTTTTCACTGTTTCAAATTTTATTTGTCGCCACAAAAGTACAAAAATTATTATCAAATAACAATTAAATTACCTATCTTTGTACTACATAAATTATGCTATGGATCAACCAAAGGTAGAGAGACTGCTTCGATTGATGAAGCTGATGACCGGAAACGTCAACTATACGGTGAACGACCTCGCCGAGCGACTCGATACGTCGTATCGCTCGATATATCGCTATATCGAGACATTTAAGGATGCAGGCTTTGTTGTGCATAAGCTTGATGGTGGTGTCTATAAACTCGGTAAGGAGAGTCGCTATTTCAAGGATATATCGCAGCTTGTGCACTTCACCGACGAGGAGGCGCATATTGTAAATCAGCTTATTGATGGCCTTGATGATACCAATATGCTCAAGCAAAATCTGCGTCGTAAGCTGGTGTCGGTCTACGATTGTACGTCGTTGGCTAATAGTATTGTCAAGGGAGAACAAGCGCTGAATATCAATATGATAATTGAGGCTATCGACAAGCGGCATAAGGTGGTGCTTCGTGGTTATGCCTCATCGAATACGGGTATTATACGCGACCGTATTGTGGAGCCGTTTGGTTTTACTACGAACTATGTTCAGGTGTGGTGCTATGAGCCAGCGAGTGGTATGAATAAACTATTCAAAAGCTCACGCATTGGCTCTGTTGAGATTCTTGATGAGGAGTGGTCGTTTGAGAAAGAGCACAATCGAGGCTATATCGATATATTTAGGATGACTGGCTTTGAGCAGCATCGAGTATGCCTTGAACTGACGATGAGAGCCCGCAATCTATTAATTGAGGAGTATCCTTTAGCAGAGCGCGATATTACGCCCGTGGGAGAGGGCTGTTGGCGACTCGATACCAAGGTGTGTAACTACCTCGGCGTGGGTCGTTTTGTGCTTGGTCTGATGAGCGATGTAAAGATTGTTGACTCGCCAGATTTTGAAGAGTACATCAAAGGTGAAATAAGCTTGATGTTAGAGCGTGTAAAATAATATAGTGTAGATGTTTATGAGTTGCCATCAAATCGAAAATAGGTTCTCTAAGATATATCTGTCTTCGCATGCGGATATCCTTCCAGGTCTCGTAGGTGATAGGCGTGTGGTAGTCATCACGGACTCAAATATTTTTGATATCTATCGAGATGAACTATCTCGCTATGAGCATATCGTTATTGAGGGTGGAGAGGAGAATAAAAATCTTGAAACAGCTCAGCTAATATATTGTGAGTTGATGGCGATGGGCGCCGATCGCTCAACCTTGTTGTTGGGTGTAGGCGGTGGTATTGTAACTGATGTAACTGGCTTTGTGGCAGCGACATATATGCGCGGCTTAAAGTTTGGCTTTATATCAACATCGCTTCTTGGCCAGGTTGATGCATCGGTCGGAGGAAAGTGTGGCGTTAATGTCGACGACTATAAAAATATGGTGGGGTGCTTTGCTCATCCTGAGTTTGTGATACTGGATGTCGATATGTTAAAGAGCTTGCCCGAAAGGGAACTTCGCGCAGGTATGGCAGAGGTTGTTAAGTCTGCGATTATTGGCGATGTAGAGCTGTTTGAGATGGTTGAGCGACGTGCTACTGAATCATTCTATGATGATAGGCCCTTTATGCAGGAGATTGTTGCCCGTAGTTTGAGTGTAAAGGTGTCGATAGTAGAAAGCGATGAGCGTGAGAGTGGTATGCGTCGTCTTCTCAACCTCGGTCATACGTTGGGTCATGCCATCGAAAAGTGTACACATGCTGTGAATCATGGTGAGGCGGTGGCTATTGGAATGGCGATGATTTGTCGTGCTGCTAAGCAGAAGGGTATACTTAGCTCGGGGGATGCTAATCGCATTATCGAGCTACTCGATAACCTCGGTTTTGCTACGGATATTACGATCTCGATGAGCGATATTTTGCGTGAGGTTAAGCTTGATAAAAAGAAGAGTGATAGCGTGTTAAATGTTGTAATTCCTCGAAGTCTTGGCCGCTGTGAGGTTGTGTCTATGGAGTACAACGCTTTTGTGCAGATGTTCGAGTAGTTAGATTACTTGTGTTGCTGCCATATTCGCCACGATGCTTCAGCTTGTGTGTGCAACATTAGGGTACCACCTATGCACTCAGCGCCATGGGCTGCGCAACGCTTCATAAATAGCGTCGGCTCTGGGTTATACACCAAATCAAATATCTTGTGATTCGCACCAATTGCCGAGTAGTCTATTGCTGGGCAGTTGTCCACATTGGGGTACATGCCGAGAGGCGTTGTGTTGATGATTAAGTTATGTTCGGCGATAATCTCTGCTGATAGCTCGGTGTATGTGATGTCGCCACGACTCCTCTCGCGCGAAATAACCTGATAGGGTATCTCTCGCTGTCGTAATACGTAGGCTACCGCCTTGCTTGCACCTCCTGTGCCGAGGATGAGAGCCTTGGTGTTTGCTCTAATGGATAGCTTGTCGAGTGTTGCGCTAATGCCCTCTATATCGGTGTTGTATCCTATCTTTCTTCCATCACTGATTGAGATACAGTTTACAGCACCAATGGCTGCTGCCTCGGAGGATAACTCGTCGAGGTAGGGGATTATACACTCCTTGTATGGAATGGTCACATTCAGACCGCATAGCTCGCTATCGCGCTCTATAATATCGGTTATCTGCGATACGTCTTCGAGCTCGATAAGCGCATACGTGGCGTCGATACCCTCGCTACGAAACTTATCGCTGAAGTATTGGCGCGAGAACGAGTGCGCTAATTTACGACCTATGAGTCCAAAGTGTCGCATTCTATTATTTGGGTAGATTTCAACTCAACACTGCTCTCTGCTGGCTCTGTATCCTTAGCAACTACCACTTGCTGCTCGCTACCGCTATTCGACTCTTTGGCCTTGCCTTCATCGCCAAGGAATACAAAAATAAGTACCGTTATGCCAATAAGTATTACGGCAAGTAGGGTGGCTAAGAGGTTGAGATACTTGTCGATAAACTTCTTGATGGGCGCTCCATACTTCCATATTAGCCATGCAATGAGGAAGAAACGCATGGCGCGAGCGATGGTGGCAGCGATAATGAACATCACGAAGTTGATGTCGCACATGCCCGCAGCAATCGTGAATATCTTAAATGGCAGCGGTGTGAAGCCTGCGGTGAATACGGCTACGAAGTCCCACTTAGCGTACATCTCGCTGACGTTGTGGAATGTAGCCTCGCTGAATACGTGGTCATAGAAGAACTGCGCAAAGGCTGTCGGTGTGCCTGCGGCGGTGTACCATGCGAAGTGACCGAGCATATATGCCAATGCAGCGCCTATCACCGAGCCTGCAAGGCATATTGATGCGAAGCGGAACGACTTCTGTGTTGCGCCAATGCATAGCGCGATGAGCAGAATATCGGGTGGAAGTGGAAACCAGCTCGCCTCGAATAGCGCCATGAAGAATAGCGCCAACCATCCCCATTTACTATCGCTCCACGATAGTACCCAGTTGTATAGCTTTTTGACCATGATACTCTTATTTATATTAGGTGTGCAAATGTACAACTTTTACTTGAAATCCACAACTATTCCCCCGCCAATGACCAAATTATTGCGATATAAGACAATAGGTTGCCCCTTCGCTGGAGCGTACGCAGGGTCGTCAAGATGGATAACTAAGCCGTTGCCGTGTGGCTCAATATTGACAAAGCAATTTGGGTTGATGCCTATGCCTCTAATTTTGACGGTTATATCTGTGGCTGTGAGTATCTCGTTGTAATCTACGATGTTAATACCATCTATATATAGCTTACGTTTATATAACTGTTCTTTGCTGCCAACGACAATATCGTTTGTTGTTGCATTAATAGCTATAACACGTTGACCCTCGGGAATGCCTTCGCCTCGTCGCTGTCCTATGGTGTAGTTGGCTATGCCGTGGTGTTGACCCAATATAGCCCCACTCTCGTTGACTATATTACCATCTATCATAGCTATGCCATTTGCTTTGAGGTACTCAGTATAGTGCATGCCGCGAAGAAAGCAGATGCCCATGCTCTCGCTCTTGTCGGTGAAGTTCTGCTTTACGTCGCTCTTGATGATTGGCCCCATTGGCGTTAAGGCGCGTTGAAGAGTGCTCTGCTTAAGTCCCCAAAGATAGTATGACTGGTCTTTTGTAAGGTCGGCACCCTTGGCGACGTAGTATTGGCCGTTGTGTTGCTCAATGTTGAAGTAGTGGCCTGTGGCAATGTGGTAGATGCTCATTGTGTCGGCAATCTCTTCGAGTGTCTGCCACTTGATTAATGGATTGCAACGTGTGCAAGGCGCTGGGGTGCGACCCTGGCTATACTCTGTGCAGAAGTAGTCGATAATGTTGCTTCTGAAGAGGCGTTGTCTATCTACTGCTATCCACTCGCAGTCGAGTTGTTGTGCCGCCGCTTGGGCCTTGTGTAACATCGCCTCGTCGCCGATGGTATTGATGGTTGCGAGTACCACACGGTAGCCCATATCTTTTAAGATGTGGGTAGCTGTCTGGCTGTCGATGCCGCCACTAAAACCCAATACAACGCTCTTGTCCATTATTGCAAATAGAAGAGCGCTGCAACATACGTAGTTGAGCGCCCTTATATTAAGTTATGGTAGATGTATGTGCTATCTACCTATTAGCTTATAACTTCTCGAACTCTTCGTCGATATCCTTTGCTGCCTGCTGCTCAAAGTACTCGGGCTTATGCTCTTTGATGAAGTCGACCATCTCGCTAAGGCCATCCATAAACTTGCCGAAGTCCTCCTTGTAGAGGTACATCTGGTGGCGTGTAAACGATGCGCTACCATCGGCATTTGTGCGCTTGCGTGACTCGGTGATGGTTAGGAAGTAGTCGTCACCACGTGTCGCCTTGACATCGAAGAAATAGGTTCGCTTGCCAGCTCGTACGGCCTTGGTGCATATCTGCTCGCCATAGTCGTCATGGTCGCGTCGGGGAGAAAAATCAAAACTCATAAGGTTTGCTTTATTTAGGTTAGTTTTAGTTCATCAAACGAAGGTACGTATTATTTGGCTAATTTCCAAATAATAGCCTACAATTTAGAACGCAATACCTAAAATGGACTCCATCTCCTCTCGCTTTGTCGCGAGTTCTATGGCTCTAATCAGCACTTTGTCGTGGTGTCGGTTATATATGTACTCGTAGGAGCCTGTGCCATATACGTCCTCGGCGATATATGCCTTCAGTAGAGGTATAGTATACTTTTTGTCGTTGCGTGCATCCTCGCTCTCGACCATTCGGCAAAAGGCGTCGATGGCGATGTCGCTGACCTCGTAGTTGGCGTCGTATGTCTCGATGGTAGGGTATCTCTTACGGATGCTCTTAGGCTCAATGGTGTCCCAAAGCTCTATTAATGAGCGTTGTATTATATTCTCCTTAACGACGTTGGTCATGTATGCCGGCATTGTCGTCGTGTCGTGTGTGATGTAGACATCGGGAGTTATGCCGCCACCACCATATACCGTGCGACCACTTCTTATGGTGCGGTGTATGGGTGGGGTGTCCTGTCGCATCGAGTCGGGGTGGTGGTAGCGTGAGATATCTCGATAGTATTCGTCGCTCTTGCCATTATCGTATGGTCGCTGGATAAGACGTCCCGATGGAGTCTTATAACGTGCCACGGTGATGCGCATCGCTGAGCCATCATCGAAGCTAACCTGTCGCTGTACCAGGCCCTTGCCAAAACTTGTGTTGCCGACGATAACACCTCGGTCGTGGTCTTGAAGAGCTCCGGCAAATATCTCGCTTGCCGATGCTGACGACTCGTTGATTAGCACAATGACTGGTGTGCCGAATAACTCGCCACGGCGCTGTGCAGCGTATTCGTACACCTCGTTGCGGCCCTCGGTGCTGACGACAACCTCGTGCTTATCTAAGAAGTGTTCGCTGAGCTTGATGGCAGCAGGAAGCATGCCGCCGCTATTGCCACGGAGGTCAACAATAAGAGCCTCAACTCGCCCCAACTTCTTAACGGCCTTGATGAACTCGTCGGCAGTGTTGCGGGCAAAGGTCGAAATCTTTATGTATCCCACCTTTGGGGCTACTTTGAAGCAAGCTGCAATGGAACTTACTTCAATATTGCCACGTGTTATCGTTGCGGTGCTATGCTCCAGCGTTCTTGCGCGTATTACATCAACCTTTACTTTACTGCCTTTGGGGCCGCGTAGGGCGCCCAGTATGTCGCTATATTCGCTGATGGGTTTGCCGTCGATGGCGATAATCCTATCGTTCTGACCAACGCCAGCGCGTTGTGCTGGGGAGTCGTCGTTAACCTTGCGGACAACTACTGTGTCGCCAAGTATTGTGTAGGTGATGCCAATGCCCGAGAAGCCTCCATTTAGTGAGCCCATGGCGGCCTCCATCTCCTCTCGGCTCAGATATGTTGAATGGGGGTCAAGCTCCTTGAGTGTGGCTCTTATTGCCTCCTCTACGCACTTGTCTAATGATATCTCGTCGACATAGTTCTGCTGAAGATAGCGATAGCAGGCGTTGAGTTTCTGTATCTGCTCTTGGTTAGAAAACACCCGCTGCTGCGCCCATGAGGACGTAGCAACGAGTGTAAACATTAGAGCTAATATAAGTCGTCTCATAGACTACTCGAAGCATGAGGGTAGCTCCGCGAAGCTCACTTTGCGCTGCTCACCCGAGCGCATATCCTTTATTGTTGCCTCGCCTGCGGCAAGCTCATCCGAGCCGATGATGACAACGTAGGGTATGGCGCGACGGTTGGCGTACTCCATCTGCTTCTTCATCTTACCTTGGTCGGGGTATATCTCAGCGGCAATGCCCTTGTCGCGAAGCTGGCCGATAAGGCGCATCGAGGCGGTCTGCTCTGCATCGCCAAAGTTCGTGAAGAGTACCTTTGTAGAGCAAGCCAACTCCTCGGGGAAGAGGTTTAGACCGAGCATAACATCGTATATACGGTCGGCGCCAAACGAGATACCTACGCCCGACATGCCTGGCATACCGAAGATGCCCGTAAGGTCGTCGTAGCGGCCGCCGCCCGATATCGAGCCGATGGCAAAGTTGTTGGCCTTAACCTCGAAGATAGCCCCCGTATAGTAGTTTAGACCACGTGCCAACGATAGGTCTAATTCGGGGGTTAGAGTAATGCCCAAGGCCTCAACATTAGAGAAGATTGTGCGCATCTCCTCGATGCCGAGCATACCTGTCTCGGATGTGCCAATAACCTCGCTCAGCTTGCTGAGTTTCTCGTCGTTAGTACCACTAAGCTCAAGTATTGGTTGAAGCTTTGCGATGGCCTCATCGTCGATGCCACGCTCGCGCAACTCAGCCTTTACGTTGTCAAGGCCAATCTTATCAAGTTTGTCGATGGCGACGGTGATGTCTATCATCTTGTCGGCATGGCCGATAGACTCGGCGATACCGAACAATATCTTGCGGTTGTTCATCTTAAGCGTTACCGAGATGCCGAGCTTTGCAAATACACGTGCTACGATATCCACGAGCTCCACCTCTGAAAGCAGCGACTTCGAGCCGATGACATCTACGTCGCACTGGTAGAACTCACGATAGCGGCCCTTTTGTGGGCGGTCAGCACGCCATACGGGTTGTATCTGATAGCGCTTGAAGGGAAATACTATCTCGTTCTGGTGCTGTACAACATAGCGCGCAAAGGGTACGGTGAGGTCGTAGCGAAGACCCTTTTCCGAAATCTTTGAGGCCTGGCGTAGCTCCTCCTCCGAGAGCTTTGCGCCATAGTCGCCTGAGTTAAGTATCTTGAAGAGTAGCTTGTCGCCTTCGTCGCCATACTTGCCGAGGAGTGTCGAAAGGTTCTCCATCGAGGGTGTCTCGAGGGGCGCGTAGCCAAATAGGCGGAATACGCTCTTGATAGTATCGAAAATATAGGTGCGGCGCATCATCTCTTCGGGAGAGAAGTCGCGTGTGCCCTTTGGTATTGATGGTTTCTGTGCCATAGTCGTTGGTTTGTTTACTGCTCTGCCAAGAGTTTCTTATACTTAACGCGCTTAGGTGTGGTGTCCTCACCCTGAGCCTTCTTCCACGCCTCATACTCCGAGTATGAGCCCTCATAGAAGACTACCTTAGAGTCGCCCTCGAATGAGAGGATGTGTGTAGCGATACGGTCCAAGAACCAACGGTCGTGCGAGATTACCACAGCGCAGCCTGCAAAGTTCTCGAGACCCTCCTCCAAGGCGCGCAACGTGTTGACGTCGATATCGTTGGTAGGCTCATCGAGCAACAATACGTTACCCTGCTCCTTGAGTGCAAGTGCAAGGTGTAGACGGTTGCGCTCACCACCCGACAATACGCCGCACTTCTTCTCTTGGTCGGCGCCGTTGAAGTTGAAGCGACCTACGTATGCGCGTGCTGGCACCTGGCGGTTGCCGAGCTGGATGAGGTCTGAGTTCTGTGAGATAACCTCGTATACGGTCTTCTCGGGGTCGATAGACTTATGCTGCTGGTCTACGTATGCGAGCTTTACGGTAGGGCCTACGCGGAAGCTACCCGATGTAGGCTCCTCCAAGCCCATAATCATACGGAATAGGGTAGTCTTACCCGTACCATTGGCACCGATAACACCCACGATGCCTGCTGGTGGTAGCGAGAACTCGAGGTTCTCGTATAGCACGCGGTCGCCAAAGGCCTTAGATACGCCCTGGGCCTCGATGACAACATCGCCCAAGCGTGGGCCGTTAGGGATGTATATCTCGAGCTTCTCCTCGCGCTCCTTGGTGTCGGCATTCATCAGCTTGTCGTAGGCCGAAAGACGCGCCTTAGACTTGGCGTGACGACCCGATGGTGACATGCGCACCCACTCTAACTCGCGCTCAAGGGTCTTGCGACGCTTGCTCTCCTGCTTCTCCTCCATCGCCATACGCTGTGTCTTCTGCTCGAGCCAGCCTGAGTAGTTGCCCTTCCATGGTATACCCTCGCCACGGTCGAGCTCAAGAATCCAGCCAGCAACGTTGTCGAGGAAGTAACGGTCGTGTGTAACGGCGATTACTGTACCCTTATACTGCTGGAGGTGCTGCTCCAACCAGTCGATACTCTCGGCGTCGAGGTGGTTGGTAGGCTCATCGAGAAGAAGAACGTCGGGCTGCTGAAGAAGCAGACGGCAGAGTGCTACACGACGACGCTCGCCACCCGAAAGAACGTTTACAGGCTGGTCGCCATCGGGACAGCGCAAGGCATCCATAGCACGCTCCAAGACGCTGTCAAGTTCCCAACCGTTAACCTGGTCAATCTTCTCGTATAGCTCGCCCTGGCGCTCGATAAGACGTGCCATCTCGTCGTCATCCATAGGCTCGCAGAGCTTCATGTTGATATCCTCATACTCCTTGAGGAGTGCTACGGTCGATGCTGCACCCTCCTCGACAATCTCCTTTACGGTCTTTGTTGGGTCGAGCTGTGGCTCCTGCTCAAGATAGCCCACAGTGTAGCCAGGTGAGAATACCACCTCGCCCTGGAAGCTCTTGTCGATGCCTGCGATAATCTTCATCAGCGTAGACTTACCCGAGCCGTTGAGACCGATGATACCAATCTTGGCACCGTAGAAGAATGATAGGTAGATGTTGTTAAGAATTTTCTTGTTGTTGTTGAGCACCTTGCTCACGCCAACCATCGAAAATATGATTTTCTCGTCTGCCATAATATATATTTGTATTACTATTAATTTCGTTTCGACATAATAGACCACAAATATAGGCAAAAAAAACGAGATATCGAAATTTTTATTAAGGCAGGTGAAAGATTAATCTTTTTGTGCGCTCTTATCTCGCTTAAAATAACTCTTAATGCGTCTCCAGCCCTCGACGCCTACGATGGCCAACCCCACGTATTGGGTGGTCTTTGCCATGCCGAAAAGCACAACCCATAAGATGCCTTTGGCGGCGGGTGATATTGGTAGAAGCATTTGTGCAAATGAGAGTATGTAAAATACTAAGCATGAGGTAAGTATGATTACGCCTGTGCGGAACGATAGTCCAGCAAGCCAGCGCTTTACAGCATCAAATATTCGCCTAAATAAGTGCTTCATAACGGTGGCAAAGATACAAATAAAAGATGAAAGAGCAAAGGAGTAAGATGGGCGGGCGATGCCCGTAGGAAGAGAACAGAGTACAGATGAATTAGAGAAGCCACTTCCCCATAATCACCATAATCCTCACTCTCCCTAAACTCCCTAAACCTGTGCCCGAAGAAGCAAATCCCCATGCAGGCAAAGCCAGCAATTAGTAATTATCAATGGTTGCGGGCTGGGGTTTTGGAGTGGTTGGTTGGTTATTTTTCCTATGATTTTGACCAACCAACCACCCCTTACTCTTCCACTGTGGCTGAGGTTTTGGAATGGTTGGTTGGTTATTTTCCCTATGTTTTTGACCAACCAACCACCTCTTACTCTTCACTGTGGCTGAGGTTTTGGAATGGTTGGTTGGTTATTTTCCCTATGATTTTGACCAACCAACCACCCCTCACTCTTCCACTCCTTATCAGTAAGGTGTTGTCTTGGGGTATAGTGATACCCACACTTATCAAGGCGGTTACACTTACCTACGTTATCATTGATATATATATTAATTGATATATATATATTATGTATCAATATAACGAGTAAATGATTGTTTACGGTCACACTGAGGAGAGGTATAGCGACTACCTCGCCCTATATATCTCTCAAGTTGATATATATAATTATTATTTATATATTACTATTATTATTGATATTGATATTTATATTAGTTGGTGGTTGGTTGGTCAAAATCATAGGGAAAATAACCAACCAACCACTAACCAGTCGCGGAGCATGACGCCCATGTGTCACCGTTTGGCGTGCCTTTTGCAGAGGTTGATGTAAACCTCAAAAATATCTTGATTATGAAAACACTTAAAGGAACACTCACCGAGGAGAACTTGTTGAAGGCATTTGCGGGTGAGAGTCAGGCGCGTATGCGCTATAACTACTTCGCATCGCAAGCATCTAAGGATGGCTACGAGCAGATTGCAGCCGTATTCAACACTACGGCAGACCAAGAGAAGGAGCATGCTAAGCGCTTCTTCAAATACCTTGAGGGAGGTGTGGCGACCATCCATAACGCTACATTCCCTGCGGGTATCATACGCTCGACTGAGCACAACCTCATTGCAGCTGCCGATGGCGAACATGAGGAGTGGGATGTGTTGTATGCCTCATTTGCCGAAACGGCACATGCCGAGGGCTTCCAAAAGGTGGCGCTGACGTTTAAGTATATAGCTGAAGTGGAGCGTGAGCACGAGAGGCGTTACCTTAAGTTACTCAGTAGATTGACCGATGGCGATTTCTTCCGTCGTGATGGCGAGATATTATGGCAATGTCGCAACTGCGGATATATCGTAAAGGCGAGTGTTGCTCCTAAGATATGCCCATCGTGCGAGCATGAGCGTCGCTACTTCGAGCCTATGGCAGATAACTATTAGCGCTACTCGATGCCGAGCAGCCTCTGTGTATCGCTCATGAACTGAGTGTATTGCTGGCGTGCTGTGTTGGGCATCGGCAGGGTATCGCCAATATGGCGTGGCAGCACTCTGTATTCGGGGCATAGTACCCACACGGGGTGCGCCTCGGTACTATATCGTAGGCATCGCGCTGTGTCTGAGCGTATTATCTCTACCTCGGCAAGTAGGCCTCCATCGGTATAGTGCTTTCGCTGGTTCGACACGAGGTTGCCTAACGAGTAGAATACAACGTGTGTGGAGTCGGCCTCGAATGGCTGAACGACATGAGGATGGCTGCCGATGATGATGTCGACACCCTCGCGGCGTAGCATCTCGCTAAGACGCCTCTGCTCGGCATTGGCCTTGCGCTCGTACTCGATGCCCCAGTGCATGCAGGCGATGATACAATCGACACTATCGCGAGGTATGGAACGTAGGTCGCGCTTGATGGCTACGCTGTCTATAAGGTTGACAACCTTGCCTTTGGGGATGGGCATGCCATTAGTGCCGTAGGTGTAGTTCACGAGGGCGAAGTCAACACCCTTGCATTCGAAGTAGCGGATGTTGTTGGTGCGATAGTCGACACTATCTCTGTATACACCCACGTGGGCTATGTTGCGCTTGGTAAGTTCGTCGATGGTGGTCTCTATGCCTCGTCTATATCTATCGCAGCAGTGGTTGTTGGCTAACAGCGCTATATCCACTCCCATATCAACCAACGCATCAGCTATGGCTGGGGGTGACGCGAAGCATGGATAGCCACTATATCGCCCCGATAGGGTGATGGTTGTTTCGAGGTTTAGGATGGCTATGTCGGCGCCTCTAAACATGGGCGCTATATGCTCAAATGAGGTGGTGTAGTCGTACTCTCCGTCGTATGTGCGGGCTGCCACGACCTGTGGAAGGTGCTGCATGAGGTCGCCGCCGAAGAGTAGACGTATAGTGTCGGTGGTGATTATCTCTTCGCCTATCTCGGTGGGTGCGCTCGGCTTGCAGGTGTTCAGGCTATGCTCGTGGTTCGAGGCGAACCACAACGATAGCAGGGTGATTGCGATGATATATATTATTTCGGCGCAAAATCTCATAGCGAAGCCAAAGATAATACATATATCCGATATAACCATAGTTTTACAACAAATTATTTATGGCAATGACACGCGAAAAGTATCTATATGGAGTCCTCTATGCTGTGATATCGTCGGCCACGTTTGGACTAATTCCGCTCTTCTCGATACCGCTTCTCGAGGGCGGTATGAGCTCGCAGACGGTGCTGTGCTACCGCTTTCTGTTTGCCGCATTACTGATGGGAGGCATTGTGGTTCTTGCCCGTCGTAACCTTAAGTTAAGCCTTAGACAGCTCTATGCAGTGGTAATACTATCAGTGCTTTATGCGCTTACGGCAATACTGCTTATCGAGAGCTACAAATATATTCCGAGTGGTATCGCCACCACCATCCACTTTCTCTATCCGTTAGCCGTGACGCTTATCATGTCGTGGCTCTTCGGTGAGCGTACGTCCATCGCTACGTACATAGCCATCGTCGTGTCACTAATCGGTGTTATCCTGCTGGCGTGGGGTGGTCATCATGGTGGCGACTTTAAGCGTGGTGTGGCATTGGCTATGGCTACGGTGGTGACCTACGCGGTCTATATCGTGGGTGTGATGAAGAGTCGCGCCTCGCGCATTGAGTCGCTGACACTCACCTTCTATGTGCTTCTTATAGGCGCTATTATGTTCTTCCTTTACGCCTTCGCCACGACGGGTATCGGCCCAATACATCGCTACGTAGAGTGGCGTGACTTGCTGATGTTGGCACTCGTCTGCACAGTACTCTCGGACTACACCTTAGTCCTTGCAATCAAGTATATAGGTTCGACGATGACCTCCATACTTGGCTCTATGGAGCCTATGACCGCGGTTGTCGTTGGAGGTGTCTACTTTGGCGAACGCTTCGACGCGGTGAGCATTGCAGGCGTCTTGTTAGTTATCATCGCTGTTGTTATGGTCATTGTGCAGGGTGGTAGAACGAAGGATAGAATACAAAACAAGAGGGTGGAATAGTCCACCCTCTTGCCACTTTACTAACTCTATATACTACATCTGCACATGGATTAGCTCGTCAATCTTCTCGACAGGGATATTGCCCGATATCACTATAGCTCCCATCTGACCCTCTGTGCTGATTGTCATGATGATATGCGTGATATTGTTGCCATCTTTCAGTGTGTAGATGGCTATATCGTCGCTTACTGAATCAACCGATACAATGCTCTCGGCATTAAGGTCGTTGGCAATCTTCTTGGTGGCGGTGATAATCTTCTCGCCCAAGCTGCTCTCCTCGGTAAGGATGATGGCCATATCGTTGATGTCCTTCAAGTCATCTTGGTCTTGTGCAATCATCGCAAGCATATCCTTGTCTATCGACATGGTTGTTACCTGGTCGTTGTCGGTGTAACGCTCAACAAGGGCTGTGAACTCTGGAATTGATGCCATGGCGCCAATAGGTAACGCCATAAGGGCTAATAAAATAAGACGTTTCATAATAACTCTATAAATTAATGTTTACTATTGATGATGCGTTGCTTAGTTCAATGTCGGTGCCAGTGAGTATTACCATTACGGCGTTTTGCTTGTCGTTGGTGAATATTACCATCTTTACAACCTTTGATGTCTTGGCCGATATGGTTGCGTAAATAGTTACGCGCATGCCATTCTGAACTACCGACATAATCTTACTCATCCCCTGTGTGTAGTCCGCAGCCTCCTTGCTGAAGGTCTCTATTAGGGTGGGGTCTTCGACCGATATGGCGGTGAGTGTGTCGATGCCATCGTCAGCACCCATGCTGCGTATCATATCCTTCGACAGCTCGATGGTCGAGCATTTGTCGATTGTCGAGTATTTGTCTATCAGGGACTGCTCTTGCGCCATTGCCATCATTGGCAAACAGGCGAGTATCAATAATATAAATCGTTTCATATCAACTAATTTTTATTTAGAACCAGAAGCCTACACCTGCCGACAATCGCTTGCCTTTAGGGCCTGTGCCCTGCTTGAACATGTCGAGTAGCGAGTAGTTCGCAAAGGCGTATATGCGTTTCCATCCGAAGCGTGCTGTTACGCCCACCTGAATAGGGTTGAGTGTTACGGTGTCGTCGACCTTTGTCTTTGGAAACTTGTACTTGAGCTGCGATGCCATTAGTACATCGAAGTTTATACCGGCCGAGATGAAGAAGCTATGCTTAATATTCCAGTCGAGAACGATGGGCATGTGGAAGTATGATGCCGCTAACTTCGACTTCTTGATGCTGCCCTCAATGGCCACTGGGCGCATCATACCGTCGCGATACTCTAATGTGTGGTTGCTGATGAAGGTGTAGTTGTCACACGTAAAGCCTAATGCCGACGAGAATACAAGTGTGCGTTTCTTGTTGAGTGGCACGTTGAGTGTGAATAGGTTAGTTGAGAAGTGTACGGCCTTCTTGTTGCTGAACATCATGGCGTTAGCCTCTTCGGGTGGGTATGCCGAGTAGTCGTGGTTTACAAATGTGCTCACGCCAAGCTCTACACCTGCAAGGTGGTTGAATGATGCTGCGCCGCTACCTAAGAAGCCAAAGTATGCCGCCTTTTTCTTCTGAACATTGGGGGTTATGCTAAGGCTTGTTGAGCCATTCTCGCTCTTGCCGAAGTCGAAGGCCATGCCGTTTAGACATAGGCGCAACTTTCCATCGTTGTTGCTTATGGTGTTGTCACCCTGACCTATTTGTATTGCCTCAGAGCCCTTTGTCTCTTGGGTTTGAGCGCTTGCAACGGTGATGCTTAGAAGCGTGATTGATAGTATAGTAAGTATCTTTTTCATAGTTTAGGTAATATTTGTTAATTATCTGTTACTCGATATGTTAAATTTGTTTACCTCAGCCATCGCCAACTGCATATTGCTTGACACGCCACCGAGAATTTTATTTACCTCGGCGTAGGCTACATCCTTGTCCGTTACCTTCACTCCGTTAATGTGGCAGACGAACTCGGGTTGTGGCTCTAATGCGGGCCTCTGCTCGATTATGATGTCGTCGTATGTTGTCTTGGGCATTACGAGCATTATAATCATACATGCTGCGGCTACCGCTGTGCCTGCGCCTGCGAAGACCTTCCAGAAGACTCTCTTCTGCTTGTCGGGTCTATCTACGACTGGCGCTTCATACTCCTTGAGGGCTCCCATGGCGCTAAACATGGCCTTGATTGGCTCGAACTCCTCAGGGATATCTGCCGTCGTTGCAAAGTATTCGGATAGCTCGCGCTCCTCGTCGAGTGTCGTCTCTGCCTCCAAATATTTGTCGACAAGTATTTTAACTCTATCTAACTCCATGGTTCATTGCTATTAATAGTTCCTCTCTTACTCTCTTGCGTGCTCGCGATAGGTTCATCCTTACGCTGGTCTCGTCGCACTCGGCGATTACGGCTATCTCTTCAAACTCATACCCCTCGACATCGCGCATGTGTATTATAAGTTGTTGCTTGGGCGGTAGCGAGGCTATTATCTCGCGTGTGAGTGCCGCCATATCCCTGATGTTCGTCTGGCTATCTCCGTCTGTTGTGCTTGGGCTATCTATGCTTATGCTGCGCTCTCGTTGCCGTTGTCTTACACGGTCTATTGCCAAGTTGTGTGTCATGCGACAGATGTAAGCCTGGGGATGTTCGCTTTGCAGTACTGTGTCGCGTGCCCTCCAAACCCTCTCGTAGACATCTTGCAGGATATCTTCGGCCATCGAGCTGTCGCCGACGATGCCAAGGGCGAGGCGGTATGCCGTATCCTTGACAGTGTCTATTAATGTTGTGTAGTCGGTGACCATCTCCCTTTTTGTTTAATCTGTTTGCCTATATAACGAATGTGCGATGCTAAATGTAACATCGCACAGTAAAAAATTCTATTTTTTGTTTCGTTTTTCACCAATCTTGCCCTCTGGACGCGCTGGGAACCATCCTCGCTCCACTCGCTTGCGTTGCTCGAAGAGTTCGCCTATGCCCCATAGCGACGATGCTGCCCATACGGCAAGGAGCGTCGACCATAGGATGTCGGCAACAAGAATAGAGCAGACACCTGTTACGATGCCGCTGATGAGGAATAACCACCATATCTTAACGCCGAAGTAGTACTCACCCTTGATGACGATAGGGTGGAAAATACCAATTATAAGAAACGTTGCGATGCCAATTATTAGGCCGGTAAAATGTAGTTGCATACCTTAATTTATTATATCCACGGCAAAAATAATAAAAAATCGGCACCCTGCGCTGAGTGCCGACCTATCATTAGTGTTAGTTCTTAGAAGTTGTATTGAAGCATGAGGCTGAGTCTATTGGCCGAGGCCTTCTCGTTGTCCATGTTCTTGCGTGAGCCGTAGAGGTATTCGAGTGCAAGGGTAAAGTCGCGGTTCATGTTGAAGAATGCGTTGCCGAAGATGTACTGTCCCTTGTGATACTCATTCTTTGCAAGGTAGCCATTCTCCTTTTCAAGGCAGACCTCCGAGTAGCCGCCAGCAACCCAGAAGCGACCAGGCATGATGTTTATCTGCGCTGCTGCCTGCCAGCCCCACATCGGCATTGTCTGTATGTGCATCGGATTTTCGGGGTTGTAGGCAACGTCGTATGGCTCACCCGTTAGGTCTTGAATATAAGGTGTTATGCCCTTGCCATATACACCATTCATGAAGATGTCGACCCAGCGTGAAGCGCTGATGTGACCGCTGAGCTGAACGCCCCAGCCAACCTCGGTGGTGTTCTTCTTGGCGCTGACATTATGCAGGTACATGTCGCGTATTACACCCGATACGCGCAGGTGGCTCGACTGGTGTTCGCCCCAGGCGTACTGTATATAGGCGATGCCATCGGGTACGCGCTGATATATTGGAGCAAAGTGCTCGCCGTAGGTGCCATTAACTTTTGGCACCTCTGCTGCGATACCTACCTTCATATGGTTGCGCAAGAAGCTATACTCGTAGCGTATCATCTCGGTAAACTCAAAGTTGTAAGCGTTGGGACCCTCGAAGTCAATGGTGCGAGGTGCTGCACCGAGGTCGCAGAAGGTGCTGACATCACGACCAACGGTAAATCCACAGAATTGGATGTATGCCGAGCGTAGACGTGGGATATAGCTGAAGGCCTCGCCTCCGCGGAAGTCTATGTCGCTATATATCTTGATGCGACCCAAACAACCACTATGTATGATGGCCTGCATAAAGAATCGCGATGTCGAAGCATCCATCATAATGCGCTGACGATTGGCAAAACCCTTCTTCGCTGGGATGTCGAATGGCACGAAGTCGATGTTGCCCATCACGCCGTCAAAGTCGTAGCTTGTACGTAGCGTAACGCTACCGCCAAGAGCGAATGAGAATTTGTTGTCGGGAGATGCGAAGATGTAGTGTGGCTTGTGGCTCTGTCTGAAGCCCTTGCGTGTTGTCTCGCGATAGTCGTCTACGACGCGTAAGCGTAGTGTCTCGTGGTTGTGTTTATGACCTCCATCGCGAGCAATGATAAAGACGGATGGGGTATACTCGTCACTCTCGACGACGGTGGTTTGCGCCTTAGTGGGCAGTGTGCCTGCCACGGTGAATGCAAAAAGTAGTGAAATAAGTCTAAGTCTTTTCATGATAAAAATGTTTTAGTTAACTAAATGGTTGTTTGTGCCACCATTAAAACAACTTATATGCCAAAAAGTGTGACTCATTTTTTATCGTGCGGATTGCAGATTTGTGCGCGATATTTGCTTGTGAGGCTTCAAAATCACCGAATATGAGGCGCGTTATTATATCTATAATTGCTATTATCGCTTGCGTTGGGCTATCGGCTCAGCAGCCCATTCGCTTCGACGAAGCTCTGCTCTTGGCTCTCGAGCATAGCAACATGCTCAAGGGACAAAATAGGGATGTGGCCGTGGCTATGTATGAGCGTAGGGCTGCCCGTGGTTTATACTTTCCAAAGGTTGAGATAACTGGTGCTTATCTATTGACGCAGCGAGATATAGATATAAATATTAACGGTAAGAAGGGGGTTATTGAGAAGTCGGCCACGACGCTTATTACGCAGGGTGTGACCACAGGGCTGTTGTCGCCCGAAGTGGCGCAGTTGCTACGTGGTGCGATATCACCTTTGTTGGATCTTGATTGGCGCTATACCATCCAGAAGCGCTCGTTTGGTATCGTTGCGGCAAAGGTCTCTATGCCTATCTATGCTGGTGGACGTATTCGGGCAGCTAATAGGGTAGCATCACTGAAGCTTATGGCTGAGGAGTATCGAATGGATGCTGTGACGAGTCAGCTATTCACAACATTAGTTGAACAATATTATGGTGTTGTGTTACTGCAATATGCAGTTGCTGTTCGTGCCTCGGTTGTCAATGCTGTGAAGACACATCTTGCTGATGCAGAGGCTATGGAGGAGGCGGGTGTTGTCGCCCATAGCGTGGTTTTAGAGGTTGAGTATAAATTGGCCGAGGCTGAAAAGGCGTTGCTCGGTGAACGCCATAGATTAGAGATGGCAAGACGTGCTTTGAAGGCGACTATGAATGTTGATTTTGATGTGAAGCCTACTGATAATCTCTTTGTAGATAGAAATATATTATCTCTTGATTATTATGTTGATAATGCGATTAACCTAAACCCAGAATTACGCGGTGCAGAATTAAATATTGACCTTGCAAAGGAGGGTGTTAAGGTTGCTCGCGCCGAGCTATTGCCGACGGTTGGCGTTATGGGTGAGGGGTCGTTATATAGCCATAATCTTACAACCATGCTGCCACGCTGGGTTATTGGTGTCGAGGCTAATGTATTGCTGTTTAATGGCCTTAATAAGATGCAGATGCTTCGTGCTGCTAAGAGACGTTTGGAGAGTGTTGATGCTAAGATAGAAAAGGCTCGAAGTGACATATCATTACTTGTTGAACAAGAGTATTATAACGTAATTAATTCGTTAGCCGATATCGAGGCTTCGAAGAGCTCAATGGCGCTTGCCGAAAGTTACTATAATTCGGTCTATGAGGGGTTTAAGGAGGGCATTGCAAATGCCACCGAGCTGCTCGATGCTGAGGTTGCGAGGGCCGCATCTCTGTTGTCTTATCTTAAGTCCACGTATAACTATTGCGTTGCTTTAGCGCGACTCTTGGAGGCGTCAGGATTAAGTCATACGTTTGAAGAGTTTAGAAATAATGGTGAATTATCGCATATTGAAAACAGTTTAGTTAATATTATGTAATACTATGAAAATAAAGAAGAAGTATATTTTTCTATCCGTGCTCATTTTGCTGCTATTATGTGTGGTTGTTACATTTGTAAACCGCTATTATAAAGGTGACGATGATGAGGTAATCGAGGGTCGTATGGAGGCGATAAGCTACCATGCCTCATCGAAGGTCGCGGGCAGGATAGATGTTATGTATGTCGAAGAGGGTGATTGGGTGATAGAGGGAGAACTGCTCTATGTGATTTCGACTCCTGAGCTCGATGCTAAGTTGGTGCAAGTTGATGCCCTTCGTGCACAGGCACAAGCGATAAACGAAGAGGTAGATATGGGCGCACGTGTTGAGCAGTTAGAGGCGCTACGTGGCTTGTTGAAGAGGGCAGAGGTGGGCGAGAGCTTGGCTCTAAAAAACTTCAATCGCGTTGAAGAACTATACAATAAAGGCGTTGTGGCACGCCAATTATATGACGAGGCCAAGGCTAATCTCGACGCTATGAGTGCCTCGGTGAGTGCTGCACGCGCCGAGTATAACCTCGCGTTGGCTGGCGCTACTAAGGAGCAGCGCGAGGCTGTGGCTGCTAAGGTTGTGCAGGCGCAGGGCGCTGTTGATGAGCTGATGTCGTATATTGATGACAGATATGTATATGCTCCTGCTACGGGTCGCGTATCATCGGTTATTGCCCGTGTGGGTGAGTTGGTGGGTGTTGGCTATCCTGTTGTTACGATACTCGATGTCGATAATAGCTGGGCGACATTCAATATCCGTGAGGATGATATTCATGGTGTAAATGTCGGTGATACGTTCACTGCTTATCTACCAGCTCTTGATGCTGATGTTGAGTTTGAGATTTACTATATAGCTTCAGAGGCGGACTTTGCAACATGGAACTCTACGCGTGCTCGCGGTGGTGTTGACCTGCGAAGTTTCGAGGTTAGGGCGAGTCCTATGTTAGACGATGTGCGACCATTACCTGGCATGAGTGTGGTTGTGAGAGGTGATAGACTGTAATATGCGGATTTTAAGCGGTATATATCATGTGTTACGACGTGAGGTGAAGAGTATATTTGAAGATAGGCTCTACCTCGCCTCGACTGTGGTATTGCCGTTAATCATGCTGCTCTTCTTTGTTGTTATCTTTTGGGACGGTAGCATCACAAAACTTCCTGTGTCGGTGGTAGATAATGACAATACGGTGTTGTCGCGCAATCTTGTCTCTATGGTTGATGCTACACCTGGTGTCGATATAGGTCGTAGAGACTTATCTGTAGATGAGGCTAATTCGGAACTTCTAAGGGGTGAGACGTATGGTTATATCGTTATCCCCGATGGTTTCGAGGATGACATCGTAGGCTCTCGACAAACGAGTGTTAATGTCTATATCTCGGCTACAAATCTCTCGGCGGCGGGAGTGCTTCGGCGTGATATACAGCAGGCTGTAAAAACCTTTTCGTCGGGTGTCGCCATGACTCGACTTGCAGCAATAGGTGTAGATGGATATCAAGTGATGGCTGAGGTGATGCCTATTAACATGCAGACACATACGCTTGCTAACCCATACATGAACTATGGCTACTACCTCGCTCCGATATTTATGATTGTGGGTGTTGTTGTCTTTACCGTACTTGCGACCATATATGCCATCGGGCGCGAGTTGAGATATGCTACGGCTCCCGAGTGGATGGCTGCTGCATACGACTCGCTGCCCGTGGCGCTCATTGGTAAGCTGCTTCCGATAACCATCGCTATGATGATAATGATGCAGCTTGTGATGTTTATAATGTTTGTGGTTATGGGTATGGAGTGTGTGGGTAGTTATGCTGTGATTTTGCTTGCATCGCTACTTTTTATAGTTGCATATCAGGCCATCGCGGTTGTTATCGTGGCCGTCACTGCAAATCTGCGTTTGGCTCTGTCGCTCGGTGGTGGATACTCGGTTATGGCGTTTACCTTTTCGGGCATCACCTTCCCGATTATGGCTATGTACGAGGTGGCGCAGCTATTCTCGCGTCTCTTTCCGCTAACATATTTTAGCCTGATATTTATTAATGAGGCGATGCTTGGCGCCGATACAAGGTACTCGTTTGCAGATATCGGGGCGTTGTTGATTTTTATACCGCTTGTGTTGTTTGTTTGGCGACGCTTGGGTAGAGTGGTTCGTAATAGTAAGTACTGGGGTAAAGATTGATATAAACTATACAAGATGTTATGTTTAAACATATTAAAGAGACTATTTGCGCCGAGTTTGATGCGATATTCTCCGATGGTGGAGCGCTGCTGTTGGTAGTCTTTGCTACGATGATATATACCGTAATCTACTCAATGGCTTATGGTAGCGAGGTGGTGCGTGATATACCTATTGTTGTCGTTGATGAGGATAGAACATCGGCAAGCCGTCGTCTTATAAGTGGAGTGGATAATGGTCCTGACACATGGGTAGCCTATGAGACGAACTCGATGGCCGAGGCGCGCGAGTTGTTTTATGGGGGCGATGTCTTTGCTATATTTAATATCCCATCTGGATACGAGGCAGATATCCTTGCTGATCGTCAGGCGAATGTGGCATTGGTGTTGGATGGTAGTCATCTGCTTCTTTATAGTCATGTTCTGCAACAGGCTATGTCCGATGTTATCACGAGTGGCGCAGATGTAGAGGCTGGGCGTATCGTTGCCAAGGGCGGTAGCGACGTTGTTGCGCAGTCTGTTGTTGAGCCGGTGCAGATGAATGTCGAGATGCTCTTTAACCCCTATATGGGCTATGGCGCTTTTGTCATGCCATCCATACTTGTTGTGATTATCCAGCAAACGATGGTTATTGGTATCGCGATGGTTGCGCTCTACGTGGCGCGACAACGAAGGGGTAGAGGTGGTCGATGGCCTGTTGCAACAGTGCTATCTAAAATATTGGTTTACATATCAATATACGCCTTTATATTACTCTTTATCTTTGGTGTTGTGTGGCCATTGTTTGATTTGCCATACTTTGGTAATACGTTAGATGTAGTGCTACTGCTTCTTATCTATATGATAGCCACGTCGAGCCTTGGGCTTACACTATCACACCTATTCAAGCGTCGTGAAGCGCCTATCATGTTGCTGCTGTGGGCATCCATCCCTATTCTGCTTCTTGCTGGGGTATCCTATCCACGCGAGGCGTTTCCTGAGTGGCTCTATGCTATTGGGCGAATATTCCCAAGTAGTAGTGCTGTTGATGCCTTTATTCAGATTAACAGTATGGGAGCATCTCTTAGTGATGTCGCGCCAGAGATTTTCACTTTAATTATGCTTGCATTGTTATATCTGACAAGTGCAATAATATGTGAAAATCGTTTGGGTGATATGAAAAAAATCGTGTAATTGTGACTGATGTATCGAAATTTTTATTAAATTAGTGGTCGCAAATGAGTGATTTGTGTTTAATTGCCATTGCGAACCTAAAACCTTAAAATTACTAAAGCTATGATTATTGGAGTACCCAAGGAGATTAAGAACAACGAGAATCGCGTTGCGTTGACACCTGCGGGAGCTATGGAGCTTGTCCGTCGCGGTCATGAGGTTTATATTCAGTCTGGAGCTGGTGTAAACAGCGGCTTCAGCGATAACGACTATGTTGAGCAGGGCGCCAAGATATTGCCCACCATTGAGGATGTCTATGCCATAGCCGAGATGATTGTTAAGGTGAAGGAGCCTATTACTCCTGAGTATAAGCTCGTTCGCAAGGGACAGATAGTATTTACCTACTTCCACTTCGCAAGCAGTGAGCCTTTGACTCATGCTATGATTGAGAGTGGCGCCATCTGCTGTGCATATGAGACCGTAGAGTGTAGCGATCGCTCGTTGCCACTCCTTATCCCTATGTCCGAGGTCGCTGGTCGTATGTCGACTCAGGAGGGTCGCTACTTCTTGGAGAAGCCACGTGGCGGTAAGGGCAAGTTGCTTGGTGGTGTTCCAGGTGTTAAGCCCGCTCGAGTCTTTGTTATCGGCGCAGGTGTTGTAGGTACAGCTGCAGCACGCACCGCAGCAGGTACTGGTGCAGATGTTACAATATGCGATATCTCACTTAAACGTTTGACTTACTTAGCAGACGTAATGCCTAAGAATGTCAAGACGTTGATGTCGTCGGAGTATAACATCCGTCAGGAGCTTAAGCATGCCGACCTGGTTATCGGCTCGGTGCTCATCCCTGGCGCGAAAGCTCCTAAGCTCGTGACACGTGATATGCTCAAGGATATGGAGCCAGGTACGGTGATGGTCGATGTGGCTATTGACCAGGGTGGTTGCTTTGAGACATCACGTCCCACAACACACGAGAATCCGGTATACTATGTTGATGGTATCTTGCACTACTGCGTTGCCAATATTCCAGGTGCTGTGCCATACACATCTACATTGGCGCTCACCAATGCGACCATGCCATATATCATTCAGCTTGCAAACAAGGGTTGGAAGCAGGCATGTAAGGATAATGAGGAGCTTCGCAAGGGACTCAATGTTGTCGAGGGAAAGGTTGTGTACAAGCCAGTTGCCGAGGCCTGGAACCTAACATATGAGCCATTGACATTGTAATATAGTTGTATATACTATTTAGGTGAGAGTCAGGATAATGTGACTCTCACCTAAACTTTTTTATACAAATGAACATTATCTCTTATTTGCCTCCTTAGCCATTATCATCAACGCCATAGGAATATGGCAGTAGCCCGAAGGGTTCTTGTCGAGATAGTCTTGGTGGTAATCCTCAGCAGGGTAGTAGCATCGAAGTGGCATTAGCTCAACAGCGAGGGGCTCGCCAATATACTCCTGAACGCGATTGTATATACGCTTGATGGTTGGCTCGTCAGCACTATCTGTGAAGTATATGCCTGTTCTATACCGCGTGCCACAATCTCCGCCTTGACGGTTTAGTGACGTGGGGTCAATCGAACGGAAGAACATCTCAACGAGCAATTCTAACTCGACAATCGCTGGGTCGTAGATGATATGTACGCACTCCGCATGTCCCGTAGTGTCGGTATATACCTCCTCGTATGAGGGGTTTTCGATTGCTCCGTTAGCATATCCAACGTCAGTTGATATAACGCCATTTATCTGCTTGAAATAGTGTTCTGTGCCCCAGAAGCATCCGCCTGCAAAATATATCTCTCTCATCATCTGTAATCTATTTCGTTCATCACCTCTTGAAGTCTATTTAGGAAGCCTGTGGATATCGGGCCATCCATCTGTGTATGGTGGAACTGGAACGACAGAGATAGGGTAGTCTTAAACCATCCCTTGCGGTACTTGCTCCACACCACAAATGGGTTGTTCCAGAAGCCAGCGTAGACATTAACGACTGAGTCGAGCTCACATTTGGTCAGTGCCGAGCTGCCAATAACCATATAGCTGTCATCGAGGTTTATCTCCTTGTCGCTGAGGCTCGCCTCTTTCGTAAGACGCAAATAGTCTGCCTCAAACTGCTTGATATCCTCGGAATATGGAACGTCGCACGTATTGATGCCGCCATCCTTGGTCATCACGATTGTGTTTATCGCGAGGTTGTCGAACGCCATCAGCTTATCACCCACGGGTAACATGTAAAACTCCTTGAACGAGGATGCCGCTCTAACCACAGCATAGCACATAAGCATATTTAGCTTTACGCCACGGCGCTTTGCAACGCGGCGCAGATGTGTGATATCATATGTCTTGGTCATGGTGACCATGGGCATCGCGGCTTTCATCCATAACTCGAAGGCCTTGGCTCTGCTTGTTGTCTTTGGGTCCACCTCTCTCATGGCATCTACTTATTTAATATATGTCGTATTGCGGCAATAGGGTTGTATATAATCATTCGTGGCCCTGCCCAGCGCATAACCTCGCGGACACGCTCTCGCATATCGGGCTTATAGCAGTGTATGGGGCAGCGCTTGCAAGCTGGCTTCTTATCGCCAAACTTACAGCCGTCGAGTCGCTTGTGCGCATATGCCTCCAATGCCTTGTACTCCTCGGGCATCTCCTTTGTGCCTAACTTATGGCGACAATATAGCGCAATCATCATCGATACCGTGCGCTTCTCTCTCTCAATGCGGCTCATACTCTTCAATTTGGATACAAAGATAGCTCTTTGTGCAGAGTCTGCAAAAAAAAAGCTGAATTAACTTTTTGTTATGTTGCGTGACACTGTGGAATAATTTTTACTAACTTTGTCTAAACAAAATATATATTATGCTATGACTTATCTATTAATTCTTCTTGGCTTATCGTTTCTGGTGTCGTCGGTTGGATGGATCTACTTCATCTACTTCTTTAGCATCGGCTATGGTCTATCTATCTCGGCGCTATCTGTCGCTACGGCTGTTATTTTCTGGGATTACCTTACGCTCCCAACGGCATTGTTATGTGGTGTACTATTTATCTATGGTATACGCCTTGCTGCCTACTTGCTCATCCGTGAGCGTCGCTCGGCATCATACAAGAAGATACTATATCAACCCGACAACACCGCGAAGAAACCCCTCTTCGTTATGTTTATGATATGGATATCATGCGCGCTACTCTATATCGGTCAGATTAGCCCTGTTGGCTTCTATATGTTTAATATGTCGAAGCTTGCCCCAGTAAATGAGGTGTGGGCGTGGGTTGGTGCTATTGTCGCTACATTGGGCGTGCTGATTGAGATTATCGCCGATGCTGAGAAGAGTGCCGCTAAGAGGGTTAATCCTCACCGCTTTGTCGATACTGGACTATACCGTATCGTGCGTTGTCCGAACTACTTTGGCGAGGTGCTGATGTGGACAGGTAGTTTCGTAATATGTTTTGGTTCTTGCTGTACTGTCGGTCAGTGGGTTATCGCATCATTGGGCTATGTGGGCATCGTATATGTTATGTTTAGTGGCGCTCGTCGTCTTGAGTTGCGCCAGAGTGAGGTCTATGGCAGCGATCCAGAATTTCAGCGATATATCAAGCGTACGCCATTAATTCTACCGCTTGTGCCTATCTACTCCGTGGCACGCCACACATGGCTCAAGGGTTAGTAGAAAAACAGAATAGGCTTAGTCATTGGCAATCATGACTAAGCCTATTTTCTTTGTGACGACGGTGGATTAGTATATCTCCTCCAAGAGCTTTGCAAGACGGATGCCGCCTTTTAGGAACTGTTGCTCGATAACTGGAGCGTAGAGCGAAACGTAGTCGTACGATAGGTTAACGTTCTTTGGCGAGTTCTCGTAGACGTTGCGGGCAAGCTCCACGGTCTCCTCAATCCAGTCGTTGGGCGTGCCCTGAGCTATGGCCTTTACCTCACTCTTTGATGCACGGTCTACTTGGTATTGCCACTCTGTGTAGCCCCACTTGTGTGCCGACTCAACAATCTCGCTATCCCATACCGAGTGCAACTTCTTCTGCTTGCCGAAGAATTTTACTTCGGTGCGGTTGCCGCCAAGGTCAGACTTGCGACCAGCGTGCATAGGGCAGTGCATATCGCCAACCATGTGGATAAGCATCATTAGGTGTACGCGCTCCTCTTCTGGGGTTAGCTCGCCCAACTTGAGGGCCTCCACACACTTGTTAATGCCCGTTACAACGTCGCCCTTAGCCTCCTTCTTTGATGCGGCGTATGACTCCTCGTTGGCATCTACGTTGACATAGTGCCATGTCTTGGTGTATGCATACTCGTCGCTGTGGCTGGCATCGTCCATCCAGTTGGCAACATATACGAGCGAGTGTCCACCAAGCACCTCCATAATCTTTTTCTTAGCGCTCTTTGATAGGTGCTGCTCGGCGATATAGGCTACCGTGTCATGACCCTTAGGGCCCCATGCCGAGGCGCTGAGGGTGATGGTGAGTAGTAGCGACAAAAGGATTAGTCTCTTCATATTTTCTATCTTTTATTGGTTCATTGTTGCAAGAAATTCGTTGTTGTCCTGCGTTAGGTTCATCTGCTTCTGAAGGAACTCCATAGCCTCTACGGTGGTCATATCCGAGAGGTACTTACGCAACACCCATGTGCGCTGCATAACACTCTGCGATAGGAGCATATCCTCGCGACGTGTGCTCGATGCGATGACGTCGACAGCAGGGTAGATGCGCTTGTTCGAGAGCTTGCGGTCGAGCTGAAGCTCCATGTTACCCGTACCCTTGAACTCCTCAAAGATTACCTCATCCATCTTAGAGCCGGTGTCGATAAGTGCTGTGGCGATAATCGTAAGTGAGCCCTTCTCCTCGGTGTTACGCGCAGCACCAAAGAAGCGCTTTGGCTTGTGTAGCGCATTGGCGTCGACACCACCCGATAGCACCTTGCCTGATGCTGGCTGCACTGAGTTGTAGGCACGCGCAAGACGTGTGATAGAGTCGAGGAAGATGACAACATCGTGGCCACTCTCGACCATGCGCTTTGCCTTCTCGAGTACCATCTCGGCAACTCGCACATGGCGTGATGCCTGCTCGTCGAAGGTAGATGCCACAACCTCGGCCTTCACGTGGCGTGCCATCTCGGTAACCTCCTCAGGGCGCTCGTCGATAAGCAAAACAATCATGTAAACCTCGGGGTGGTTGTCGGCAATGGCGTTGGCTATAGACTGCAACAGCATTGTCTTACCAGTCTTTGGCTGCGCTACGATAAGTGCACGCTGACCCTTGCCGATAGGCGAGAAGAGGTCGATGATACGGTTGGATATTGTGTTGTGACCATTTCCCGTAAGGTTGAACTTCTCCGATGGGAAGAGTGGTGTTAGGTACTCGAATTGCTGACGGTCGCGGATATAGTCGGGCTTTAGACCGTTGATAAGGTCGACGTGTACAAGCGGGAAGTACTTCTCACCCTCCTTTGGTGGGCGTATTGTGCCGCTGATGGTATCACCCGCTTTAAGGCCGAAGAGCTTTATCTGTGATGGCGATACGTATACATCATCTGGCGAGTTAAGGTAGTTGTAGTCGGCAGAGCGTAGGAAGCCGAAGCCGTCGGGCATAATCTCCAAGACGCCCTCACCCTCGATTACTGCGCTGAAGTCATCCTTGGTAACCTCGCGCTCCATATCGTCATCATCGTCGATTATCTCCTCCGAGAGGTCGAACTCGTCCTCTATCTCCTCTATTTCATCGCCCTGATTTGTCAAGGCAACTTCCTCTGTATGCTCCGCTTTCTCCTCTATAGGCTCGGGCGCTGGCTGCTGCATCTTAGGCTTGCGGCCACGACGCTTGGGTGCTGCTGGCGCCTCCTCGATAGTGGGTGTTAGCTCATCCTCTATCGTTGTAACCACCTCAGACTCTGCTGGCACAACCTCCTGACGAGGTGCGTTGCCCTCTACCTTGATGCCTCCCATGCGAGGACGTCTGCCACGCTTAGGTGCTTGGGGTGTTTGTGCGGCCGACTCATCGGGGGCGGCAGATGTCGCCACCTCTATAATCTTTTCGAGCAGCTCTCCCTTCTTCATCGTCGAGGGGGTGATGCCCAATACACGCGCAATCTCACGTAACTCATGGATGGTTTTACCCTCCAATGCTGATAACTCTTGCATATATACTTTCAAGATTTTTTTGCCCTACTGATGCTCTCATATAGCATTTCGGGCGTTGTTGAATACTTTGTTAAAAGTGCTACAAATATAATAAATTTTTCTCAATCGCAATAAATTTCACACTTTTTCGCGATAATTTACACCACGATTGTCGCCTTTTGTGAATTTATGCTTAAATTTGTATCATTGATGGGTGGCAGCCACAACTCCACACATATATAAGTTAAGGACACATAGTAAATATTTAGTATGAATATTATCTTTAAATATCGTATGCTCAGCGACGAGAGTGATAACTTCGTTCGCGACTTTGAGGTATATCCCAATATGACACTTACGGAGTTTCACAACTTCCTGCTCCGAGCGTTGCGTTACGACGAGTGCATGGTGTCGATATTCAAATCTGATGCCGAATGGCGCCCTTTGGAGGAGTTCTCGCAGATTGACCTCGGCGGCGAGTTCGAGGGTGCACCTCGCTCGATGGATGAGGTGCGTCTGATGGATGTCAACCAGGACTTCCACGATAGACTTATCTACACCTTCGATATGCTCAATAACCGCTCATACTACCTTGAGCTTATGGATATGCAGCGCCCACAGAAGGATTTGACATATCCGCGTGTGGCCTTTGAACACGCCCCCGTGCCTGACCAGTACGACCCTGAGGCTACGGTGCAGTCGGGCTCCATCTTCGACGAGATGATGAGCGACTATAATGAGTTCGATGGCGACGATAGCTACGATGATGAGTTCTAAGCGAGGAATACTTATTGTTGTTGTAGGTCCTACTGGCTCTGGTAAGACCGCCCTTGCTGTGGCCCTTGCCCAGCACTATGGTGCACCGATTATCTCTTCGGACTCGCGCCAATTCTTCCGCGGCATGGCCATAGGCACAGCGCAGCCCACAAAGGAGGAGCTTGCGGCAGCAAAGCACTACTTTATTGCCGACCGCGAGGTCGAGGATGACAACAACTGCGGCCGCTACGAGGTCGAGGCTCTGGAACTCCTCGACAGGCTCTTTTGTGAACATGAGTATGTGGTGGCCGTTGGTGGCTCTGGTCTATATATTCAGGCTCTGTGCGAGGGTATGGATAACCTTCCCGAGGGTGACGAGACATTGCGTGTGGCGCTTAAGGAGCGCCTTGAGAGGGAGGGTATTGAGGCTCTTGTCGAGCAACTTCGAGAGCTTGACCCTGTGTATGCCGATGTTGTTGATAGGCAAAATCCCGCCCGCGTGATGCGTGCTTTGGAGGTCTGCATCACAACAGGTAGGCCATACTCCGAGCAGCGTAGCGGTGAGCATAAGGAGCGACCATTCCGCATTGTGAAGATTGGTACAGATATGCCACGCGATACGCTCTACGACCGTATTAATAGACGTGTCGACATGATGGTTGCCGAGGGTCTTGTGGAGGAGGCACGTAGCCTATACCCCAAGCGCCACCTTAACGCCTTGCAGACGGTGGGCTATCGTGAGCTGTTCGACCACTTCGACGGTAAGTGTACGATGGACGAGGCCATTGAGCTTATCAAACGTAACTCGCGCCGCTATGCCAAACGCCAGATGACATGGTTCCGCCGTGACGAGTCGATAGGGTGGTTCTCACCTAACGATATAGATGATATAATAGCCTTTATCGATAGTAATACAGCAAATTAACAATAGGTATAGAGCGAATGTCAACGCTTGTGGATGAATCCACTTATCTTTCATATTTTATCTATTCTCTCACCTTTGCTCCAAAAAAAAATCTCCTCGCACCCGAAGATGCGAGGAGAAAGAGTAAAGCTGTGGTCGCTACCAACAAGTCTAAATTTTAAAAAGCGGACACGGCGCGCACATAGTTGATGCTGAACTTATTGTAGATGTTGGTGTAGCCACTGCCCATATAGACACCCCACGCGCAGAACTCAGGTTTATCTTCATACTCCGTTGACGACCAATACACCTCATCATCACTCAGTTTAGCACCATATTTAGCCAGTGTGGAATTAATCGCTGACTCATTATTTAATATAGCCTCTAACTCATCTATAGCTGGAAGATACCAATCTTCGCCCTTATTACGACACCAAACAAAGGCGGGATATTGGTCGCTATCTCCTCGCTTCATCACCTTATCGGTATTCGCCTTACCATCACTCTTATCATTGGCGCCTGTCATGGTGCCATTAATGAAGACTTGTTCTGAATTACTCCATTTAACGCGCGAATCCCATTTCGCACATGTCTTATCCAACGATACAATCTTTCCATGGCGACCATTATCCAAAACCTCGAAGACAACACCCTGCTTGCCATTCTCATTGTATAGGTCACCAACCTGATATGGAGCAACGGTTTCTGGCAATGTTACATTCTCTTCTACGCTCTCTGTGTTCTCTCCTCTGTTATTACCAATAACAAACCACGCACCACCACCAATTAGCAACAAGATAAGCAGCCACATCCACCAACGGCTCTTCTTTTTGTTGTTATCCGACTTCTTGGGCTTCTCCTCGCTATGCTTTGGTGTCCACTCCTTCTTGGGGGCTTCAGCCTTGGGTGTAGGCGTAGGTGCTTCGCCAAGCTTTGTGCTCTCGTCGGGAATGTTCGCTGATGCAGCAGCGATAACCGTACTCTCGGACTGAGGTGCTGGTATGATTGGCACAACCTTCTTGCTGTCATCAAGGAGCGCCACAAACTCATTCATGCTATGTGGGCGCTTCTTGCGCTGTATCTCCATCGAGCGCTCTATGGCGTTGCGTACATTCGCCGATAGGTGTGCTGGTAACTCGGGTAGGCCATCGTCAACGATGGCAGCAGCCTGAGGTGGTACGCAGCCAGTAACCAAGTAATACAATGAAGCTCCCAACGAGTAGATGTCGGTCTCAGGCGAGAACTCCTTAACGCCGCCCTGCTGATACTGCTCCATAGGTGCAAAGCCGGCACTGATACCCACTGGCGTAGAGCTTGTCTGGTTACCCTCGGCGTCGTACTGCTTCGAGAGACCGAAGTCAATCAATATGGGTCGTCCATCCTCCTTGCGAAGCATAATATTTGCGGGCTTCACGTCAAGGTGCATAATCTTACGCTCATGGATATAACCCAATGCCGATGCCGCCTGCTTTATGTAGTCGACAGCAACGCTCTCCGAAAGAGCTCCACCGTTGCGCTTTACTACATCGCTTAGCGACTCGCCCTCGATATACTCCATAACGTAGTAGGCTGTGTTGTTCTCGGTAAAGACGTCGAAAATATGGATGATATTTGGATGGTCGAGCTTAGCGATGGTCTTAGCCTCCTTGACAAACTTAGCCTTGTATAGGTCCATAATCTCGGCGCTGCCCTGCGTGCCAAGAGAGATGCTATGTGAGTCATCGTCACGTTTGTAGTACTCCTTAGGGAAGAACTCCTTGATGCATACCTTGCGCTCTGCCATAACTTGCTCGGCAAGATATGTAATGCCAAAGCCACCCTGACCGAGGACATCTATAATGCGATACTTATCGCCCTGTAAGAATGTTCCAGGTTGTAGTCTCATGGTTGTAGTTTTTTCTTGCTCCGTCTAACTCCATGGCGGTGGGTTATATAAATAAGAAAGTGTGGAGTCGATTTCCGTTTATTTGTTAGAAGGTTGTGGAAAGACCTTGGAAGAATAAACGATACAATGCCCCACACTTGGATAGTATGGGGAGTATGCACAGAGAGTGCATAGCCACATAGCTATACAAGAGATGAGTGCTGTTCGTCTGTCCTCTTCCATGAAAACTTCCACATTTTCTAACAAGGACTGCGAAAACACTTTCAATATGTCTGCTATTTCTGCAATAGCACTACAAATATAGAAACAATTTCGTAAACGAACAACACTCCGTAGGGACATTGTATAAAAATAGTGCGAGTGTCACTGCCACCCGCACTACTAATATCTATTATGTATCTGTTTGAAAACGCTACTCGTTGAGCTCCAACCAGCGCATCTCCTTTTCGTCAATCTCGGCAATAAGCGCCTCGATACGTTGCGAGGCCTCCTGCAGCTGTTCGAAGCTGAGTGCTCCCGACGACAGCTTATCTTCAAGCCCCTTGCGCTCCTCGGCGAGGCGTGCGAGGTCGGCCTCTATCTGCTCCAACTCGCGTTGCTCCTTGAACGATAGCTTGCGCTTCGACTGGTCGTGGCTACGCTGCTGCTGGGGCTTGGCTGGGGATGATGCACGCTCAGCCTCACGGCGCTGCTGCTCGACCTCCTGCATATATTCACGGTATTCGCTATACTGACCCACGAAGTCCTTAATCTTGCCATCACCCTCGAAGACGAAGAGGTGGTCGACACACTTGTCGAGGAAGTAGCGGTCGTGAGATACAATAATTAAGCACCCCTTAAACTCGCGCAGATGCTCCTCCAAGACGTTGAGCGTCATGATATCGAGGTCGTTGGTAGGCTCGTCGAGGATAAGCATATTGGGGTTGCGCATAAGCACGGTAAGAAGGTATAGTCGGCGCTGCTCACCGCCACTGAGTATATCGACGCGCTTGTTGAACGTGTCGTGTGGAAAGAGGAAGCGATTGAGATAGGTCGTAGCCGAGATTGTTGTGCCATCCGACGCCTTGACAACATCGGCAACCTCCTGTACGCACTCCAAGACGGTCTGTCCTGGCTTAAAGTGTATGCCACGCTGCGTATAGTAGCCTATGCGAACGGTATCGCCAAGCTCGATGGTGCCACTATCGGGCTGCAATGCGCCGCACATAAGGTTAAGGAATGTGGTCTTGCCTACGCCATTATGGCCTACGATACCAACACGCTCGCCACGTGTAAACTTATACGAAAACTTATCGAGCATCTTGCGGCTACCAAAGCTCAAATCAACATCCGTGCAGTCGATAATCTTACGCCCCAAGCGCGACGTGGCAACATCAATCTCGACATTCGAGACGCTGAGGTTTACCGAAGCCCTATCCTTGAGGTCGTAGAAGGCGTTGATGCGGTAGCGTGCCTTGCCTGTGCGTGCCTGTGGCGTGCTACGTATCCACTCCAATTCGCGGCGTAGGAGGTTACGCGACTTGTCGATATCGGCCTGCATATTGGCATATCGCTCCTCGCGCTTCTCGAGATAGTTCGAGTAGTTGCCCTTATAGCTGTATATACTGCCACGGTCAAGCTCCATGATGGTATTGCATACGCGGTCCAAGAAGTAGCGGTCGTGGGTCACCATAAGAAGTGTGCATCGTGAGCGTTGCAGATAGCTCTCCAAGTACTCGATAATCTCTATATCGAGGTGGTTGGTGGGCTCATCCATGACGATAAACTCGGCATTTTGGAGCATCATGCAGGCAAGAGCTACGCGCTTGGCCTCGCCTCCCGACAGTTCGCCCATACGCTGGTCGATACGCTCAATCTTAAGCGTCGTGAGGACTTGTCGTATATTCTGCTCGGCACTCCAGCCGTCGCAAGCATCCATAGCTGCGATGGCCGCATCGATACGCTTCGTGTCGCCACTCGCCATGGCGTGCTCATACTCGACAATGGCGGGTGACAGCTCGCTAAGGTGGGAGTACACCTCGTCGAAGATGGTGCGCTGCGCATCGAAACGCATAGTCTGGTCGAGGAACGCCACACGTATATCCTTCATAAACTTAACCTCACCGCCACGGTCGGAGCTCTCGACGCCTGCAAGAATCTTGAGTAGGGTAGACTTACCCGTGCCGTTGGGTGCTACAAGGGCTATCTTATCGCCCTCGTTTATGTTGAAGCTAATACCCTCAAATAGGGTGCGGTCGCCGTACGACTTCGATATGTTGTCAACCTGAAGGAAACTTGCCATAATTTACTGTGTTATAGTGATTTGTCGTATGCTAATCTCTCGCCACTATCGTATCTGACAATGCCGCAATAGTCGAAGCCAAGCTTCTTGATTAGCGATAGCATACGGATATTGCCACGGTGGGTGTCTATGCGGAAACCGTCGAGCGATGCCTCGCGGCCGAGTGTTGCAGCGTGGGCCATAAGCTCCATAGCGATACCCTTGCGGCGTATCGAGCCATCGACACACAAGCGGTGCACCACGACATAGCGATTTAATGTGTGCCATGCGTCGTCGGGTATTTGAGTATATGCTACCTCGCCAGTAAGCGGTATGGCGGCATAGCCAATAGCTGTATTCATCTCGTCAACAGCCACCCAGCCTATGCCCGCAGTAATATCGCCCATTATGACATCTGAGGAAGGGTAGCCATCCTGCCACTGGTCGATACCCAACTCACGTAAAGATAATTGAGCACTGCGAACAATGCTCAATATCTTATTTAGGTCGTCTATTGTAGCTCGACGTATCATCGCTTCTTAGATATCTGGCTCACCTTATGATAGATGATGAATATGTTGAAACAGATGATAGCAACCGTAAGTACCAGACCGGTGATGTATGTTGGTGCCATCGTGGTTGTTAGACCAGAGTGAAGGAAGTCGTTGAAGATAGGCTCGAGAAATGCCGAACGACCATAGCCAACCAAGATAAAGCTCACGAGCATAATCGAGACGTTGAGAACAATAGTCATGATGATATATGGCATGGATACCATCATCGGAGTGTGGCCGATAAGCACCAAGTTCTCAAGCTTGTCGATGTTCTTCTGCAAGAGCAAGTAGATGCTAAGCGTTAGAATAATTATCGACAGCAAGCAGAATAGTGCACCAATCACAACGACAACAGCTACGCTTCGCTGTAAGATTACCATCGCCTTGCCACTCTCCGAAGGCTTGCCCTCGCTGATGTATTCCTTCTTATCGAGGAACTCCAAGAGCTTTGGGTCTGAAGGATTGGTTACCTCAAGCATTAGTCGAGATGGATTTTCTGTGGCATTATCATCGCTAAGCTCATCGTCGGTCGATGTCTCGGCTGGGAGCGCGTAGTACTGGTTTGCCCACTCCATAAACTGCTGAGGAACAAGAATAGTGTTCAGACGATCGCTGAAACCAATGATACGGCCAAGGTATCTATCCTCATAGTTCACAACATACCCATCCTTGTTGATATACTCCCTGCTACCCTCGATGGTGACATCGACATATAACCTCTGTATCAGCTTGTCGGTAATCTGTGGAAGGTCCTGTGAACGGCTAAAACCAAAGTTGTATAGGTTTAGGTAGTTGCGAGGGATGATGATGGGAATCTCCACAAGGTCTACGGCGTTAGCAGATACGCGGCCGCTCTCGATATCATCACGATTTTTCAGCACCTTCTCAGTGTCCACTCGCCACTCGTCGAGGCTCACGTCGATAAAGTCGTCAGGCACGGCCTCGAAGAACATCATGGTGCTGAATGGGCGCTGTCCCATGCCTAACTCAAGGCGTGCGTGCACCTCGAAGTTGGATGGAGTGAAGCGTCCGACATTGTTAATGCAGTCATGGGCAAGTAGCTCGTCAATCTCCTCCTGCGTAAAACCTTTATCCTTGTTGGCTCCTAAGTCGTCAACGCTCTTAGAGATGGCGACATAGTCGTTGCCAATGAGCGACTCCTCGCCACCACCCATAAAGGGCTTAGCATCGTTATATATCTGTACACCAGCGAGTATAACGACCAATCCGATTAGGTTGGCAACGAAGAATACGGCCAACTCGAAAATGCTGATATGCTTACGAAGAAGCTTCCAAATAAGGGTCATAGGTTATACACTTTATCGTAGTCAATATTCATATGCTTGCCAATAGAGGTGGCAATGATGGCTGCTCCCTGACGCTTCGCCTCGGCGGTAACGATATCGCGCATGATGTCGCTATTACGGTCGTCGAGGTGCGAAATAGGCTCGTCGAGGAGAATGAAACTGAATGGCTGGCACAACGAGCGGATGAGAGCCACGCGTTGCTGCTGGCCATACGACATGCGGTCCATGCGCGAGTTTACCTTGTCGGGAATGCCCAACTGCTCGAACCAACTGAGGATGGTCTCCTTAGTTTGGGTATGATACAACCTATTCTTAATCATCACGTTCTCCATCGCTGTGAGCTCGCCAAAGATGCGCAAATCCTGGAATAGGATGCTTATCTCGCGCTGGCGTACATGGCACCAGTCACGTGTGGAGAAGTTGCGAACATCCTTGTCGTCGAAGAGAATGTCGCCACGATAGTCGCCACGTGAGCCATAGAGGTAGCTACATAGCGATGTCTTGCCAGTGCCCGACTCGGCATGGATAAGATACTTCTTACCGCGCTCAAATCTAACGTCCGAGTGCCAAATCTCCGAGCGGAGATCGGTGCGCGATGCAAAGATCTCCGGCACGGCATTATTTAAATCTATTCTATCCACTTTGTCTATGTTTAGTTGATGGTACTCAAGTAGAAGCTGACAATCTGCTGAAGAGCGTTTGTCTCGGTGTCGTCAAAGCTGAGGACTATCTCGCTACTCTTGTTATCGTTGCTATTGAACCAGAAGCAATCCAGCATATCAATCATCGAATCAAACACCTTGCGGTCATCATAATCCATCTCGTCACGAACCTCTCTCATAAACTTTTTACCGATGCTTGAGTCGATTAAGTTCTGGATGTCGACTACGAAATAGCCAATGCTGTGGTTAAACTGCGAGTTCCACTTTGCGTACATGTTCGTTTCAGGTGTGTTGTCGCATGGCTCGTTGATGCCGATGCGGAAGAGGTCGTCAGTCTGGCCAATGTTAAATCTATTGTCGCCAAACCTGATAGAGTACTTGTTTGGGCCAATCTTGTTAACCATGTCGCCCAACATAGGCACATTCTCAATGATATAGTTGTTAGATACATTCGCCATCAACTGGGCATCAAAGCTATACTCGGTATTAGCAACCTTGTAGTCCTCCTCGTATACGGTTATTGCTTGTAGGTCATTGAGAGCAAGTGTGATAGCGCCATCAATCGAACCAACAACGTCATAGATGATTTGAAGTGTTGTCACCAAGCCGTTGGGGTTCATGCCGAGTGCCTCGGCAAGCTCTCTTTCGCGTCGTGGAGTTAGAAAATCCTCTACCAATGCCACTAACTCCTTGCCATTAAGGCTGATATTGGCAAATGCGATAGCATCGCTCGATACATATTTGAGGTTCTCGTTGTCAAGTGTGTTGTAGAGCTTGTTGAACTTCTGATTGTAGCCGCTATACTTGGCGTCAATAACGATGCGTCCAGGCTCGAATGATAGGCCTGCGAGGCACTTAATATCCTCGTCGCTTAGGAACTCTGCAACTATCTCGTTGTGCATTAGTGCAGGGTTAGTCAATGCCATAAATCTGCTATAATTGAAGAAGATGCCAATCTCACGGCCAGCAAAAGCAGATAGGTTCATCTTTGCATTGTCCAATGTTGCTCTGAATAGGTCGTGTGAGTCGCTATTCATCGTGAGGGCAATAACGAAATAGTCGTTGTTGTAACCAAATGTGTAGTTGTTGCTATAATCGCGCGCATCGGCATAGCGTATATCACCATAGCGCTCAAACTCTGCATCGGCATTGGTTGCAATCTTGTCGAGAATGTTGGCATCCGATACCTCTGCAACAACAATTGCTTCGATAACGGGTTCGTTGTCAACGATACCCACGCTATATGTAGCGTAGACGGGCTTGCTGAACTTAAGACCAGAAGCATCAATATCGTTGAAAACTTCCATAACATACTGCTGCATGTTTGGATCCTCGATCTCTGATGCGACTCCGGCGCCTAACAGCTCGCGCTGGATTGCAGTAAGGCCACTCTTATTGATGATACTGTTTATGTCGAGATATGCAACGGCCATAAGGTCGTCGTCAGAAAGAGTGATTGTTGCAGGAGCCTTGAAATTAAGGCTTGCTACGTCTACATTGTTATAAGCAACACTCTTCTCGTTGCTTGCGTTCTTCTCCTCCTCTTTTGGTGCTTCGCTATTACAGCCGACAACAACAAATGTCGCCATCATCAGCATTAGAAGCTCTTTGGTTAACTTTTTCATGGCTGTTTGTTTATGTTACTATTTTTTACGTTTGCGTGTCTACGGCACAAATACAATGTGCCAATAATAACACAAAGGTAAAAATTATTTCGCTATATACAACTATCTATCTTAACTTTTTATTGTGCAATAGGTATCTTTACTTATTGTTACTTCATGAAATTTTGATTAAATTTGCACGGATTTTCATGAACGAAATTAACAAACTTAGATATGGAAAATTTCAAGCCTACAAAGTACACCCTTAAGTGTGTAGCCACCGGTCGTGAGTTTGACGATGCGGGTTGGATTTTGGATGATGCAGAGTGCAAGTCACCTTCGATGGTGCGCGCCCAGTACGAGAAGAAGCAGATTGAGGTAAAGTCTGAGAACTATGGCCTCTATAAGTTTTGCGATTGGCTCCCTGTGAAGCGCGTGCTCAAGGGCTCATCGGCGCCTGTCACCTACAAGAGCGAGGCGTTGGCAAAGCATCTTGGCTTGACTAACCTTTGGATTACGCTCAGTGGCTACTGCCCCGAGAAGGGTGTCAACATGACAACTTGCTCGTTCAAGGAGACTGAGGCATATAGCGTATGTGCTCGTATCGACGAGAATGAAGAGCGTATCTTGGTCGTAGCATCTGCAGGTAATACAGCACGTGCCTTCGCTAAGGTATGTTCTGATAACAACATCAAGCTTCTGTTGGCCGTTCCACACGACAACCTCGATGCTTTGTGGTTCACCGAGCCACTAAACGACTGCGTGAAGCTCATCGCTTGCGATAAGGGTGGCGACTACTTCGATGCTATCCACCTCTCGAACCTCGCGCTCAAGTCGTCGAAGTATTATGCTGAGGGTGGTGCTAAGAATATCGCTCGTCGCGATGGCATGTCGACAACGATGCTCTCGGCAGCTACAACCATAGGCCGTATTCCAGATTACTACTTCCAGGCAGTAGGTAGCGGTACAGGCGCCATCGCTGCATGGGAGGCAAATATGCGCCTTATCGAGGATGGTCGCTTTGGCACGAACTTGGCAAAGCTCATAGTTTCGCAGAACGCTCCATTCGTACCTATGTACGATGCTTGGCGTGCCGACTCGCGCGAGATGTTGCCATACGATGCCAAGAAGGCTCGCCGTGATGCCGAGCTTATCGACGCTAAGGTACTCTCAAACCGTAAGCCACCTTACGGCCTTGCTGGTGGCCTTTACGATGCGTTGAAGGCTACCGATGGCGATATTATGGTTGCGACAAACGCTCAGTCGAAGCGCGCTTGCAAGCTCTTCAAGGAGTTGGAGGGTGTGGATATCTATCCTGCGCCTGGTGTGGCCCTTGCAACACTCATTAAGAAGGTAGAGGCTGGCGAGATAGAGAAGGATGCATGCATCATGCTCAACATAACTGGCGCTGGTGCTGAGGCTGCACAGAAGGGTCGCGAGTTGTGGTATCTCAAGCCCTCAAAGGTATTCCCACTTACCGTCACTGACGAGGAGGTGATATCATATGTTGACACACTATTTTAATTGAGCACGATGCTATATCCACTAAAATTTAAGCCTCGCGTCAAGGAGCGTATATGGGGCGGTCATGCGATTGTTGAGCGCAAGGGTAAGGCTCTGTCGCGTATCGACAAGGATAAATTATATGGCGAGAGCTGGGACCTGTCATCCGTAAAGGGTGATATCTCGGTCGTTGCCAACGGCTTCCTTAAGGGCAACAACCTTGAGGAGGTTATCGAGGTGTATATGGGCGAGCTTGTGGGTGAGACGAACTTTGAGCGCTACGGATTGGAGTTTCCGTTGCTTGTGAAGTATCTTGACTGCAACGATAAGCTCTCTGTTCAGGTGCATCCCAACGATGAACTTGCTGAGGAGCGCCACAATAGCTTTGGCAAAACAGAGGCGTGGTATATCGCAGACTGCAAACCAGGTGCTGCCATATATCTCGGCTTCAAGGATCTAAATATCACTCGCGAGGAGTATATATCGGCCGTTGCAGAGTCACGCTTAGAGCCACTTCTCAACCGTGTGGAGGTTAAGAAAGGTGATGTATTCTTCATCCCTGCTGGCACGGTGCACGCGCTTGGTGCAGGCATCGAGGTTGTCGAGGTGCAGCAGACATCCGACGTCACGTATCGCATTTACGACTGGGATAGGGTAGACGCATCGGGCAAGGGCCGTGAACTACATACAGCACTCGCCGTTGATGCCATCGACTTTGAGGCTGATGCCGACCTGTTGCATAAGCAGTATAATTTGCAGCGTGGTGGCGAGGCCAAGGTTATCGACTCGCCATATTTCACGATGGTGATGCAGGATGTAGCATCGAAGCGCGTTATTGACTGTTCGATGCTCGACTCCTTTATAATATATATATGTCTATCGGGCTCGGTACGCCTGACGGCCAATGGCGCTGAGGAGAGGCTCGCGATGGGTGAGTTGGTGCTTGTCCCTGCCGAGGTTGACGAGATATGCTTCGAGGGCGATGCTCAGCTAATGGAGGTATTTGTAAAGTAGAGAGTATGCGTCCTGAGATGGTTATAATAATGGAGAATACGTTGAGCGGAATGGCTCTGCGTAGCCTCCTTATGGATATAATTACCGATATCCCCATCTCGACATACAGCTCGTTGGAGGAGTATGAGACCAAACGCCAGGAGGGTGTTGTCGTTGCACACTACTTCGTGTCGGCAGCGGTTGTTTTCCGTAACCCAGAGTTCTTCCGCGATATGATACGCCGCACGATAGTCTTTACAGATGGTGAAGCTTCGACCTTTGTGCAGTCGGGTTTTCGTACTATTGATGCTACGGCATCTGAGCAGCAGATAGCTCGTCGCATACTTGAGGTCTACCGCTTAGGCCATCCTGGAGGACATTCACAGCATGGTGTACATGTTACAGAGAGGAGTAACCTATCTCCTCTGTCGGCACGTGAGAATGATGTTTTGGCGCTGATGGTCAAGGGCTATATAAATAAGGAGATTGCCGACAAATTGAACATATCGCAGGCAACGGTTATCTTCCATCGTAACAACATCTGCGAGAAGTTAAACACTCGCTCGTTGGGCAGGCTGACAATATATGCGGTGTTGAACAACGTAGTGTCGCTCTCTGATTTATAGTCAAGTAGAGATAAAAAGTGTAGGGCTACCTCCATTGGAGGTAGCCCTATACTTTTACTATCGAGTGCCTGACTATGCCTCGTTTATGAAAGCGTAGTCACCCTCGTATACTACGGTGTGCTTCTCCAATACGTCGTCAATATAGAGCGTAACCTCAAGGGTTACCTTACCCTCCTCAACAGTGAGCTTGCCTGACTCGTAGCTAATCTGATTTTTGCTCGATGCTGTACCATAGGCATCATTAATCTGATACCAGCTATAAGTATCTGTAAATGTGTTAGCAAAGCCTGAGTTGCTCTTATCGAACTCGTAGGTGCCAACAGGGATTGTTACGTTGTCGAGGTCTGCTGGAGCCTCCAAAAGGAAGAGGTCAACGAGGTAGTAGTGAGCATTTGGTACGCTGTACATGTTGTCGCTATCGAGACCGAGGTCCGAGAAGATGAGGTAATAGTTGTACATGCCTGCCTGGATGCCGTAGTACTTACCCTGAAGCTGGAAGTCGGTGATAGTCTTGTTTGTAGGTGCTGGGTTGCCAGCCTGGTTGATGGTTACAGTGAATGATGAGCTGTCGTAGGTGACGGTGATAACACCTGTACGAGGACCCTCATCAGGGTTCTTATCTATGGTATAGGTAATCTTGCCCATCTCCTTATAACCGAAATTGTTAATCCAATCCACATCGGCAGTGGCCTCCACTTTTGCGCCCTCCACAGGAGCGATAAGCTCATACTTCAAAAAGCCCATTGCACTACCCGAGCTAATGTTTACCACTGAATCGGTAGTAAGCTTAATAGCAGAGTTCTTTGCATCCTCGCCTGCTGGCTCACAAGCTGTGAATAGTAGCGCAAATAGCGCCACGATAGATAGAAGTTTTTTCATTGTCTATTTAGTATTAATATTTGTTCTGCGTGCAAAGATAGTACTTTTTTTCGAAGTCGATTTACTCCTACAAATATTATTTATATATTTGCAACCATGAGAAGGTTTTATATAACACTTGTGGCATTGATGCTCATGTGTAGCGCTTATGCCCAGCAGATGACCAACTTCGACATGAAGATGCGCGAATATGGTCTTGTGAACATTACAGACCTTGATCCGACGATACTCGTAGATCTGAAGTACTCCTCGGAGGATAACTTCGTGGGTGTGGATATGTATGGCTCGCTCAATGATGCCTACTTCGAGGTAGAGTTTGCCAAGAGGGTGGCGCGTGCACAGCAGATACTGCGAGAGCTACACCCCAACTATCGACTGCTAATATACGATGCATCACGACCTATAAGCGTGCAGCGCGCAATGCGCCGATGTGTCGAGGGAACGGAGTTCGAGTCCTTCGTCGCGGATGGTACAAAGGGTGGTCGTCACAACTTTGGCGTCGCCGTTGACCTTACGATAGCCACTGCAGATGGTACTCCATTGGATATGGGTGCAGGTTTCGACGACTTCACCGAGGCAGCCAACGTTAAGGGTACTCCCGATACTGATGAGCTGTCGACACGAACGCCAGAGGTCTATCGTCGCTATGCTCTGGAACAAGTCGAGCGTGGCATAATAAGCCATGAGGCTGCTAAAAATAGAGTGCTTCTAATTGAGGTGATGTACGAGGCTGGGTTAGTGCCATATCGTCGTGAGTGGTGGCACTTCGAGGAGATTATCTCAATGAGTAGTACACGTGAGAAGTACAAACTGCTTGACTTCTAATAGTAAAGGGACTCGATTGAGCCCCTTTACTATTACTTCGTCTTGATGACTATCTCATACTTCGATGATGGCTCAAGTGGCGCATCGTAGATGAGTAAGAAGTTCTCGTCGATGACACTCTTCCAGCCGTTACTATCTATGACCTGTGGGCTTTTGAGGCGCTCAGGGAAGATATAACTGAACGGAAGGTCGAGAACGTGCTCCTGCTTGAACTTATCACCTCGCATGCGCTCAAGGCTGAAGTTCTCGCCCGTGGTAATAGTCACAATATACTCCTTGCCGCGGCGCTCCGAGCTTACCGTGTAGTCCTGCTCATTGGCACTTTGGAGGCGGACCTCCCACTTGGGGTCGCCATAGTAGACTAAGACATCGCGGTCGTGCCAGAAACCTATCATATCCCAATCCTCAGCACTCTCGAAGGAAAGCTCTCTGCCGAGGACCTCTGCAAGACGGTTTGCTGCTGTTGTCAGCTCCTCCTCGAAGCCGTCGAGGTAGTTGTAGCGCTCGTCAATAAGCTCAGGATACCACTCGTTCTGCTGATATAGGAAATCCTGCTGGTTGATATATACAGACTCTGCCAAGGTGTATCGCTCGGGGTTAGTAACCCAATACTTGAGCGCGCCCCAACCATTGCGACCATGCCATGTGGTCACCACATAGCCTATCATAGTAGTCGCATTCGAGCCATTCATCCATGCAACAGCCATACTCTCGCGCGTATTATTAATGTCGCCGATAAGGCAGTTGCCCACAGCAGCATATACACGGCGCTTGCCCGACTCCTCAAGGTCCCACTCCTCCTTGGTAAACCTATCCTCGGCATAGAGCTTGCCATCGCGTGGTTTTAGATTGCCGAGCGAGTATGGCATCTCAAGATTCTTTTGCGTTGCGTGTGCTGCCGTAACTATAAGGTCGGGGTCGTACTCAGCATACAACTCCGTAAACTTACGCAACACCTCTTCGGGCGCTACCATACCTGTCGTAATCTCGCCATCGCGACCTCGCTTCTCGCCCCATAGGCCCTTGGTGTGGTCGTCAACCCATGCGTAGTTGTCGAACCACTTTGCCGAGTTAAGCTCCATGATTGTAGCTACGGCATCCTTCACAACAAGAGGCTCACGGCTATTCTCTATCATGCGCATAGCGGCATCGGCATCGTAGCCAGTGACGATACCCCACATAAAGTCGGCAAAGATATCCTTATCTATATCGCGGCTCACATGGTGGATGTCGATAACATAGTCACGACCGATATTTTCGGGCATATCGACGATGGCAACATAGCGAGGATTGAGGCGCTTAAGCTGCTTCATGGCCTCACGAGGCATACTCTCAAAGCATACTACCTCGGCATTGTGTCTATCGGCCAGAGCCTCGACAACACTCTGCCACTGGGCATCCTCCACAACGGCACGTGAGGCGAGTACTACATAGTCGCTCTTGGGCGCTGTTGCCATAGCTGATGTAGCTATGAATATAGTTGAGATAAGAGTGAATAAACCTTTCATATACTATTTGTTATCCATTAGTGAACGTATGTTCTGAATAAGCATTCGCACAGCCACCGAGTTGAAGCCACCCTCAGGGATAATGACATCGGCATGGCGCTTCGAAGGCTCGACGAACTCCTCGTGCATAGGCTTCACGGTAGTGATATATTGGTCTATTACTGACTGCATGGTACGGCCACGCTCGCACACATCGCGAAGGATACGGCGTGCAAGGCGCACATCGGCATCGGTATCTACATAGACCTTTATGTCCATTAGGTCGCGCAACTCCTTATTCTCGAAGATAAGGATGCCGTCGACGATGATTACCTTCGAAGGCTTCACCAACACGCGCTCATTGGTGCGGTTGTGGTCCACGAACGAGTATACAGGGTGTTCGATGGGCACGTTAGACTTGAGTGTGCGGATATGCTCAACAAGCATATCGGTATCGAAGGCTGCAGGGTGGTCGTAGTTGAGCTTCGTGCGCTCATCGTACGATAGCTCTGGGTGAGCCTTATAGTAGTAGTCGTGGCATAGTGTTGCCACGTCGTCATCTTTGAATGCCTCTTGTAGGCGCTTCACGAGTGTCGACTTGCCAGAGCCAGTACCTCCAGCAACGCCAATAATGGTTACCTCCATAGTATTAAGGTTATCTATTAAAAAAGGGGTCGCGCTAAGCACAACCCCATCAATTATTATGCATCGATATTTGCGTAGTGGGCGTTCTTCTCGATAAACTCGCGTCGTGGTGGCACCTCGTCACCCATGAGCATCGAGAATATTCTATCGGCCTCGGCAGCATTCTCCACGGTCACCTGACGCAAAATACGCGTCTCAGGATTCATCGTAGTGTCCCACAACTGCTGGTCGTTCATCTCACCAAGACCTTTGTAGCGCTGGATGTGAACGCCCTTAGAGCCGAACTCGGCAGTTATCTCATCGCGCTCCTTCTCGGTCCAGCAGTAACGCTCCTGCTTGCCCTTCTTAACGAGGTAGAGCGGTGGGGTAGCGATGTAGATATGGCCATTCTCGATGAGCGCCTTCATCTTGCGGAAGAAGAATGTTAGCATAAGTGTTGCGATGTGCGAGCCATCGACATCGGCATCGGTCATGATGATAATCTTGTCGTAGCGCAACTTCTCGAGGTTGAGAGCCTTGCTATCCTCTGCAGTACCTATTGATACACCTAATGCGGTAAACATATTCTTAATCTCCTCGTTCTCCCACATGCGGTGCTCCTGAGCCTTCTCGACGTTGAGAATCTTACCACGCAAAGGCATGATAGCCTGGAAGTGACGGTCACGGCCCTGCTTTGCAGTACCACCCGCAGAGTCACCCTCGACGAAGAAAATCTCGGCGATAGAGCGGTCACGGCTGGTGCAGTCGGCGAGCTTACCTGGAAGACCAGCACCCGACAATACGGTCTTGCGCTGCACAGCCTCACGTGCGTTACGTGCTGCATGGCGTGCCTGAGCTGCAAGGATTACCTTCTGTACGATAGCCTTGGCATCCTTTGGATTCTCCTCAAGGTAGTTGCTCAACGCTGCCGACATGGCGCGGTTTACAGCACCCGCAATCTCGTCATTACCAAGCTTTGTCTTTGTCTGACCCTCGAACTGAGGCTCTGCGACCTTTACAGATACTACGGCCGTAAGACCCTCGCGGAAGTCGTCACCCGAGATATCGAACTTGAGCTTTGCAAGCATGCCGCTCTCCTCGGCGTACTTCTTCAAAGTACGTGTGAGCGCTGCACGGAAGCCAGTGAGGTGAGTACCGCCCTCAATGGTGTTGATGTTGTTAACATACGAGTGCACGTTCTCAGAGTATGAGTCGTTATACTGCATTGCAACCTCCACGGGTACGCCACTCTCCTCGGTGTCGAGGTAGATAATATTCTCGATAATCTTCTGACCACGTGTGGCATCGAGATACTCGACAAACTCCGAGAGACCCCTCTCCGAGTAGAAGTGGTCAGATAGAGGCTCGCCATCATCGTTCTTGACACGCTTGTCGGTGAGTGTTAAGTGGATACCCTTGTTAAGGAAGGCAAGCTCACGAAGACGGTTAGCAAGGATGTCGTATTTATACTCTGTGGTGAGTGTGAAGATGTCGGCATCTGGCTTGAAGGTCACGGTAGTACCACGGTCGTCGCAGTCGCCAACAATCTCGACCTTCGAGGTAGGCACACCCTTAGAGTATGTCTGCTTGTATATCTTACCGCCACGGTGAATCTCTGCGATAAGTAGGGTAGAAAGTGCATTAACGCACGATACACCGACACCATGCAGACCACCTGACACCTTGTAGCTACCCTTATCGAACTTACCACCAGCGTGGAGCACGGTGAGTACAACCTCAAGGGCTGACTTACCCTCCTTCTCGTGGAAGTCGGTAGGGATACCACGGCCATTATCCTTTACAGATATAGAGTTATCCTCGTTTATGGTGACATAGATGTCTGAGCAGTAGCCTGCCAATGCCTCGTCGATAGAGTTGTCGACAACCTCATAAACAAGGTGGTGGAGACCCTTCTCGCCAATATCGCCAATGTACATTGCGGGACGCTTACGCACAGCCTCCAAACCCTCGAGGACTTGGATATTCGACGCCGAATACTCCTCCTCGTGTTTCATCACTTTTTCCTGTTCGGTACTCATATAATTGTTGTAAATTTATATATTCTATATAAAACGCACAAAGATACACAAAAAAAATGAAACTTCAAAACAAAAAAAGGAATAATAACTGATGCTGCGAATGTGTCCATTGGCTAACTATCAAACACGTGTCGTAGGTTATCCTATCGTGTCATAGCAACTCTATTTTTACACCATATTCTACATTTGAGAAAATTTTTACTATCTTTGTTACGGCTTACTACTTTAAGCGTTAAGCCAATACATATTAGTAGACATTTATTATCGTAATCTTCAACATCGAAACTTGGCGGTTTTACACAAAACGAAGATTAGCAATCAGATGTCCGCGATAGGTGTATATATCCACCACTGACATTGGCTCAGTGTGTGCTTATATATCATCCTGCGTGGGCTATCTGTGTTGCTTGTTCGTTTTGTAGGCAGCCAAGGCCTCGATGTTGGATAAGTTAATGCAGAAGCCTGCGCTTTTTTATGGACTTATCTGGTAACAAAGAGTTGTTGGATAGATATTTGGTTGCCTTCTTCGCATCCCGCACAGCACCGCCTGAGGCTCTTGACCTTGCCAAGCGGTGGGCGCACGAAATTGCTCAAACAGATAAGGTTGTAATTAGCGGTTTTCACTCTCCAATCGAGCGAGCTGTACTCGATATTTTGCTCGCCAATGGCTGTTCTGTTGTGGTCGCATTAGGGCGTTCGCTATACCGCAAAATCCCAACGCACTTGCAATCGGCTTATGATAGCAATAGGGTGTTGTTCGTATCGTTCCGAGGCTCCTCGCGCCCATCGTTTTCCAACTCTCAAACCCGTAATTGGCTCGCTGCCGGCCTTGCCTCGGAGGTTGTCTTTGCCCCATTCGACAACTCAAGCCAACTCTCGTCATTACATTATAGCATAGCACATAGCTCGACACCTTGCAGAATATTAGGATTGTAAATAAATATGTGTTAACATGCTTGCACAAAATAAAAATAGCACCCGTAAAGAGTGCTATATTAATCATTTACAATTGATTTAACTATCTACAATGGGCTGATTACTTGCCGATGCAGAACTTGGAGAAAATCGAGTGGAGGATATCGTCGGAGGTAATCTCGCCAGTAATCTCTCCAATGTGGTGGATGACACGGCGAATATCCTCAGAGATAAGGTCGGCGGGCAACCCACTACGCATAGCGCGACGAGCATCGTTGAGAGCCTCAGCAGCATCGCTTAGTGCGGCATAATGGCGCATATTGCTGACGACAACCGAGCCTGACGACAGCTGCGATGTGTCGACAACAGAGCGTAGATGCGCTCTTAGCTCATCGATACCATCGCCATATTTTGCAGATATGGTCAAGGTGTCGTTATCAGCTTCAAATTTACTTGATGTGGATGTATCTATTTTGTTGATAACTCGAATATAGCGTTGGTTGTCCCTGATGCTAATATCGTCATACTTTGGGTTGTCGACAGGTGCTACATGAACAATGATATTTGCTCGCTCGATAGCACGCATTGCACGGTCTATACCCATCTGTTCAAGCGTATCATCCGTAGTGCGTATGCCCGCAGTATCTACAAAGCGGAAGCGTATACCATCAATCGTCGTTGTGGCCTCTATCGTGTCGCGCGTAGTACCCGCAATATCCGACACCATAGCGCAATCGTCACCAATAAGTGTATTTAGAAGTGTACTCTTGCCAGCATTTGGCTCACCGATAATCGCTACCGATACACCGTTTTTCAAGACATTACCTATGGCAAACGACGATTTCAGCTCTCGCACGCTATCGTCAATATCTTGGAGCAGTTTATTTAGTGTATCACGATTGGCAAACTCTACGTCCTCCTCCGAGAAGTCGAGCTCAAGCTCAAGGAGCGAGCATAGGCGTACAAGCTCATCGTGAAGTGCAGATAGACGATTAGAGTAGTCACCGCGCATCTGTGTGGATGCCACGTTGTGTGACCATGCAGAATCGGATGATATGATATCCGCAACTGCCTCAGCACGGCTAAGGTCCATCTTGCCAGCGAGGAAGGCTCTGCGTGTGAACTCACCAGGTGTTGCCATCACCGCTCCATGTTCGATGGCAAGGCGTATGACCTCCGAGGTTATGTACTCCGAGCCATGCAGTGTAAACTCAACGATATCATCGCCAGTATATGAGTGTGGTGCACGAAATAGAGCCGCAACAACATCGTCGATAACCTCGCCCGTAGTGCGTACGATGGTGCCGTAATGGAGTGTGTAGCCCTTTGCTACGGATAGAGGTTGACGACCTCTAAACATAGCATCGGCTATCTCTATGGCGCGTTCACCACATAGGCGCACAACCATCACAGCCCCACCAGTTGCTGTGGCCGAAGCGATGATAGTTGTCGATGTATCGAAATAGTTGTGTTGCATAATCGCTATTTAGGGCTTACGCGTATCTTCTGGCCAATGCTCAGTGCATCGGGGTTTGTCAAATTATTCCAGTTCATAAGCTGCTTCACCGTGCGGCCATACTTGCGAGCAATAGCACCGAGGGTGTCGTTCTTCTTCACTACGTGTATCTTGGCAGGTGGCGCCTCAGCGCGTTTCTTCTCGATGTTTGCCTGTACGGTGAACTCCTTGAGATACTCCTCGGACTTGGCATATATTGCCTCCTCATTTATCCAGTACTCCGAGATAAGTTCTGTGGGAAGTGTCAGCGCATACTCCTTTGTTGTGGCAGGGATTATCTGCATGGTGTACTGAGGATTTAGCATCTTCAGCACCTCGATATCCACATCAATAGTCGATGATATCTGCTCCAGGTGCAGTGGGCGCGATATCATGATTGTATCGGTGGCCAGTGGCATCGGAGGTGTTGCGAGGTTCATGCCGTGAGCCTTATGGAAGGCAAAGGCGTATGTAGCACCCATATAGAGTGGCACATAGCAACGAGTCTCGGGGAGCAGATATTCATATATATCCCAGAACGAGCCCTTATAGCCCTTGAGATCACCACCAGCGCGTACGATGGCCTTATTAACATTGCCTGGGCCAGTGTTGTACGATGCTAAGGCGAGAGTCCAATCGCCATACTGCTGATACATACTCTTGAGGTATCTTGCCGCGGCGCGTGTCGATAGTACTGGGTCGCAACGCTCGTCGACCATCGAGTTTATCTCAAGACCATATGCTCTACCCGTCTCGGGCATAAACTGCCAAAGACCCACAGCACCAGCCTTAGAACGTATCAGAGGGTCTAAGCCCGACTCAATAAAGGCCAATGTGCGTAGCTCAATAGGTATGCCGGCCTTGATGAACTCGGCCTCAATCATTGGGAAGTAGTAGTAGGCATAGCCCATACTCTGCTCATAGCCCTTAGAAGTGAAGCGCTCGATGGCCGTACGCACCTCTTGGTTATACTTCAAGGGTACGGGCGACATGATAAGCTGCATGCGCGCCACGTATACCGAGTCCATGCTATCGGTCATGAGGGTGCTGTCGATACGCTTCGATGCGGCAAGAATCTCATCGAAATAGTTGTCGTAGGCACGCTGCGTGGTTATCGTTCGCCACATGGCAACGACCGAGTCTATCTGCTGAGGGGTATTTATATGCTCTCGTTGACGCGTCACAGCCTCCGAGTTAAGAGTATCGGCATACGATATTGTCTTAGCATTATTTATGCTATCGATAGTCTCGGGACTTAGATACTGCTTCTTTTGTCGTTTTGACTTTTTGGGTTTTCTGTCAAGATATGATGCTTCGGCTGTTGGCACAACCATCATAATGAGCAGACCCAACATGATGAGTCGCTTTAAGTTAAGGAGTTTCATCTATTAAGTGTGTGTCTAAAATTTCAGGTTCAGGCTGACTCCGAATGCCGGCTTTGTTGCGACCGCCGTATAGTCGACGTATGGCTCAAAGTTCATCGACAGGTCGTCGGAGATATCGTAATCTTGCAGGTGGGCATCGACATGTGCGTCGATAATTTGCAGGATGTATACACCGGCAGTGAGCAAGATACAGAGGTCTCGGTTACGGCGATAGCTATCCTTCAGGTTCTTGAGGAAGGTGTCGGAGTATGCACCACGGAACTCATCGGGTGAGCCATTGGGGTACTTCTCGGGGTTATTTTTATAGTCGACGCATAGTGAATATGCCGTTTTGAAGCGCTTATAACCTCGGTTGTTCCAGTCGATGGTGTATATCGTCGAGGCGAGGCCACCAATGACAATCGGCACACGCCAGTAGCTCTTATTGAATATCTGACCAGCGCCAGGGCATATGGTCGATAGGGTAGTCGCCTTCTTGACCTTCGATACGTCGTTGGTGGTATAGTTCACGGCGGCATCACCAATAAAATATATGTACGTAGCGATGGCTAAACCTGCGTATATCTGCTGGCGGGTGTTGCTACGTATCATGCGTGTCTGTATGGCATCAAGCTCCTTGGTGCGCATATAGCCATGGTCTACGAGGTACTGGTCATACTCCGCCTTGATGGGTTTGTACTGCTTATTCTCGTGAATAAAGAGTCCCAATGTTGTTCCGACAACGGGATACAGAATACCCAACTTCCAGTACTGCTTATTATATATTTGGCCGAAGCCTGGTAGTGGCAACGATAGCCAACACATCTTCGATAGACCCATCGAGTCACTGATAAATGGCTTGCGAACTTCGCCTCGCTTGTTAAGACGTATTCGTTTGCCATCGGGAGAGATACTATCACCACGGCTACGTATTAGTGAGTCGCGCTTTAGCTGTGCGGCGACGACACTACGCATAGAGTCGCGCGATGCTATGCTGAGTAGGTCGAAATTCTCATTTCGCTGGCGACCAATAGAGTCGAGGATGCTGAAATAGAGAGAGTCACGATGTGCCGCCGCCAACTCCTTCTCTCGCTGAAGAGCCAGTGAGTCGATGGGCACAAGTCCACCCTTGTTGATGGTTCGCACATTACCACGCACCCTGTCACGGTTAAGCTCCTGGGCAGATACGCCATTGGAACTTACCGCTACGGCAAGCACTGCGATAATGATTGTTATGACTCGACGAATACTCATTACTATAACTAACGTCTATGCTGCGTAATTATTTTATGCGTCTTAGGCGCTCGATAAGCTGTTCAACATCGCCCTCCGTGGCACACTCAATGGTGATACGACAGCTGCCACTCTTGGTGCGCTTTATCGATATATTCTCGGTCACAAGACGTTCGAACTCATCGACAAGCAGAGCGTAGCTCTCGGGGTACTCCTCGTCATCGGCAACAGTGCTACTTGGGGTCTCGTTGAGCTTACGGGCAATCTCCTCGACCTGACGAACAGATAAACCTCGCTTGACACACTTCTTAAGCACCTTCAACTGCTGCTCGGGTGCTATGCCAGCAATGGCCTTAGCGTGGCCAACCGTAACCAAGCCCTCCTTAAGTGCAAGCTGCACCTCCGAGGGAAGTGATAGTAGACGCAGATAGTTCGATACCGTAGAGCGCTTCTTGCCCACCTTATCGGCCATAGCCTCCTGCGTAAGACCACACTCCTCGATAAGGCGCTGCATGCTGATAGCTATCTCTATGGCATTCAGGTCCTGACGCTGGATGTTCTCAACCAATGCCATAGCATGGAGATTTTCGTCATCCACCTCGCGTATATACGCAGGCAGAGTCTCAAGACCCGCCATCTGCGCTGCACGCCAGCGACGCTCACCACTGATGATTGTATACTTACCATCGGCACGACGACGTAGCGTAATAGGCTGTATTAGGCCGAGCTGAGCAATGGAAGCAGAGAGCTCTCCTAAGGCCTCCTCATCAAAGGCTGTACGAGGCTGAAGTGGGTTGGGCTCGATGCTCGATATCGCTACCTCTGCCATCTCGGACATAGGCTTTGCCTTGGGCGTAAGGTCGCCAAAGAGCGCATCAAGGCCTCGGCCTAATCCTCGTTTTTTCTGTGCGGTCATATTGATAGTTAATGTTTTAGTCGTTGTTATTTACGGTTGCGCTTTAGGAACTCGCGAGCTAAATTTAGATAGTTCACAGAGCCCGATGCCGAAGCGTCGTAGAGCATGATTGGCTTGCCATGTGATGGTGCCTCGCCAAGACGGATGTTACGCTGGATGATAGTCTCGTATGCTAACTCACCAAAGTGCTCGCGCACCTCGCCAACAACTTGGTTGTTAAGTCGGTTACGCATATACATCGTAAGCACAAAGCCCTCAATCTGCAAGTCGGGATTTAGACGGCTCTTGACCATCTTGATTGTGTTTAGCAGCTTGCTTAGTCCCTCAAGGGCGAGATACTCACACTGCACGGGGACCATAACCGAGTCGGCAGCAGTGAGGATATTCACCGTGGTAAAGCCGAGCGATGGCGAGCAGTCGATGAATATATAGTCGTACGACTCGCGCACCGAGTCAACGATGCCCTTTATGATATGGTGGGCGTTGTCCATATTTGGGAGCTCCGTATCGGCAGCAACAAGGTTGATTGAAGAGGGTAGTACCCACAACTTCTTGATGTCCTCGCTATGCTGTATCACCTCCTCGGCGCGACACTTGCCCACGATGCACTCATATATGCCATCCAAGGTGATATCGAAGCCCAAACCCGACGTAGCATTTGCCTGAGGGTCGGCGTCGATAAGGAGCACTCGTTTGCCGAGTAGCGCAACCGAGGCGGCGAGATTTATCGCCGTCGTAGTCTTTCCAACACCACCTTTTTGATTTGCTAAAGCAACAACTTTTGCCATGCCTTACTCTTTTCTACTTAAATAATACGGGCAAAAATAATAAATTTTATCGGATTTTGTAGTCCTATATCGATAAAATAACGTATCTTTGTTTGATTTTTGCTGCCAATGCTATGCAAATATGTGTAATTGTCGGCAGAAATCACCACCATATGACTACTATGAAAAAGAGAACTATTAATAGAATAGGTGTTGCCGGTGTCGATATATTCGCCTTTGTGGTGATATATCTGTTGGTTCAACTCGCAGTATCATTCATCTTCGCCAACTATGTTGATTGGATATATGGCAGTGATGGCAAAGTGACCGATTATGGCTTCTTCACTATCTACCTATGCAGCATGGTGCCCATACTCCTATTCACGACACGTTACGAGAGCAGGCGCCATAAGTATTCGACTCCCGTTATGTCATCGTGGCGAGGGTTTGACCCAACGGCTATTCTTTGGGGATTTATACTGCTTGCGTGTGCAAGCATAGCATTGTCGCCTATTAAGATGGTGCTGCCACCCACAGAACGTGCAATGCCTATGGGTGGATGGACACTCGCAACAGTGTGTATATTAGCGCCTATATTTGAGGAGATTATATTCCGCGGAAGGCTATTTTCGATGTTGCATCGCTCGGTAGGTGCACTATCATCGGCTGTAATCACAGCACTACTCTTCGGCCTTGTTCATGGCGACCCACGTGTGATGATTGATGGATTTGTTGCTGGCATGATATTCAGCTTCCTCTACATTCGTAAGGGGTCGATAATAGCTCCAATACTTGTGCACATGTGCAACAATGCCATTGCCTATGCCATAATGATACTATCGTATCAGGATAAGAGTGCAGCACAGATTCTTGGCGAGTCTGTCGACATGACTATTGTATATATCGTTTCGGTAGTAGTCATGCTTGTGGGCTTTGCAGTTGTCATCCGCACGCTACGACGCTATGGCAGGGGCGTTGCTGAGCCATCGGCAATACCATAGAGACTCATGGTAGCTCTTCGCTGCGTTCGCATTAAATCGTCATCGCGCAGAATAGTATCGCGACAACGCCTCTTCACTCTCGCATGTTGCTTGTTGATTTGTTGATTTACCCTATGTATTTCAACAAATCAACAAACATCATACTTCGTAATAATATATCAGTGGGGATATATATATGTCAATATATATATGTTGACCCAATATATATTATAATATATATCAGTAGAGAGTATATATACTCCATTGATATATCAATAATGAGAGTATCTCCTACTCTCCCTACTGATACAAAAGAGAGAGTCGGCGACAATGCGTCACCAACTCCTCCCTTGATACTATATTATTGATAAGTGGTGTTGTTGATTTGTTGAAATACATAGGGTAAATCAACAAATCAACAAGCAACACTACTCAGTGCGCTTTAAGAGTCTACACACTCCAGAGCGCTCTTTATACCCCAGCGCGTCGGCAATCTCTTGCAGCGTCTTGCCCTCTTCGCGCATGGCGCGAGCCATGATAACCTTCTCGTCCATCTCCTCATTACGCTCTTTCAGGCGTGCAAAGGGTACACGTTCGCCCGTAGCCTCGAAGTTTAGCGCATCCGTAAAGCGTAGCTCGAACGAGTCGTGCTTATAGTCGTTCGAGAGGTAGTTACCCTTAACGATGCATAGGTGGCGTATGTCGTGGCGCTCGGGGTCGGGGCGTAGCTCCATCATTAGTCGCATCTTAGCCTCGAAGCCCTGCGAGCCTATGGCGTTGTGCTTCGATGGCGCAAGGCTCTCGGTGCGCTTGCCCGTATGGTGCAGGAAGATAAAGAGCGTGTCGTAACGCGCCGCCAACGTCGAGAATGCCTGTATGAAGCTACGTACGCGGTTGTTCTCGTTCATAGGGCCTGTGTAGAGGTCGGCAAAGGCATCGACGATGACCACATCAGGGGTGT
>SUZK01000014.1 GCA_015059955.1 Rikenellaceae bacterium
TCTTTTTGGGGCTTTTTTGTGTCTTTCAGATGTCTGGGTAGGAGATACAAAAAATCCCGTAAAACCTTGATTTTACGGGATTTGTCTAATTTTGTCCGCCTTTTGTCTTCGGCGTTCTGCGGAGAGGGAGGGATTCGAACCCCCGGAGCCTCGCAGCTCAACGGTTTTCAAGACCGCCGCAATCGACCACTCTGCCACCTCTCCAAGGGACAAAAGTACAACAAGATTTCTAATCTGCCAAATAATTATGAAAATATTTTTAAAAATTATTCCTCACACGCTGTAAATCAGTGTTATACATGGTGGCAGTTTGTTGCGTCACGACCCCTATAATAGCGAAAAAAGGCTGCCACCAGCATTGGTAGCAGCCCAATATTGGGGAACTCGTCATTAGAACTCGGCGAGGATGATACCCGTGATTGGTGGCACGGTGAACTTGCCGTCGTTGACCGTGACGTTGCCCATGCCGTTAGGCACTATTGTGTTGCCATCGGCAACCCACTTATAATCGCCTACTGGGATGTCGAAGGTGACACTCTCGCGAGAACCATTCATAAGTACAACGATGCTCTTGGCGCTATCTATGCCCTCGATATCGAAGAGGTAGAAGCCCACAGCCGCCTCGTTAGGGTTGTCGATGAAGCGCAGGTGCTGGCGCACGAGGTTGGCGTCACCCAACGAGAATGCGGGGTGTGCCTTGCGTAGTGCTATAAGGCCCTTATAGTACTCCACGAGGTCGCCATATGTCTGCTTATTACTCCAGTCGATGGCATTGTACTTATCCGACATGTTGTATGTATTCTTCTCGTGCTGCTTGGTGCGGAACATCTCCTCGCCGCAGAAGATGAAGGGCACGCCCTGCGAGGTGAAGACACCAAACTGTGCGAGCTTATCCATCTTGAGGAGTTCCTCCTCATCGGCATCGGGTGATAGTAGCTCTAAGCGGTCGCGGAGGTTGTGGTCGTCGTGGCAGCTAACGTAGCTAATATGCTGGCGAGGGTTGGCACACCATGCTGCCTCCACATGCTCTACCTCAGGGTGCTCAACGCCGCCAACGATACCAAACTTAAGTGCCTCCTTATTGCCAGCTACGCCATGTACGAAGCCGCCAATGCTGAGGTCAAGGGCACCACGTAGGGCGTTGCGAATATCATCCGAGAAGGCGGCAACACCTGGCATCTGGTATGTGTAGCGCTTGAATGCGAGTTTGCTCTCATCGTAGAGGGGGTCCATCGCCGCCCACCCCTCGCCATATAGAAGGATGTCGGGGTTGAGAGCTGTGAGGCGCTCCTTGATAAGGTTCATGGTCTCGATGTCGTGGATAGCCATAAGGTCGAAGCGGAAGCCGTCGATATGGTACTCCTTAACCCAGTACTCCAACGACTCGACCATATACTTGCGCATCATAGGCTTTTCGCTGGCGGTCTCGTTGCCACAGCCCGAGCCATTGGCGAAGCTGCCATCCTCGCGCATACGATAGAAGTAGCCAGGAGCAGTAAGCTCGAAGCCACAGTTCTCGACAGATGTCGTATGGTTATACACCACGTCGAGGACTACGCAGATGCCAGCATCGTGGAGCGCCTTAACGAGGCTCTTAAACTCGCGGATGCGTGTCTCAGGCTTGGTGACATTCGTGGCATATGTACCCTCAGGAGTATTGTAGTTTTTAGGCTCATAGCCCCAGTTATACTCCTTTGAGCTGCGTGACTCGTCGATAGAGCCGAAGTCGGCAGTGGGGAGTAGGTGTACGTGTGTTATGCCCATCTCCACAAGGTGGTCTAAGCCCGTAGACTTACCCTCGAATGAGCGTGTGCCACGCTCGGCCATGGCGATATACTTACCTGGGTTGGCACTACCTGCCGAGGCGTGTGCCGTCATATCGCGATAGTGCATCTCGTAGATTACTGTCTCCGAGGGCTTCACCTTAGGGCTCTTATCGTTATTCCAACCCTTGGGGTCTGTCTCGTCGAGGTTGATGATAGCGCCGCGGTCGCCATTCACGTTGAGGGCGCGTGCGAAGATACCAGCAGTCTCCTTGAGAGGCTTGCCGTCGATGGTGACCTGGAAGGCGTAGTACATGCCTCGCTTGTCACCCAAGGCATCGGCACTCCATAGGCCATCCTCCGCCTGGGTCATCTCCAACTCCTCGGCAAAGAGATCGCCATTATATAGGCGTACCACGACTCTCTCGGCGGTTGGTGCCCATAGCTCGAAGTGGCACTTCTCGGGGGTATATGTCATCTCCTCGATAGGCTTCTCGGGAACAGGGTGTGTCTCGACAACTGCGGCCTCGGCCACCGGCTTGGGGCTCTCCTGCTTGGGCTTGGGGCTCTTTGGCTTGCATCCGCCACACGATACGAAGGTGATGGCTGCAAGAAGCAAAGTGCCCGACTGTAAGATAGTGTGTAGTCTCATAGCTGTATGTGATAATTTGTTTGTATACTCATCGACCACAAATTTACACATTTTTTCTCAAAAAAGCTATTGCGCGCCACTCTTTAATGCTGATGTGCTATGTTACGTTGACGGCGACGGTAGCGCAGGCGCGCCAACACCTCGCGACGCATAAGCAACGATATGCGGTGGAAGGTAGGCTGTATGACCTTCGTTGGGCGTATGTCGCTCGCCCTAAACATGAGTATCAGCAACGAGGCTACGGCTACAATTATGAGCCAACCATATATCTCCTTCATTGACTCCAATAGGGCTTGTACCTGCACAGCGCCATACATCTCGCCTATGGATGGCATTGTCGTGGGGTCGTAGCCCACGCTGTCGACCTGAGAGCTTAGGAGCATGAAGTTGCGACGCATCACGACATTAAGTATGCGCCCTACGATAGCCGTGCCGATGACACCTGCGAGGGCGGCGCTAAACATATTGAGCGTACCCACGCCCTGCGTAAAGTGTGTGGGGAAGGGGAGACGTGTGAGCGACGTTAGCAGCACTATGCTGAGCATGGTATAGCCTGCCGAGCGAGCAAAGATAGGGGCTATGAGTGCCTCGTAGGGAAGGTTATAGTCTATCATAAAGTAGAAGTACGCCACGTAGAAGAGCAGCAACGAGAAGCTGATGACCACCATGCGGTGGTATGTCCACTTGCGGCGTGCAAATGTGAGCCATGTGAAGAGCGCACCGCACACCGTACCCGCGAGAGCCACCCAGTTGAGCGATATCATGTTGATAGCGTCGTAGCCCAAGATGCCCTCCATAAGTGCATGCTCGAAGATGTGTGATGGGGCAAGCAGGATGTCGGCGACGATGGTCACGGCGATAGTCATCCATATCACTCTGAACGATAGTGTCTTGAGCGATATATAAGGATGGCGTATGAAGGCGGCACGTATTAGGTTCATCGCTAACGATGCGATGGCAAATATCGTCGCCATGCGTATCTCCTCGCCCTGCCACCAGTCGTAGTGCTCGCCATAGAGCGAGATAAAGAGACAGCACATAGCCCAGAAGCCCCAGATAATCATGCCTATCCAGTCGATGCCGAGCAGAGGTAGTCGTGGCATCACGGCGCACCCCTTGAAGAGGAGTATCACCACAATCCACATCACGAGCAACAACCCGATGATAAACCAGTGCATATAGTGCCACGATGCCCATGTTGAGAAGGCTATCGACGATATGCCCGAGAGCTGTATACAGCTATTAACAAGCAGATATACGTAGCAGAAGAATACTGAGAGGTCGCGCGTGGGAGTTATCCATAGCTGTATTGTCGAGTTACACTCTAAGGTTGCCCACATGCGGAAGAAGCCTGCCACAAGACATACGCCAACAAGCAGCGGTATGTTTGTGGTGTGCATGGCAATGAGGTTGGCGGTGATGATGACCGCGAAGCATGCCGAGAGTGCGCTCTTGGGGCGCACGGCGCTACGCAGACGGAACATGATGGGAAAGAAGAGCGCCATGCCCACAAGCGAGGCGTAGCCCGCCATCATGATATCCTCCTGCATAAGGGCCGTCGAGCCTACCATCTCGCTGGCGGCACTCATATAGACACCACCTGAGAACTGCACGACGATGACCATAACAACGATAATCCACGGACGGAGGGCCTTGGGCACAAAGTCCTTCATCTGCGGTATCGAGAATGGTAGTATTGGATGTCCGCTCATTGTTTAATATTTTACGCTACACTCTACGTTCATGCCGGCGCCAATCTTTGCAAGCTGCTCCGCGTCGTTATCCTCCGTGAAGTCGATAATAACAGGTATGCGCTGCTCAATCTTGATGAAGTTACCCGACGAGTTGTCCTGTGGGAGTACCGACATCGAGCCTCCTGTAGCCTGCGATATAGAGCGCACCACGCCCTTGAATGTGACACCTGGCACAGCATCGACCTCAATCTCTACCTCGGCACCCACGGCGATATTCTTCATCTGTGTCTCCTTAAAGTTGGCAACTACCCACTTCTTGCTCTCGTCGACGATATCTACGATGCGCTGTCCTGGATGTACGAGCTGACCCACGTGGATATTCTTACGACCCGTAACGCCGCTACATGGCGCGGTAATAACGGTATACGATAGGTTTAGACGTGCAAGGTCGAGTGCCGATGAGGCTACGGCGATGCCGGCGTCGTTCTGTCCGAGGCGTGTTGTCTGCTCACGGCTTACGGCTACTGCCGAGGCGCGCTGCTTGGCCAACACCTCGTAGTGGGCCTTGGCAGCCTCATACTCGGTGGCCATATTGTCATACTGCTGGCGCGTCACGGCATTATCCTCCAAGAGGTTCTTATATCTATTGTAGTTACGCTCGGCATTCTCGAGGCGTATGCGTGCCTCCTCGATGGTGGCATCCGTAACGGCGATGGTCGTCTCGGTGGTAGATATCACATTCTGCATGGCATCCTTGCCCGTGGTGGCATTTATGTAGTTGGCCTCGGCCTGAGCAAGTAGGAAGCGGAACTCCGAGTCCTCGATGATAAGTAGCGTATCGCCCTTCTCGACATACTGATACTCGTCGAAGCGCACCTCCTTGACGAAGCCCTGAATACGCGCGTCAACAGGTACGATATGCTGTTCTACCTGGGCGTTCTCGGTGAACTCGATGTCGCCGATGTGTATAAACTTCATGCATACCCACGCCACGGCGCCTGCGAGGAGGATGATAGCAATGGTGTTGTATATAATCTTCTTTGTTCTGTGTTTCATGGTATTATGTATGTTTTGTGATGATAATTAATGACGTTGTGATTAAAGCGCTCCTGCTGTTGCAAGCAGCTTGTAGTAACGTAGCGTAACGTTTATCTGGGCATTTGCCAAGTGCATCTCCGCTTCGAGAAGCTGGTCGGCAGCATCGCGCATCTCGGTATATAGCGCCATGTCGTTTTTGTAGCGCTTCTCGATAATATCGTAGTTGCTCTTCGCAAGTTCAAGACTTTTGATGTATGTCTCTACGGCAGCTATCGCCTCGTTATAGCGTATGTAGTCGGCACGAATGTCGAGCATCGTCTGCTCGCGTAGCTCGTCGAGCTGAAGGCGGCTCTGCTCCGTAGCCATGGCGTGACGCGCTATGGTGCGGTTCGACTTGTATAGTGATGCTATGTTGAACGATACGCCTACGCCCACATACCAGTAGTTGAAGTTCTTGTTTATGACCGGTACCTCGATGGTTATAGGGCCGTCAAAGTGGTTGGCGGCGACAACGGCAACCTTGGGTAGACGCTCGGCACGTGCTATCTTCTCGGCACGCTCGCTCATGGCTATTGCCACCTCGCCACGTTGCAGGGCATGGGCGCTCTCCGCGGCCAGCTGCTGCCAGTATGGCTCGTCGTGCTGTGGCTGTGTGGCACTCGCTATCGAGGTGTCGGGTAGAAGCTCGGTGTCGCTATCAAGGCCTATTGTCGTGGCAAGGCGCGACGATAGTATCTTCGCGCTATTCTCCACCTCGCGACGTTGTAGCTTAAGCTGCTCGAGGCGCAGCTCCTGGCGTGTGATGTCGTTGGGTAACACGATCCCTTCGCGTATGCGTGCCTCGGTCTCGGCGATAAGCTCCTCCTGCAAGGCTATGTTCTGGTCGAAGATGTCGATGATGTTGTAGAGCTTGCATAGCTCGAAGTAGAAGCCACTGAGCATAAGGTTAACACGCGTGTGGCTATCGGCGAGGTTGATGTTCGCCATCTCGTGCTCGAGGTGCGCAAGGGCGATGCTATTATCCACAACGCCACCGCCATAGATGAGCTGTGCCGCCTCGATGGCCACGTTGTTACCTAAGTGTGGCATGCGTACACCCATGCTATTCGAGAAGTCTCGATCTGTGAGCGTCCCGTTGCCTAAGTAGCTCGCCGAGAGCGAGATGTCTAAGTCGGGCAGACGACCGCTCTTGGCCTCCTCGATACGCTGCTTGGCAACCTCGACGCCCTGACGCCCTACGGCAAGGCTTCGCGAGTGCTCCTCAGCTAACGAGAATACCTCCTCCAAGGAGATGCTTCGTTGTTGCGCCATGGCCATCAGTGGCAGGGCGCTGAACACCACTATAAAGAGTGTCCTGATAATTAGTTTGTTGTTCATAATATGTTGTATTGATTTTGTTGACCTACGTACATGACGACACAGCTGCCGACATACGGCATATGTCGGCTTGAACCCTGTGGTTGAGGGCTACTTTTATTATGGTGTAGGATTTAGGCTACGACTCCCAATTAGTGGATATATTACGCCTTAGGCGTAGTGTTGGGGCAATAGTGTAATTACTTGGGGCGTAGTATGTTATCTTTCTCATTACGGGTGACACACTGTATGCATGTCACGGCAAAGGTAGCAATTTTTGTGAAAATTGCTACCTTCGTCAATCAAAAAAATATCTCTGCGCTACTCCGCTTTGCCCTCTTGTTGCCTTCGCTCCTCACGTATGGACCTGAGCGAGTCGAAAGGTATTACAGCTCTTGGAGCCCCAAATGTCTGATGCAGGGTCGCATTCTTACTCTTATTATTAATTGAGTCTAACGACGGCACAAATAGGGGTGTGACTTGCTGTGATATATTGCTATTGAATGATGTAGAATTAATTTTTTGCTGCAGCTTACTACTCATACTCCCGACATCAATACCCCGATGAGCACCCGCTGCCGCCACCTTGCTACTATAAGATGATGTAGGCTTAATGGTGGTTTGGGCCATCTTTTTTATCAAAGCCTGAGCATGTACCTCCGTTGCGGTAAATGCGAATAGCAGTACTGCTGCGAGTGTGAGTAGCTGTTTCATAGTGATGAGTTTTAGGTCTTTTACATAACAACGCGCGATGCGGCGATTTATTGTGTTGGGGTTGCTATCCGCCAGCCCTCTTACACCTATATCCTGCCTTTGTTAGTAGCTCCACGACGCGGTCACGGTGGTCACCCTGGATGATTATCTCACCCTCCTTGGCCGTGCCACCCACGCCGCAGCTCTTCTTGAGCTCCTTGCCCAGTGCCACAAGGTCGTCGTCGCTGCCTACGAAGCCACGCACGACGGTAGCCACACGACCACCCTTGAGCCTGTCGAGCCATATCTTAAGGTTCTGCTTCGAGGGTGGTAGAGTCTCTGTCGCTGGCTCATCGCCACTATCGTATTTGAAGTCGGGGTTGGTGGAAAAAACCACGCCTAATCTATCTTTCCAGTCGCTCATAGAGGTAAAATTGTTGGTTTGGATGGCCAAAAAGTTGAGCCACACTACAAAGATATAGATTTTTTTTGTAACTTTGAGACTATGAAACCAAATAAACACCATCGACGCAAGCGCGACCTTGCGGATTATAATCCTGACCGCCTACCGGAGATTCTCCCTCCCGAAGACGATAGACACCTTGTGCATGTCTATGTCGAGGGTTATGAGGATGTCGCCTTCTGGCGAGGTATCTTTGACCATTTCCGCAACCCATATCTTCGCTTCGAGATATCGGTGCCCAACCGTGACGACCTGCCCAAGGGTAAGAAGGTGCTTATGTCGATGCTCGGCCGTACAAATCCCGAGGATGTGATACTGTGCGTAGACTCCGACTTCGATTACCTCTTCGATGGGGCTACCGAGCAGTCGCGCGAGATTCTCGCCGCCTCGAATATGTTTCACACCTACACCTACGCTACGGAGAACTACCTCTGCTATGCGCCGTCGCTGCGTAACGTCTGTGTCAAGGCTACGAAGAACGATACGCGCATCTTCGACTTCGTGCGCTTCTTTGCCTCCTACTCCGAGATTATCTATCCTCTCTTCTTGTGGTACGCCTATTCGGCACAGTTAGCCTCGGAGAGCGTCTTCACACTCAGCGAGTTCCGCGCCTCAGTACGCCTAAACTATATAGATATACGTCGCAATGGCGAGAGCACCTTGGCATGGCTCGAACGCAATGTTGAGCGCCGTAGAGTGGCATTGGAAGCAGATAACCCCACGATGATTGACGATGTGGCACGTTTTGGCGAGCGCATTAAGGCTATGGGCGTAGAGCGCGACAACTGCTACCTCTATATGCATGGCCATACGCTGATGGATAATGTGGTGATGGTTGTGCTCTCGGCCGTGTGCGATAAGTTACGCCAGCTGTCCGTAGCAAAGATACACCAATCGAAGGTCGAGGGTGTGGCCTTAAAGAATGAGTTACAGAACTATACGAATACGTTGCGCTCTATCCGCGACGTGCTTCTCGATAACGAAAACTACACCTCGTGCCCTCTGTATAAGAAGCTACGCGACGATATCCAGGAGTATCTCGATAGGATGATTGGTGATATCAAATCGAAGCGCGAGCCACAGCCTATGTTGCGCTGTAACTTTGAGCCTTAGAGATAGTTATACTCATTAGTAAAATCGTCTTTATTATTTGATTTGGGGTCTTTTAAGTGCGAAAAAAGACCCCAAAATCATATATTTTACACATTTTATTAATATTTTGCCCAAGAAATGCTTGGATTATTAAATTTTTTGCGTACATTTGTCATGGATAATATCATTGCAGAAGATTAAAAAAACTTAAAACTACAACTTAGATATGTCAAACCAGTGTCCAGCTACTTGTCACTCTTATGCTTTGGAGCCCGAAGCAGGCTTTAAGTATATCACGTTGAAGGCGGGCGAGAAGTTCATTGTAGATAGAGGAGATTACAACAGCTTGATCTTCCTTATATCGGGTAACTTTGAGATTACCTCTGAGGAGCGCCGCGACTACGTTGTACGCGAGAACCACTTTGTATTCTGTTTCCGCGCTTACCACTACGAGATTGAGGCGTTGACCGACGTTGAGATTATCCGCGCACACTTTATCACAGCGGGTGCAGCGTGCGATATGATTCCTTTCAACAGCATCGTTGGCAAGATTAAGAAGATTAACTACAAATTTACGCAGGTTGCTGTGAATGAGCCCCTTGAGGTCTTCCTTCGCTCGATGAAGATATATCTTCAGAACGACATGCACTGCAACCACCTGCACCGCGCGAAGGTTCAGGAGATGTTCGTAATCTTCAAATTCTTCTATACACCTCAGATTCAGCTGCGCACCTTCTACAACATCTTCGACCGTAACCAGTCGTTCGCATCGCTCGTGCGCAACAACGCCCCACGTGTCAAGACCGTTGAGGAGCTTGCCGATATATGTGGTTTTAGTATCCAGCACTTCAACAATATGTTCAAGCAGGAGTTCCACGACACCCCATATAGCTGGATGCAGAAGCAGCGTATCGTCGAGATTGAGCGCCTACTCACCGAGACGAGCGTGCCATTGAAGAGCATCATCAAGATGTATAGCTTTACGAACCACGGCCACTTTGCGCTCTTCTGCCGTAAGTATCTGAAGAAGACGCCACTTAAGATTCGCAAGGAGGCACGTGCTAAGCGTGAGGCAGCACTTCAGGCCGAGGCCGCAGAGGCATAGCACGCCGCCACAACATTGGATTTATCATAAGATAAGTGGGGGGCCACGCCCTATCGAAAACTAAAAATCGAGAGTTCGCCAAGTACTTTATCGACTTAGCGAACTCTTTTTCTATTGGCGTAAATGAGCATTTTGGTAATGATGCAAAAAGTGGCGCTTTTCGGCGCTAAGATTGGGCGAGAAGATTATTCTTCTCGCTCTCTCTTTTTGGCGACTTTCCCCTGATTACTTTGTAAATACAAATACCATTTAATAAAATC
>SUZK01000006.1 GCA_015059955.1 Rikenellaceae bacterium
TAAATGTTTAGACGACTTTTGTACGGACAATCAGTCCTCAATCCAAACAACTTAACACTTTGTCAATCAATAAGTTTTGTAGAATGCTTCACTGTCCACATTCTACAGAGGGTCTAACATCACGGGTTAGCCTCTTTTGTTGTATCAGTATGTATCGCTAATGATTTCAGCAGTAGACCGCACCGCGCTATCGCTTTGGCTCCTCTTCGGCCTCATCACGACGACGGTCGTTGATACGCATCATACGACGTATGGTCGTTGCCAAACGCTCAGGCTCAATGTTACGACGGATGACCGAGTCGTGGGCAACAGAGATACCTCCCGTCTCCTCCGACACTACGACGATGATAGCATCCGACACCTCACTCATACCGAGGGCTGCGCGGTGACGCATACCGTACGACTTAGGCACCTCCTGCTGCGTTGATGGCAGAACGCACTTCGCCGCAACTACCCTATCGCCACTGATGACAACACCACCATCGTGCAGCGGAGCATTCTTGAAAAAGATGTTACCCAGCAATGCAGATGATAGCTTGGCATCCACCGCAATACCACTCTCGACAACGACTCCCAAGTCGTTCGACTGCTTGATGATGATAAGCGCACCAACCTTCTCGGTGCTCATCTCCATACACGCCTCAACGATAGGCTGCAAATCTATATTATCCTGGTGCTTGCGGTTGCGAATATTAAATATCTTACTGAGCCACTCGAAGCGTCCCTGCTGTCGACCGATGACCTGGAGGAAGTGGCGTATCTCGGGCTGGAAGATGATGAGTATGGCCAGCACACCCACCGAAATCAGCTGACCGAGGATTGTCGAGAAGAGGACAAGATTGAAGGTGGTGACAAGAATCCAAACAAGGTATATAACAAAGACGCCAATCATAATAAATGGCGCGCTTGTACCCTTCATTGCTCGGTAGAAAACCAGAAGCAACGACGACACCAAGATGATATCAATGAGGTCGATAAATGTAAAAGGTATAAAACCCATGTTTGGTTCTTCTCTATTTAATTATATAATCCGGTGCGAATGTAGTCAAAAAAATGCCGATTTGCAAATACAAACCGGCAAAATATTAATATTGGTAGAAGATATAGCTCCTCTTCACACCATTTTCACTAATTAAGTGCGCCCTCGTCGTAGAGCTTATCCATCTCAGCCAACACAAGGTTTGTGATGTTAAGCTGCTCGTTAGCGTCAACAACAACATCCTTGCGGACAATCATCTTGTAGCGACCATCGGCGTTAACATTATCCACAGCGAGCTGCACCAACTTAGCAAAGCGAGTGTCGAGCACCATCTGCTCCTCAGCGAGCTGCTTCTCCTCCTTAGCAAGAGCCTCGCCCTCGCGCTGCATCTTCTGCTGATACTCAGCCACGCGACGCTCGATATCCTCCATCTTCTGCTGTGCTGTGATGCTGGTAATCATAGACTTGTTATAATCATCCTGCACCTTCTGAGCCTCGTTAGCAAAGGCCTGCTCCTTATTCTGCCATGTTGTCTGAGTCTTCTGAGCCTTGCTCTGGAAGTCGGCGAGCTTCTTCTCGAATGCAGTACCCTCACTCTGGTAAATCTTGCTGCTTACAGACAAATATGCAACATCAAGGTATACGATATCGCCAGATGCTACTGGGGTGTCAGTTGGAGTCTCGAGGCCAAGTTCCTCAGTATTAATCGCTGCTTTCTCAGCGTTCTGCTCAGTCTGTGCAGCATCTGCCTTCTTCTCCTTCTTCTCAGCACCGCCACATGATACCAACATAGCGGTAGCGATGATGGCAAATAAGAATGTCTTCTTCATAGTGTTTATACTCTTTTTTTAATTAATTTTCAGTTTCAAATGGCAAAGGTAGAAAAATTTATTTACTTTTGTAGAAATTTTACAAAATTTTAAACCACCTATGTACGAATATATCAGAGGAAAGATTAGTGAGGCGACACCGACATACGCCGTTATAGAGGCTGCAGGCATCGGTTACTTCATCAACATATCGCTAAAAACATATGCCGACATCGAGAAGCTCGACGAGAGTTTGCTCTATGTACACTACATCGTACGCGAGGACCAGCAGACGCTCTATGGTTTCTCCACGAAGCTCGAACGCGAGCTCTTCCGACAACTTATAAGTGTCTCAGGCGTAGGTGGTAACACCGCACGAATGATACTCTCGACATACACATCACACGAGCTTCAAAATATCATCGCCACGGAGAATGCTGTGTTGCTCAAAAATGTCAAGGGTCTTGGATTGAAGACCGCTCAGAAGATTATCGTCGAGCTATCGGGCAAGATGATTGAGCTTGGCGCAAGCGACATGATACTCACCACCACACAGCGCGGCTCACGCAACGAGGCCTACGACGAGGCTTTGGCAGCCCTTGCGATGCTCGGCTTCCAGAAGAGCGCATCGGAGAAGGCTCTGACAGCTATTTTCAAGGAGATGCCAACCATCAGCGTCGAGGAGGCTGTGCGTGCTGCATTGAAGAGATTGTAGCGCGATATGCTTTTTTCTAAAGAAAAATATGGCGTGTTGCAAAATAATTACTAAATTTGCGCGATATATACGTATGAGACGCCTTATTAACATAGCATATTGCATGGTTGTGGCTATTGCCGCAACATTTGTCGTGTCGTGCAGCAACGAGACCGACACAACTCTCAACTCACAGCAGAGCAACATTGAGAAGTATCTCAAGAACTCGCACCAGCCAAAGCTAATCCCCGAAGAGGAGCTTGGCACACAGCCCCAAGATAATCCAGAGTACTACACACACTGGGGTCTCGACATCTTCCGCTACATCACAAATATGTATGACGAGGGTCGCGACGAGAGGGCTATTGCCGAGAGGGGCGACGACATAAGCATAACATATACGGCCTATATCTTTTCGAGTGGCAAGCCATCATCTACGGATATATTTGCCACCAACGATGAGGCATCCATCGAGGAGCTCAAGGCCCAGGGTCTTAACACCGAGTATGAGTGGAGCAGCGACCCTATGGTTGTTCGGCTCGGTGGAGATAAGCTACTGCCCTCGTTGAGCACCGCATTGGAGGGTTGCCGTGAGGGTGATACGGTTGAGATATACCTAACCTTTGAGGCGGCATATGGTAAGCACTATGTTGGCAAGGTGCCCAGCAAGTCGGCACAGATGTGGAAGATAACAATTAACGAGATAACTAAACGATAAGAGATAACTAATGAGAAATATAGCAATACTTCTAAGCGCAGTACTCACCACCCTGCTACTAAGCACCTCGTGCGTCAAGGAGCCATCGGTAACCTTCAAGGAGATTGAGCAGCGCTCACTTAAGGCGTGGATTGAGAAGCATCGCCCCGAGCTCTTGGACAACTACCAGGAGGTGGGCGGCTACTACGTCGAGGTACTCGAGCCGGGCGTCATGGACTCAGTGCCTGTGACGGGCAAGGATGTATGGTTGTGGTACAACTTTACGGGTCGTGACCTTGAGGGTAACATCTGCGAGACGCGTAGTTATCAGTTAGCGACTCAGCTCGGCACATACACCGACTACACACACTACGTTCCAACCTTCCGCTTCAGCGGCAAGGAGACACATACCATCCACGAGGGCACATACCTTGCGACCTTCAACAAGCTATGTATCGACGGCGACTCTATCGAGGTGCGCTACGGCACAAAGCTGCGCCTATACCTCCCATCGTCGATTACGAAGGGCAGCTCGGCGAGCGATGGTGGCTACGAGGGTCAGTTTGCTTTGGATGAGAATATACCTATGATTGTCGACCTCGAAATCTTCGGACATGTGGCTAACCCTGTGGCCTACGAGGGCGAGCGTGTAGATGGATTTGCCGAGGCTAACGGTGGTCTCTGCACCGACCATAAGGCCGAGCCTAAGGAGGATGAGAGTGAGAAGAGCGCCATGCGTCGTCGTGTGGGCACACGTGCCGATGAGAGCACCGAGGGCGACGAGGAGGTAGACAAGCGCCCCTTGGAGTTCTTCGATGGCCGTTGGCATCAGCCTGTGGACACCCTCGCACAGCTCTATGTAAACTACGCCTACTCGCCAACCAAATCATTCGACTTTAAGGTGCTGGGCGCAGACACGTTGAAGTACCCTAATGAGGATATATACGTTGGCGGCAGCGTGTATGCCAATGGCTCGATGTCAGATATCGACAAGCGCATAAACGAGGCTCTTGTCAAGCGCTTTGGCGAGGGCATCACCTACGACGAGGTGCTCACTACCGACTCGCTGAACACCAAGAATACGGCCAAGGTGTGGTATGTTGGTCGCTTCCTCGATGGCTATGTCTTCGATACGAATATCGACGAGGTTAAGGAGATTGTCTATGGCAAGGTTGAGGACAAGGGCGAGGCGCTATCGTTCGACATGAAGAATGTCGATGACAACAAATATATCCTCGCATGGAACTACTCGATACCTACGCTACGCAAGGGACAGTGGGCAGCGATACTCACCGTTTCGACCTACGGCTATGGCATTGCGGGTGTTGTAGGCTCGCACACCTCGACAACGACGGGGGGCAACAACGCCTACTACGACTTCCTCAACTATATGAACTACATGAATTACATGAACAACTACTATGGCTACAACTATGGTGGCATGTATAATAGTTACTATGGTCTGGGATACAACCCCTACTACTATGGTTTTGCTGGCTCAACGGAGGATACATCGGTAACGGTTACAACCACCCATACGGAGATTCCAGCATACTCACCACTTATCTTCCAGATATTTGTGGAGTAGCACATCGGTTATAAAGCAAAACAACGGGGATGACTAAAAAGTAAATTAGCCATCCCCACTTTGTTTCATGAGGTTGAAGAAAAAGATGTAGTTTTAGGCCTAAGTGCCTTTTCACCGCTCACGCTCGGCATAGTCTGCAAGCAGCCTCTGCTCTCACTTAATCGCGGCGCTGCGAGGCCCGAAAAAGCGGAGTTTACTTGGCGTAAATGAGCATTTTGAGTGCGAGCTGTTTTGTTGGCAGAAGACATTAGATACAACGCTCGGTGAATTTCTTGACGATGGGCTGTACTTTGTGGTACTGCCCATTGACAAGATAATTCATTAGCGGTAGTAGATGATGTCTTATCACAACAAAGAACGACAAAATACACTTTTTATTCAGCCTCGTTTTATTGGGGCTATATGCTACAATTCGTCATCACCCTATCGAAGACCATGCGGCGGCCATGGGGCGGGATGGGTGAGGTGCGAGGCACAGGAGTGTCCAAGGGTGCACCAAAGGGCATCTGAGCCTTAAGATACCAACGACGATCTATCTGCCAACGCTCCTCGACAGAGTTGTCGATAATCGGGTTATAGTGCTGAAGCGATGCGCCATAGCCCATTGTCTCTATACCAGTCCATAGTGCAAACTGAAGCATCGCCGAGCTCTGCTCCGACCAGGTATCTACCCTATCGGCATATAACGGATACTGCTCACGAAGAGCATTCAGCGACGCAGAGTCCTCATAAAAGAGTAGCGTGCCGTGCCCCGAAGCAAAGGAGTCGTCGATACGCTGCTTGGTGGCAGCAAAGCGCTCCTCAGGTACAAATTTACGAAGTGTCTCAGCGACGATATGCCACAACTCGCGGTGGTGGTCACCGAGCAGCAGCACCACACGCGACGACTGCACATTGAAGGGCGTGGGCATCACCATAAGAAGCCTATCAATAAGTTCAACAAGATGTCTATCATCAACAAGAGCCCTATCCTCCAAACGATAGTAGCTACGACGCCGTGTTACAGCATCAATAAAAGTATCTCCCATAAGCAAAAATTTATGGGAGATAGTAGCAAAAAAGATACCAGATTAGTAGAGCTTGATATACTCGTAGGTATTACCCACAAGCGAGAGGTAGCGCTCGAACTCCTCGCGTGAGATAACCACCGTAAAGCGATTATCGTTGGGGTGGAAGCTCAGCGACTCCTGCTGGCGTAGCGTCTCGTCGAGGAAGAGGTGCACGTGGTTGGCCTCGTCATTGATAAGGCCGAAGGGCGACACCGAGCCAGGGCATAGGCCGAGCCACTTATCCATACGCTCGGGCGAGGCAAACGAGAGCTTACCCTGGTGCAGGATATGTTCGAGGTCGTGGATAGCCATCGACTGCTCCGAGTCGAAGACAACAAGGTAGTGGCGGTTGCCTTTATGGTTGCGGAAGAAGAGGTTCTTGCAGTGCTTCGAGCCATCCTGATGCCAATACTGGCGCGCTATCTCTATGGTAGGCGCCTCGGGGTGCTCATACCATGAGTATTTAATATCGTGCTTGTCGAGCCAAGCGAATACTTTATCACGTCGTTCCATAGTGCAAAGGTAGCAAAATATGCGAAAAGTTGTTGTTCGTTTCGAATAAATTGCATAACTTTGTGAGGATAAAGCCACGAACAAATAACTAAAACAAGATACTATGAACGTAAATCTTATCAACAGCAAATTCGAGGAGAAGTTTTCAACTAAGGGCGAGCTATTCACCTCGCCTGGTCGTATCAACCTTATTGGTGAGCACACCGATTACAACGGTGGCTTCGTATTCCCTGGCGCTATCGACAAGGGTATGGTGGCAGAGATTAAGCTCAACGGCACCAACAAGGTACGCGCCTACTCGGTAGACCTCGACGACTATGCCGAGTTCGGCCTTAATGAGGAGGATGCCCCTACGGCAAGCTGGGCACGCTACATCTTCGGTGTATGCCGCGAGGTACAGAAGCGTGGTGGTAAGATTGCGGGCTTCGACACTGCATTCTCAGGCGATGTGCCTCTTGGCGCTGGTATGTCATCATCGGCAGCCCTCGAGTCTACATTTGCCAACGCCCTCAACGAGCTATTCTCACTCGGCATCGACCGCTTCGAGTTAGCACGTATAGGTCAGTCAACCGAGCACAACTACTGCGGTGTTAAGTGCGGTATCATGGACCAGTTTGCATCGGTATTCGGCAAGGCAGGTCACCTCATGCGTCTCGACTGCCGCTCGATGGAGTTCGAGTACTTCCCATTCGACCCTGAGCAGCATGGCTACAAACTTGTATTGCTCGACTCGGTTGTTAAGCACGAGCTCGTTGGCTCACCTTACAACGACCGTCGCGCATCGTGCGAGAGAGTGGCAGCGATGCTTGGTCAGGAGTTCCTACGTGGTGCTACCATGGAGCAGTTGGAGGCTATCAAGGATAAGATTTCGGAGGAGGACTATATGCGTGCTCGCTACGTCATTGGCGAGGAGCAGCGCGTATTGGATGTATGCGAGGCTCTCAAGCGCAACGACTACGAGACCGTAGGCAAGCGCATGTATGAGACACACTGGGGCATGTCGAAGGATTATGAAGTATCGTGCGAGGAGCTCGACTTCTTGGCTACCCTCGCTGAGGAGTGCGGTGTAACCGGCTCACGCATCATGGGCGGTGGCTTTGGTGGCTGCACCATCAACCTCGTGAAGAGTGAACTTTACGACAGCTTTATCGCTACTGCCAAGGAGCGCTTCAACGCCAAGTATGGCCACGAGCCTAAGGTATACAACGTGGTTATCTCGGACGGCGCACGTAAGTTGTAGCATCAACTTGTCAATCATCTACTTAAAGGTTGTCGAAGATGTCAAAATTTAAAACCAGAGCTCTCGAGCAGTGGTGGCGTATCAAGGAGTTTTCCGACGTGGTGTACTACGTTAAGTTTTTGCAAAAGATACGCCTTCGCGCTATTCGTCGCAGAGGTAAGGCCACGGTGGTACTCTTTGCATCCAACCTATCTATGTGGAAGCTTGACGAGCTATACGCCCTATTTGCTAACGACAAGCGCTTCGACACCCACGTAGTTGTGGCCCCCTTCCGCACGTTTACCGAGGAGCAGAAGAGCTCCGATGTCGCAGCCATGAAGGCGCATCTCGATAATCAGGGTATACCCTACTTAGATGATGACACGGCAAAAGCACTATTTCGCAAGGGCAAGGCAGATATAATATTCTACCCACAGCCCTATTACGGACTGTTTGAAGAGCCATTCGACTACCACGACCATAAGGGGGCTCTGATGTGTTACATACCGTACGCTATATTCACGGCCAATAACTGGTGGGCCTATAATCTTAACTTCCACAATGTTGCATGGAAGCTATACTACCCCACCACGATGCATAAGGACGACGCATTCAGGCAGGCAACTAACAAGGGCAGGAACGTTGTCACGGTTGGCGATATAGACTACTTCCAGCTTTATAAGCCCACCAACATCACAGATGTTTGGAGGCCTCAGGACGTTAAGAAGCGACGCATAATATGGGCGCCACACCACTCGTTTGCTGATGGCGACATGCACCGCGATAGCTTCACCTATTTAGCCAACTTCATGCTCACGGTGGCTGAACGCTATGCCGACCGCATACAGTTTGCCTTCAAGCCTCATCCACGCCTCAAGACCGTGCTATATGCACACCCTAACTGGGGCCCTGAGCGTACCGAGGAGTACTATAATAAGTGGGCGACGATGCCTAACTGCCAGGTCGAATTGGGCGAGTATATCAACCTCTTCAATAGCTCCGATGCCCTTATCCACGACTGCGGCTCGTTCACAGCACTATACCAGTACACCAACAAACCAGCGCTCTTCGTAAGCAAGGACTTGGATGGCGTGAAGAGAGATTTGAACGACTTTGGCATTTTGTGCATCGACAAGCACTACCACGCCAAGGACGAGGCGGAGATTATCGCCTTTATAGAGGATGTGGTGCTTCGCGACGACAACACAGCGTCGGACGATGTCAACGATGTAGTCAAGGCTTTGACGCCACCCAATGGAATATCGGCAGCTCAAAACATCTACAACGACATTGTTAGGTCGTTAGGCATATAGGAGATAGATTGCGACATCTTGCAGGCAACATCTGATGACTTATCAACAGATAAATTGATTATATAGCGGTGCATTAGCGACGCTATCACAGCAACTAATTTGTTATCAAAAGGGCGCCGACTGCAACACTCGACAAAAGAGACTACCACGGGATAGTACACGAAGTACAGCCCGTGGTAGTCTACTTTTTTGGGATGTGCCGCAGATTGCGGCTTATCACAACAAATTACTTTTTGTCTTTAAGCAAATCACGAATCTCTGTCAAGAGTACCTCCTCATTGCTTGGTGCTGGCGCAGGTGCAGGTGCTGCTGCTTCCTCCTGCTTGCGGATGTTAGCAAGACGGTTGATAACCTTAACCATCACAAATACGCTCAACGCGATGATTGCAAAGTCGATACACTGCTGGAGGAACTCACCATACTTAAGCAATACCTCAGGCTGTGCCTCTGTAATCACAGCGCCATTGGCATCCAGCTCGGCAGGATTAGCATCCTGAAGCTTAACAGCGAGGTCCTTAAAGTTCTTATCACCAAGGAGGCAGCCTACTGGAGGCATGATGATATTATCAACGAGCTTAGTGACAATATCCTTGAAAGCGCCACCGATGATGATACCGACAGCCATGTCTACAACATTACCCTTAAGGGCAAAATCCTTAAATTCCTTCAAAAATCCCATAGTAGTAGAAAATAGTTTATTGTTAGTTTGACACAAATGTAGAAATATTTTCACGAAATCACAAATCTTTGCTCAAAAAAAAGGCTGCCATACGGTGATGGCAGCCCCCAACAAACTTTATACTTAACTATGCAATGGGTAAAAGTTTTCGACGTTATTCACCTTCGGTCGTCACGGTAACCTCCTCAATAGTGATATCCCAGTCGAAGAGGTCGGAGGCGCAGTCGCGCTGGAACTGCGACATGGTGGATGTGGCCACCGTATCGGCAAGGATGGCGTTGAAGAAGTCGGCGACAGAGGTGTAGTAGCTATCTACCTTATTAGCAAGGCAGCGGTAGAACTCGCGCTGTGCTCGATTGTTGAGCCCTGGAGGCAAGACACCCTCAGCCACAAGCTCAGGATATGGGTAGATGTTGCGCATGTTGTGGGCATCGGCACGCAACTCCTCGACGATGGTCGAGACTACGTAGACCTGTATGGTATCGCCCTTGCCTGGCATCTCCACAAAGGTTGTATATACGGGATAGTCCACCTCGATGGCATCGACTACGTCGTATGAGAAGTCGTCGAACTCCTCGTCAGCAAGGTTATCCAAATATGCCATCTCGCGATAGGCATCGAGCTCGCCACGTAGCTCGGCGCGCTCCTTCTCGCTCCACTTATCCCGCTCCTTCGAGCACCCTACACCCATGCACACAGCCAGGGTGAGCACAAACATTGATACTTTTCTCATCGTTATAGAATTTATGGTTTACCATATCTTGTGCAACTCCCGTGCCACGCTACCCCTTCGGCTTCGAGGCGTTGTCGAAGAGCGATGTTATGTATACGGTAAATACGGGGAACATCGCCATACCCACAATGGGAAGCGCTACACATATACACTTGCCGAGAGCCGTTACGGGCGTTATCGACGAGCCTACGGTGGTCACATTCATGCACGCCCACCACAGAGCATCACCGAAGCCACCAACGGCGCTATTTACGGGTGCCTCGTACTCATAGAAGAAGAGCGCTGCGAAGTAGGTACCAACAACTACGGTGGCGATATATGCCCATAGCAGACGTGTTGCGCGCCTCGCAATAAGCCAGCGCAGGGTGATGTATAGCGCCATGACGGCTCGAAGTAGCACCACCCCACTGAGAGCCATAGTAAGCGTATGGTTGGGGATGATACCCATGGCGTTGAATATCGCATGGTATGGCACCGATAATAGGAGCATCATCGAGTTATGAAGCATAAACTTCAGGCGGTCGGCACTCGCCCACATAAGCATAAAGAAGTCGGTGAGGAAGATGATGCATACGCCGAGCATCGCCCACGAGTATAGTGCCGAGAACTCTGCGAACTGGCGCGAATAGAGCACCTCGACCGAGAGTGAGGCGAGGAGTAGGATGCTTGCAACGAGCGTAAGGATATTTATCGTTCGCAACCACATAATCAATGCAAAAAAATTGCAACATTCGTGCCTAAAAAAAGACGAAAAAATAGGGGGGGGGTAATTTTTGGTTATATAAAATATAATAGGTATATTTGCGCCCGAATATATCAATATAGGAATAAAACAACTAAACATTACTAACTATACACTATGAAGCGATTATTTACTATTATGTTCGCTCTTGCTGGCCTATTTGCGTTTGTGGGCTGCGAGAGTGAGGAGGGTGTCGGCGGTGGCCTTACTATCACCTCCCCTACGGAGGTAACCATCGGCAAGTATGCCACTGAATTTATGATTGAGTATACTGCGGAGAATGAGGCTGAGGTTACCCTTTCGTCGGAGTGGCTACGTGTTAGTAAGCACAACACTGGCATTGTAGACGGTGCTACTAAGGGTAAGATTACCGTTCAGGTCGAGGACAACGAGACAGGCGGCACTCGTATGGCGGCTGTGACTCTTAGCGTTGGCACCCAGCGCACTACCGTTGTTGTCAATCAGCTTGGCGTAGCAGAGGAGGCTACAATCACCATCACCTCAGGCGACACTATTGATGTTAAGCGTGCAGGCAGCAAGGCGGTTATCGAGTACACCCTCGTGGGCAAGAACCCCGTTGACTATGTCTACGTAAAGAGCGATGCCGACTGGATTTACTCTATGGACACCATGGATGATGGCAAGATTGAGCTTGGCGTTGCCACAAACACCACTGGCAAGACACGCGAGACTGTCGTGACCATCGGCTACGGCACAGCAACAGCAACAACCACACTGCGTCAGGCGGGTGATGGCGAGATGGTATTTGAGGCACCTATCCTCTATGGTGAGTATCTTGGCGACGCGCTAACACCTGGCGTGGGCAACTACTGGTTCTTCATCACCGACCGCGGCTTCAGCAGCGAGGGTAGCTCACTACCTAACGCTACGTACTACCGCATCGACGCATACGGCCCTATATCTACCGACGTGGACTACATCAAGATTCCTAAGGGCACATATACCTACGACACTGAGAACACTTATGCCGAGTGGACATTCACAGCAGAGTATAGCGGCTTCTGGGTGACAGACAAGGATGGCCGTCGTGGCGACATCGCCCCATTTGAAGAGGGCACGCTCGTTGTTGAGGATGGCAAGATAACTCTTACGGTAAAGGTTAATGGCGAGACTCACACTGCCATATATGAGGGCAATGCAACACTCTCAGATAGCCGTGGCGAAGTAACGGTATACTCTACCCTCGATGGCGACTATGAGGCAGACCTCTCTGATCACTACATGATATATGCTTGCGAGGGCGACTACTATGATTTTGGCTACTACAACTGGATGTTCATCATCGCTCCTAACTCAGGTGTTGGCGACTGCTTCCAGCTCGATATCATCACAGGCTATAACGATAAGGAGAGTGGTTTCTGTGGCGACTACACCGCATCAGACTACTTGGCTACATGGTCATTCATCCCTGGCTGGACAAATATGAGTCAGCTGCTATGTAGTTGGTACTTTACCGTAGATCAAAACGAGTTGGCGCCATTCCGCAAGGGTAATATGTCTGTAAAGGATAATGGCGATGGCACAGTAACCGTTGACATCGAGGCTTACGACGACCTACGTAACAAGATTACAGGTACCTGGACAGGCGTTCCAGAGGAGTATCAGAATTAGAGTAGCGGAAAATCGGGACAATAAAAATGACAATAACATTTTTAACAACTATAACTATGACACTTAAAAGATTTTTTAGTGCGCTTGCAGCTGTTGCACTTGTAACATTTGTTGCCTGCGAAAAGAACCCTGATGAGGGTAAAGGCGGCCAAGCAAGTTTCAAACTTGACACCACCGAACTTAGCGTATCGGCAGATGGTGGCGCTCAGGAGGTTAAGTACACCATTGAGAACCACGCTGCTGGCGCAGTAGTACTCACAAACTGCGCCGAGAACTGGATTACAAACCTCAGCACAGCCACCTTCGGCTCTATTACGTTTAACGTAGTCCCTAACTATCAGCAGGAGGCACGCGAGGCAAAGATTACAGTGACCTACACTGGCGTTGAGGAGAAATACGAGATTGTTGTTAAGCAGGAGGCTTCAACACGCCCACCATTCGAGTTTGAAGTGGCTATCAATGATCCTACTCTTATCTCATTGAATATCACTCCCGCCGACCTTGCGACAGCCTATATCTGCCGCATCTACACCGAGGAGCACATCAAGGCATTTGAGCTTGAGGATGATCAGGCACTCATAGCATACGACCTTCAGACTATCGCCAATGAGGCTTACACCTTAGGTCAGACCACCTTGAACTATCTGCAAAACATCTCTCACAAGGGTAAGGCCTTTGATGTTATTTTCGATAAGCTCGTTCCCGACACCAACTACGTTGTATACACCTACCATATCAACCTCGATAATGGCCAGGCTTCGACAGGCGATGTATATCGTGAGATAATCCGCACCGACACACCATCAAAGGTGGACGACGCATTGGAGATGAAACTTGAGGTTGAGGGCGCAAAAGTTAAGCAGATTATCACAACCAAGGACGAGGACACATACTTCTACGCCGAGCATTGGAGCGTAGATGATTTCCGCACCTATTTTGGCGCAGATGCTGACCCAGAGCAGATTTTTGTATCTCGTTGGAACGAGCAGACATCTGTATGGCTCAACATGGGCTACTACCCAAGTCAGATTATTGAGCAGTGGTGCAAGCAGGGTTCACAGACTATCATCTGCGACGACCTAAAGGCTGATACCGAGTACTACTTCTATGCCTTTGCGATCAACGCCGACACAGCATTTGCAGGCTCGGACATAGTTCTTGAGAAAGTTTCAACCAACAGCGTTGAGCAGTCTGGTATGACTATCAACATTGAGGTTAAGGATATCTACGCTACTACTGCCAACGTATACTGGACAGCAAGCGACCCTAATGGTAGATTTGCACGTTCGTATTTCACCAAGGCGGAGTACGACTCTTGGGGTTCAACCGATGAGCAGCGTTTTGCATATATCAACGCCAACTACTCTCTCTACACCGCCACAGGCTATACCGATATGAACCTCTCGAACCTAATACCTAACACGACATATGTAGCATTTGCATATGGCTTGGATGGCGAGACTCCTAACACCAAAATTTTCACTAAGGAGTTCACAACCAAGGATAACGTAGCTGGTACTTCTAATATTCAGGTAACACTCGGTACGCATTTCAACCTCGACGAGGCTGCCGAGGCTGACCCTGAGCATTGGAGCTCATATGCTGGCAAGGATGACTATGCACTTGTACCCGTAACAATCTCTGGAGTACAGCCTACCGACGAGATTTTCTGGACACTCACCACATTGCCACTTGACTACTACAACTACGAGGATGAGTGGATTCGCGACCTCACGTCTAACGACTTCTGTCGCCAGACCGTACACTCTAACACCTACTTCCAGATTCCTTATGAGCAGGAGTACAACCTCATTGCAGTAGCAAAGGATGCTAACGGCAACATCGGTAAGTTGTTCAAGATGGAGATTTACCTCTACAAGAGCGACGCTGCCGACATCGCGACATACAAATATGTCGAGGAGAAGTAGTCGACGGTCATACATATATTATATAATAGGAGTGTCTAACGCTGGTTGGACACTCTTTTTTATCAATGAGCAATTATAAGAACCATCCATCTTTAATCTTTAATCCTAACTTTTGTTCGTTAATCTTTTTTTACTATCTTTGCGCCAGTTAGGAAAATACAAACATTAAACAATACTATGAGAAGACTATTTTCTATTTTGGCAATTAGCCTTGTAGCTCTATTCGTGTCGTGCGATAAGGAGCAGCAGGCTGTACAGCACCTATTCGTCACAGACACTGTTCTTGAGGTTGACGCCAAGGGTGAGACAGTAACCGTATCGTACAACCTTGTATCACCCGTCGAGGGCGAAATCATTAAAACAAATGTTGTAAGCGGCGAGGATATGCTCGGCAACATCACTCAGCCAGCAACAGGCATTATCCGCATCGAGGTTAAGGCAAACACCGGCGACAAGCGAGAGGCAATCGTCGAGATTAGCTACATCAACGAGACCACATCAATCATCATCGAGCAGGCTGCAGGTAATGGTGGTAACGGTGGTGGCAACAACGATGGCGAGGAGATGACATTCAAGGCGTTGTGTCTCGATGGCTACTACTACGGCCAGAAGTATGGCGAGGGCGCTGACCGCTACGCCTTCTTCCTCTCGGATCAGGGTCTTAACAACGCAGGCCAGGCATACACCAACGGCACATACTACTATATCGACGCCTTTGCACCTGTGACTGGCAATGCTACCCTACCCAACGGCATCTATCACTTCGACAGCAAGAACACTGGTGCGCCAAACACAATAAACAGCGAGAACAGCCAGCTTATCCTCACTGGCGAGAGTGTTGAGGATACTCAGATTAAGTACCTCGACAATGCTACCATGATGGTATCGGACAACAAGATAGTACTTGAGGTAGTTATCGACGGCCAGACACACAAGGTGACATACACTGGTGGTCTTGAGCTTGAGGATGCCACTGAGGAGAATGGCGGTGGCGGCAACGACGACCCAACAGGTGGTCAGGAGAAGGATGCACAGAGCACCCTCACAGGTGACCGTAACGTGACCTTCGATGGCGAGCACCGTGTGAAGTGGGTATACGAGGGCGACTACTGGCAGACAGGCTACTCGAACTACACTATCATGATGATGAACAAGGCTAACGGCTACGTCTTCGGCGACACCTTACAGCTCGACATCATCACCGACAACACATCGAAGGATGGCGACTTCTACGGCACATACAAGTGTTCGTACACCCCAGGTAAGAATGTGATGATGGCGGGCTTCACCAACGACTACGCCCAGGCCGTAGGCACATGGCTCTTCGACTATCTCAATGGTGGCGCATCGTACAATGGCTACGCCATGATTATCGACGGCGAGCTTACAATTAGCGACGCTGGCAACGGCAACTCTACAATCATTCTTAACGCCACAGACTGCCTCGGCAACAAGATTACCTGCAACTGGACAGGCATAATCGAGGAGGACTAACGAGAGTGCAGAGTACAGAGTACAGAGTACAGAGTACAGATGAAAGATGGGCGTTGTTGCAGAACAGCGCCCTCTTTTTCCAAATAAGAGATTAGCAGTGAGCGCATAACAATATTCACGAGCGTAGTTAATCCACCCTCGACATTAGCCCTGCGGCCTGCGGTTGATAAGATTTTTTAAAAAAAGTATCGAAAAAATTTGCAGATACAAAAAATCTACCTATCTTTGCACTCGCTTTTGAAGCAATGGCGAGATAGCTCAGCTGGTTAGAGCGCATGATTCATAATCATGAGGTCGAGAGTTCAAGTCTCTCTCTCGCTACAAAAAAGTAGGAGTGGCTGAAAACCACTCCTACTTTTTTGTAGCAGAGAGAGACTGCGTGTTACCCTCCCCCTAAATCCCCCTCCTGTGAGGGGGACTTATTCGGGCTCAGTCGTAAATCTTACTATCTCCCAATTGGGCGAATGTTAACAGGAGTGGTTTTCAGCCACTCCTTTTTTTTGTAGCAGAGAGAAGCTACATGTGTTACCATCCTACAAATCAGCGTACTACACACATCATACGGTTAATCAATTTAGCTATGCGAAAAATTTCGTCGATTTACTTGCCCGATTGATAAAAAATTATTACCTTTGTGTGTCTTGCAGTGTACATATACCGCAAGAGGCAAACAATGTGCATGATTAATTAGTAACATATTTTTTACCAAACACTTAAAACACTTAAAACTTATGAAACACAATTTCAACGCAGGACCATGCGTACTTCCACGTCAGGCTGTTGAGGCTGCTATCGAGGCTATCCGCGACTTCGACAACACCGGTATCGGTATCCTTGAGATTTCACACCGTACTCCAGGTTGGGAGCGCGTTATGGCAGAGGTTGAGCAGCTTTGGCGTGACCTTTTGAACATCCCTGAGGATTATGCTGTATTCTTCCTCGGTGGTGGTGCATCTACTCAGTTCTTTGAGGTTCCAGCTAACCTTCTTAAGACTAAGGCTGCTTACTTGCAGACTGGCGTCTGGGCTAAGAAGGCTGTTAAGGAGGCTAAGTTCTACGGCGAGGTTGAGGTTGTCGCTTCTTCAGAGGACAAGACCTACAGCTACATCCCAAAGAACTACACTATCCCAACTGATGCTGACTACTTCCACATCACTACTAACAACACTATCTACGGTACAGAGATCCACGAGGATATCGACTCTCCTGTAACTCTTGTTGCTGATATGTCATCAGACATCATGTCTCGTCCAGTTGATATCAAGAAGTATGGTATGATCTATGGTGGTGCTCAGAAGAACGTAGGCCCTGCTGGTGTTACTTTCGTAATCATCCGCAAGGACCTTCTCGGCCAGTCAGGTCGTAAGCTCCAGACTATGGTTGACTACTCTACTCACTACCCAGAGGAGGCTCGCAACCACTCAATGTTCAACACACCTCCAGTATTCCCTATCTTCGTAATGTACCAGACATTGAAGTGGGTTAAGGAGCTTGGTGGCGTTGAGGTTATGTACAAGATGAACAAGGAGAAGGCAGAGTTGCTCTACAACGAGATCGACCGCAACTCTATGTTCGTTGGTACAGCTGCTAAGGAGGACCGCTCACTCATGAACGTTTGCTTCGTAATGGCTCCAGGTAAGGAGGAGTTTGAGAAGGAGTTCATGGAGTTCGCTAAGGAGCGTGGCATGGTAGGTATCAAGGGTCACCGTTCAGTAGGTGGTTTCCGTGCTTCTATCTACAATGCTTGTCCAAAGGAGTCTGTTGAGGCTTTGGTAGCTTGCATGAAGGAGTTCGAGGAGCTTCACAAGTAATACGCCAATACATTAATTAAATATGGTAGCCGTTGGGGTAAAATCCCGATGGCTACCTTAATAACTAAAAATCTAAAACATATAAAGACCTATTATGAAGGTACTTATCGCAACCGAGAAGCCCTTTGCTAAGACTGCTGTTGAGGGTATCGAGTCAATTTTGAAGGAGGCTAACTATGAGGTAGTACGCCTCGAGAAGTATACTGACAAGACTGAGTTGTTGGCAGCTGTTGCTGACGTTGACGCTCTTATCATCCGCAGTGACAAGGTTACTTCGGAGGTTCTCGACGCTGCTAAGCAGCTCAAGATCGTCGTTCGTGCAGGTGCTGGCTTCGACAACGTAGACTGCGCTGCTGCTAAGGCTAAGGGTGTTGTTGTTATGAACACTCCAGGTCAGAACTCTAATGCTGTTGCTGAGCTCGCTCTCGGTATGATGGTGTTCATGGCTCGTAACCAGTTCACCCCAGGTACAGGTTCTGAGCTTCAGGGCAAGACCCTCGCTATCCACGCTTACGGTAACGTAGGTCGCTTGGTAGGCTTGAAGGGTAAGGCTCTCGGCATGAACGTTGTTGCTTACGACCCATTCATCACCGACGACGCTGTATTCGAGCGTGACGGCGTGAAGAAGATGAACTCTATCGCAGAGCTCTACGCTGCTGCTGACTACCTCTCATTGCATATTCCTGCAACTGCTGAGACTAAGGGTTCTATCGGCTACGACCTCGCTATGTCTATGCCTAAGGGCGCTACCCTCGTAAACACTGCACGTAAGGAGGTTATCAACGAGGAGGGTCTTATGAAGGCTATGGAGGAGCGTGAGGATCTCAAGTATATCACCGACATTGCTCCAGATACTAAGGATGTATTCGCTGAGAAGTTCGGCAAGCGCTACTTCGGCACTCCTAAGAAGCAGGGTGCTGAGACCGCAGAGGCTAACGTAAACGCTGGTCTTGCTGCTGCTCGTCAGATTGTTGACTACTTTGTTAACGGTAACGTTCGCTTCCAGGTTAATAAATAATCTTGTTTGATATTTCGGGGCTTGCCGTGGCTGAAAATTGCTCATTTACCTCGAGTAAACGCTGCATTTTCATTCGTCGAGCAATCTCCAAACTATCTAAACAATATTACTTATTAAATACATCATAAAGATATCAGACGAGTGCTGATACGACTTAGGGTGTCAATGAAATAGTTGGCACCCTTACATAGAAAATTAACAAGCTAAAACTACAAACTAATATGGTAAGAATTAAGCCCTTTAAGGGTATCCGTCCTCCAAAGGAGTTTGCATCGGAGGTTGCATCACGTCCTTACGACGTTCTTAACTCAGTAGAGGCTAAGGCTGAGGCTGGCGAGCGCTCACTCTTGCACATCATCAAGCCTGAGATTGACTTCGATCCTATCGTTGACGAGCACTCACAGGAGGCTTACGAGAAGGCTATGGAGAACTTCCGCATCTGGAAAGAGAAGGGTTGGTTGGCTCAGGATGGCGAGGAGTACTACTACATCTACGCTCAGACCATGAACGGCCGTACTCAGTATGGTATCGCTATGTGCTGCCACTATGATGACTACCTCTCAGGCGCTATCAAGAAGCACGAGCTTACTCGTCCAGACAAGGAGGAGGACCGTATGATTCACGTTCGCAACCAGAAGGCTAACATCGAGCCAGTGTTCTTCACATACCCTGACAACGCAGAGATCGACGCTATCATCTCTAAGTGGGTTGCTGAGCACGAGGCAGACTACGACTTCGTTGCTGAGGATGGCTTTGGCCACCACATGTGGGTTATCCGCTGCAAGGAGACTAACGACCGCATCACCGAGTTGTTCAAGGGCATCCCAGCATTGTATGTTGCTGATGGTCACCACCGTACAGCTGCTGCTGCACGTGTAGGTCAGGAGTGCGCATCGAAGAACCCCAACCACACCGGTGACGAGGAGTACTGCTTCTTCCTCGCTGTTACCTTCCCTGCATCACACCTCCGCATCATCGACTACAACCGCGTAGTTAAGGATCTTAACGGCCTTTCAAAAGAGGATTTCTTGAAGGCTATCGAGGAGAACTTCGTAGTTGAGAAGAAGGGTGCTGAGATCTACACTCCTAACGCATTGCACAACTTCGCAATGTACATCGACGGTGAGTGGTACTCGATGACTGCTAAGCAGGGCACTTACGACGATAACGATCCTATCGGCGTTCTTGACGTAACAGTCCTCTCTAACCTCGTTTTGGACAAGGTTCTCGGCATCGCTGACCTCCGCACATCGAAGCGTATCGACTTCGTAGGTGGTATCCGTGGTTTGGGAGAGTTGCAGAAGAGAGTTGACAGCGGCGAGATGAAGGTTGCTTTCGCATTGTACCCAGTATCTATGCAGCAGCTTATCGACATCGCTGACACTGGCAACATCATGCCTCCAAAGACCACTTGGTTTGAGCCTAAGTTGCGTTCGGGTGTTGTTATTCACTCATTCGACGAGTAATTTCTTGTGATAAGGGGTCATTCTCGACCCATCGCTAAAAGCAGTCGACCTCGGGATTTAGCACTAACCCGGGGTCGATTCTTTTGCGAGAGACCAGACCCAACCCCTCCGAGCAAGAAATCCGGCAGTGTGAACTGAGATTGCTTAATTAAGAGCATTCGTTCGCTATCGTTTATCTTTCATCTATGAACTTTCATCTTTCAACTTTTTTTTCTATCTTTGCCACCGAGTCGATAATAATAACTTAAAAGCATACAACATGAGAAAACTATTCGCACTTTTAACACTCTGCACTGTGGCATTTGCCGCATGCGAGAAGGGCGGTGAGCAGAGCACTAAGCCCAAAGTAACTGTCACTTCAGAGAGAGTCATCGAGCTTGACGCCGAGGGTGGCACAGCAGATATTCTCTACACCATCGCAAATGGTGCCGACACAAAGGTAAATGTCACTGAGACCGCTGCATGGATTGACACCGAGGTTGAGGCATCAAAGGTTGTAGTAACCGTGAAGGCAAACGATGGCTTAGCAGCACGCGAGGCTAACATCACAATCTCGTACTATCAGTCATCGGCCGTTGTTACCGTTAAGCAGGCAGGTAGAGCCGAAAGCGACTACGATGTAGAGTTCACCGCAAAGCGCTTCGAGGGCATCTATTTCGGCACAGATTACTCATCAGTACCTAACTACTACGTTATCCTCTCGGATATCGGTGCTAACAACGACGGCACACCAAAGGCTAATGGCACATACTACTTCTTCGACATGTACCACAATACCAAGGCTGATGAGGCAAGCCCAATTCTACCTAACGGAGACTACGCATACGATGTTGAGAACAGCTTTACGAACCTTACATTTAGCGAGGAGAACAGCTGGTACGCCGTTATGGATGGTAATGGCGAATACAGCAGCAAGAGTAGCGGGTTTAAGACAGCATATGCAAGCGTTAAAAATGGCCGTTTCGAGGCTATCATCGAGCTAACATCGGGCGAGAAGCACCACGTAGTATTCGAGGGTAAGCTCCAGACAACCATAGGACACGTACGCTCAACATTTACTGAGGATGTAGAGTTCGCCGTTGAGGATGCCACAATCACAGCAAGCCTACTTGGCGATAGCGATGGTGACGGCCAGCATAACTGGTTTATCGAGGCTAAGAAGGGCGACGACCTCTATATGGTTGACGTATTCACCGCAAGCACAGAGTCGTGTGCGGGTCTCTACCAGATGATGGATATTGATGGTAAGGATTTCTCTAACCGCTACCTTCCAGGCCTTATTGGCGAGGATGGCCTCGTAGGCTCATGGTATGCGAAGCTCACCGACGGCTCAATCAAGGGTGACGTTTTAGCGCCTATGGCCGAGGGCGTTATCCAGCTCGTTGTCGAGGGTGACACTATGCGCATCGAGTATGGCTGTAAGGATGATGCTGGCAACAACATCACTGGCTCGGTATCGGGTAAGTTCAGTATCAAAGATGTGCGCGAGTAAGCGTAATAGTTCGATAGTATAAGGAGTGTTCGGCAGTGCCGAGCACTCTTTTTTTTGCGTGGCGTGGTTTTTGAGTTGTAGCAGTACAAACCAAAAACTAAACGTCATGTTACGAAAGTCAATAATCACAACAATCGCCATCATGTTGGTGGCGGTAGGTGCATGGGCTATAAGTAGCCGTAGCAGCACACATAGTAGCGATGAGGATGAGGTGCAGAGCGCACTCAACATCGAGAGCAACGCCTCGCCTAAGCAGCACACCGCCGAGCAGCAGGCACGCATAGAGCGTCGCGCGGCGCGTCTTGCCGAGTACGAGAAGCAGATGGACTCGATAATAATGTCGCACAACTACAAATTTATTCCGCAGACCATGCAGCAGTTACCCGCAGGCATGATGCGCAACTTGGTAAATCCGATGTATGAGATTACGGTATGGAGTCAGGCCGTAGATGTATGCATTCCCTTCTTAAAGGGCTATGTACCACCCTACTACCCCGTGGTCTTCAACTACGTGTTGCCGTCCGTGATGGGCTATACGGCCGAGAAGAGCAGCAACGGCTGGCAGATAACATTCAAGTCGACGATGTTTACCGCAACCGACTTTACATTCCTATTCGAAGTATCGCCCCACTATGGTGATGTGGTGCTTACGATATCGTCGCCATTCTACAACAGCGTGCAGTATACCGGCAACATTGTCGGCATATAACGCGACAACATATATAACGAAAGAGGGGTGCTACTTGGCATCCCTCTCAATTGTTGTATCGTATAGCTCTTCTATCCTATCGCACATCGCTTGCCACGTGAAGCGTTTGCGCTCCTCCTTCATAGCCTCAGCAAAGCGCTCCAACGTATCACCCTCGTAGATACGCTCCAAGGCGTCGGCGACACCCTCCACCGAGGGGTCACAGACATAGCCCACACGGCCATCGGGAACAATCTCCTGAAGGCCACCTACGCGCGTCACAATAACGGGAGTGCAGAAGTTATAGCATATCTGCGTCACGCCACTCTGTGTAGCTGTCTTATAGGGCAGCACCACGCAGTCGGCAGCCGAGAAGTAATATTTGACGTCCTCGTCGCGAACAAAGAAGTCGTGCAGGATGACATCATCGCCAAGACCCAAGCGCTCGATAAGCGCTACATATTTATCGCGCGAGGTATAGAACTCGCCAGCAACAATGAGCTTATGACCCTCACGGCGAAAGCGCGACCACGCCTCCAACAACGTATCAAGACCCTTATAGTCGCGTATAAGACCAAAGAAGAGCGAGTAGCGGCACTCGGCGTCGAGCTTTAGGTGACGGCACGCCTCGCTACGCTCTACCCTATGGCCAAAGTTATCGAAGAGCGGATGTGGCGAGAAGAGTGCTGGTGCCGAGGTGTAGGCCTCAAGCTCGCGGTGCACCTGCTCGGACATATATATAAAGCCATCGACCGACCTCAAGAAGTAACGATTACAGGGCTTATCTATGATATGATGTTCGTGAGGCTCGACATTATCTATCTGGCACAACACCTTGGTATGTCCGTTCTTACGCGCTATGCGTGCCACCTTACCGAAGCATGGAGCCATAAATGGCGTCCAGTACTTCATCAGCACGATATCGGGTCGCATACGGCGTAGCTCTCTGCCGACGCTACACCACGAGAATGGGTTTACGGTAGATAGTCGGCGACGAATACGCAAATCCCGAGGTGCAGGCGTATCTACCGTCTGGCTCTTACCCGGGAAGAGCAGCGAGGGGTATTGCAGGGTGAAGGTGAGTATCTCGACATCGTAGCCGCGCGACTGGAACTCGCGCGCCATGCTCTGCATGATGGCAGCAATCCCACCCCTATATGGGTGTGCTGGACCTACAATAGCTATCTTCAACCTACGCCCCACGACTATTTGAACTCTATTTTAGCGCGACACAACACCTTATCTGCCGACATAACATCGAAACACCATACAGCGCCATCGTTTGTTGCACCTACCGAGAGTGTCTCACCATAGCGGGCCTCGGCCAAGAAGTTAAGGTCGATACGCATGCCATGATTGTTCTCTATTAGCTCCAATGGGAGCATATCGAAGATAAGGTCGATATATCGAAGTGTGTTGACGTGACGATTGAAGTCGATATCGCTATAAACCACTGGGCGCGACATGGTTGTCGCTGGCTCTATGGCACGTAGACGAGCTGGCATAGCAATAGGCGATGGATGGTCGACCATAGCTCGCATATAGACATCCTTGAGCATCGACATATCGACAGCCTGGCGTGTCTCCATATTGAACATACACCACTGCGACACACCCGATGCCACAACCCTATCACCACAGCGCATACGGAAATTACGTGTAGAGCTAAGGCGGTTGAAGTCGTTGACCCATGTGTCGATTGTCGTATTATCGTACTGACGTGGCTGCTCGTCAATCTCCACAGCGAGGCGCGATAGCACCCATGTTACAGATTGACCTTGAAGAACATCAACACCAAAGCCCTTATTGTGAGCGTCGATGCCCGCAACGTTGAGCATATAGTTAATCACCGATGCTGCCGAAGCACGAAGAGTAAAGTCTACATCCTGTGGCTCAATGCGATAGTCATATGAAGAAATCTCTGCCATATCCTGAAAATTTATAGTGCAAATATACGAAATAAAATAATAATATCGTTACTACCTCGTTTATAATTGTAGTCCAAACAGAAAAACTTATAGTCGTATCAGAAAAAAATATAGCAATAAAGCATTGTAAAAAGCAAAAAAATAGTATCTTTGCTTGAATTAATAGCCTTAATGGGTAAAACAGATATAACAACTTATATAATAAACTAATTATCAACACTATGAAAAAACTTTTGTTTTCACTTGTAGCATTCGTATTCGGTGTTACTTGTGTTTGCGCACAGGACCCTATGGCTCCACTGCCATTGGATCCAGCAGTACGCGTTGGTAAGCTCGACAACGGCATGACCTACTACATCCGTCACAACGAGAAGCCAAAGGGTCAGGCGAGCTTCTACATCTACCACGATGTTGGTGCTATCCAGGAGGATGACGACCAGCAGGGCTTGGCTCACTTCCTTGAGCACATGGCCTTCAACGGTACTAAGAACCTTCCAGGCAAGCAGATGATTGAGAAGTTGGAGACTATCGGTGTTCAGTTCGGTAACAACCTTAACGCCTTCACTTCATGGGACTGCACCCAGTACATGATTATGGACTGCCCTGTAACCGAGGAGAACGTAGACCTCGCTCTTCTTATCCTCCACGACTGGTCACAGTTCATCGCTTTGCAGCCCGAGGAGATTGACTCTGAGCGCGGCGTAATCATGGAGGAGTTGCGTACACGTGATGGTGCACAGCTTCGCGCACAGAACGACATGCTTCAGAAGCTCTTCAAGGGTTCGCTCTACGAGCACCGTAACCTTATTGGTTACTTGGACGGCCTTAAGTCATTCGACCACACCGCATTGGAGAACTTCTATAAGAAGTGGTATCGTCCTGAGTACCAGTGTTTGGTAATCGTTGGTGACATCGACGTTGACCAGGTAGAGGCTAAGATTAAGACCCTTATGGCTGACATCCCTGCTTCACCAGCTGATGCTGCTCAGAAGGATGTTATCAAGGTGCCTGCAACCGAGGAGCCTATCATCTCTATCTTCACCGACCCTGAGCTTACTCAGTCAAGCGTGATGATGTTCGCTCGTCGTGAGGCTATGCCTAAGGAGCTTAAGAACACCATTATCGGTCTCTCTGTTGACTACATCAACATGTTCGTAACCGAGATGATGGATGCTCGTTTCGAGGAGATCGCACAGAAGGCTGACGCCCCATTCCTTGGTGGTGGCATGTCTGAGGGTGGCATCGGCATCTGCCCTACTATGGAGTCAACAGCATTCTCTGTTGTTGCTCACGAGGGCCGTACAGACGAGGCATTCCGTGCTATGTACACCGAGATGGAGCGTATGCGTCGCCACGGCTTCACCGCTGGTGAGTTCGAGCGCGCTAAGCAGGAGATTCTCCGCTGGGCTGAGCGTCAGTACACCAACCGCAACGACGTGACAAACGGCGAGTACTCACAGCGCTACTTGAATAACTACGCAGAGGGTACTCCTATGATGGATGCCGAGACTGAGTGGCAGCTCGACCAGGCTCTCATCAACAGCCTCACCGTAGACCAGGTTAACCAGGCATACCTTTCGATGGTTACGCCTAACGAGAACCTTGTAATCCTCGTTCGCTCACCTAAGAAGGAGGGTCTTAACATCGTATCTGAGGAGGGCATCAACGCTATCATCGCTGAGGTATCAGCTGCTGAGGTTGAGCCATACAAGGATGACACCGTTATTGAGCCACTTATCGACCCAGCTACCAAGTTCAAGGGCTCTGCTGTTAAGTCAGTAGCTCAGAACGAGTCACTCGGCTACACTGAGTGGACATTGAAGAATGGTATCAAGGTTGTTGTACGTCCTTCAACCCTCAAGGCTGACGAGGTACAGATCAACGCACTCTCTAAGGGCGGTAAGTCAATGCTTACGGTTGAGGAGTCATTGCAGGCAGACTACCTTCCTACTGTTATGCAGCAGTCAGGTATCGGCAAGTTCTCAGCAATAGAGCTTAACAAGCAGCTTTCGGGCAAGAGCGCTTACGCTTCAGTAGGCGTTGGCGAGTATGAGCACAGCGTAAATGCTGGTGGTTCTCCAAAGGATATTGAGACCATCCTCCAGTTGATGTATCTCAACTTCACATCGCCACGCTTCGACCAGACCGACCTTGACAACCTCAAGAAGATGTATGTTCCATACTTCCGCAACATGGAGGCTGACCCAAGCTACATCATGGCTAAGCAGTTCAACGGTACTCTCTACCAGAACAATCCTCGCCGTCAGGTGACCTCAGCAGACCAGATTGAGGCTCTTACCATCGAGGCTTTGGCAAATGCACACACTAAACTATACTCTTACGCTGACGACTTCCGTTTCGTTATCGTAGGTAACGTAGACCTTGAGACTTTGAAGCCACTCGTTGAGAAGTATATCGGCTCATTGCCAGTATCTAAGAAGGTTAAGTATGCAGTTGTTGACGACGGCGTACGCATCGCTAAGGGCGAGGTTACTAACGACTTCCGCGCTAAGATGCAGCAGCCTAAGGTATCTGTATACCTCACCTACTCAGGCGCAATGGAGGATAACGCTAAGAACCGTCTTATCGTTGACCTTTTGAGCCGTGCTCTCGACTCACGCTATATGATCTCTATCCGCGAGGAGAAGGGCGGCACCTATGGCGTACACGTTCAGGGCGGCATCAACAAGTACCCTGTTGAGGAGTACATGATGATGATTGTATTCGATACCAACGAGCAGTTGGCTGACGAGCTTATCGAGATTTGCGACGCTGAGCTTCGCAAGATTGCCGAGGAGGGTCCTTTGGCAGACGACGTAGCTAAGTCTAAGGAGTTCTTGCAGAAGAACTATGGCAACGTCTTGGAGAACAACAGCGGCTGGATGTCAGCTATCACACGCTGGTACGAAGAGGGCTACAACTACAAGGAGCAGTACCTCGGCATCCTTGAGAGCACTACTCTCGACGATGTAAAGGCATTCGCACAGCAGATGCTTAAGGATGGCAACCGCACATTGGTTGTTATGCGTCCTGAGGCTCAGTAGTAGACCAAGAACAGCAAAAAGTAGGGCAGAGAATATCTGCCCTACTTTTTTGTTCCATGGGCAGTATAGCAACTCTTCGACCTATGACCTTCTGAACGAAGATTAGGTTAAACGTAACCGTTCGTTCGTTCGGAAACCCTATCTTATCGAACGAACGAACGCTGTACGCTTAAACAATATATATCAATGGACATACTGATATATATCAGTGAACATATATCAGTATATATGTCAGTATACATATAATGATATATGTTTATATATATGTTGATATATATAATAAGTATCAGTGTGAATAATAATTATATATATCAGTGTGATAGATATCAGAGAGAGATTTTGCGCCTCTCTGAATGCTTTCTGATAACTCTCTCTGATAATTACTCACCTTGATACATATTGGGTATCACCATACCCCAAGAGAGTACTTTGAGGATTACCCGAAGCTCACAAAGAGCGTTCGTTCGTTCGATAAGATAGGGTTTCCGAACGAACGAACGACTCCAAAGCTTCAGCCACACGGCCAAACGTCGTTGTCGCTAACGCCACTACCAAAGTTTCATCACTCAGTAATGCGGGTACACTTTTATATACCCGTGTCACTGGGTGGTGGTGGTGATGGTGGCAACACTACCATTGCTCTATCATCTTTCATATCGTCGCTAATCATCCGAGCCGAGGACACGGCTATGGGGCGCGAAGAGCACCGCAGCAAAGGCAAGAACGAGCGTTATAAGAGCATTCGTCAGGAAGGCGAAGGTTGGCGTTGAGTCACCGAAGAGCTCAGCAAAAGCCTCGATGATAAATGGCGCGAGGAGTATCGCAAGGTAGTTAATGGCCATAACGATAGCAAGCGCTAACGTTGCGAGGTGTGGTGGTGCGTTGGTCGCCGCCTTATCATATATTATAGGTTGCATAACGCCATAGCCAACACCAGCAAGCAGAGCGCCCACGCATAGCGACAGAGGCGTCGCGTGGTGTAGCGACATAACAATAAGGCCCACCCCCATGGTCATAAGCGACCACATATTCACCCAACGGCCAAGCTTGCGTATAATGGCATTGAGCACAAAGCCTGGTGCCATGATAGCGAGGAAGAATATGGCGATGACGCTATCCGACAGCTCCGTATCGAGGTGCGCATCAGCGACGATATACGAGGTGTTGAAGGTTACGACCAACGAGCAGTAGGTGATGGCGAAGTAGAAGAGCATAAGGCCGACGATGACACCACGGTTGAGTGTCGTCTGACGGTGCTGAGCGCCATCGTTAGGCTCTGGCTTTGGTGGCGTATGGCGCAGGGCGGGCACAAGCAACAACGTGACGGCAGGGAGTAGATATACGACAAACGCGAGGTGCCAATTCGCATCGGCGAGGTAGCCTACGGCGAGGGTCGCCACAACGAGCGTAAGGTTATTCACCGCCGAGCTAATACCGAGCATACGAACACGCCTATCTCCCGTAAAGTAGTCGACGACAATACCCGTAGAGAGTGGGATGATGATACCCGCGCCAACGCCTATCAGCGAGCTTGTGATGATTAGCTCAACGAGCGTACGCGAGAGGATGCACCCCACGCCACTAATCAGGAATATGGATGTTCCGATGATAAGCAGGCGCATCTTACTCATGCGCACCGACCAGCGGCCAGCGAGTAGCATAAAGGGGATAATCATCAGCGATGGCAGCGACTCCAACATCTCTACTTCGAGCCTACTTGCATCGGGGAAGATGGTATCGAGGTCGCTAAGTATAGGCGATATAGCGAGTCCAGGTAGCGAGACAATCGCCGATATAGACATTATTGCCACAACGACAATAAGAGGTATGCTACCCTTTCCAGTAGATATATTCATAAGAGACAAGAGTTTCTACCCTACGTAGCAACTCTTGTGCCTTATATCTGTTACTTGCTCATTATGCGCTTCACCTCGTCGATGCCGTCGATATTGGCGATACTCTCCATGGCGCTCTGCAACTCGAGTAGTGAGTGCACCGAAAAGTCGATGGTGCAGATGGCTATGCGGTCAATGTTCTCCGTTGCAAGTGAGTTCATCGACAGGTGCAACTTATCTGTGATGCAATCAATAAGGTCGCTCATAAGGTGGTAGCGGTCGATGCCCGTGATGCGTATACGCACAGGGTAGAGGAACTCCGCCTTCTCCTCAAAGTTGACCGATATTATGGAGTCGCCATGCTGTGAGGCGAGGCGTATGGCCGTTGGGCAGTCGCGCTTATGCAGCGTTATCTCGCCATCGTGACCTCTGAAGCCCACGACCTCATCACCAGGTAACGGGTGGCAGTGCTCACAACGCTCATACTCCAAGCGTGGCAGGTTGGCGAAGTAGCCACGTAGGTAGCGCTTAGCGCGATATGTCGATACGTGCTCCATCCACTCCTGCTCGGGCAGTGCATCATCGGCCGTGCCTATCTCGACGCAGTCGCCACGATGCAAGACCGTTCTGAGCGACGATAGCTTACCATTAATACGCGCATATACCGCCTTCTCGCCCACCTTGCTATGTATCTCAAAGGCAAAGTCGAGAGCCGTAGCACCCTTTGGAAGTATCACACCGCGCCCCTTAGGCGTAAAGACCATTATGTCGTCGTTATAGAAAGACGACGTCACACCATCCATAAACTCCATGTCGTGGCTGTTGTCTGCGACATCCTGCAATACGGCCTTGAACTTCTCGAGCCACGCCTTGACGTTGTCATCGGTAAACTCCGCAGCACAGCCGAGGCGTGAGTTACGTACCATACGCTCCGACGATATATGTATCTCCTCCCATATACCCTGCTCGCTGAGCAGCTTCACATGGAAGCTCTGGTAGCCATTCTCCTTGGGTGCGTCAATATAGTTTGCAACGCTACCAGGCTTCTCCTTGAAGTGGTCCGTAAGCACGGAGTAGATATTAAGGCTCATAGCCTTCTCGCGCTGTATATCGTCGTTTACGTAGATGATACGCACATAGTGCTTGCCGTCGATATGCTTCAAATCGCTACCCTTAGCCTGCATCTTGCGCCATACGCTATATGGCATACGGTAGCGCACCTCGGTACGAGCATCAATACCCGCCTTAGCCAAGATATCCGAGATGTGGGCAACAAAGCGGTTGATACGTGCTTTATCAGCATCGCGCTCCTCGCTTAGAAGTCGCTCCATAACGGCAAATTCACGTGGACAACGATAGCGGAACGAGAGGTTCTCAAGTTCGGTCTTAATATGGTACAAGCCTAAGCGGTTGGCAAGTGGAGCGTAGAAGTAGTCGGTCTCGCCGGCAATCTTCATCTGCTTATCGGCACGCATACTATCGAGCGTACGCATATTGTGTAGGCGGTCGGCGAGCTTAATGAGCAAGGCGCGAATATCGTAGTGCACCGACTCCAATATCTGACGATAGTTATCTACCTGCTTCGAGTGCTGGTAGCTATCCTTCTTACGCTTAGTTACCGTATCGACAAGGAATGCCACATCGTCACCAAAGCGCTCGCGGATATCCTCAACCGTATAGTCCGTATCCTCAACAACATCGTGTAAGAATGCCGAGATAATAGGGTTATCGCCAAGCTCCAACTCCGTGGCAACGATTGTCGCTACGGCTATTGGATGCATGATAAATGGCTCACCACTCTTACGTCGCTGATTGCTGTGCGCCTCATACGCGAGGTCGTAGGCACTACGCATACGTGCCACCTCCTCATCGGTGGCGTGCTGTGATATATAGTCGAAAAGAGACTGTACGCTACTATTAATCTGACGGGTGTAGATCTCGTTCATTCTCACTAATTTTTGGGTAGATATATTGCAAATGTACGAAAAAAAGTGTGTCGTTGTTCTATATAATATAGAAAATTTGCTATGATATTGATTTTTATTTCTATCTTTGCCATCGGTTAATAGAATAAAATATAAGAGAATGAGAATATCCTTACGCACCATCTTTGCCCTTATGGCAATCGCGCTATTCGCAGCATGCGACACCGACAAGCCACAGCCAGATACCCCCACTCCCAACCATAAAGTAGAGGGTGTATTCCATTTTTCGGATGAGCTTGCATCACAGAGGGCACTAAGTGTAAACATCATCCCCGATGACCCAGAGATGGAGTATATCATACTCCTTGCACAAAAGAAACATTTTATAATCAACGGTATAGACACTGCAGAGAAGCTATTCGAAGATGACCTATATTACATCAACAGCCTGGCAAAACAATACAACAAGAGCCTTCGAGATTTCCTTACCGAGATGAATTGGCTATGTAAGGGCGAACGAAAGGGTTATAGCGCAACGGGGCTCTACCCCGATACCGAGTATGTGGTATACTGCTACGGCATAGAAATTACTGACGAGGGCTTCGAGGCGACTACGGATGTATGCTACGACATCATCAAGACCGCAGGTCCAGTGGCCAAGGAGGTGGAGTTCGACATCACATGTACCGTGGATGGCAACCTTGTAGATGTATCAATCGACCCCAACGACTATGAGGGCTACTACTATTACTATCTCATCCCCGAAACATGGCGCGAGTACGTGCCTGAGGGCGAGACTTTAGATGGCACCGACATTGAGATGCTAAGCAACATTACATTCGATCGCTTCAACCAGTGGCTAAACAACGACGGCACACCTATCGAGGAGTTCTGCGTAAAGGGTCAATACATTCACACCGAGCGCGTTGACCCAAACACAGACTTTATGGTTGCGGCATTTGCCGTAAGCGACGATACAACACCACTATTATGCTCAACACCATCGGTAAAGCACTTTACATCGGGGGACTTTGCCAAGACCTCACTAAAACTCGACATCGAGGTTACGGACATAACACCTTATAGTGCAAACCTAAACCTTAGACCTTCAAGCAACCATGATACATACACCTGCATATTCCTTGCAGCGTCACAGGTGCCGCTTGTCGACAACGACTACCAGCTTATGAAGGCCCTTGCTAACGGCTTCCAGCCATCGGAGTTTACTGGCCCTATCAAGAACGAGTACCTCGGACCACTAATGCCCGAAACGGAGTATGTGGTATTGGCATTCGGCATTGATGGTAATTTGCCAACAACAGACCTTTACCAGGTACGCTTCACCTCAGCAGAAGCCGTTGAGGGCACTACCCAGATTACCGACATCAAGCTACTAAAGCTCTTCGATGCAGACGAAATAATAGCCATCGACCCAAGCTATCGTGCTAAGCTCGGAGATTGCGAGTGTGTGGCTATCGTCGAGGCAATAACCAACGAACCATGCGATAAGATATACTTCTGGTGGTACGAAGAGTGGATGAAGGTAGGGTATAGTAACGAGGCATTCTTGGAGGATTTGCTGATGTATCCATACGCCAACAATCCAGAGATTATGGATATGTATTATAGCATGGATAACGAAGACCTATTCTTCTTTGGAGGTATTGCCGAGGATGAGAAAGGCAACCTCGGCGATATATACTATGGCGATAGCTTCTTGATTAGCAAGGATATGGTAAGCCCCGCCGAAGAGTTCTTCTCGTATGTCGAAGATAACAACGAGGCTACCACGATGGCACTCTTCCGCAGATAACAACCACACGACATAACAAACTAACACCCTCGGAGAAGAATCGCTCCGAGGGTGTTTCATTATGGTCGCACACGGCATGCCGCACTTTTAGTCCTGCTCCTCATCCGTAGCCAACTCCTCGCTACGGCTCTTCATATTGATGACAGGCTTCACAAAGTAGAGCACATCAACCGTATCCTTGATGGCTGCAAGAATCTCCATTGGGTCCTTATATGCCATAGGGCTCTCGTCGATGGTGTCGTTCTGCACCGAGGTAGAGTATACACCCTCCATAGATGAGCGATACTCATCAAGGTCGATAAGCTCCTTTGCCATAGCGCGAGACATCAAACGGCCAGCGCCGTGAGGTGCCGAGCAGTTCCACTCCTCGTTAGACTTGCCAGTGCAGATAATCAAACCATCACGCATATTGAATGGGATGACAAGCTTCTCGCCTGCGATAGATGCCACAGCACCCTTACGCATCATGCGGCGTGCAAAGTCGATGTAGTTATGCGTAGTTATAATCTGCTCCTCGACATCCAAGCCACCCTCGATAGACAAGAATACCTCGTTAATCAATCGGTGGATGATGATGTGGTTAAACTCGGCATAGGCCTGAGCCACAACCATATCGGTAATATAACCCCTCATCTGCTCCGCAGCGAGGTAGCCCACTGCTGGGTGGTTTAGTGTTGGGTTGTGTGCTATGGTATGCCAGTACTTCCACACCTTCTGTCCGAAATTGCGACTACCGCAGTGTACCGTGATAGCGTAGTTACCCTCAGGGGTGATGCCAATCTCCACAAAGTGGTTACCACTACCTACGCTACCCACCTGGCGGAAGAATGTTGCGGCATTCATATCGACGCGGTTAAGTAGCTTCTCAACGCCGCGCTCACCAACATCAATACCCTCGACATACTCCTGCCACTGCTGACGCGCCTGCTGCAAACGATTCTTGAGATGAGCATATAGCTCCTCATTCTTGAAGCGTGTGCGATCCTGCTGCGTCATACCGAACTTAACCTGCTCGCGGATACGAGCCTCAATCTCGGCATAGTTCGCAGGGTTAACAGGGGTGCGAGTGATAGTTGTGCTCACAGTACAGCCGATATCGCCACCGATGTGGTCGGGGTTAACGGCATCACGGAATGGTGCTGTGAAGCCAACAACTATATCCTTACCAGCATGAACATCTGGCATAATTCGTATCTTGCTACCATCGAACATTGGATGGTCAACAAAGCCATATATAATGCTACGAGCATCCTGCTCCAAAGTATCTGAATATACGACGCAATCCTTGCAATAGCGTCCCTTAATCTGTTCCATAATAAATTACAGTGTTTGTGTGTTAATAAATTACTTTTTCACCTCTTCCCAAGCAGTGCCAACCCCTTGGGCCACACTGCAATTACATTTCATTACATAGCATTTAGCATTATTTTATAGTTTTCATCATACAGGCTAACAGATGGTATCCCATCCATTTCCGCCGCAAAAGTAGTATACAAAACCCCACCATCAAAACATTATTGAGCATAATGTATGAAATGGTGGGATTATTACACGAAATAGAGCGCTACGGTGTCAAACGCCTTATATTGGCAACTATTCTACTTGAATGGTTTTGAGTATATGCATCTCATGTTGCACTCCAACTGTGCCACCGAGCTTGCGCCAACGAGTACCGAGGTGATGCCTCGCTGTGCCAATACCCACGCCAAGGACATCTCCGCAAGGCTCTCGCCACGCTCCGCAGCCTCCGCATTGAGCTTGATAAGATGCTCACGCAACTCAGGCGTGAGGCGCTCGGATGGCAGGCTCGTCTCTCGCGACATACGCGACCCCGCAGGTATATCCTTCAAATACTTATCCGTTAGAAGTCCCTGCGCTAAGGGCGAGAACGAAATAAAGCCGATGCCATTATCAGCGCAGTAGTCCAATATACCCTCCTGCTGTGGCGCCTTATCGAGAAGATTTAGACGACCCTGATAGATGAGCAGTGGCACATCGCGCTCACGCAGATACTTGTCGGCAAACTTCAGTGCCTCCAATGGCCAGCTCGATATGCCGACATAGAGGGCCTTGCCCGCACGAACGATATCCACCAATGCCTGCAACGTCTCCTCCAAAGGGGTGTTAGGGTCATAGCGGTGGCTATAAAAGAGGTCGACATAGTCGAGGTTCATACGCCTCAAACTCTGGTCGAGACTCGCCATAAGATACTTGCGCGAGCCCCACTCGCCATAAGGTCCTGGCCACATGTCGTAGCCCGCCTTAGAGGAGATAAACAACTCATCGCGATAGGGCGCAAAGTCGTCATGCATCAGACGACCAAAGGTCTCCTCGGCAGTACCATAGGGAGGACCATAGTTATTCGCAAGGTCAAAGTGGGTGATGCCATGGTCAAAGGCGTAGTGGGTGATATCACGGCTACGCTCATAGGGGTCAACACTACCGAAGTTATGCCAAAAGCCCAAACTCACCTTAGGTAGCAAAACACCACTCTTGCCACAACGCAAATAGAGGTTGTCGGCATCATCGTAGCGGCTGTCGGCTGCCACATATCTCTCTTTCAGATTCATAGTATTGAGGTTTATGTTCACCATTACGAGAATACATCGCTTGTGTATCCTCCTTAATCACCTATAAAGGTATGAAAAATTCTGCTATAATCCTAATATCGCAACAAAAATACCAAATCTATCTACTCGACCGTAACATACCACATCGCATATTTTCGCGTTACTATTGTAATATCCGCTCAAAAATTGTATATTTGTACGATAAACAGCAATCTAAAAGCCAAGCGAGATGAAAGGCATAGTTCTGGCAGGAGGTAGCGGCACACGTCTCTACCCTATCACCAAGGGTGTCAGCAAGCAGCTGCTACCCATATTCGACAAGCCCATGGTTTACTACCCCATCAGCGTGCTGATGATGGCAGGCATACGCGACATACTCATCATATCTACCCCCTACGACCTACCGCTATTTAGGCGTCTATTAGGCTCGGGTAGCGAGATGGGCGTACGCTTCACCTATGCCGAGCAGGCACAACCCAACGGCATCGCCGAGGCCTTTATCATAGGTCGCGACTTCATAGGCGACGACGATGTGGCATTGATACTTGGCGACAACATCTTCCATGGCGCAGGCTTCGATAGGATGCTTCGCCGTGCTGTCGAGAGTGTTAGCGAGGAGCATCGCGCAACAATCTTTGGATACAAAGTCGACCACCCCGAGCGCTACGGTGTAGTATCATTCGACAGCGAGGGCAGAGCTACCGAGATTATCGAGAAGCCCACGGAGCCACGCTCCAACTACGCCGTAACTGGCCTCTACTTCTACCCCAATAGCGTTGTCGACATAGCATCAACGATTACCCCCTCGGCACGTGGAGAGTTGGAGATTACCACCATCAACCAGAGCTACCTTGAGCGCGGCGAGCTAAATGTCGAGATTATGGATCGCGGCTTTGCATGGCTCGACACCGGCACACACGACTCCTTGGCCGAGGCATCTATCTTTGTGGAGGTCATCGAGAAGCGCCAAGGCATCAAGATAGGCTCACCCGAGGAGGTGGCATTCCGCAACGGCTGGATATCGCGCGAGGAACTACGCTCCATAGCCGAGCCTATGCGAGCAAATCAGTATGGACAATATCTATTAAAACTATGATAGTCACCAAGAGCGACATAGAGGGCATACTCATCATAGAGCCTACGCTGCACAACGACGACCGCGGCCACTTCTTCGAGAGCTTCAACGAACGCGACTTTACAAAGGCTACCGGCATCACTACGCACTTTGTACAGGATAACGAGTCGCGCTCAGCAGAGGGCGTGGTGCGTGGTCTTCACTTCCAGCTACCACCCTTCGCGCAGTCGAAGCTCGTACGCGTCATCGAGGGTGAGATATTTGATATCGCCGTAGACATACGTCGTGGCTCACCCACGTTTGGTCGCTATATCGCTGTTCGACTCAGTGGCGAGAACCACCGTCAGCTATACATACCACGAGGCTTCGCCCACGGCTTTGTTGTCGTACAGGGTGACGCCATCGTGCAGTACAAGTGCGACAACTACTACGCTCCCGCTTGCGAGCGCACGATACGTTGGAACGACCCCAAACTAAATATCGACTGGGGTGTAGATTTGCAGAGTGCGATACTCTCGGCACGCGACAGCGAGGCTGCAACGCTCGACGAGTGCGACACACTCTTCGACTATAACATCGACTACTATGCGTAGGATAGTTGTCACCGGAGGCTCAGGACAGCTTGCCACAGCGATACGCCATGCGGCAGCAACATCGCGCAACGAGTACCATATATTTGGGCGCGAGGAGTTTGATATATGCGACATTAGAAGCATCGAGCACGGCATCGAGGGTGCTAATGTGGTTATCAACTGCGCTGCATATACCGATGTCGAGGGCGCTGAGAGCAACTACGAGGAGGCAGTTAGGGTCAACGATGATGGTGTACGCATGCTCGCCGAGGCATGCACAAAGCGCAACATAACCCTCATACATATATCAACGGACTATGTCTTTGGTGGCGACACCGAGCGACGCGCACCATACACCGAGGCGGACACGGCGCAACCAATAAACGCATACGGCAGAAGCAAACTCGCTGGTGAGAGTCATGTCGTAGCAATGAGACAAGGTATCGTGGTACGCACATCATGGCTCTATTCGCCGTGGGGTAACAACTTCTGCAAAAAGATGCTACACCTAACCTCCGAACGCGACACTTTACGTGTAGTAAATGACCAGCACGGCACCCCTACCTCGGCACTGAGCCTTGCTCGCGCACTGGTATACGCAATAGATAGCAACGCCATCGAGACGATGCATGGACTGTACCATTATAGCGACGAGGGAAGCTGCACATGGTACGACTTTGCGGTGGAGATTGCTCGACACAACGCCAGCGGCTGCACCATTGCACCATGCACAAGTACGGATTATCCTACCAAGGCTAAGCGCCCAGCATACTCCGTTCTCGACACAAGGCGTATATACGCTATTGACGGCATCGAACGCAGGTGCTGGCAGGAGGCACTAACAGAGGTTATATCGCTAATAAACAGCAAAATATGATAGAGCGCAACATACTTATCACAGGCGGAGCAGGATTTATCGGCAGCCATGTTGTGGAGCACTTTGCTCACACCTACCCCAACTACCGCATCGTCGTTCTCGACAAACTCACCTACGCAGGAAGTGTCGACAACATAGCACATGTGCTTTGCGACGACCGCGTCATCTTCGTCGAAGGCGACATCTGCGATAGCGAGATTGTGGATAGACTCTTCGCGGACTACGCGATAGATGGCGTTATTCACCTCGCTGCCGAGAGCCACGTAGACCGCTCGATAAGCGCACCGATGGTCTTTGCCAAGAACAACATCATTGGCACGATTACACTTCTTGAGGCGGCACGCAAGGCGTGGAGTGGCAACTTCGAAGGCAAACGCTTCCACCACGTATCTACCGACGAGGTATATGGTGCATTGCCTCTCGATGGTGGCATCTTTACCGAGGAGTCGCGCTATGAGCCACACTCGCCATACTCAGCATCGAAGGCTTCGTCGGACCACTTTGTGCGTGCCTACCACGACACCTATGGTCTACCTACGGTGATTACCAACTGTTCGAACAACTATGGCGAAAGACAGTACCCCGAGAAGCTGATACCTCTATTTATAAATAATATCGTGGAGCGTAAGCCTCTGCCGGTATATGGTTCGGGGCTAAATGTTCGTGACTGGCTCTATGTTGGCGACCACGCCCGCGCCATTGACACGGTCTTCCACAATGCTAAGGATGGCGAGACATATAACGTAGGCGGCAACAACGAGATTAGCAATATCGAGCTTGTGCGACAACTTATCGCCATCACGGATGAGGAGCTTGGCAATAAGAGGGGCTTTAGCGAGGAGCTGATAACCTATGTCGAGGATCGTGCGGGGCACGATTTGAGATATGCCATTGACTCGTCGAAATTACAGAGGGAACTGGGCTGGCAGCCGACGATGTCGTTTGAGGAGGGCCTCCGCCAGACGGTACGCTGGCAGATAGAGCAAACGACAAAGAGAGGTTAGAGATTAGGGAATTTAGTGAAGTTAGAGAGTTTATCGAAATATATCTATTAGTACCTCAACCTAATTTGTTGTCAGTAGACGTAAGATGTGGTGCATCACAAAAGTAACTACCGCAGGATAGTACACGACGTACAGCCTGCGGTAGTTAGCTTTTATTGGATATGCAGTAGATTGCTGCTTATCACAAGAAATTTATTTTGTTGTTAGAAGGGGTTAGATTTGGAGATTTGTCGCAGACTGAAAAAGCGGAGTTTACTCGGCGTAAATGAGCATTTTTCAGGCAAGCAAAGCTTCGAAGATGGCCCCTTATCACAACAAAATTACTCGCTTACGAGAATACGACCACAATACTCGCAAACAATAAGCTTCTTACCCTGACGAATATCCACCTGGCGCTGTGGAGGGATGCGGTTGAAGCAGCCACCACAAGCATCACGTGTTACGGTAACAACAGCAAGGCCGTTGTGTACGTTCTTGCGAATACGGTTGTAGGCGGTGAGTAGACGCTCGTCGATAGGCTCCTTAGCCTTCTCGGCACGTGCCTGAAGCTCTGCCACCTGCTGTGCTGTCTCAGCCTCGATAGAGTCGAGCTCCTCCTTCTTCGCCTTGTAGTCGATGTTACGCTCCTCAACGAGGGCATTTGTCTGGTCAATTACGGCCTTCTTATTCTTGATCTGCTGGGCATACTCCTTGAGGCGCTTCTCAGCAAGCTCAATCTCAAGCTCCTGGTACTCGATCTCCTTGGTGATGGCGTCGTACTCGCGGTTGTTACGCACGTTGTTCTGCTGCTCCTTGTAGTTACCAATCATAATCTTAGCCTGGTCTACCTCGCGCTTACGCTGACGAGTGAGTGAGTTGAGCTCCTCGATCTCGGCGTTGATATTCTCGATACGTGTGGTCAAGCCTGCAAGCTCATCCTCCAAGTCCTGCACCTCCAATGGAAGCTCGCCCTTTACCTTGTTGATCTCGTCGATCTCAGAGTCAATCTTCTGTAACTGGTAGAGTGCCATGATCTTCTCCTGCATCGAGTAGTCAACCTCGTTTGTCTTCTTCTGTGCCATATATGTTATACAATTTTAGATATTTCAGACTAAATAGTGTATCGGGTTACGTGAGCATACGCTCTTGCGAACCGCAAAGTTACACAAATTTTTCGATATTACATCATTTATGATGTTAATTGCGCAAAATTCGCTCTCAAAATGGCCAATATCTGCCAAAATCATCCCTCCCTCGCCACGCATAAAGTCGTTATAGCGCAGGTCGGCGGTGACATATATGTCGGCTTTGGCCTTGATTGCAGCATCTATCAGCGAGCCACCAGCACCAGTGCATACAGCCACACGACGCACCATGGCATCCTCCGATGGTAGGTCACTATGACGTATTGCGCCTACCTCGAAGATACTCTTCACGCGCTGCATAAATGCCATAGCGCCCTCGGCACGTGGGAGAGTGCCTACAACGCCAAAGCCCGCATTAGGGTCATCCTGGCGTGGTTCAAGAGTTGCCATATCCGTAAGGCCCATCATCGAGCCTACACGCCAGCTCATGCCATTGGGCGTGCTGTCGAGGTTGGTATGGCAGGCGTAGAGGGCTATGCCACTGCGTATGGCACGCTCGACACATCGCTCGACATATGTTGCCGAGTTAAAGCGCTTTAGGGGGTGGAAGATTATGGGGTGATGGGTGATGATGATATCGCAACCCTCACGCTCCGCCTCGTCGAGGACCTCCTCGGTGACATCCACAGCAAGGAGCGCACGCTGTACCTCATCATCGGGGCGACCGACGATAAGGCCTGAGTTGTCGTACGACTCTTGCAGGGCGAGTGGCGCAAACTGCTCGATTACGGATGTTATATCCTTGATTTTCATACGCTACACACTAAAATAGTGACTGCTCATAGAATGGGAAAAGCTCCTTATGCTCGTCGCTCTTCTTCGCCTTACGACGGCGTACGGCTGGTTGCTGAGGCTCCTCGAGCTCTGCGACCTGCTTGCGAGGACGACCGCGACGGCGTGGCTGCTCGGGCGCTACCTCCTCCTTAATCACCTCCTCGGGCTTCTCTTCAGGCTTATCGAAAGTTGTAGCGACGGCCACCACCTCGCGCTTAGCCTCCGTCTCAACATCGGTGATTAGCTCCGACACAGCGTCGATGGGCGCCTCATACTCGATGGGGCTATTGTCACCAAGAGTCTCGCGCACCTCGATGAGCATTGCTCGTATATTCTGCAAACGCTCAAGGATAGAGACCTCGCGCTTCACCTTACCACCACGGCGCTTCATAGCGTTATTAGCACCCTCAAGGGTCATGCCCTTCTCCTTGACAAGGTGATATATAAGCTTCAGGTTCTCAACATCCGAAGGGGTGAACATACGATTACCCTTCTTGTTCTTATGAGGCTTGATGCAGTCGAACTTCGACTCCCAATAGCGGATGAGCGATGGGTTGACATCGAACATCTCCGTTACCTCACCCATAGAGTAGAGTAGTTTTGCCATAGTATCTCTATATTTAGTTTTTAATTATTCGTTGCTCCTTGGGGTATAGATTGTTACAGCGAGCACCTATGCGCTTTACGAAGCCGATGGCTACACCCCTATACTTAACAATGTTGATACCCTCCTCAAAGGGCGTAACAGCTATATCATGACGACGCAGGTAGCTTACGGCCTGCTCCTCGTCGACCTCCACCTCCGCAACTACACCTTCACGGCGAGCAATGTACAACGCCAAGGGGTGTTCGGGCTTTAACTTACCCTTGAATATCTGCCCCATAGCTACGCCCGAATAGATGATGTTGAGCGACGAGGCTAAGGCTGTGACAGCCTCTACAACAGCTACGTTGTAGGCGTAGATGGTATCACCTACCATGCGAAAGGCATGCTGCGACGCATCATCAACCCATCGTGACACCTCAGCTATATCTGCACGCGACACCTCGGCAAAGGGCTTACGTCGCGCCTTGGGCGTTACACTACGACCACCACCCTCACGCTTGCGGGCTACGGCAGCAAAGAAACCCTCGCCACGCGCCTTGTGCGGATAGAAGTGAAAGCACTGGAAGGCACCTATGTCGCTGCGCGAAATACCCCACTCGTTAGGGGTATCTACCCTATCGCAAGCAACTATATCGTCGCCATACTCCGCCATCAGCCACTCTACAACACCCTCATCCTCAATGCTATTGAAGGTACAGGTACTATATATTAGCATACCTCCAGGGCGTAGAGCACGCCATGCCTCACGAAGAATATCGCGTTGGCGCTCGGCACACATCTGTGGGGCCGATGCCGTCCACTCGCTACGTGCCTCATCCATCTTTCTAAACATACCCTCGCCAGAACATGGAGCATCAACAGCAACAACATCGAACCATGACTCAAAAGCGCCTAAATGGCTCGGCTCGTTGCACGTAACCACGACATTACCCAAGCCCCAGCGCTGCACATTATCGCTGAGAGCCAAGGTGCGGTTACGGCTGATGTCGTTGGCCACAACAAGACCACGACGCCCCACAAGCGTAGAGTATATCGTACTCTTACCACCAGGGGCAGCACACATATCTAATACACGACAGCCATCCAACGTCTCACCCTTGAGCAGGTGTGCCACAAACTGCGACGATGCCTCCTGCACGTAGTAGGCTCCACCGTGCATAAGTGGGTCGAGCGTAAACTGTGGGCGCTCAGCGAGGTATCTACCCCACTCGCACCACGGCACAACCTCGCCATCATAGGTCGCAGCCCTCTTATATGGGTTGAGCCTTATGGATGTCTGCGCCTCGCCATCGAGGGCGGCACACAACCTTTCGGCCTCCACCTCACCGAGGTCACGGCGCATGGCTTCTACAAACTCTATGGGCAGTGGCTGACGCATAGGTTATAGCTGACGTTTACCGTTGCACATCTCCTCCAAAGAGGCACATATACGGTCGATAATCGAGGGGTCGGCAACAAAGTCGTCGGTATCCTTGTCGATGACAAGCACACGACCCTCGTATATATTCTCAATCCAGTTGTTATACTTCTCGTTAAGGCGATTGAGGTACTCCTCGTCGATATTCTGCTCGTAGTCCCTACCACGCATCTTAATCTGCGCGATGAGCGTGGGGACACTCGCCTTGAGGTATATCAACACATCGGGCTTGGGGAGTAGCTCCTGCTCGATGTTAAACATCTTCATGTAGGTGTCGAAATCACGGCTTGCCATAAGACCCATGCCGTGAAGGTTATTTGCGAAGATGTGGGCATCCTCATATATGGTGCGGTCCTGGATAACGTTGGCAGAGCCATCCGAGAGCATCACAAGAGTCTGCTGGATGCGACTACCAAGGAACCACAACTGGAGGTGGAACGACCAGCGCCCCATATCCTCGTAGAAATCGCTGATATACGGGTTAGCGATATCCTCGTAGTAGGCCTTGGCACCATAGCGCTGTGTAAGTATCTCGGTGAGTGTTGTCTTTCCACTACCGATATTACCGGCAATAGCAATGTACATAGTAGGTAAGTTTATGTTAGTGTCTTAGTATATTTAGCGTAAACAAGTAATTTTCAGCAAGCTTCGAAGATAGCCCCTTATCGCAACACATTTTGTTGTTAGAAGGTATCAGATACAACGCTCGGCGAATTTCGAGACGATGGGCTGTACTTGGCGTACTGCCCATTGACGAGATAATTCGTTAGCGGCAGTAGATGATGCCTTATCCAAGCAATCATTTTGTTGTCAGAAGGTATCAGATACAACGCTCGGCGAATTTCGAGACGATGGGCTGTACTTGGCGTACTGCCCATTGACGAGATAATTCGTTAGCGGCAGTAGATGATGCCTTATCACAACAAAATTAGTTGAAGAACTCAGCAACACGCATCACCGACTCAGGCATAGCAAATACCACAACACGGTCGTAGGCGTTAATCTGAGTGTCGTCGACAGCGATAAATACTCTATCACCACGCACCACACCACCAATGGTAGCATCCTCAGGCAGACCCAAGTCGCGAATAGTATACTTTGTGGCTGGCGAGTTAGGCTTCACGATGAACTCCATCACCTCGGCCTGGCTACCTGTGAGACACTTGATAGACTGAACGTCGGTGGTCATCGTGAAACGGAAGATGTTGGATGCTGTAACGAGCTTCTTGTTGATGATGGTATCAACACCAATACTCTTTGCCAGAGATATGTAGTTGATGTTCTCCACCTCGGCAATGACGCGCTTTACACCCATGCGCTTTGCGAGCATTGCCGCAAGAATGTTGGTTTCGCTACTTCCTGTTACCGACACGAAGGCATCCATGCCTGCAAGGTCCTCCTCCATCATCGCCTCGGTATCACGGCCATCCTCATTGATGACAAGCGTCTTATCGAGCATCTCGGCGAGGTGGTGCGCCTTGGCTGCATCAAACTCCACCATCTTTACATTCACATCGTTCTGCATCTCAGTAGCGATACGGATACCCACACGCGAGCCACCCAATATCATCATATTGCGGATTACAACATCGTGGCGTCCCGATAGCTCGACAACCCTCTGTGTGGCACCATGACGAACGATGGCGTAGACCATGTCGCCCTCCTCATAGCGGTCGGTAACCGTTGGGATTATTGTCTGCGTACCACGAACAATGGCTACCGTGCGGTAGTCGAGGTCCTCGTTGTAGTACTCTGGGTCGATAATCATGCGCCCCAAGAGTGGCGATGTCAGCTCCAGACGGAAGGCGATAAGCGAGAGCTTGCCTGCCGCAAAGTCGACATGCTCAGCAGACGAGGTGTGACCCAAGAGATTGATAACCTCGCGTGCTGCAATCTGCTCGGGGTAGAAGATGTAGTCAAGACCCATGTCGATGAATATCTCCTTGCTGCTTGGCTCAAGGTACTCCTTGCTGTCGACACGCGCGATAACCTTCTTGGCGCCGAGCTGCTTGGCCATCACCGACGATAGGATGTTGTCATTCTCCACCGAGCGCACAGCAATAAAGAGGTCGCACTTGCGCACTCCCGCCTTGCGCAACACCGAGAACTGCGTGACATCACCCTCAACGGTGATTACGTCGGCAAGCGAGCCCACCTCGGCAAGAGCCTTGGTGTCAACATCGGCAATGGTTATGTCGTGGCCACTACCACTAAGCATTCGGGCGAGGTGCGTACCCATATCTCCCGCACCAGCAATAACTATCTTCATACACTAATAAAGTGAGTATAAACCAATTAAATAGAGCCGTCACCTCATTTTCAGGTGGAGCACTTGCATATTACACTGCAAATATATAAATTTGCAACGGAATTACACAATAAAAACATAGTTTTTAGCGCTTTGTCGCAAAAAAATATTTTATGAAGACACTGCTTGTAACAATCATAGCCGCCATCGTCGCCGTGGGTTTCTTCGCCCTTGCGATGATGATAACCTACCTCTTCAAGGGTAGACACATGGAGTCGGAGATATCGACAAACAAGGATATGCAACGCTTAGGCATCAAGTGCGCTGTGCAGGAGACACGCGAGGATATGGGACTCAACGACTGCGACTCGGACAACATCTGCTCAGGCAACTGCGCAGGATGCGATATTGACCATACAGAGGCTAAAAAGAGAAGCGATGGAGAGTAGCAATATTAAGGGCAATGAGTGGCTATGCCGCAACTGCAACACACTTGTAGATAGCGCGTTGAGGCAGTGTCCTCAGTGTCATGCCGACCGTCCCGAGGGGTGCGACATGGAGAGCAGCAGCGACGAGGTTATCGTACGTGAGAACTACGCCAATGCCGAGCCACTACCCAAGGCTAAGTACACCTTTAGAGAGGGAGTGTTGGTGAACGCCGCCGACATCACTCTTATCTTGGGTTTGTTCTGCACAGTGGGTGCACTCATAGCGCCCATGATTGTCGAGATGGAGGGTGTCAACCTTATGTTATGGGCGGTATGTATCGCCGTTGCGGTGTTTGCGATAACAATGGTAATATGGGCATTATTGCGCACCGTAGCCGACATCTCGCGAATGCTGCGCGAGCGAAGAGAGGAGAGATAAGAGAGCAAAGAATGAAAGACGAAGGAGGGCGTTGTTGCAGAACAGCGCTCTCTTTTTTCATTGTTATAAATAAGGTTGATTAGCGCTGCAACACTAATTTGTTGTCAGAAGGGGTTAGATGTGGCCTCGACAGGAAATTGGACTGGATAGGACATACTTGGCGTATTTCCTATTCAGTCCAATGATTGAGAGGCCGCAGATGACCCCTTATCACGACAAATTAATTTGTTGTTAGAGTGGTGCAGTAGTGGCGCTGACATGATAAATCCCCGGATAGGACATACTTGACGTATTTCCTATTCGGGGATTTGATTGAAGCGTCGCTAATGCGCCGCTATCACAACAAATTACTTTTGGCGGAAGTATATCTGAATAGGCACTCCCGAAAAATCCCACTGCTCGCGTAGCTTATTCTCAAGGAAACGACGATACGACTCCTTGATATACTGAGGCAAGTTCACGAAGAAGGCGAACTGCGGCGTAGGGGTAGGTAGCTGCGTTACGTACTTAATCTTGATATACTTACCCTTGGTTGCAGCGGGTGGATAGTTCTCGATTAGTGGCAGGAAGAAGTCGTTGAGCTCCGATGTAGATATACGGCGCTTGCGCGACTGGTATACGCGAATGGCGTTCTGCAACACATCGAGGATACGCTGCTTGTTAATCACCGAGGTAAAGATAATGGGAATGTCGCTGAATGGTGCGAGTTTCTTCTCAAGGAACTCACGCCACACCTTCATAGTGTTGCTATCCTTCTCAACCAAGTCCCACTTGTTTACGACGATAACGCAACCCTTACGGTTACGCACGATGAGGTTGTGGATGTTGAGGTCCTGCGACTCGATACCCTGCTCGGCGTCGAGCATAAGCACGCAGACGTCGGAGTTCTCGATGGCGCGTATTGAGCGCATAACAGAGTAGAACTCAAGGTCTTCGGTCACCTTACCCTTCTTGCGCATACCTGCGGTGTCGATAAGGTAGAAGTCCATGCCGTACATGTTGTATCGAGTGTGGATAGAGTCGCGCGTAGTGCCTGCAACGTTAGTCACGATGTTACGCTCCTGGCCGAGGAGGGCATTCGTCATAGAGGACTTACCCACGTTAGGGCGACCCACGATGGCGATGCGAGGTAGTGATGCATCGTACTCGGCGGTGGTATCCTCAGGGAGGTTAGCAAGTATGGCATCCATCATATCACCAGTGCCACTACCCGACATTGAGCTGATGCAGAATGGCTCACCGAGGCCCAAGGCGTGGAACTCGTGCGAGAAATATATGAGGTCGTAGGTGTCGACCTTGTTACATACAAGCATCACCTTCTTGCCCGAGCGACGAAGGATATCGGCCATCATCATATCGAGGTCGGTGATACCTGTGCGCACCTCTACAAGGAAGAGTATGAGGTCGGCCTCCTCGATGGCAAGCATCACCTGACGGCGAATCTCATCCTCGAAGATATCCTCCGAGTTGACGGTATAGCCGCCGGTGTCAATTACCGAGAACTCCTTACCATTCCAATCGGTCTTGCCGTAGTGGCGATCGCGTGTTGTGCCTGCCGTCTCGTCGACGATAGCCTGACGCTGGCCTACAAGGCGATTGAAGAGCGTTGACTTACCCACATTGGGGCGACCTACAATAGCAACCAAACTCATATCTCTCTATCTATTTTCTGTTACGATACTCAAACATTTCGCCACAAAGATAGGTTATTTACTCCAAAGTTGAAAACTTTATCCAACATTTAGCACAATTTTACGCCGGTGTAACGTTATATGGTGGGCGATTTTCTCATTGTTATGAGAATATTGTCTCGGTTTTTGGATATTTTTAATAATTATCGTATCTTTGATGGATATTCCACAGCTTGTCGTTTCGAGCATGTGGTAATGAAGATAGAAAGTATGGGCAAGTGGGCACGATACATATTGTTGGTTATTGCGATGACAGTTCTCTCTGGCATGGGCGAGGTATGCTCGGCACAGGAGGTTGGGCTCAACAATGGCAAGCCCGAACGCAAGGTACGCACCGAGATGGGCATTGGCGTTAGGGGCGTATACACGGGCGTTCTGAGCATGAGCAGCGAGAGTGTGGCGCTGCGTTCACGCATAGGTTTTGGCGCGAACTTCGATTTTGCTGTGCTCTTCGGCCGCCACTTTGCCATTGAGGCGGAGGTTGGCTATGGCGGAGGCTCGTTGGATGTTGCCAACGAAAAACTTGAGCGCAGGGTGCGAACACGTACGGTAGATATTCCAGTACTGCTCTCGGCACGTCTTGCCGACCAGCGTGTGCGCATCAGTGTAGGTCCCATGTTCACGGTGCTTAGCTCGGCTGAGTATACCGTCGATGGCGAGAAGAGACTCTTCGGCCCCACATACCCAACGGTGAATATTGCCGCGGGTGTAGGTGTGCGCATCGGTCGCCACTTTGTCATCGAGGCACGTTATATACACCCTCTAAAAGAGTCGCTAAACCAGTATGAGGGTGAGGAGTTTACAACAAAGTCACACCGCATAACACTCGGCGTGGCACTACAATTTTAGCAACGACCCCGACAGTAGATATATGAGTGAAGATATTGTTAAGGAGATATTAGTAGAGGGCGTAGATGCCCGTGAGTTATATGGCGCTCAGGATGCCTACTTGGAGCAGATGCGCGAGCTATGCCCCAAGGTGAAGATTGTGGCACGTGGCGACAAGATTAAGGCGTTAGGCGCACGTAGCGACGTGGCGGCCTTCGAGCGTAGGATGAACGCCCTTGTGGAGTACTATGTCAAGTATGGCCACATATCCTCGGAGGTGGTATCACAAGCCTTCTCGTCGAGCATAGATGAGCTATCGGCAGAGCCACCAGCCATAGATAAGGATGTCATCGTCTATGGCAACAATGGTGCTATAATACGTGCACGCACCATAAACCAGCAATGCCTCGTAAAGCTCGGCGAGCGTAACGACCTGCTCTTTGCCGTTGGCCCAGCGGGTTCGGGCAAGACATATACGGCCATAGCCCTTGCAGTACGCGCCTTGAAGGAGCGCGAGGTGCGACGCATAATCCTCACACGCCCTGCTGTGGAGGCGGGTGAGAAGCTCGGCTTCCTGCCTGGCGACATGAAGGAGAAGCTCGACCCCTACTTGCAGCCGCTATACGATGCGCTCAACGACATGATACCTGCGGCCAAGTTGCAGAAGTATATCGAGGAGGGCACGGTGCAGATAGCGCCACTTGCATATATGCGTGGTCGCACGTTGGACAACGCCTTTGTAATCCTCGACGAGGCACAGAACACCACCCTATCGCAGATAAAGATGTTCCTTACGCGTATGGGCCGCAACGCCAAGTTTATCGTCACGGGCGATGTGACACAAATCGACCTTCCGCGACGCTCCGATAGCGGTCTTACAAAGGCTATGCAGACGCTACGCGACATCGAGGGCATAGGCATCGTCGAGTTCGACAAGCGCGACATTGTGCGCCACCGCTTAGTAAAGTATATCGTCGACGCATTCGACAAGCGCGAAGAGATAGAGAATGGGCTCAAGAGCCACGCCAAGGGTGGTGACGAGTAGCAATACCTATATATATAATAAAGACAACTAAATATTAACAACTAATAACTAACAGAACAATGGACAAGAATTTGCAAGGTTTGAAGCCGGCATTGGTATGGAAGCACTTTGCCGCAATCTGTAACATCCCACACCCATCACACGAGGAGGATGCCATCCGCGCATACATCGTTAAGTGGGCAGAGGAGCTCGGCTTGGAGCACAAGGTGGATGAGGCGCAGAACGTATACGTATACAAGCCCGCAACCCCAGGTATGGAGAATCGCAAGGGCATCATCCTTCAGGCACACACCGACATGGTGCCACAGAAGAACAACGACAAGGAGTTTAACTTCTCGACAGACCCCATCGAGGCATATATCGACGGCGAGTGGGTGACAGCTAACGGCACAACGCTTGGTGCTGACAACGGCATCGGCTTGGCAGCAGCTATGGCAGCTATGGAGGACGCAGACCTCGTACACGGCCCATTGGAGTGCTTGTTCACCGCTACCGAGGAGACTGGTATGGATGGCGCCTTCGGCCTTAAGGGTGGCATGCTCAAGGGCGACATCTTGCTTAACCTCGACTCGGAGACCGAGGGTGAGTTGTATGTAGGTTGCGCAGGTGGTATGGACGTAAACGTTACGTTCAAGTATAAGGAGCAGCCTTTGGAGGGTAAGTTCGCTGCCTACAAGGTTACGGTTAAGGGCTTGAAGGGTGGCCACTCTGGTATTCAGATTGGCACACAGCGTGCCAACGCTAACAAGGTGTTGTTCCGCTTGTTGCGTCAGGAGACCGAGTCATACGGCTTGGAGCTTGCATCGGTGGAGGGTGGTAATATGCGTAACGCCATCCCACGCGAAGCATGGGCAGTAGTCGTTGTACGCGAGGCTGAGAAGGCTATATTCGAGGCCAACGTTAAGTCATACGAGAAGGTGATTATCAAGGAGTTCGAGGGTATCGAGGACTCTATCGAGATCTTCGCAGAGCCTATCGAGTGCCCTAAGGTTATCATCCCACACCTCGAGTCACACTCGTTGATTCGTGCCGTATGTGGCTGTCCTAACGGCGTGCAGCGCATGTCGGTTGCTATGGAGGGTCTTGTGCAGACGTCGTCAAACTTGGCTATCGTCGTATCTAACGGCTCTACGATAGAGGTTAAGTGCTTGTTGCGCTCGTCAGTAGATACCGAGAAGGGCGAGTTGGCAGGCGCTATCTCATCAGTATTCGAGTTGGCAGGTGCTGATGTTGAGCTCAGTGGCTCATATAGTGGCTGGAACCCAAATATGAAGTCGCCTATCTTGCACACCATGCTCGCATCATACGAGAAGCTATACGGTGTGAAGCCATCTGTTACCGCCATCCACGCAGGTCTTGAGTGCGGTATCATCGGTGCTAAGTACCCCGGTATGGATATGATATCGTTCGGTCCTACCATCTGCTACCCACACTCACCAGATGAGAAGGTGAACATCGCATCGGTGGAGAAGTTCTACGACTTCCTACTCAACACACTTCGTAACGCTCCCTGCAAGGAGTAAAACAGCTCTATTATGAGGCCTCAGACACTGGATAGACCTACCGTAGAGGGCGACGCTAAGTGGTTTGTCATCGTCAACCCCATTGCCGGCTCAGGCAAGGGGTTGGATGACTACCCGCTCATATCGAAGCTCCTGCGTGACAATGGAATACGCCAAGAGGCAGTATTCACCGAGCATAAGTACCACGCCACGGAGCTCACCGTATCGGCCATAGATGCGGGCTATCGCCATATCATCGTCATCGGCGGTGATGGCACACTCTATGAGGTGGTCAATGGCCTGTATATCCAGAAGAAGGTAGCCCCCGACGAGGTGACCATCGCCGTTATCTCGGTGGGTACGGGCAACGACTGGATACGTATGTATGGCATACCTCGCCGCTACTCCGAGGCTATACGCGCCATCAAGGAGGGTTACACCTTCCTGCAAGATGTTGCCGCCGTAGAGTACGAAGAGGCGCACTTTCGCCAGACACGCTATATGGCAAATGTTGCGGGCCTCGGCTACGATGCTGCCGTCATACGACGCCTACAACGTCAACAGCTCAAGAAGCACCTCGGCCGCACAGCATACCTTTGGAGCATGGTACGCACCTTCTTCGCGCATAAGTCTACGGGTGTTAAGATATGGGTCGACGACAGACTTATCTACAACGACCTACTCTTCAGCATGGCTATCGGTATCGGTAAGTTCAATGGTGGCGGTGTTCAGCAGCTGCCCGAGGCTGTTGCCGACGACGGACTGCTCGATATTACAATGATTAGACCTGTACACTGGTGGCATGTCATCTTCCGTATACGTAGGCTCTTCAACGGTACTATCTACTCTATTGGCCATGTGCAGTATGCTCAGGGACAGAAGATACGCATCGAGTCCTCGCCCGAGACACCATTAGAGATTGATGGTGAGCTACTTGGTGCGACACCTATCGAGTTCAACGTGCGCCACCGCGAGGTACGCGTGATTGTAAATAGGTCGTTCCTGGAACGAGCGAAGAGTTGACATGAATTAGGGATATTTGCGGGCGTTGCTCGCATAAAAGGGACTGAGAGAGTAAGAGACAAAGCGAAGTTGGACATCACATTTTGTCCGCGACCATAGCTTCGTCTCTTACTCTTTTTGTCTCTGTCCGCAACAACGCCCCATTTAACTCATCGTATCACATCGTAACGCATAGCAGGCAAAGCCTGTAACTATTGCTAATTGCCACTTAAAAAATAGACAAATATTAACTGAAAACGACAATTTTTTTGCAGTTACAAACTATTTTACTATTTTTGCGCTCGTATAATGAGTTAATGTGCTCCTATAAGGAGCATGCGAGATGTAAAACATGACAAACTAATATAAACCTTAAAGTACTAACATGAGAAGATTATTCAACATTTGGACTCTCATCCTATGTGCCTTCGCACTCGTTGGTTGCGAGAAGACACCCGTGGATGATGGCACAGGTACAGGTGGCGGCAACAAGCCTACACCTGGCGTAACACCCGAAATCAGCATCGAGCAGACGGCTCTCGACTTCAACTCGTTCACCTTCACGGTGACAACCAGCGTTGAGGGTGAGCTTGGCTACGCAGTAGTTGCAGAGGGCAACGCTACACCAAAGATTGACGAGCTCTTCGCTCTCAACAGTGCCGAGGTAAAGGATACTGCTACACTGACCGTATCGGACCTCAACGACAATACATCGTACACACTCGTAGCTATTCTTCGCGCAAAGGAGGATGGCACACTCAGCGAGCCTGCCAAGTTGCAGTTCACCACACCTGACGACGGCGTTGAGAACCCTATCGTAATCAATGATGTAACATATAGCAGCGTGACGTTCACTATCAACATCACAGGCGACTACCTCTTCCAGTGCATCGACAAGGCATACTTGGAGCACAATGGCCAGACCCCAGAGTCATACATCAACACCATGGGTATCGGTATTCCAGAGAAGGGCGTACAGACATTCGAGTGGGTTGATGGCTCAAAGTATGGCAGCTACGACATGCACCTTCGCGAGGATAGCGAGTACTACATCATCGCAGCTATCAGCGACGGCAAGCAGAATGTTACTGGCGACGTCTTCGTAAAGCCTTTCCGCACACCTAAGCGCCCTGTATCGGAGGCAGGTATGACCATCGAGCTGAAGAACCCTACATCTCATTCGATTACCATTGCAACAACTCCTGAAAGCTCTGTTGTTGAGTACTACGTATGGGTGGAGACCAAGGCAAACATTGAGTATTACGTCACAGTTGGTGGCAGCGAGTCTTTCCTCAACTCTCTTATCAAGAATGCCAACGCTGGCTCATGGCACCTCACACAGGCTAACGAGCAGACTTGGGAGGGTCTAACACCTGACACCGACTACTACTGTTTGGTATACCTTATGGATAACAAGGGCAGCGACATGATGCAGAAGATTGAGTTCCGCACTTCGGGCAAGACCCTCGATGCCCCCAAGGGCGAGATTAGCGTAACCCCAGCAGCGGAGAACCCTCATAAGACCCTCAACATTAATCTCTACTCGAAGGATGCTACGTCGGTAAAGGTGGCATTCAACACAGCTGCCGACATTCAGGAGCAGCGCAATCAGGATAAAACAGACGAGGATATCGCAAGACTATACGGTATCGAGCTCAATGCCGAGCAGGTGGAGGCTGTTCGCACCACAGGCCTATCACTCATCAACGAGGAGCTCTGGCCTGATACTGAGTATATTGCCGTGGTAAGCATCAAGAACATCGAGCAGACCGAGACTATCATATGCTCGGCAGGAACAACTCCTAAGAAGGCTCTACCAACACGCGTTGAGTCAGACCTCTTCGAGACTCTTCAGGGTAAGTGGCTCGTATCTTACGACCTCATTCAGGTAAATGGCGTTAGCGTTTCTATCAACGACGTAGAGGTAACCATCGCTGCTGGTGCAGACGACAAGAGCGCCAAGGAGTACCGCGACTACAACCGCCTTGTAATCCTCGGCTGGCCATTCGACGTAACTGCGCAGGGTGTATTGAAGGAGATTCCATACTTCTCGCCTGCCGACCTTGTTGACGCATCGAGCTACTGGCGCAACTACGAGTCGTTAGTATACCGCGACTACGGTCCAAAGGTATTCTTAGAGATTGGCGAGGGTGATGTCATCACTATGCCTTCAGAGAAGAACCACTACCTCTACAACTGGGGTGATGATGGCTACACGCTCTACTTCTATGGCGCAGACTACAACGCTAAGCAGTCGGCACCTGCGACATTCCCTGTAACACTGTCGGAGGATGGCAACACACTCACTATCGGAGCACACCACTCTGGCGCAGAGTTCTTCTATGGTGTATACCGTCCATCGGTATTCCGCGATAATGAGATGTGGTCGGTGGCAACATCGGACATTGTACTTAAGCGAGTTGAGTAATAACACCTAATTTATATATGAAGAAGTTACTATTTATGCTATTGACTATCGCAGGCTTTGTGGCCTGCGATAGCAATGAGCCATCGTTCGAGCCTAAGCTACAACTTATAGTAGACAAGGCAGAGATTGTTGCTAATGGAGAGGACTGCGTAACATTTGCAGTAAAGTTTGATGGCAAAGATGTGACCTCAGATGCGACAATACACTTTGCCGACTCACACGAGGCATTGGAGGGTAACACCTTCAAGACAAAGTATGCTGGCGAGTATGAGTTCTATGCTAAGTATAACAATGCCAAGTCAGAGGTTTGGCAGGTCTACGCCAAGGAGGATAACAACACCCCTGGTCCCGAGCCTCAGGAGAAGGAGCTTAAGCTCTCGGTAGAGCCTGCGACAATCTATGTAGACGAGACCGCTACATTCAAGGTAGAGCTTGACGGCGACGATGTAACAGCTGATGCCACCATCTACCTTGAGGAGGGCGATGTTGCACTTGAGGGTGCAACCTACACAGCTACTGCCGAGGGTGTATACGCCTTCTACGCCAAGTATGAGGATACGACCTCTAACTCGGTGGAGGTTACTGTACGCATGAAGATTGTCGAGGAGGAGAAGCCTATCAAGCTCACCGCCACCGAGACCAACATCAAGGCCAATGGCGTGGACTCTACAAAGTTCACCGTTACGCAGGATGGCGCAAATGTTACCGATAAATCGACTATCTATGTCAACGATGGCGTACTCAATGGCAACCGCTTTATCACCACTACCCCAGGCACATACACCGTATATGCCGTAAAGGGAGAGCAGAAGTCTAACGAGATTACCATCACCGCCGAGGAGGTTACATCTACGGGCAAGAGCATCGTCTTCGCTGAGGGCGTTACGCTCACTTCAGGTTGGTACGATGTAAACAAGAAGGCTCAGGGCAACAACGGCGATATCAACATGTGTTGGGCTGCTACATCATCGAATATGATACAGTGGTTCCAGGACCGCTACAAGGCTGCTGGCAAGACTCTTCCAGCAGGTGCTGTTGATGGCCCTGGTGTTACATCTTATACTAATTATGGTCCTTATGAGTTGGAGCTTATGAACGTATTCCACTCGGAGTGGGACAACTCACGTGGTGGCCATATGCAGGAGGCTATTCCTTGGTACTTCGAGGGTAAGCTCAACGGTGGCGAGTTTGCTTCACCAGGTTCTCAGGCAGTACCTAAGACCGCAGGTGGCTACTGGAAGAGCATCTGGGATACCGAGGTATATCCAAATATCTACCACGGCTATGAGAATGTCATCGTTCCAGGTGTTGAAGGTCTTGACCTTAAGAACCTATATATCACCATCTTCAACAACTACTACCTCTGGGGTAGTGGAACAAGTTATCTTGGTGTAGAGCGCTTGGAGGCATTCTCTAACCTTATTGTTGAGACTTTCCGTTATGGTATGGCAGGCCTTACAATCAACCTTGGTGCTAACCTTAACGCGGCAAGCCACGCTGTTACGTTGTGGGGCTATGAGATTGACAATGCTACAGGCCTTGTAACACGTCTTTGGATTACCGACTCTGACGACTTGATGACAGAGCCTAAGACGCCTCTCTTGAACGAGTACAGCGTATCTATTGACGAGGGTAAGGCAAATATCAAACTTACGGGTAACACTCGCTATGGTGCTTGCTATGTGGTGTCAATTCACCCATTCGCAGGTTACGGCATCGGCGTAGAGTAGGAGAGAATTAAGAGGCTGAATAAAAAGATGTAGTTTTAGGCATGCGAAGCCTGAAAAACCGCAGTTTACTCGGCGTAAATGAGGATTTTGAGGGCAAGCTACTTTGTTGGCCGAAGAGATTAGATACAACGCTCGGTGAATTTCTTGACGATGGGCTGTACTTTTGGGTACGGCCCATTGACAAGATAATTTGTTAGTTGGCTTATCACAACAAAGAACAACTAAATACGCTTTTTATTCAGCCTCTTTTTTATAGTCACACATACCCAGCAATATGTATCAGATGATTACGACAAACAGGCCCGACAAACGAGAGGACTACCTCGCTCCGGAGTTATACATCACGACATGCAGCCTTGAGAGAGGCTTCAGCATGAGCGATGTCGAAGCACCAGATTTTGAAACCGAGAATGTGTTATAGTCATGAAACATCTTATACTAACTATCTACACATTAGCACTACTTGCGCTTGGTGCGTGCACAAAGGAGCAAATAGACCACACGAACAATGCTAATGGCAACGAAGAGACAAAGATGGTCAGTGCGGCCATTATTGCAGATGCTGACGACACGCGCCTCGGCATCGATGGCAACATCACACACTGGGAGGTGGGCGATAAGCTGAGCGTAGCCCTCACCGACACATCTTCGGTAACGAGCTACTACACATTCGAGATTGAGAGTTCTGAGGATATCTCTGACGATGGCAAGTTTGCCACATTCCGTGGCTTAATAGCCGAGGGCACATACTCTAAGGTTACGGCTCTATACCCCGCTGTCGAGTCGCCAACGGCGACCATCATCCTCAATCGCCATGCCGAGGATAACATCTTTATGGAGTCCACACAGAGTTATACGGCAGGTGAATATCTCGTCATCAACAGTACATCAGCTGACATACCTTTGCAGTTTAGCCATCTGATGCACAAGATAGACTACACACTCACGTTGGCTTCAGGATATAATGGTACGGATATATCTAAGGATGTGGCTATCGAGATGGCTCTGCGCAGCAATGATGCGGAGTACACGAGTGTGCAGTGCTACAACTACGACACCGTAAATGGTGGTATTGGCAGCGCTGTAGCCTCAGCACCCTCAACACTTGCCGACTTTACGAGCCACGACTTCACTACAACGCCCACAGCCTCTACATTTGTGTTTCCCACACAGTTAGACAACGCCTCGTTGGTCTTCAACGTATATATTAAGGGTCGTAAGGCTCACACCATTGTTAAGACACCATCGAAGTCTCCCTTCACGATGACAGAAGGCAAGAGCACAAGTGTAAAACTCGAACTTAGCGAGGAGAACAAGTGCGAGGCCGAGACAACCGAGGGTGGTGGCTCTGCCTCTATCGAAGGTGTCAATACATACCTTACGCAGATTGTTAAAAGCACCATAACAAATACAACAGGTGCTACTGAATTTGCTGTAAAAGGGCCTAATGGCATCAGTTTTATACTATGTGTTGCAACGGATTATTCAGATGAAACTGGTATTGACGTAGGTAAATACGACATGGTCAGCGCAAGCAGCATATGGCAAAATAGAGCGCATGTTGGCATTCGCAGACTTACAAATGTACCTAATATTAGTAGGGGTACTCCCAATGGAGGTGACCACGACGAAGGTTATATGGAAGTAGCCAAAAGTGACGATGGCACATACACCATTAAGATTGTTATAGCAGACCTGAGTTCCGTGGCTGAGCCTCTCGGTTTTATCGGCAAGTTGAATGTTGAGAATGGTGGTCAGACGGGAAGTGGTAGTAGTACCGCGGTGCCCGATATAACGCTCACAACACTCTCGTCGCGTAGCGAGGGTGGCTACTACACCTTCTATGGTGGAAACTCTGTGGGCGACTACATTTCGTTCAATATCAACAGCAAGGAGGCCTATGCAAATAGCATAAATGACGGCATCTACGAGTATTCGTCATGCAACCTTGAGGGTTACTTCAACGCTACGAGTGTAAAGGTTGGGGGTGTGAACAAAGCCGTTAAGTCTGGCGTTCTACATGTTGCAAACAGCGGTGGTGGCATGGTGTTAAATGCCGACATCACATTCAGCGACAATACAACGCGTCACTTCGTATTTAGCGGTGCAATATCAACACCCGTAGTCGAAGGCGACATCACCATCACGGCATCGCAGAGCACGATAACGAACAATGGCTTAGACTATGTAGACTTTTCCGCCACACAAGATGGTAATATTGTGACAAATGCGTGTACATTCTATGCAAATGGCGAGGTATTAGATAGCAGTAGGTTTTCATCGTCTATCGCAGGCAAATACACCATCTATGCAACGAAGGGAACAAAGAGATCTAACGAGTTGACAATAACCGTCAAAGAGTATTTACCATCGACATTAACCCTCTCTGCATCGAAGACGACGATGGTAGCCAACGGTACTGATATGGTAACGTTTACCATAAAGGCTGACAGCAACTTAAATGTTACCTCTTTGTGCGAGATATATGTCAATGGCAGCAAAAATAATGGTACGACATTCAAGACAGGAAGTGCTGGCACCTACAGCGTGTACGCCATGTACAAGGGTGTGAAGTCTAACACCATTACCGTGACGGCTAACGCCTCGGAGAAGGTCATCGTCTTTGCCGAGGGCGTTACGCTCACTTCAGGTTGGTACGATGTAAACAAGAAGGCTCAGGGCAACAACGGCGATATCAACATGTGTTGGGCTGCTACATCATCGAATATGATACAGTGGTTCCAGGACCGCTACAAGGCTGCTGGCAAGACTCTTCCAGCAGGTGCTGTTGATGGCCCTGGTGTTACATCTTATACTAATTATGGTCCTTATGAGTTGGAGCTTATGAACGTATTCCACTCGGAGTGGGACAACTCACGTGGTGGCCATATGCAGGAGGCTATTCCTTGGTACTTCGAGGGTAAGCTCAACGGTGGCGAGTTTGCTTCACCAGGTTCTCAGGCAGTACCTAAGACCGCAGGTGGCTACTGGAAGAGCATCTGGGATACCGAGGTATATCCAAATATCTACCACGGCTATGAGAATGTCATCGTTCCAGGTGTTGAAGGTCTTGACCTTAAGAACCTATATATCACCATCTTCAACAACTACTACCTCTGGGGTAGTGGAACAAGTTATCTTGGTGTAGAGCGCTTGGAGGCATTCTCTAACCTTATTGTTGAGACTTTCCGTTATGGTATGGCAGGCCTTACAATCAACCTTGGTGCTAACCTTAACGCGGCAAGCCACGCTGTTACGTTGTGGGGCTATGAGATTGACAATGCTACAGGCCTTGTAACACGTCTTTGGATTACCGACTCTGACGACTTGATGACAGAGCCTAAGACGCCTCTCTTGAACGAGTACAGCGTATCTATTGACGAGGGTAAGGCAAATATCAAACTTACGGGTAACACTCGCTATGGTGCTTGCTATGTGGTGTCAATTCACCCATTCGCTGGTTACGGCATAGGAGTCGAGAACTAAACATTAATATCTATATTGACTGCCGGGGAGTTTATCACAATGAAGATGATAGGCTCCTCGGCTGTTATTATGACATTCGAAAACTAAGATTGGCTTATTTCACCCACAAGAGAGAAATAAATTTGCTATTCAGCGCTTTTTATCATACCTTTGCAAGATAAAATAGAAGCTTACTATGGAGGAGTTTACAACAAACTACAAACGTGAAGATATTTATGACCAGGAGCGCATAGAGGCGCTTATGGGTCACTATCGTGAAATACTTCGTCTACTTGGCGAAGACCCAGAACGCGAGGGACTAATCAAGACGCCCGAGCGTGTAGCAAAGGCGATGTCATTCATCACCAAGGGATACAACCAAGACCCCATTGCCATACTCCGCTCAGCGATGTTCAAGGAGGAGTATCAGCAGATGGTCCTCGTAAAGGATATCGAGCTGTTCTCGGTATGTGAGCACCACATGCTCCCATTTATCGGCAAGGCTCATGTCGCATACATCCCTAATGGCTATATCACTGGTCTATCGAAGATTGCACGCGTCGTAGAGTGCTTCGCTCGTCGTCTACAAGTGCAAGAGCGCCTCACGGTGCAAATTCGCGATAGCATACAGCAAGCCCTCAACCCCGCTGGCGTCGCTGTTGTCATTGAGGCAAGCCATACATGTATGCAGATGCGCGGCGTGGAGAAGCAGCGCTCGGTGACAACCACATCGGCATTCACTGGCCTATTCCTCTCTGACCCTCGCACACGCGACGAGTTTATGCAGCTTATTAAGTAGCACGTATGAAGGTTGTCGTAGGTCTCTCAGGCGGTGTCGATTCGTCGGTGGCAGCATACCTACTCAAAGAGCAGGGGCATGAGGTCATCGGACTCTTCATGCGCAACTGGCACGACACGACAGGCACACTCGAAGGTGACTGCCCATGGTACGACGACCAGGTATTTGCCGAACTTGTCGCCAAGCGTCTCGACATCGAGTTCCACTATGTCGACCTCTCGGCAGAGTACCGCAAGCGAGTGGTAGACTACATGTTCGCCGAGTATGAGGCGGGGCGAACACCCAACCCCGACGTATTGTGCAACCGCGAGATTAAGTTCGACGTATTCCTCAAAGAGGCCCTCAAATTAGGTGCCGAGCGTGTGGCCACGGGCCACTACTGCCGACGCACTGAATGGACTGACAACGATGGTGTTACACACTATAAGCTCCTTGCGGGCAGCGACCCCAATAAGGACCAGAGCTACTTCCTTTGCCAGCTTACGCAGGAGCAGCTCTCCTATGCTATGTTCCCCATTGGCGACCTACTAAAACCCGAAGTGCGACGCATTGCCGAAGAGCAGCGCCTTGCAACGGCAAAACGCAAAGACTCGCAGGGTATATGCTTCGTGGGAAAGGTAGACCTACCCGTATTCCTACAACAACAACTTAAGGCTAAGGAGGGCAACGTACACGAGATACTACCCCACTCGCCACGCTTCGTACGCAACATTCAAGATGATGACTACAAAGCACTTGCCACACCATACCATCTCACCGTGCGCGACGGAAAGAAGATAGGCACACATCAGGGTGCGCACTTCTACACCATAGGTCAACGCAAGGGTTTGGGCATTGGTGGCCGTAAGGAGTCGCTATTTGTCATTGGCACCGATGTCAACGAGAATGTCATCTACGTAGGCGAGGGTGACAGCCATCCAGGCCTCTACCGCAAGGCGCTCAAGATAGCGCACGACGATATCCACTGGGTCGACAAGGTTGACACCATGAGCATTGGCGAGCGTCGCCGTTATATGGTGCGCATACGCTATCGTCAGCCACTTCAGCAGGCTGAGCTAATCATGGATGCCGAGGGGCTATATATCCTCTTCGATGAGCCTCAGAGGGGCATCACAGCGGGGCAGTTTGCCGCATGGTACGATGGCGACATTGTTGCGGGCAGCGGCGTCATCGAGAAGTAGCAGCCATTGCCACAAATGAGTAATGAGCAATTATAAAAATTCGGGGGCGATGCCCGCATTAGATTAAGCGAAGCGCCCTCGCAAGGAGCTATGCTACGTCCTCCCAAGCAAGCGATGCTTGCGCCCTTTAAGCAAAGTGCCCTCCATCTCATCTCTAATCTTTGCTCTTTTCGTCGTCATCTTTGCTCATTTTATTTGCATTTCCCGAAAATTTTACTTACTTTTGTAAGCTATTAGAGGCGAGCATTAATGTATCGTCGCCTCTTGCATATACGCAATTTCATATTAACTAATTATAAAACAGACTATTATGGCAGATGTAAAACGTGTCTACACCTTCGGCAATAAGGAGGCTGAGGGTAATGGCAAGATGCGCGAGTTGCTCGGCGGTAAGGGTGCCAACCTCGCTGAGATGAACCTTATCGGTATTCCTGTACCTCCAGGATTTACCATCACCACTGATGTTTGCTCGGAGTACTACTCTAAGGGCAAGGAGCGTGTTATCGAGATTCTCCGCCCAGAGGTAGAGGCAGCTATCAAGAATATCGAGAAGCTCACAGGTCGCAAGTTCGGCGACACCAACCTTCCATTGTTGGTATCAGTACGTTCAGGTGCTCGTGCCTCAATGCCTGGTATGATGGATACTATCCTCAACCTCGGTATGAACGACGAGGCTGTTGAGGCTGTAGCTAAGCTCTCAGGCAACCCACGTTTCGCATGGGACTCATACCGTCGTTTCGTACAGATGTATGGTGACGTTGTTCTCGACATGAAGCCACAGTCTAAGGAGGATCACGACCCATTCGAGGTTCTTATCGACGCACAGAAGGAGAAGCGCGGTGTTAAGGCCGACACAGACCTCACTACCGACGACCTCAAGGAGCTCGTAGCTGCATTTAAGAAGGCTATCAAGGAGCAGACAGGCAAGGAGTTCCCAACAAGTGCTTGGGATCAGCTCTGGGGCGCTATCTGCGCTGTATTCGGCTCATGGATGAACGAGCGTGCTATCCTCTATCGCAAGCTCAACAACATCCCAGAGGCTTGGGGTACTGCAGTATCAGTACAGGCAATGGTATTCGGTAACATGGGTGACAACTCGGCTACTGGTGTTGCTTTCTCACGTGACGCCGCTACTGGTGAGAACATCTTCAACGGTGAGTACCTCATCAACGCACAGGGTGAGGACGTTGTGGCAGGTATCCGCACCCCACAGCAGATTACCATCGAGGGCTCTAAGCGTTGGGCAGCTGCTCAGAACATCTCTGAGGAGGAGCGCAAGGCTAAGTACCCATCATTGGAGGAGGTTATGCCTGAGGTATACGCTGAGCTTAACGAGATTCAGCACCACCTTGAGCAGTACTTCACCGACATGCAGGATATCGAGTTCACAATCCAGGATGGTAAGCTCTGGATGTTGCAGTGCCGTAACGGTAAGCGTACCGGCGCAGCGATGGTGAAGATTGCTATGGATATGCTCCGTGAGGGTCTTATCGACGAGAAGACCGCAGTATTGCGCTGCGAGCCTGAGAAGCTCGACGAGCTCTTGCACCCAGTATTCGACAAGAAGGCTATCAAGAACGCTAAGGTTCTCGTTAAGGGTCTTCCCGCATCTCCAGGTGCTGCGACTGGTCCAGTAGTTTTCTTCGCTGACGACGCTGAGAAGCACCTCAACGCTACTGGCCAGAAGGCTATCTTGGTACGTATCGAGACATCGCCTGAGGACTTGAAGGGTATGTTGGATGCTGCTGGTATCCTCACCGCACGTGGTGGTATGACCTCACACGCTGCCGTTGTTGCACGTGGTATGGGTAAGTGCTGCGTATCGGGTGCTGGTGAGTTGGAGATTGACTACAAGGCTCGTACAATCCATATCAACGGCCACACCATCAAGGAGGGCGACTGGATTTCACTCAACGGCTCAACAGGTGAGGTTTACTTGGGTCAGGTAGCTACACAGGCTGCTAACCTCGACGGTGACTTCGGTAAGCTTATGGAGCTTGCTGGCAAGTACTCAAAGATGAACGTTCGCGCCAACGCTGATACTCCACGTGATGCTGAGCAGGCATTCGCATTCGGCGCTCAGGGTATCGGTCTCTGCCGTACCGAGCATATGTTCTTCGAGGGTGACCGTATCAAGGCTATCCGCGAGATGATTCTCTCGGATGACGAGGATGGTCGTCGTGTAGCTCTATCGAAGCTTCTTCCTATGCAGCGTGGCGACTTCGAGGGTCTCTTCAAGGTTATGAACGGCTACCCAGTTATCGTACGTCTTCTCGACCCACCATTGCACGAGTTCGCTCCTAACACCGAGAAGGATCAGCAGGATATGGCCGAGGCTATGGGTATTCCAGTAGAGAAGGTTAAGGCTAAGGTTGAGGCTTTGCACGAGGTTAACCCAATGTTGGGTCACCGTGGCTGCCGTCTTGGCAACACATATCCAGAGATTACCGAGATGCAGGCACGTGCTATCATCGAGGCTGCTATGAACGTTAAGGCTTCGGGCACACCTGTAAAGGTTGAGATTATGGTGCCACTCGTAGGTAACCACAAGGAGTTGCGCTACCAGAAGAACGTTATCGACAAGACAGCTGAGGCAGTATTCGCTGAGCGCAACGACCGCATCGACTACCTCGTAGGTACTATGATTGAGGTTCCTCGCGCCGCTGTTACTGCTAACCAGATTGCAGAGGTTGCAGAGTTCTTCTCGTTCGGTACTAACGACCTTACTCAGATGACTCTTGGTTTCTCACGTGATGATATCGCTAAGTTCTTGCCTGTCTACCTTGAGAAGAACATCCTCAAGAACGACCCATTCAAGATTTTGGATCGCAACGGTGTAGGTCAGCTTATCCGTGAGGCTGTGTTCAAGGGCCGTACAACACGTCCCGACTTGAAGTGTGGTATCTGCGGTGAGCACGGCGGTGAGCCATCATCAGTAGAGTTCTGCCACCATGCAGGTTTGAACTACGTAAGCTGCTCTCCATTCCGTGTGCCTATCGCACGCCTTGCAGCAGCTCATGCAGCTCTCTCGGAGAAGTAATTCCACGCGAATTATCTTATATAGGAGTGGTCATCCAGTTGGGTGGCCACTCTTTATTATATATCAAGATGAAAGTTCAAAGAGTACAGAGTACAGTGGAAAGAGAGATTGGGGGAATTAGGGAAGTTAGGGGAGCATATTCCCCATAGTCCCTAATCTCCTTAAACTTCCTAAATTCCCTGCGCCCTCGCAAGCGTAGCATCCACCCATTTCTCGCTGCTAATTCCTAATTTCTAACTACTAATTTTGCAATAAGTAGCCCACACCACAAACGATAGCAAAAATATTTCACTTTTTTGGTACACCCTATCACAATTTTTATTATATTTGTATGAAATTATGGTGTACTATGAGATGAGTACACCTAATTGGCTGTGAATTAAACAATATACTAATAACATAAAACTACAAACTTCACAACAATGGACAATGTAAATGTACAGCAGTTGCAGGATGTGGTAATCCGTTTTTCGGGCGACTCAGGTGACGGTATGCAGCTCACCGGTACACTCTTTTCGGACACGTCGGCACTCTTGGGTAATGGTATCTCTACCTTCCCAGACTACCCAGCCGAGATTCGCGCACCTCAGGGTACTGTTGCAGGTGTCTCTGGCTTCCAGGTACACATCGGTTCATCACGCGTAGACAACCCAGGTGACTACTGCGATGTTCTCGTAGCAATGAATCCCGCAGCGCTTATCGCTAACCGCAAGTGGCTTAAGCCATCGGCTACCGTCATCCTCGATGGTGACACCCTCACCGAGGACAATATGAAGAAGGCAGGCTTCAAGACCATGGATCCTATCGCAGAGTTAAACCTCCAGGACTACAACGTGGTTATTCCAGACATCACCACTATGACTAAGGAGGCGTTGAAGGACTCAGGCATGGACAACAAGGCAATGGTTAAGTGCAAGAATATGTTTGCCCTTGGCATCGTATTCTGGATGTACAACCGCCCAGATGACTACGCTAAGAGATTCCTTGACTCTAAGTTCGCTAAGAAGAATCCGCTTGTAGCAGAGGCTAACAAGCGCGTTATAGAGGCTGGCTACAACTATGCAGCCAACACCCACCAGTTTGCTAACAACTACACCGTAGCACCTGCCGAGTTGGAGAAGGGTCTATACCGCTCTATCAATGGTAATACTGCTACCGCATGGGGTTTCTGTGCTGCATCTGAGAAGTCGGGTCTTCCACTCTTCTGCGGCTCATACCCTATCACCCCAGCAACAGTTATCCTCGAGGAGCTTGCTAAGCGCAAGGACCTCGGCGTGAAGACCGTACAGGCTGAGGATGAGATTGCAGGTATCTGTACCTCTATCGGTGCTGCCTATGCAGGTAACTTCGCCGTGACTACCACTTCAGGTCCTGGTATCTCGCTCAAGAGCGAGGCTATGGGTCTTGCAGTTATGGCTGAGCTTCCTTTGGTTGTTGTTGACGTACAGCGTGGTGGTCCATCTACTGGTCTTCCTACAAAGACCGAGCAGAGCGACCTCAACCAGGCACTCTACGGCCGTAATGGTGAGTGTCCTATGGTTGTTATCGCCGCTTCATCACCAAGCGACTGCTTCCACTACGCATTCATGGCGGGTAAGATTGCTATGGAGCACATGACACCCGTTATGTTGCTTTCGGATGGTTTCATCGCCAACGGCTCAGAGCCTTGGAAGGTGCCATCAATGTCGGACTACCCTGCTATCGTGCCTCCTATCGTAGAGCCACGCGAGGGCGAGGAGTTCATGCCTTATGCTCGTAACGAGAAGCTCGCACGCGGCTGGGCATTCCCAGGCAAGGAGGGTCTTGAGCACCGTATCGGTGGCTTGGAGAAAGACCACATCAAGGGTAGCATCTCGCACGATCCTAAGAACCACCAGGAGATGGTAACAACACGTAAGCGCAAGGTTGAGATGGTTGCCGACGAGCTTCCTAAGTTGGAGGTATTCGGTGCTGAGCAGGCCGATGTACTCGTTGTTGGTTGGGGCGGTACACGCGGTCATCTTCACAGCGCTGTTAAGCAGTTGCAGGAAGAGGGCAAGAGCGTAGCACACCTCCACTTCAACTACATATATCCTTTGCAGAAGGGTGTCGATGAGATACTTAAGCGCTACAAGCGCATCGTCGTATGCGAGCTCAACGAGGGTCAGTTTGCTGGTTACCTCCGTCAGCAGTTCCGCGACGTTGTCATCGAGTCGTACGGCAAGACTGAGGGTCAGCCATTCACCGTTATCGAGATTAAGGATAAGGTAAACTCAATGTTATAACAGAACACCACAAACAACTTAAAAAATAGAACAACTATGGCAGAATTTAAGTATACACCCGCTGATTTCAAGAGCGATCAACAGGTAAAGTGGTGTCCAGGCTGTGGCGACCACGCTATTCTTAACGCTGTGCAGCGTGCGATGCCTGAGGTGGCTGACGTTTTGGGCAAGCCCCACAACAAGTTCACATTCGTATCGGGTATCGGTTGCTCATCGCGCTTCATCTACTACATGAAGACCTTCGGCTTCCACACCATCCACGGTCGTGCTAACGCCATCGCAACAGGTATCAAGACCGCTAACCCCGACCTCTCGGTATGGGTATGTACAGGTGACGGTGACTCGTTGGCTATCGGTGGTAACCACTTCATCCACGCCATCCGTCGTAACATCGACCTCAAGGTTATCTTGTTCAACAACGAGATATACGGCCTTACTAAGGGTCAGTACTCTCCAACGACGAAGCTCGGCAAGATTACGAAGACCTCGCCTTTCGGCACTGTTGAGAAGCCATTCACCCCAGGTGAGCTGGTTATCGGTGCCAAGGGTACGTTCTTCGCTCGTACCATCGACCAGGAGGTTATGCTAACGAAGGATTGTCTTGTGGCAGCCGCTAAGCATAAGGGTATGGCAGTTACCGAGGCATTGGTCAACTGTATGATTTTCAACGATAAGACCCACGCATTATTTGCTGGCGACAAGGCTACTCGTGAGGAGAACACCATCCATTTGAAGCATGGAGAGAAGATGCTCTTCGGCAAAGAGAAGCAGAAGGGTTTGGTATTCGAGAACATGCGTCTTAAGGTTGTCACCATCGGCGAGGATGGCTACACCATTGACGACGTATTGACTCACGACGCAAAGTGCGCTGATACCACTCTTCACTCGATGCTTGCAGCGATGAAGTACCCTGAGTACCCAGTGGCAGTTGGTGTCATCCGCGATGTTGACGACGAGAACGTCTACGACTTCAAGGTACAGCAGCAGGTTGAGGAGGTTAAGGCATCGGCAAAGATTAAGTGCGTTGACGACCTCTTGCGTTCGGGTCAGACTTGGGAGATTAAGTAAGATGCAGCGGGAGCACCACTATATATAATATAGGTATGGTGGTGCACCCAAACCATAAATACAAACCAAAACTATTAACAATCAATAAAATTACAGTCGTATGGCAAAAATCAAAGGAACAGTTGTCGTCGATACTGAGCACTGCAAGGGCTGTGGCGTATGCGTAGCATCGTGCCCCACTAAGACGCTTGGTTTGTCGAGCGAGGTTAATGGCAAGGGTTACCCCTTCGCTATGATGGTTGAGCCGGAGAATTGCATTGGTTGCGCATCATGCGCCATCATTTGTCCGGATAGTTGTCTAACGGTGTATCGCCAAAAATTCGAGTAAGCTATGGCAGAGAAAGAGGTAAAACTTATGAAGGGCAACGAGGTGATTGCTCATGCAGCAATTCGCTACGGTTGCGACGGCTATTTCGGCTACCCCATCACACCTCAGTCAGAGGTTATGGAGACCCTCATGGAGCTTAAGCCATGGGAGACTACCGGCATGGTAGTTCTTCAGGCTGAGTCTGAGGTATCATCAATCAACATGGTATATGGCGGTGCTTCAACAGGTAAGCGCGTTATGACCTCATCATCATCACCTGGTGTCAGCCTTATGTCTGAGGGTTTGAGCTACTTGGCTGGTGCTGAGCTTCCATGTGTTATCGTTAACTGCCAGCGTGGTGGTCCAGGTCTTGGTACTATCCAGCCTTCACAGTCTGACTACTTCCAGGCATGTAAGGGTGGCGCACACGGTGACTTCCACCTTATCGTATTGGCTCCTAACTCAGTACAGGAGATGCACGACTTCGTGGCTGATGCTTTCGAACTTGCGTTCAAGTATCGCAACCCAGCTATGATCCTCGCTGATGGTTGTATCGGTCAGATGATGGAGAAGGTTGTTCTTGCTCCACAGCGTCCACGTAAGACTAAGGAGGAGATTGCCGCAGAGTGCAAGTCATGGGCTCTTATCGGTAAGACCGACGACCGCGAGCGCAATGTGATTACATCACTTGAGCTTAAGTCAGAGGTTATGGAGGTTAACAACCAGCGTCTTCAGGCTAAGTATAACACTATCAAGGAGACTGAGGTTCGTTACGAGGCTATCGAGTGCGACGATGCAGAGTATGTTATCGTAGCGTTCGGCTCATCATCACGTATCTGCTCAGCAACTGTTGAGATGGCACGTGCTGAGGGCATCAAGCTCGGTTTGTTGCGTCCTATCACCCTCTACCCATTCCCAACTAAGGCTATCGCAGAGCTTGCAGAGCGCGGCGTTAAGGGCTTCCTTTCAGCTGAGTTGAACGCAGGTCAGATGGTTGAGGATGTACGTCTTGCAGTTAATGGCAAGGCTCCAGTAGAGCACTTCGGTCGTATGGGTGGTATGTTGTTCTCACCAGACGAGGTACTTAAAGCAGTTAAAGAGAAACTTATAAATCGATAAGACTATGGCAGAGGTTGAAATCAAAAAGGAGAATTTGGTATTTGGCAAGTCTAAGCTTATCTTGCCTAACGTAATGCACTACTGCCCCGGCTGTAGCCACGGTACTGTGCACAAGCTCGTTGCCGAGGTTATCGAGGAGATGGGTTTGGAGCATGACACTATTGGTGTATCACCCGTAGGTTGCTCAGTATTTGCATACAACTATATTGACATCGACTGGGCACAGGCTGCTCACGGTCGTGCATGCGCAGTAGCAACAGCTATCAAGCGTGTTAACCCAGAGAAGATGGTCTTCACATACCAGGGTGATGGTGATATGTCAGCTATCGGTACTGGTGAGACTATTCACGCTGCAGCACGTGGCGAGAATATCGTTGCCATCTACATCAACAACGCTATCTACGGTATGACCGGTGGTCAGATGGCTCCTACTACCCTCTTGGGTATGAAGACCGCTACCACTCCTTACGGTCGTGATCCAAAGCTCAACGGCTATCCATACAAGATTGCTCAGATGTTGGCACACCTCGATGGCGTATGCTACGTAACACGTCAGACTGTTCACACTCCTGCAAACGTACGTAAGGCAAAGAAGGCTATCCGTCACGCATTTGAGAATGCCATGGCAGGTAAGGGCTTCAGCCTTGTAGAGATTGTTGCTACATGTAACAGCGGCTGGAAGCTTTCACCAGTTGCAGCTAACGAGTGGCTTGAGCAGAACATGTTGCCATTCTACGAGCCCGGCGATTTGAAGGACACAACTAAAGAGTAAGCAGTTATGAAAGAGACAATAATCATTGCAGGTTTCGGAGGACAGGGCGTCCTCACTATGGGTAAGATTTTGGCTTACTCTGGCATTATGCAGGACATGGAGGTAACATGGATGCCTTCGTACGGTCCTGAGATGCGTGGTGGTACCGCAAACGTAACCGTTATCCTCTCGGATAAGGCTATCTCATCACCTATCGCTCACGAGTTCGACTGTGTCGTTGTTCTCAACCAGCAGTCTATGGATAAGTTCGAGAGCCAGGTTAAGCCAGGTGGCGTACTCATCTACGACACCAATGGTATCACACACCACCCTACTCGTACAGATATCGAGGTATACCAGATTGACGCTACTGCCGAGTGCGCACGTTTGGGTCAGGCCAAGTTGTTCAACACCATGATTCTCGGTGCATACCTCAAGGTACGCCCCGTGGTTAAGATGGAGAACGTTATGGAAGGTCTTAAGAAGACCCTTCCTGAGCGCGCATGGAAGATGCTTCCACAGAACGAGGAGGCTATCAAGCATGGTGGCGAGATTATCCGTAAGGTTCGCTAATTAGCGACTAACGGTATATGATGGGAGTGTTCCGCAAGGGACACTCCTTTTTTGTTAGATTAGAAACTCTATAATCATACAAGATAGCCCCGACAGGTTGACCTCGGTCACCCGTCGGGGCTTTGTCGCTGAACAGCCATAGGGCTACCTATGTGGCACACACTACTCGATGGCTATCTGCTTCATCTCCGGAAGCTTCTCGTCGGCATGCTTCTTAGGCAGCTTGATGCGCAACACGCCGTGCTTCATCTTGGCGGTGATGTTGTCGCGGTCGATGTTTTCGGGGAGGTTGAAAATCTGCCTAAACGAGGTGTAGGCGAACTCGCGACGTAGGTAGTGGTGCACCTCATCCTTAGCGCAATCCTCGTCGCCGCAGCACTCCTTGCCCTTATCATCCTTCGCCACCTCCTTCTCGAGGCATACGATAAGCTGATTGTCGGCATTTAGCTCCACGCGGAAGTCATCCTTGGTCATGCCTGGTGCTGCAATCTCGACCTTGAACTTACGGTCAGTCTCGATGACGTTGATCTGAGGTGTTGTGCCACGCTTAGGATAGAGCGCAGGCCACTGATCATAGAAGAGGTCGCCCCACATATCGGGCAGACGGTTTAGTTTTTTTACTGGCATCATAACATAAAGGTTTTAGAAATAAACTCACCTCAACACGAGCAAAACCCACGCCAAAGGAGGAGCTAAAATGGCAGATAATAGCGCTATAACTCAATCTTTTTTGTAGGTTTTCTTTGTCAGTCGGAAAAAAGTGTGTATATTTGCGCGCTAAAAGACCCGAATGGGTTATGCGTAATTAATTTTTAACCAATAAATTTTATAGCAAATGGCTGTTAAAATTCGTTTGGCACGTCACGGTAAGAAGGGTTATGCCTTCTATCACATCGTTGCCGCAGATAGCAGAGCGCCACGTGATGGTAAGTTCATCGAGAAGTTGGGTACTTACAACCCTAACACGAATCCTGCTACAATCGATCTAAAGTTCGACCGAGCTTTGGATTGGGTTATGAAGGGCGCACAACCTACGGATACTTGTCGAGCAATTCTCTCGTACAAGGGCGTAATGTATAAGAAGCACCTCCTTGGTGGTGTTGCTAAGGGCGCATTCACCGAGGCTGAGGCTGAGGCACGCTTCAACAAGTGGGCTGCTGACAAGCAGGGTAAGATTGAGGCTAAGAGCAACAAGCTTGCATCTGACGCTACCGCTGCTAAGAAGGCACAGCTCGCTGCTGAGGCTAAGGTTAAGGAGGAGCGCGCTGCAGCTATCGCTGAGAAGAAGGCTGCCGCTGCTGCCGCTGCCGCTGAGGCTGCTGCCGAGGCTGCTGAGGCTCCTGCAGAGGAGGCTACCGAGGCTTAATCCCAAGGTGCTATGATCGCCGTAGGACGCATAGGTCGCCTCTTTGGCACCGACGGCGGAGTGATGATTACACTCTACGCTGCGTTCCCCGACGACATCTCAAACGAGGAACCGCTGTTTGTCATAGTAGACGAACTGGCGGTTCCTCTATTTATTTCATCCTTCGAGCGCCGCGGCCAGAGTGGCGCTGTCGTCCACTTCGACGACATAGATACAGAGTATCGCGCCGAGCACTATCTTCTTGGCCGCGAGATATTTATCGCCGAGGATGACGACGACGATGACGATGAGTTCTACATGCAGGACCTCATCGGCTTCAAGGTCAAGGTGGGCAAGCTCACGGGCGAGCTTACCGACTACTACGATAGCGAGGCCAACCCGCTATTCGAGATCTCCATCGATGGCAAGGAGCATCTTATTCCTGCCCAGGAGGAGTTTATCGCGCATATCGACTTCGAGCGCCGCGAGATTAAGTTCGTCCTTCCCGACGGACTGCTGGAGCTTTAATTATTCCTATTAGAAATTAGAAATTAGCAATTAGCAGAAAGCTATTTGCAATGGTTGCGGGTGCTTTGCTTGCAAGGGCGGAGCATAGCTCCTTGCGGGGGTGCTTTGCTTGCAAGGGCGGAGCATAGCTCCTTGCTGGGGCGCTGGCTTAGAGAGTTTAGAGAATTTCGAGTCTGCTCCCTAACTTCCCTAACTTCCTTAATATCTTTCATCTTCGTGGGTATACTTTTGTATACCCGCATCACTGGGAGGGCGTGTCGGAGGGGTGGTACTGATAACTCTCATCTTTCATCATCGTGGGTATACTTTTGTATACCCGCATCACTGGGGGGGGGTATTGGAGAGGTGGAGCGACGATGCTAATCTTTCATCTTCGTGGGTATACTTTTGTATACCCGCATCACTGGAGGGCGTGTCGGAGGGGTGGTACTGATAACACTCATCTTTCATTTTCGTGGGTATACTTTTGTATACCCGCATCACTGGAGGGCGTGTCGGAGTGGTGGTACTGATAACACTCATCTTTCATCTTCGTGGGTATACTTTTGTATACCCGCATCACTGGGGTGGGCGTGTCGGAGGGGAGGAACGACAATGCCACTCTTTCATCTTCCCTCACGCTCTGCGTCGCTGCGAAACAGCGGTAGATGCCCACGTCGGGGCATAGAACGTCGTACTCCAAACATCGTCACGGTTGCCCCTCCTCGGCATGACGAAGAGATATAATGAGAGAGCGCTGTTTATAACAACGCTCTCTGCTTCCTTGTTTATTCGAAAATCTATCGTATTTGATACTGCACCTTCTCATAGTGGCCTCCCCTGCCACCACAAAATGGGCAGGCTTTTGTTCCGCCACAAAATCCGCATACCTGAACATATGTTCCGTGCACATGACCCACACCATGGCAACTTGGACATATGCCCGTACCAGCACAACTTGTACAAGTAACCCACATATCTCTATATCCATATTCAGGCGTGTATGCCTGCTGAGTTTGAGTCTGTGTTTTTGTTTGTGTCTGAGTTTGTGTCTGAGTCTGTGTTTTTGCCGTCTCGGTGGTGCTACTCTTTTTGACCGACGTTGTAGTTGGGGCAGGGGCGGCAGTCTCTATCTTATCTAACGTAAACTGGAAGTATGGCGAGGTGTATACTATCTTGCCATCTTTATCCTTTACGATTAGCTTGCAATATGGTGTTCGGCTCTTCTTCGTTCTATCTATATGTATCTCCGATGTGGGCACCGTAATGGTGAAGTCCTCCCATATTGTATATATATATGGTGCGCTCGCTATTTCATAATTAAACTGCACATATCCATCAGGAGAGTAGTATTTGTTGTTCTTGTCGGTAAGTTGACGTTTGTTCTCGTCGTATATATGAAGTATAAGTGTTGCCTTCTCATTATATGCATAGTTTACACGTAGGTTGTTTAGATGAAATATAGTATTACCATCCGTGTTGGCTACCCATATTTTATCCACACTTGCCGATGCTGTCACATCATAGTATTTATGCAATTTTTCTAATGCCAAAGCGTATCCATAACCACTTCCAACCATATACCACTCACGAGCCCTTTTATTATCATTCAGCATTCTGTAACAATCTCCAATATTATGTGCGTAGAGACCCAAACTGGTATCATTTGCCACCTTGATATCTGTTGCCTTGAGATCGGTTTCTTTGAAGTTGGCTGTCTTGATGTCGACTACCTTAATCGCGGTTGCCCTGAGGTAGGCTGCCTTAAGTAACATGTTGAGCGCCTCTTTATAACGTCCTAATGCGAAATAGTAAACTCCTGCTTGATTGTAACATACGGCTGTTGGTGCTGAGGTTGCCTCGTTATTGATGGCTCGTAGTATATATTTTAGAGCTTCTTCGTAGTTATTATTGTCATATAGCTCTTTTGACTTTTTGAGTAACCACTCTATAGAGGGCCTATACTCTTCATAGCTCTCCTCGCTAATACCAATTCTCTTGCAATCGTTTTTGGTAACCCACGATGGCAGATGGATTATTCTTGCCGAGGACACTTTACCCCAATTAGGAGCAAATGCCTCATCCCCAATACTCTTTACTGAATCAGGAATTGTTAATGTTATTATATCATTCAGAAGAAATGCTTTACTCCCAATATATGTTACGGAATTAGGAATAGTTAGGGTTGTTATACCGTTATTATAAAACGCCGACCCTCCAATATTTGTTACGGAATTAGCAATTTTTAGAGTGGTTATTTTATTGCTACCAAACACCCCATCTCCAATCGATGTTACCGAATCAGGAATAGTTAGGGTTGTTATTTTGTTGCCACAAAACGTACGATCTCCAATACTCTTTACCGAGTTTGGTATATTTAGCGTTGTTAAGTCGTTATCATAAAACGCATAATCTCCAATACTCTTTACCGAGTTTGGTATATTTAGCGTTGTTAAGTTACAATCAGTAAACGCATAATTTCCAATAGATATTACAGAATTTGGGATTGTAATCTCTGTTATATCACAATCTCTGAACGCATGATTACCAATATGTGTAATACCATTCTCAATTATTACGGACTTGACTGCCTCTCTGCGTTTCCCTTTAGCCCAAGGGCAATTCTTAGAATAGCTGTTTCGTTGCTTCAAGTCTCCATAATCAGGCATATCGCCCTTTCCTGAGATTATAAGGGTGCCATCATCTTTTAGTTCCCAGGTGATTGACTCGGTTAGCTTCTTAGGCTTGCTGGCGTGGGAGTAGTTTGCAAATGCTAAAATGATAAATAGCACAGCGCAAATTTGAAAAAATCTTTTCATCGCTATTCTTGTGAACACCCGACCCCAAATGCGTGGCTTAGTAAAACAAAGAAAGTGTGGAGTCGATTAGTTTATACGATTGGAGGTTCTGGAATACCTTACTGCGAATAAACATACCCCACACTCGTATTGAGCATAGGGTACAGAACACCCCAGACTATACAATACGGAGCGACGAGTGTGATGCTTACCTCGCAGTAATTGTGAAATTTTCCAGATTTCCAATCGAGGGTAAAAGCTAATACACTTTCATCATAAAATATGTCTGCCGAGAGATATGCTTTCGGCAATACAAATGTAGGCAAAATATTGGGACTGTGCAAATTTATTACGCAGAATTTGGAAGAACAGATGAAAGAGGAGAGATTTGCTATAAATTAGCAATGGTTGCGGGTGCTTTGCTTGCGAGGGCGGAGCATAGCTCCTTGCGAGGGCGCAGGCTTAGAGATTAGGGAAGTTAGGGAATTTAGAGTCTGCGCCCTAACTTCCCTAACTTCCCTAATCTCTCTTTCCACTGTTCTCTGTTCTCTTTCATCTTTGAACTTTCATCTTTTTTTGCGATTTTCAAAATAATTTCTTATCTTTGTTAGTTAGTAAAGCATATAAAAGTAAACTAAACCGATATAAAACAACCTACAATGAACAAAGACACACAGATTTTTGACTTGATCGCCGAGGAGCGTTCACGTCAGATGAAGGGCATCGAGCTTATCGCATCGGAGAACTTCGTGAGCGACCAGGTTATGGCAGCTATGGGTTCGGTATGCACCAACAAGTATGCTGAGGGCTACCCCGCTGCTCGTTACTACGGCGGCTGCGAGGTCGTTGATAAGATTGAGAACCTCGCTATCGAGCGCATCTGCAAGCTCTATGGCGCTGAGTATGCTAACGTGCAGCCTCACTCAGGTGCTCAGGCCAACATGGCGGTATTCTTCGCAGTATTGAAGCCAGGTGACACATTTATGGGTCTCGACCTCTCACACGGCGGTCACCTCTCACACGGCTCGCCAGTGAACATGTCGGGTATGTACTTCAAGGCTGTGGGTTACAAGCTCAAGGAGGAGACCGGCAACATCGACTACGACGAGATGGAGGCACTCGCATTGGAGCACAAGCCAAAGCTTATCGTGGGTGGTGCTTCGGCATTCTCTCGCGAGTGGGACTACAAGCGTATGCGCGAGATTGCCGACAAGGTAGGTGCTTTGTTGCTTATCGACATGGCGCACACCGCAGGTCTTATCGCTGCTGGCTTGTTGGACAACCCTGTTAAGTATGCACACATCGTGACATCTACAACACATAAGACATTGCGTGGCCCTCGTGGCGGTATTATCCTTATGGGCAAGGACTTCGACAACCCATGGGGCTACACCACTCCTAAGGGCGTTGTTAAGAAGATGTCGCAGATTCTCAACTCGGCAGTATTCCCAGGCATCCAGGGTGGTCCATTGGAGCACGTCATCGCAGCTAAGGCTGTTGCCTTTGGCGAGGCACTCACCCCTGAGTACAAGGAGTACCAGCAGCAGGTTGTCAAGAACTCTAAGGCGTTGGCAGAGGCTCTCACAAAGCGTGGCTACAAGATAGTATCGGGCGGCACGGACAACCACCTTATGTTGGTTGACCTACGCACCAAGTTCCCAGAGCTCACAGGTAAGCTCGCGGAGAAGTGCTTGGTAGCTGCCGACATCACAACAAACAAGAACATGGTGCCATTCGACTCGCGCACCCCATTCACAACATCGGGCTTGCGCTTCGGTACTCCTGCCATCACCACACGTGGTGTCAAGGAGGATAAGATGGACTACATCGCCGAGCTTATCGACCGCGTATTGTCTGACCCCGAGAACGAGGCAAACATCGCAGCCGTACGCAAGGATGTAAACGCCATGATGGCTGAGTATCCACTCTTCGCGTGGTAGTATAGCAATGCGGATATTAGGGCGTTGGGGATATCCTTGACGCCCTTTTTATAATATAAGGTATGAAAGAGGTATTATCATTTCTTGCCGACCTCCACGACAACAACAACCGCGAGTGGTTCGAGGCCAACAAGGGGCGCTACCGTGAGGCATTAGCTACGCATCACGCCAATGTCGAGCGTCTCATCGCGCTTATCGCGCGCTTCGACCCGTCGGTCGAGGGGCTTAAGGTTGCCGACGCCACCTACCGCATCTATCGCGATACGCGCTTCTCGAAGGATAAGACGCCATATAAGGACTTTATGAGCACCTTTATCGTGCGTGGCGGCAAGCGCAGCGGCTATGGCGGCTACTACCTACATATATCACCCAAGGGCAACACCTGGGGTGAGGGGTCGTTCCTCGCAGCGGGGAATGTATGCCCAGAGCCACATATACTACAAAGTCTTCGCGAGGAGATTGAGGATAACGCGGCGCTTATGGTCGAGAATATCGAGCGTAGCGGCTTTACGATGGATAGAAGCAACGCCCTGAAGCGCACGCCACGTGGCTTTAGCGTAGCCCCAGAGTACGAATACCTACTACGTCAGCGCGAGCTATGTCTATCGAAGAGTTTAGATAGCTCATGGTTTATGCAGGATGATTGGGTGGAGCGCACTGCCGATATGTTCGAGCGCTGCAAGCCCTTCCTTGAGCAGATGAACCGCGCCATAGAGTACGCCAAGGAGGAGATGGCATAGGCACAATAAGATATTACATTATATTATTTGGAGAATTGGTTCTTTTTATCTATATTTGCTCTAAGAAAAGAGCCTAAGCGGTTATTAGATCCAACCGTTAGATTAACTTAATTATTGGATCGCAACTAAAAACACACAAAGTATTATGAAAAAACTATTACTACTTTTGGCTATGGCAGGCGTGATGGTTGCTTGCGGTAGTGAGGACAAGAAGGAGGACAAGAAGGCTGACGAGAAGGCTAAGCAGGAGCAGGTCGACAAGAAGGAGAGCCAACCAGAGGTCAAGAAGGTTGACTCTGTAGCCGACAAGACAAACGCATACATTCAGCAGCTTGAGAACGTAGAGTCACAGGCTGAGGCTGAGGCAATCCTTAAGGAGATGATGTCGTGGTACGAGGGTCTTAACGAGGCTGACAAGAAGGTTGTTGATGATATTATGAACAACTTGTAATTGCTCATTCGCTATCAAGATAGGCTGGCCAAATCTTTGACCAGCCTATTTCGTTTTCAGTGATACACAGAGGTGTTGTCACGAGTCATACGTGGCTAAAAGAATGAATAGCCATTTTTGTATTTACTGATAATTATTCGTATATTTGTACTAACAATTCGAAACACAATGAAAAGACTATTTTTACTTTTGGCCATAGCAGGCGTGATGGTTGCTTGCGGTGGCGAGGACAAGAAGAGTGAGGAGCAGCGAAGCAAAACGGCTTTCGACTACTATGTCGAGTGGATTACAGCCTCTGCTGAGGGCAATCAAGAGGCCTTCAATGTAGCGTTCGAAGCCCACGAGGAGGCTACAAAAGATATGTCCCATGATGAGCTAAGACGCCTCTACGAGGATGTAAATAGATGGAACGTACAGAACACCGATATTGCCACCAAGGGTACATCCAACCTAATAAGGATGAAAAACGAATACCGTAAGAGCAAGTAGCCACCCACTACTAACAAGACAAGAGGTTGCCCGACATTGAGTCAGACAACCTCTCTTATTTGTGTCAATAATTGACTACTGGTTGCAAACAGCACTAAGATCAGCGAACATAGCAGCGTAGCTCTCAACCATATCGCGGCGAAGTGCTGCATAGTGCTTTCTAACCAACGAGCGGTTCTTAGGCTCTGCTGGGTTGTTAGCCTTGTGGTAGAGGGCGTTACGAAGCTCTACGCTCTTCTGCATAAGCTCAACAATCTGCTCCTCCTTATTAGGCTGCACAAAGGCTGCCATCTCGCAATCAAAGACAAACTCCTCCAAACGGTAGTCAATCTCCTTCTTCAAAATTCGTAAATTTGCCATAGTTATAATTGGTTTTTAGTTTATGCCATTATGCAAAATTACAAAAATCAATTCGTTTATGCAAATTTTTATTCGGTTATTATCACATTATCCTTATTGACAAGATGTCGTAACATATATTTTATTATCTTTGTAGTGAATATAGCAATCGACACACTATGATAATCAAGGCCCACTGCAAGATAAATTTAGGCTTAAATATCCTACGCCGCCGCGAGGATGGCTATCACGACATTGAGACTATCATGCTACCTGTACGCCAGCTCTACGACACCATTGAGGTCACAGCAACCTCAACACCAGATGTAGAGTTCCGCCAGTCGGGAATTGTCGTCGACTGTCCTGTGGATAAGAACCTGTGCGTTCGCGCAGCACGCCTTATGCAGGAGCGCTACGCGGTGGGAGGTGTGAGTATAGCTCTCGACAAGGTTGTGCCCTTTGGCGCAGGTCTTGGAGGCGGTTCGGCAGATGCTACGGCGGTGATTGTGGCGATAAACGAGGTCTATGAGCTTGGGCTATCAAAGCATATATTGGCATCATTGGCAGCCGAGCTGGGTAGCGATACCCCATTCTTCGTATACGACACCGCGCAGATATGCCGAGGCCGTGGTGAGATAATGTCACCCATCGAGGTTCCTATCAGCGGTTTATGGCTTGCCATAATAAAGCCATTAGGCGAGAGCGTATCGACAGCCGAGGCATATGGCGGAGTGAAGCCCTCGATACCCGCGGTAGGTTTGGAGGAGTTGATACATAGCCCCATCAAGGAGTGGCAGCAGTGTATAACAAACGACTTCGAGCCACATATCTTCGCGGCACATCCTCGCATCGCCGAGATTAAGGATATGCTGCTCCAAAGAGGCGCTATATACGCTGCTATGTCGGGCTCAGGCTCTGCCCTATTTGGGCTATTCGAGAGCTGCCCAACAATAGAACGCAGTGATGACACGTTTGTTCATATAGAAAGAATCGTATAAATTAATAATATCTAAAACTATGAAAAAGCTATTTTCACTATTTGCGCTGACCCTCGTGGCAGCAATTTCAATCAACGCATCGGCGCAGTCGCTCGTGGGCAAGTGGGACTCGACAGCTGGTGGTGCACAGTATGCAATGATGGAGGCCATGGGTGGCGAGATTGAGAAGGCAGATACCTATTGGAACTTCTCAAGCAATAAGAGCTACAATACCTACTCGTATATTAAGGCAACGGCTGATGTGATGGGCTTTCAGATGGAAATGGAGATGGAGATGACCGAGAGCGGCACATGGCGTTTGAGTGACGACGAGCTTATAATAACCGTTAACGACTTCAATGTAAGCAAGCTCAACATTACATTCTCAGACCCATCGCTAAATAGTGCGGGCGACCAGATAAAGTCTACAATGATGGATGCCTTTAACAGCGTAGTTGGAAGTGAGGTCGTTTACGACATCGAGTTTGTAGATATCAACACCGTCGAGATTGAGTATGATAATGGGATAATGCCAATGAGCTATACTCTAAAGCGTGTAAGATAGTTTAAGAGGCTGAATAAAAAGTGTATTTTGTCGTTATGCTCGCCCTCAAAATGCTCATTTACGCCGAGTAAACTCCGCTTTTTCGGGCTTCGCATGCCTAAAACTACATCTTCTTATTCAACCTCAAACAAATTGGGGATGGCTAAAATACTTTTTAGTCATCCCCTTCTCTTTACTCCTCGTCGACATCCATATCCGCCGCCGCAAGAGCCTTAGGCGATTGTTGCTTCTTGGTCGGTAGGCCCAACTTCTTGAGGCGCTCACCAAGACGAACAATATTGTTGTTACCCGTATGCAAGCGCTTATACGCCTCGTCGTAGCGTGCCTTGGCGCTATCCAACGCTGTGCCAACACCCTCGAGTTGCTCGGTGAAGACGACCATCTGCTCGTAGAGCTTCGTAGCCTTATCGACAATCTCGGCCTGGTTCTTCGTCTGCTCGTCGCGGCGCCACATATCACCAACCATCTTAAGTAGGGCAAATAGGTTCGTGGGCGACGAGATGATAATCTTACGACGATAGGCATCTGCCCAGATGGTATTATCCTCCTTAAGCGCCTCCAAGAATGCTGGCTCGGTGGGGATGAACATAATGACAAAGTCGGGCGAGTTGATAAGCTTCTGGTACTCCTTGGCGGCAAGCTCCTGAACATGCTTCTTCACAGACTGAACATGCTCGGCAAGGGCGCAGCTACGCTCGGCAGCACTCTCTGCCTCGGTATAGCGAACATAGGCCGTGAGCGACACCTTCGAGTCGATGACGATACTACGCTCCTCAGGCAGCGATAGCACCACGTCGGGACGTAGGTTCTGCCCCTCCTCGCCCCTGAAGTTCTGCTGAAGGTGGTAGTGTATACCCTTGACTAAACCCGTGCTCTCAAGGATTGTTTCGAGGTATGCCTCACCCCAGTCGCCCTGCACCTTGGAGTTACCCTTGAGGGCATCGGTGAGATTGGCAGCCGAAGAGGTCATCTGCTGGTTGAGCTTAACGAGGTTATCAAGCTCATTTTTAAGAGCTCCACGCTGCTCATTCTCCGCAGCATAGATACGCTCCACGCGCTCGCGAAACTCCGTAATATTATCCTTAAACGGCTTCAGAAGAAGGTCTATCGAGTCGCGGTTTGTCTGACGTAGGTTATGCTGATGCTCGGCAAGAATCTCATTAGCGAGGGTCTTAAACTCGTTCTTCATGTTACTCTCCGACTCTGCCCTATCGCGCTGCGCCTGCTCGTATGTCTGCTTGATAGCATCGCGCTCACTCTCGGTACGCGCATGGGCAACACGCTCGTTGGTAAGGCTCTGATTTAGTTGTGCGAGTTCGCTTGCGTGGCTACGGTTAAGCTCAGCGAGCTCCTCATCCTTACTACGGATAAGCGCATCGCGCTTAGCCACATCTTCGGCAAGCGTGCCCACCTCGCGACGCCACATTACAACGACCGCCACAACCGCCACTATGGCGATGATTATAGCTATGATATACCCTGTCATATGTGAAAATATTATCTTATAGCACAAAGATACGAAACAAAAACGATATTATAGGCACGAAATTAAAACTTATTTTGTAAATTTGTCGAATGTAAATTGTGACAACCTAAAACAACCAAATATACTATGAGAAGAATTATCGCTCCATCGGTACTCTCCGCCGACTTTGGCAACCTTAACAAGGATATGCAGATGCTCGACCGCTCACACGCCGAGTGGGTGCATGTAGACGTTATGGATGGTGTCTTCGTGCCAAACATCTCGTTCGGCTTCCCACTTATGAAGCCACTACGTAAGGGTACAACAAAGGTACTCGATGTGCATCTTATGATTACCGCACCCGAGAAGTACGTCGCTCGCTTCGTAGAGGCGGGTGCCGACTACGTTACGTTCCACTACGAGGCTACGGAGAATATTCAGGAGTGCATCGACCTTATCCGCAAGGCGGGCGCCAAGGTGGGTATATCTATCAAGCCAGGCACCGAGCCTGAGGTACTGGACAAGTGGCTCACACAGCTCGACCTTATCCTCGTAATGAGCGTTGAGCCAGGCTTCGGAGGTCAGAAGTTCATGCCATCGTCGATTGCCAAGTGCGAGTACCTAAATCGCAAGAAGCAGGAGCTTGGCCTCGAAGAGCTTATCATCGAGGTTGATGGTGGTATCTCGGCAGCTAACTCACGTCTACTCTTCGACGCAGGTGCTGAGGCATTGGTTGCTGGCAGCTCGGTATTTGGTGCTGAGAACCCCGAACAGGCTATTGACGACATGCTAAACTCTTAATATGATTTCACTTGACAACGTCACCATAAGCTACGGCGGCTGGACACTCTTCGACAACATATCATTTCTTATCAACCCCAAGGACCGCATAGGTCTTGTGGGTAAGAATGGTGCGGGCAAGACCACCCTACTGCGCGTCATCACCGGTGAGCAGCAGCCCACCGAGGGAGGCGTCTCAATCAATGGGGAGTGCTCCATAGGCTACCTACCACAGCAGATGCGTGTGGCAGATACCACATCGCTCGTTGCCGAGACCGCCAAGGCCTTCGACGAGGTGTTGCGCATAGAGGCCGACATCGAGCGTCTTACGGCCGAGATAGCCACGCGTGACGACTACGAGAGCGAGGCCTATGCCGAGCTTATACATCGCCTCAACGAGGCAAACGACCGCTACCATATCCTTGGTGGCGACACGCGCGAGGCCGACATCGAGCGCACGTTGCTCGGCTTGGGCTTCAAGCGCACCGACTTCGAGCGCCCCACACGCGAGTTCTCGGGAGGTTGGCGTATGCGCATCGAGTTGGCAAAGCTACTATTAAAGCGTCCCTCGATATTTCTGCTCGACGAGCCTACAAACCACCTCGACATCGAGAGTATACAGTGGCTCGAAGAGTATCTCAAAAATTATAATGGTGCAGTGCTACTCATCTCGCACGACAGAGCCTTTCTTGACAACGTAACAACACGCACCATAGAGCTATCGTTAGGCAAGGTATACGACTATAAAGTGCCATACTCGAAGTTTGTGGAGCTACGTGCCGAGCGTCGCGCACAGCAGATGGCGGCATACGAGAACCAGCAGCGTCTAATCGAGAAGACCGAAGAGTTTATCGAGAAGTTCCGCTACAAGCCGACCAAGAGTAACCAGGTGCAGTCGCGTGTCAAGCAGCTCGAGAAGCTCGAACGCATAGAGGTTGACGAGGAGGACCTATCGCGCCTCAACATCAAGTTTCCACCAGCACCACGCTCAGGACAGATTGTCGCCGACATCAAGGGTGTGGGTAAGGCCTTTGGCGAGAAGCGCATATTCTCGGGTGCGGAGTTCACCATCGAGCGCGGACAGAAGATAGCACTTGTGGGTCGCAATGGCGAGGGTAAGACAACCTTTGCGCGTATGCTTATCGGCGAGTTGGAGCAGAGCGAGGGCGAGATAAAGCTCGGTGCTAATGTAAACATAGGCTACTACGCACAGAACCAAGATGACCTTATGGATGGCGAATTTACGGTCTTCGACACCCTCGACCGAGTGGCTGTGGGTGATGTGCGCACACGCCTACGCGACATCCTTGGTGCATTCCTCTTCCGAGGCGAGGATATAGATAAGCGCGTTAAGGTGCTGTCGGGTGGCGAGCGTTCGCGTCTTGCCATGGCACGTCTGATGCTCGAGCCATACAACCTCCTTGTACTCGACGAGCCTACGAACCATATGGATATGCGCTCGAAAGATATCCTCAAGAGCGCCTTGCAGAAGTACGACGGCACGGTTGTCGTTGTGTCGCACGACCGCGAATTCTTGGATGGTCTTGTAGACAGAATATATGAGTTCCGTGACGGCGGCGTAAGGGAGTACTTGGGTGACATATGGTACTTCTTGGAGAAGCGCAAGATAGAGTCGCTGAGCGAGATAGAGCGACGTGACAAGAGCATTGCAGCGCCCAAGAGTAGCGACACGAATGGCGCGGGCAAGCAGTCCTACGAGCAGAAGAAGGAGCAGGAGAAGCTCCTGCGCAAGCTACGCAAGGCGGTAGAGACCATCGAGGAGGAGCTTGCAAAGGTGGAGCAGGAGATTGCCGCATATGATGCTCGCTTCGCCACAGCTACGGAGTATAACGCCGATGACTATGCAAAGTATGATGCACTGAAGCAACACTACGACCACCTTATGCACGAGTGGGAGAAGGCCGTCTACGAATTAGAAATTAGCAGCGAGTAATTAGCAATTAGCAATATATGGAGAACATTATTTTTGGCATACGCCCTGTTGCCGAGGCCATTGAGGCACGCAAGCAGATTGAGCGCGTATATATAAAAAAGGGTGCTGATGGTCAGCTTATGAACGACCTCAAGGACCTTATGGCACGCCACCGCATACGCTGGCAGGAGGTGCCCATCGAGAAGCTCAACCGCCTCACACGCGGCAACCACCAGGGCGTGGTGGCACAGATTGCCGCCATCGACTATGTGGAGCTCAACGACATCCTTGAGCGCGTACCCGAGGACGAGACACCTCTTGTTGTCATCTTCGATGGCGTCACCGACGTGCGTAACTTCGGCGGTATCGCCCGCTCGGCAGAGTGCGCAGGTGCTCACGGCCTTATCACACCACTCAAGAACTCGGCACCAGTAAATGGCGATGCTATACGCTCATCGGCAGGTGCGCTCAACAATATCCCAGTATGCCGTGTAGGCTCTATTCGCAACACTATCAAGGCGTTGCAGAGCGAGGGTTTCCAGATTGTAGCAGCCACCGAGAAGAGCCGCAAGCTACTCTACGATGCCGACTTCCGCAAGCCTACGGCTATTGTCATGGGAGCCGAGGATAAGGGCATCTCGAAGGAGGTTATGAAACTCTGCGACGAGCAGCTTGCCATACCTCTTATCGGCCACACCGAGTCGTTGAACGTAGCTGCTGCTGCTGCCATCATGCTCTTTGAGGTTGTGCGCCAGCGCATAGGCGACTAATGACAATCGTAAACCATCCTGTATTAGGTGATATAGAGTGTGTGCGCTCGTGGCGTTCACGCTCTATACGCTTAACTATGCGTAGCGATGGGAGGCTACGCCTGAGCTACCCTCTCTTCACCTCGCGCTCACGCGCCATAGCCTTTGCCGAGAGCCGCCGCGACTGGATAGAGCGTACACGCCAACGCTTGGCAGAGCGCGTTGCCACCATGCCCACCATCAACGCCACCGACATAGCACGCCTACGCCGCGAGGCTCGTGCCTACCTCCCTGCCACTATCGAGCGCCTCGCACGCGACTACGGCTTCACATATAGCGCACTGCGTATATCTTCGGCACACACACGCTGGGGGTCGTGCAGTGGCAAGAATAGCATATCGCTCTCGCTATATATCATGCTTCTGCCGGAGCATCTGCGCGAGTTTATCATCCTGCACGAGCTCTGCCACACACGCCACCATAACCACTCGGCAGCCTTTCATGCGCTACTCGACCGCTGCGTGGGCGGTAACGAGAAGCAACTCAACAGAGAGCTTAGGAGATATCGTATCCCTCGCGAGGAGTAATATTCGCAAACCTTTCTCAACCAACAAATCATCTATCGGGGCTATTTCGTACAATAACCCCCATACTTCGTACAATATCGCACTGGATGTTTTGATACTCCCGCAATAAATACTATCTTTGTTGTAGCAAACAATTAATACTTACATATATGCAAACGAATAGTGATACACAGACGCCACAGCATGAGCCTGTTCAACAGAAGAGCCGTTGGTGGCTATGGGGAGTGATTATCGTTCTTATCATCTTGGTAGTGATACTACTCCTAATGCTTATTGGTGGTTATGGCTGCACCAGTACTACAACCGAACAGGGCAACACCACCGAACAGATGCGCAAAGATAGCATCGCGAAAGCTGAACGCGAGCTATTTATCCGTGATAGCATCGCAATAGTTGAACGCGAGATGTATGTCCGCGATAGCATCGCCTCTATCAAGGCTATGGCATCATTAGAGTTGGTACAAACCTGGTCAAAGATACCTGGCGATGCGGGTGAGTATACAATACCATATACATTGGTCTCACCCCACGAGGAGTTAATCGTTGCCGCAGTGTCTAACAATCAAGAGTGGATAAACATTGACAACGTAGATATTGATAATACTACGATACACTTTTCAACAACAGAGAACATCTTAACGGATGATCGCGCCGGCTCTATCACCATTTCATATGGAGAAAAGGAGTATATCTACGTAGTAGTACAGACGATCAACAATGTATTTGATGCATCCCCTACTGGAACTATCGACGGCCACGAATATGTTGACTTAGGCCTAAGTGTCAAGTGGGCGACTTGCAATGTGGGCGCAAACAATCCAGAAGAGAGTGGCGACTATTTTGCATGGGGCGAGACAAAGACTAAGGAGATATATACCGTTGACACACACGACAAAAGTCTAAGAGAGATAGATTTCTTTAATAGCGATATAGACGGCGATGTAGATCATGATGCTGCAACAGCCAACTGGGGTGGTAGATGGCGCATGCCAACAGACAAAGAGGTAGATGAGCTGGTAAAGAAGTGCGATTGGGAGGTAACGAAAATTAATGGTATCAATGGATACAAGGTTACAAGTAAGGCAAATGGCAACTCGATATTCCTTCCTTTCGGAGGTGCCCGCGATAAATCTCTATTAGGATATAATGTTGCTGGAGGATATTGGAGCGCGTCACGCAATATTACGGTATGTGGCTACGCCCTATATATCAATAGCAAAGAGGTTAAAACAACATTCATAGATCCAGCAAGCGGATTCACTGTTCGTGCGGTAATTAAATAGGAGTGGTAATCTCCGTAAGTTACGATAAACTGAATCTCTCCTCGCTACGGCGGGGAGAGATTTTTTGTTCAATTAGCAATGAGAGGGCGCAAGCAGAGCTTGCTTGCAAGGGCGGAGCATAGCTCCTTCATAGGGCTCTCTGCTTATCTTTCATCTTTAAACTTTCATCTTTGCTCTTTTTTTGCTACCTTTGCACGTATGGAGTTCAAGTTAGTGTCGCAATACAAGCCCATGGGCGATCAGCCAGAGGCGATAGCTAAGTTGGTGGAGTCGATAAAGAGCTATAACAACGATAACATCCTGATGGGTGTCACAGGCTCTGGTAAGACATTCACCATAGCTAATGTCATAGCCCAGCTAAATAGACCTACGCTCGTATTGTCGCACAATAAAACGCTTGCTGCTCAGCTATATAACGAGTTCAAAGGGTTCTTCCCTGACAACGCCGTGGAGTACTTCGTATCGTATTACGACTACTATCAGCCTGAGGCATACCTCCCCACGACAGATACCTATATTGAAAAGGACCTCTCGATAAACGACGAGATTGAGCGTCTGCGTCTTAAGACCGTAGCAACGCTTCTCTCGGGGCGTAGCGACGTCATCGTAGTATCGAGCGTATCGTGCATATATGGCTGCGGCAACCCCGAAGATTTCCACAAAACCGCAATACGTGTGGAGGTGGGTGCCACGCTTCCACGCAACAAGTTCCTACGCCGCCTTGTAGAGGCGTTATACTCGCGCACGGAACTTGAGCTGCAGCCCGCGACATTCCGCGTGCGTGGCGAGACAATAGACATAATGGCAGCATTTGGCGAGTTCGGCAACCAGACATTCCGCATAGCATTCTTCGACGACGAGGTAGAGGCGATATACATACTCGACCCGATGACAGGCGAGAAGCGCGAGTCGGTAGACTCCATCACACTCTACCCTACAAACCTCTTCGTGACGACGCAGGAGCGCATAAATAGCGCCATAGCAGAGATTTACAGTGACCTCGGTAAGCAGATAGCATTCTTCGAGCGCGAGGGCCGTAGCGTCGAGGCAAAGCGCATAAAGCAGCGCGTGGAGTACGACCTCGAGATGATTAAGGAGCTCGGCTACTGCTCAGGTATCGAGAACTACTCGCGATACTTCGACGCGCGAGCTGCTGGCACACGTCCCTTCTGTCTGCTCGACTTCTTCCCCAAGGACTTTATCACCGTGATAGACGAGAGCCACGTGACACTGCCACAGATACACGGCATGTATGGTGGCGACCGCGCACGTAAGGAGAACCTTGTGGAGTATGGCTTCCGTCTGCCAGCAGCCAAGGATAACAGACCACTAAAATTCAACGAGTTCGACATACTCGCCGAGAACAAGATATATGTTAGCGCCACGCCTGGCACAACGGAGCTAAAGAAGACCGAGGGTACTGTCATAGAGCAGCTTATACGCCCTACGGGCATCATTGACCCTCCGGTGCGTCTACACGTCTCGGAACACCAGATAGACGACCTCCTCGAAGAGGTGCGCATGGCTGTGAAGAGTGGCCTAAAGGTCATCGTAACAACCATAACCAAGCGCATGGCCGAGGAGCTATCGAAGTATCTGACGAACATCAGCGTGCGCAACAACTATATACACTCCGACATCGACACCTTGGAGCGCATCGAAATCCTCGACAGCCTACGCAACAACGAGATAGATGTCCTCGTGGGCGTAAACCTGCTTAGAGAGGGCATTGACCTACCAGAGGTGGGCATCGTAGCTATACTCGATGCCGACAAGGAGGGTTTCCTGCGTAACGAACGCTCGCTCACGCAGATAGCAGGCCGTGCAGCGCGCAACAACAAGGGGCGTGTACTCCTCTATGGCGATATCATGACCGACTCAATGCGACGCACAATAGAGGCAAGCAACCGCCGCCGCGAGAAGCAGATACGCTACAACCTCGAGAATGGCATCATCCCACGTAGCATCACCAAGAGCGCCAATAAGGCGAGCGCACTAATAAGCGAGGTAGAGAGCAAGAAGCCCGCAAATATGACAGCATACCCCATCTACGAGGATCACTATGCAAGCGCACAGGTAAGCGATACAACAGCACCGTATACAGCAACAGAGAGCCTCACGGAGCGCATTGCTAAGGCGAAAAAGGAGATGGAGAGAGCGGCAAAGAACCTCAATTTTAAGGAGGCCGCACAGTGGCGCGACGAGATGCGACGCCTACAAAATCTACAAGAAATGGGCGAGGCATAGCCCCTTTCGCAGCAAAGTCACTCTACAATCAGAAAAATCCTTCGCAGAATACAAACGATTATTATGCATTAATTGCGCATATTATGCAGTATTAATGCATAAACACACGCACGCTTAGTTGAGTATAAAATGGGTATATATAAGGGCTGACACGTAGTGGACTACCAACAGAAGAGCAAATATAACATCGACAACAAGTGAGCCACAGCAACCATTGGAGTTACGCAAGCATCAATCGCATGACATAGCAAGACGATACCGTAGCACTACTTATGAGAGTAGCTATCGAAGGTATGGTCGGCGTAGAGGACAATGATACGCTCGACACGCTTACCCCCATTTTGCACATCCGAAAAAATGATGTCGTTGACATTTTTTGCCTCGACCGAAGGCGCCGAGATTTCACTATTTTCCGTCGGCGTGAAGAGCGATGCCTCAGCAGTAGGGTGCGATAGAGGAGCCGGCACCTGTGACGAAGTGGTATCTCTAAAAATCTGTTCGCTATCAAGTAGCAGCCAGTCGGGGTTAAGATCTGGAAAGGCACGAAGAACTTTCACAACAAAATCGAAACTCGGCTTGTTACGACCAGACAAAATATGAGAGATACCCGAAGGCTGTATCTCTAACATTCGAGCAAGCTGAGTCGAAGTAAGACCCTTATTTTGTAGCAAAAATTCGATTTTCTCCTTCATATCAATATTTTTTACAAATATAAACATTTTATTTTTGTAATGCAAATAAATATTACAATAGTAACACGTTGATAAATGTTAACAATGTTTACAAATGTAATGTGCGCAATTATGGTAAAATATAATAAATCAAAATATCGCAAATTTAATTCAGGTAATAAACATATAACCTCTCATTATTAACACTTTACACATTGTTATCACAAGTTAAATAAACATGCCACCCAAATACACCTAAAGGGAATATGTGGACTATAATATAGATTATGTCAAAGTAGCTAAAAATACCTATATCAGCATTTTAGAAAAATAGATTACAATACTTTAACAAAAGGCAAATAAGTGGTAAAGTGGGTATCGTATATCTGTAAACAAGATTTGACAAATGTAACTATCAACAGCTGTAAGCGCTATAATCAATGTTTACATTTGTTAAACATTAGCTCTTATTACAGATGTCACATGTTTACAAATGTAATGTAATAGGGTGAAAATCTTTAAAATAAGTGCGAAAAAGGCGTCGATTTTGTGGATATATCAGCGCTAAGGATTTGAGGAGTATATTATGTTAAAAAATAATATAGGGTAGCGTATCATAAACACACTACCCTATTATAGTTCAATAAGTTATAAAGTTATCAACAGTCGCTATTCGCGGAGATCTTGAGCCAATTTCTGGAACTCTTCCTGCGACAAACTGAGCTTCTCACGGCTGAAATCTACATCTTTTTCGCTGTTCATTGGGATCAAATGTATGTGTGCATGGGGCACTTCGAGGCCTAAAACCACCGTTGCGACCTTTGTACACTCTGTAGTTGCCTTGATTTTCTTCGCAATCTGTTTAGCGAAAACCATCATCTCCTGAAGCTCGTCGTCCTCGAGGTCGTAGAAATAGTCAACCTCGCGCTTAGGGATAACCAACGTATGATACTTTGCCAATGGAGCGATGTCCAAGAAGGCGAAGAAACGATCGTTCTCCGCAACCTTATAACAGGGAATCTCACCTGCTACAATTCGTGAAAAAATTGTTGCCATTTTAGTATTAGTATTATTTACAAAAATTATCAATTTTAAGAACTACCCTACTTCGGTGCCAAACACGGCGTTGATGCGACAGTAGTGACAACCCAAAGAACATGTCGAACACCAGTAATATAGCAATGCACAATAGAAAAGTCTGGCATACTACCCTACTCCAAGCATCATGTATTAAGCAGGCGCTTGACGCTCTCTATACCCTGCACCTTGCGGAGATTATCGAGCAAACTATTCAAGCTCTCGATATCCTGAACATACAAGCTAATCGTACCCTCGAAGATTCCGTCGTGGGACTGAACGCTGATAGCACGCATATTTATGCTAAAGTCTGATGTGATAAGACGTGCTAAATCTAAAATCATTCCGCTACGGTCGATGCCGCGTATCTCTACGGTGGCAAGATATGAGATAGCCTTATGCTGCGACCACTTGATTTCCTCCTTTACGATATTCTCGCCATACTGGGCGGCGAGGCGTATTAGTGTGTCGCACGTCGACTTATGAACGATGATACGGCCACTATGTGGGTCGCGGTAGCCAACTACATTATCGCCAGGTATGGGCTCACAACACTCCGCCATGACAAACTCATGCGCATCGTCAGCCGAAGCATCAGCAACAGAGGTGTCGTCGAGCGTCGAAGTGTCATCGTCGAGGTCGAGGTCAACATCTGCCTCTTCTGCACGCTCCTTACCAGGAATAAAGAGTTTCCAGAACTTAAGTATCTTCTTCGACGAATTCTCCTTGAGGAGCTTGTCGAGGTTGTCGAGCTTCACGATACCTGCGCCAATCTTGCTATACAACTCATCCTTGTTGCGACAGTCGTAGGCGGGCATAAGCTTACGCAGCACACGGCCACTGAGCTTTACGTTATACTCCGCGAGGCGTGACTCAAGAAGCGTCATGCCGTACTCAATATTATCCTGACGCTCACTCTTAAGGTAGTCCTGTATCGCCTGACGCGCCTTGCTCGTGACAACGGCATCCAACCACTCGGCCTTGGGGTGCGCATTCTCGGCTGTGATGACCTCTATTTGGTCGCCGCTATTTACGCGCTCCGTGACGGGCACTATACGGTGGTTTATCTTCGCGCCTATGGCATGGTCGCCAATCTTAGTATGTATCTCGTATGCGAAGTCGAGCACCGAGGCGCCATAGGGCAGCGTCTGTGGCTCACCCTTAGGGGTGAAGACTACGACGTCGGTCTTATATAGCGCGAGCTTGAAGTTATCCAAGAACTCGTGGGCGCTCTCAGTAGGGCTGTTAAGGGCATCACGCACCCTCTTGAGCCACTTGTCAAGGCCATCCTCCTCCTGCGATATCGAGGCGTGCTTATACTTCCAGTGGGCGGCAAAGCCTCGCTCGGCGATGTCGTCCATACGCTCGGTGCGCACCTGCACCTCTACCCATATGCCATCGGGGCCCATCACCGTAGAGTGTAGCGCCTCGTAGCCGTTGCTCTTGGGGATTGATATCCAGTCGCGTAGACGGTCGGGCTTGGGGGTGTATATGTCGGTGACACACGAGTATATCTGCCAGCACTGGGTCTTCTCCGATGGGAAGGGCAACGCCTTGAAGACGATGCGTATGGCGAAGAGGTCGTACACCTCCTCGAAGGGTATCTCCTTGCGGCGCATCTTGTTCCAGATGGAGTATACGCTCTTCACGCGCGCTGTCATCTCGTACTGGAACTTGTTCTTGTCGAGCACCTCTTTTATTGGCGCCATGAAGCGGTCGATATACTGCTGTCGCTGAGGCTCCGTATCGTCAATCTTGCGGCGTATCTCGTCATACTCCTTGGGGAAGCGATACTTCATGCATAGGTCTTCAAGTTCGCTCTTAATGGCGTGGAGGCCAAGACGATAGGCAAGCGGCACGAAGAGATATATTGTCTCACTCGTAATCTTAATCTGCTTGTCGTGAGGCATAGCACCCAACGTACGCATATTGTGCAGACGGTCAGCTATCTTGATGATTATGACGCGCACATCGTCCGAGAGCGTCAGTAGCACCTTACGGAAGTACTCGGCCTGCTCGGAGCTGTCGGTCTTAAATACTCCCGCCATCTTGGTTAGGCCATCGACCATGGAGGCAATCTTGGGTGTGAAGATACGCGCTATATCCTCTACGGTGTACTCCGTATCCTCGACAACATCGTGGAGCAGCGCTGCCACCACCGACTTCTTGCCGAGGCCTATCTCTCGCACAGCGATAAGGGCCACCTCTATGGGGTGGATGATATATGGCTCACCCGAACGACGGCGCACACCCTTGTGTGCCTCCTTCGCGAGGAAGAAGGCGCGTCTGACAAACTGCCAATCGTCCTCACGACGGCATACCTTAGCCTTGCGACACGCCTCGACCAGCTCTTGCCACTTCTCTTCAATCAATAGTTCATCCTCAGCTGTATACTCCATAGTCAATCACATTGTACGCCGAAGCACGACTACCCTGTTGGTAGCCGTGTTACGGTCGTCAGTTTACACTTGGCAACATATCTGCCATATGTTAGTAGTGCAGATATCTTCAATATGTTAGCGGCAGCAGATGCGGCCTTATCTCGTAACACCTCTTTGGAGATAGAAGGTTGCAGATGCAACGCTCGGCAAAATTAGCTACGATGGGCTGTACTTGGTGGTACTGCCCATTGTAGATATATTTTGTTAGCGGCAGCAGATGCGGCCTTATCTCTCCAAAGACATTGCTTCACGCACTCTTAGCTCAACCTCCTCCATAAGCGCTGGGTCATTCTTGAGCGCCTCCTTCACAGAGTCACGGCCCTGACCTATCTTACGGTCGCCATATGAGAACCATGAGCCCGACTTACGGATAATATCATAATCCACGCCAAGGTCGATAATCTCGCCAAGCTTTGAGATACCCTCGCCGAACATAATGTCGAACTCGGCCTTCTTGAATGGAGGTGCCACCTTGTTCTTCACAACCTTCACCTTGGTACGTGTACCGAGCTGCTCCTCGCCATCCTTGATTACCGATGTGCGGCGGATGTCGATACGTACGCTGGCGTAGAACTTAAGGGCATTACCACCAGTCGTAGTCTCTGGGTTGCCATAGACAACACCAATCTTATCGCGTAGCTGGTTGATGAAGATACACACGGTCTTCGTCTTTGATATAGAAGCTGTTAGCTTACGTAGTGCCTGTGACATGAGACGCGCCTGAAGGCCCATCTTCGAGTCACCCATGTCACCCTCAATCTCTGCCTTTGGCGTCAATGCCGCCACAGAGTCGATGACGATGATGTCGATGGCACTTGAGCGAATCAACGAGTCGGCGATTTCGAGTGCCTGCTCGCCATTGTCGGGCTGCGAGACGAGGAGGTTTTCGATGTCTACGCCGAGCTTCTGTGCGTAATAGCTGTCGAAGGCGTGCTCCGCGTCGATGAAGGCAGCGATGCCACCAGCCTTCTGCGCCTCGGCGATGGCGTGTATAGCCAACGTTGTCTTACCCGATGACTCAGGGCCATAAATCTCGATTACACGACCCTTGGGGTAGCCACCAACGCCCAACGCCATGTCGAGCGTAATAGAGCCTGTGGGGATTACGGGGACATCGGTCACCGCATCGCTGGACATACGCATGATTGAGCCCTTGCCAAAGTCCTTCTCAATCTTGTCCATCACTGCCGACAGCACCTTTAGCTTGTCGGCATTTACCTGTACTTTCTCTGCCATAATATATTTCGTTTATTTGTTATCCAACACTTTGATAATCTGACCGTAAGAGTCCTTCGTATCGACCTTCTCGATGATGTGTGTCACGCGAGCCTCGGCATCTAAAAGGAGCGTTGTGCGCACGATGCCCATATACTCTCTGCCATACATCTTCTTCATGCGCCATACGCCCACAGCCTCCGATAGTGTGTGCTCCACATCCGCGAGTAGCGTGAAGTTAAGGTCGTGCTTAGCACAGAAGTTCTGGTGTGAGCGTACCGAGTCGGGGCTGACACCCACAATCTTATAGCCACGGCGCTCAAGCTCGGCCTTACCATCGCGTAGGCTCTTAGCCTCGAGCGTACACCCTGAGGTGTTGTCCTTGGGGTAGAAGTATAGCACCGTAGGGCTGCCCTTGAGCTCTGCGAGTGTGAACTCTGCGCCCTTGTCGGTCATTGTCTTGAAGTCGGGGAGCTGCTCCCCTATCTTTATGTTTAGCATATTTGTTATCGTGTTAATAGTTATTGTACTCAAATCACTCTCAAAGTTACACTATTTTTTTGAAACTCGGAAATAGGTGACACCTAAATTTATTTATAATGCTATAAGAGTCGGCTATTCGAGGCGCATCATGGTCACCTGACTGCGGAAAGCGTCTATCGTAGTGTTTAGCTTTGCGCGACATACGGGACATCGTATGGCACACTCGGTGTCGATGTGAGATAGGAGGCTGTCGAGGCTCTGCATGGCAGCGCTCCTATCGAGCCACGTTGTGTACTCGCTGTGCGAGCCACAGTGCTTACAATCAATATCATATCTAACGCCCATGGTTCAAAATATGTGTTGTTTAGTTATCGTTTCTGGTGCAAAGTAACAACACTATTTTGACAGGTTGCGTCAAATGGTAGAAAAGTTCAAAGATGAGAGAGAAAAGATGGCAGACATAGTCTGCAATTAGCAGCGCGAGGGCGCTACGCTTCGAGGGTGCTTTGCTTGTGGGGGCGCAAGCAGAGCTTGCTTGTCTTTTAGCTTAGCAGTAACGTTGGTAAAGTTACTAATGAATTTAGAGAGTTTAAGGAATTTACAAACACCCAGCGTTCTTATATACCTAAACTCCCGCTCGCACTATCACAAATTGCTAATAACAAAAAAGAGAGCATTATTCGTAACAATGCTCTCATTTATCTCTTATCATTTATTTTTGCTATCTCATCCTACTTGCGCCGCAAGAACATCTATATCCTCGTCTGTGGTGTACCAGCTCGTCACAAAGCGCACGACGCTACAATCCTTGCCTCGTGGACCCCAGTAGTCGAACGATATGCTCTGGCGTAGAGTGTCGATAACATCATTCGGAAGGCGTACGAACTGCTGGTTTGTGGGTGACTCGATGACGATATCGTAGCCCGCAGCACGAAGTATTTCGCGCAGACGCACGGCGAGGCGTACCGCATGAGCGCCTATCTCGTAGTATAGGCCATCACGGAAGAGCTCGGCAAACTGAACGCCTAACAGTCGTCCCTTAGCGAGCAGTGCACCATGTTGCTTGACAAGCGGAAAGAGGTTGCGCAGAAGCGCTGGGTTGGTGACAACAAGGGCCTCGCCAAAGAGCGTGCCCACCTTAGTGCCGCCAATGTAGAAGACATCCGCAAGGCGTGCTATGTCGCTGAGTGTGAAGTCCGCACCCTCGGCAGCAAGGGCATAGCCCATACGTGCACCGTCGAGATATAGAGGTATATTGTGGCTATGGCAGACGTCGCTCAGCGCGCGAAGCTCCGCAAGCGAATATATAGTGCCAAACTCCGTGGACTGTGATATGTAGAGCATGCCTGGCGCTACCATATGCTGGTAGGTCTCATCGGCATAGAAGTCGTCGATATAGCGCCCTACATCCTCGGCTCTCACCTTGCCGTCGACATGAGGCAGTGTGAGGACCTTATGCCCCGAAGCCTCGATAGCCCCCGACTCATGAACGGCGATATGGCCGCTCTCGGCAGCAAGAACGCCCTCATGGTGGCGCAAGATGCCATCAATGGCCACAGCATTGGTCTGTGTGCCGCCAACAAGGAAGAATACCTCGGCATCGGGCATGGCGATAGCCTCACGTATAAGATGCTTAGCCTCAGCCGTATAAGCATCGTTGCCGTAGCCTGGCGTAAGCTCCATATTTGTTCTTAGGAGCGCCTCCATAACCTTGGGGTGCGCCCCAGCCATATAGTCGCAATCGAAGCGTCGCATATACATAAATTAAAGAAGTCTCTTCTTCGAGGGGATGACGATAAAGTCCTTGAGGTAGAATGGCTCAAAGTAGGCAATATCCTCGAAGCGCTGGGCTGCAAATGCCTCCTCCGCAAGGCGGACAATGCCTCGTGCCGAGGGTGCTACCTCCACGAAGATGGCATCGCCGAGGGTCTCGGTACACTTACGAGCGCCATTGCCAAAGATGACCAATTTATGGTTCTTGCGCCACATGGTAAAGCTCTCGTCTGTGACCACCTCGGCCACGACATCACTCTTTGCAACACCCTCTATACCAAATATTTGAGTGTACACCTCCATACGTCGTGCGTCTACCATGGGGCAGAGCACAGCCTGCTGCCACTCCTCATCTTCGATGTCGAGGATGCCAGCGTCGTAGTCCTCGCGTGCCACCTCTGTAAGGGCATCGAGAGAGCCTACGGCGATAAGCGGAATATCGAGGGCATAGCACATGCCCTTGGCAAACGAGACGCCTATGCGTAGTCCTGTATAAGAGCCTGGGCCCTTGCCCACGGCTATGGCGTCGAGGTCGGAGGGCTGCACACCAGTCTCCTTGAGTAGCTCGTCGACGAAGATAGCCACCTTCTTAGCGTGGTCACGTCCCTCGTCGCTCTCGCGTAGCGCCATAAGCTCGCCATCGTTAGCTAACGCCACGGAGCATATATCCGTACCTGTCTCTATTGATAGTATCAGTGCCATATCGTTGTATTATCTGCGGTTAACCTTCATCGCCTTGTCCATCTCGCGCTTGGCGTCATTCTCCTTTATGTACTCGCGCTTGTCGTACGCCTTGCGGCCACGTGCCAGGCCTATTGCAATCTTCGCTAAGCCTCGCTCATTGAGGAAGAGTCGCAAGCCTACAACCGTGAGGCCTCTATCCTGAAGCGAGCGTTGCAGCTTGTTTAGCTCCTTGCGGTTAAGCAGTAGCTTACGGTCGCGCTTGGGGAGATGGTTGTTGCACGTACCCCACGTATACTCGGCGATATTGACGTTACGTATCCACAGCTCGCCCTGCTCGAAGTAGCAGTAGGAGTCTACAAGCGAGGCCTTACCTAAGCGCAACGACTTAATCTCGGTACCCACGAGCACGACGCCAGCGATATACTCCTCGATAATCTCGTAGTCGAAGGTAGCACGCTTGTTACGTATATTTATATTTTTGTAGTCAGCCATAAATGCTTTTTTCTATATATGCCACACCCTGCGGCATAGCTTTTGCGATTGTTCGAGTAGGTGGACTCGGATAAAGGTAACTAATTCTTTTATCTTTGATATGTTTTACACATCTTTTAAGTTTATTTTCTGTTTGCACACCGCCGAACGTAGTGATACGCAGGCATCCGGGTTCACCCTTTTTTTATCAATGAGGAATTAGCAATAGCTGCTGGTTGTAGGCTGCACACGCCCATCTCTCCTCTCTCCTCTCTCCTCTCTCCTCTATATAAGTCGACCCGTCTTGCGGGCTATGGCCACACGTGCCGCCTGATACTTGGCATATAGCGACATTATGCGTTGCATCTCCTCCTCGCTAATGTTGGGGTCAGCCATCTGCGCACGTAGCTCCGCCGAGCGCTCGTCGATGGTGCGCCACTTATAGACCATCATCGCCTGAGGTACAGCCTCGGCAAGCTGCTCAGCATCACTCTCGATGTGTATATCCTTCTGCTGCCATATCTTGCTTATCACATAGTTGTCATCGGCAGTGAGTAGGTCTATTACGGTGCTACTAACACGTGGGTCGTGGTGGTTGACAAGCGAGTGTGTGGGCACCTCGACACCCTCACCTAACTGCTCCCATAGTGCGCGGTACTCGCGGTAGATGGTGGCATACACAGGATTCGAGAAGCTAAGCTCGTCGCTATCCATCTCATCGAAGATGAGGCTTGCAACGTTGTATGTCTCCTCAGCGCCATCCTCGATTACAGTAAAGTTCACATGGCCCGACTTAAGCAGATACTTCGTCAGCGTGCGCTCCAAGGTCTCCATCGTCGTACCTCCAGTGACGGGCGTGGGTTGCGATGGTTGCTCCACGGTGGGTGGCGCAACATATAGCGATGATGCTGGAACTGCGGCACGCTCCCTGTGCTGCTGTCGTGTGAGGAAGTCCTGCGCCTCACGGTTGCCCGCAACACCATCCTGACGTCGTGCCACATCTACGGCCAACACCTGCTCGTCGGCAGACATGATGCTCGCGCAGTACTTGACATACTCCGAGCGCTTTATGCTGTCGGGGATGAGGGCTATCGACTCCACCATATCCTTTATGGCGGCGGTGCGTAGCTGCGGGTCGTCGGTTGCCTCGTCGAGCAATAATCGCGCCTTGAAGGCGAGGAAGTCTTGTGAGTTTTTGGCTATGTAGTCGCGCAGCTCATCGGAGGTGTGGGCACGCGCAAAGGTATCGGGGTCGTGCTCCTCGGGAAGTAACACTATGCGCACGTTCATATCCTCCTTGAGGATAATGTCTACGCCTCGTAGTGCCGCCTTGACACCTGCGGCATCGCCATCAAACATAAGTGTTATGTTGCGCGTGAAGCGACCGAGAAGACGTATCTGCTCCTCGGTGAGCGATGTTCCCGACGAGGCTACAACATTCTCGACACCCGCCTGATGCATCGAGATAACATCGGCATAGCCCTCGACGAGGACTACGTTGTCGGCCTGCTGTATCGCCTTCTTGGCGAAGAAGAGACCATAAAGCTCGCGGCGCTTGTTGTATATCTCGCTCTCGGGAGAGTTCTGATACTTTGCCACCTTCTTGTCGGTGCGCAGTGTGCGACCACCGAAGCCTACAACACGACCCGAGACGTTGTGTATGGGGAACATCACACGGTCGTAGAACCTGTCGCGTAGCGCGCCATCAGTCTCGCGCTTGATGCTAAGGCCTGTGGATAGTAGGAACTCCTCCTTGTAGCCCGCCGAGCGAGCATCCGCCGAGAAGCGGTCATTGTGCGAGGGGCAGAAGCCAAGGCTGAACTTATGTATCGTGGCGTCGCTAAAGCCACGTGCCGACGAGAAGTATGTGAGGGCAATGCTGCGACCCTCCGCCTCGTTGAACATATAGCGCTGGAAGTACTCCGCCGCCCAGGCGTTGAGCGCAAACATACTCTCGCGGTTGTTGTTACGCTCTATATCCTCGTCGCTCATAGCCTCCTCCTTGACCTCGATGCCATAGCGCTTGGCGATGATGCGTAGCGCCTCGGGGTATGAGGCATTCTCGCTCTCCATGACGAAGTTTATGGCGTTGCCACTCTTACCACAGCCGAAGCACTTATATATGCCACGTGCAGGAGAGACCTTGAACGATGGGGTCTTCTCCTGATGGAAAGGACAGCACGCCTCGTAGTTGACACCCTTGCGTTTGAGCGTCACGTAGTCACCGACAATATCTACGATATTGGCAGCAGCGTAAATCCTATCTATGGTTTCGCGGTCAATCATTCGTGCAAAGATAATAAAAAAAGATGAAAGATGAAAGTTCAAAGAGGAAAGATGGAAAGATAGCCAGGCTTTGCCTGCAATGAGCAATTAGCAATATTTGTGGGCATCGCGACATTGATTAGCATCACGGCCCCAATTTGTTGATAGAAGGGGTATAATTTGGCGCCGATAAAGAGAAAGAGCGGATGGGACATACTTGATGTATTTCCCATTCGCTCTTTGGATTGAGGCGTCGAAGGATGCCCCTTATCTCAACAAATTTATTTGTTGGGAGAAGTGGTTAGGCTTGGTCCATCGCAAAAGAAGAGTCCTGAGGATAGTACACGAAGTACAGCCTTAGGACTCTTTACTTTTGGGATGGGCCGAGAATGGCCTCTTATCTCAACAAATTAACGGCTTGTTTGCGTGCTGCATCAGTTATCTCACTTCCTGATAGCATCTTGGCAATCTCGTCTACACGCTCTGCCTTCGCGAGACGACGTATGTTGGTGCGACCATCGCTCTTGTATACCACGAAGTGCGCTCCAGGCTTCGATGCCACCTGTGGCAGGTGCGTTATGTCGATGACCTGCATCGATGCTGCTAAACGCGCTATGATAGCACCCATGGCATCGGCGATACGTCCCGATACGCCAGTGTCTATCTCGTCGAAGATTACCGTAGGCAGTGCTCGTTTCTCTGCAAGTATACTCTTGATGGCAAGCATTATACGCGACAGCTCACCACCCGATGCTATACGCTCCACCGCCGCCATCTTAGCTGTGGCCGTGGCACAGAACATATAGGCAACACTATCCATGCCCATAGGCGTAAAACTGTCGGCAGGCGTTATCTCGACTACAAAGCGTGCCTCCTCCATACCAAGCATAGCGAGTGTTGATGTTATATGCTCCTCAAGCATTGGAGCAACGCCCCTACGAGCTGCAGTGAGGCTATCTGCCACTACCCTACACCTCTGCTCCGCCTCGGCGATGCGCGACGCCATCTCCTTAAGTGCCGTATCGCTATTATCGATTGTCGCTAAGCGCGCCTCGAAGGCCTGCGCCTTACTAAGGAGGTCGTCGTACGACTCGACACGATGTTTCATCTCCAAGGAGTATATCGTATTGAGCCTATCGCTCAACTTTTGTAGCTTTTCGGGGTCGGCATCTATGCGCTCCGCCTGCTGCTCCGCCGTGGCACTAATATCCTTAAGCTCAGCGACAACAGAGCGTAGTCGTGAGGCAAGCTCCGCGCCCTCCGCGTAGTGTTCGCCGAGTGCTGCAAGCTCCCTCTCGGAACGCGCGAGCATGACAAGAGCGCCCACCTCCTCGGCATCGAGCGTGTTGCGTAGCGTTGTCAGCGCCTCGCCTATGCGGTCGGCACTCTCGACGACGTGCAACGCGGCCTCCGTCTCCGCCTGCTCGTTAGGCTTAAGTTTTGCTGCACGTAGCTCCTCAACGGTATAGCGTAGCCACTCCTCATCGCTACGTGCTGTCTCCATCGCCGCACACATCGTGCGATACTCTGCGCGTAGCGTTGTGAGCGTTGCGAGGTGTCTCCTATACTCCTCTATGAGCGCTGCGTTACCCGCCAAGGTGTCGAGTGCCGCGATGCGAAACTCCTCGGATGCGAGGACAAGATTTTGGTGCTGCGAGTGTATATCCACGAGGTGAGAGCCAAGCTCCTTGAGTGTTGCAAGTGTCACGGGGAGGTCACCCACAAACGAGCGGCTCTTGCCCGCAGGGGTTATTATGCGACGTACGACAATCTCGTCGTCGTAGTCGAGGTCGTTATCCTCGAAGAGCTGTTCGAGACCGAGACCCTTGATATTGAATGTACCCTCGACAACGCAGTTTTTGTCGATATCCTTTGTCGCCTGCGTCTCGTTCTTAGCGCCGAGCAACAGGCCTAACGCACCAAGCAAAATGGACTTACCGGCACCCGTCTCACCAGTGATGATATTGAGGTGCTCGTCCCACTCAACATGCAGTGCGTCGATAAGGGCATAGTTCTCTATGGTCAGTCTCTTCAGCATCGTATTACTTTGTAATGCTCTCTATCTTATCGACGATGATGCGTGCCACGTCGCGCTTACTCATCAGCGGATGCTCCGTAGCCGACGCCTTGTCGATGATGGTTATCTTATTTGTGTCGCCGCCGAAGCCTGCGCCCTTATCTCTGAGGGAGTTGAGCACAACAAAATCTAAGTTCTTGCGCTCGAGCTTACCCTCGGCATTAGCAGCCTCGTTGTCAGTCTCAAGGGCGAAGCCTACCAACACGCGCTCACCCTTCATCGCGCCAAGCTCCTTGGCTATATCCTTCGTGCGCTTAAGCTCTATGCGCATGTCGTCGTCCGACTTCTTGAGCTTGCGCTCGGCAACATGTTGAGGGGTGTAGTCAGCCACCGCAGCACACATAACAGCGCCATCGGCACCCTTCCACGCCTCGACTGCCGCGTTGTACATATCCTCGGCCGTGAGGACATCTACCCTCTCCACGCCCTTGGGTGTAGCGAGTGCCGTACGCCCTGTGATGAGCTTCACGCTTGCGCCACGTGCCGCTAACTCCTCGGCAATGGCATAGCCCATCTTGCCCGTAGAGTGGTTCGTGATGTAGCGCACAGGGTCTATCGGCTCTATGGTAGCACCGGCGGTGACAATGTAGCTCTTACCCTCCATCGTGCGACACACCTCGGCAGCAAACAACGCCTTCACCTGCTCGACGATATCCTCAGGCTCCGCCATACGGCCCTTACCAACAAGGCCACTCGCAAGCTCACCCGCCGCAGGCTCTATGATGGCCACGCCACGCTCCGCGAGGGTGCGTAGGTTCTGCTGTGTGGTGATGTGGGCATACATGTCGAGGTCCATGGCAGGTGCTACGGCCACCTTCGAACGTGCCGAGAGGTAGGTCGTAAGCAGCAGGTTGTCGGCGATGCCCGTAGTCATCTTAGCGAGGGTGTTTGCCGTGGCTGGCGCTATGAGGAGCATATCTGCCCACTCGCCAAGCGACACGTGCGAGTTCCACTCGCCATTCTCGGGGTTGAAGAACTCAACAAGAATGGGGTGCTTCGAGAGCGTTGCCATCGTCAGTGGCGTGATAAACTGCTTGGCAAGAGGTGTCATGATGACCCTCACCTCGGCGCCCTCCTTGACTAAAAGACGGCACAGCATAGCTGCCTTGTAAGCCGCTATGCTGCCAGTTATTCCGAGTACAATATGCTTACCTTTGAGCATAACTCTATCTTATTTAGTATTACATGGGTAGCCACAAGAGAGGTGCTCGGCACATACTCTGAAAGCTACGCCTCCACGCTGTCGACTACTTATCGCCGTGACGATAGTATACCTCGCCACGCAAGAACTCCTCGGTAGCGACGATTGCGGGCTTTGGAAGACGCTCGTAGTGGCGTGATATCTCAATCTGCTCGCGGTTCTCGAAGGTCTCCTCTACCGAGTTGTCGCTTGGTGTAGAGAAGTCTGCAAGCTTGCGGGTAAGCTCCGCCTTAAGCTCAGCAGCTACCTGGTTAGCACGACGAGCAATGATGTTAATCGACTCATAGATGTTACCTGTAGGGGCATCCAAGTCCACCAACTTACGAGTGATGGTGTTTGTGGGAACGGTCTTGTTAATATCCATACTATATTGTGTTATATTCGTTTCGTTAAAGTGCGTTATCGGTGCTACGGTTCTTGTCGATGTAGTTACGCGCCTCCTTTGCCATGCGCTCCAACTCCTTAACATGCTTCGAGTCGGGATACTCGGCAAGGAAGGTGTAGTAGTGGTCGAGCATGTCGAGGTATCTATCGAGCTGCTTGCTCTCCACCGAGTTTGCCGCAAGACGGTATGCCGACACCGTTGTGTAGTAGCGTATATCCTCGGCACGTGGCGTCTCGGGGTACTCGCGGATGGCATTGCGGAATGCTACGATTGCCGACTTGTAGCGACCTATCTTATAATAGGTGTAGGCATTCATGTAGCTCTTCTCCATAAGTCGCCCCTTGAGGTCGTCGAGCATATTGTTAAACTCGGTGGTATACTGCGACTCAGGGTATCGCGACAAGAACTCCGTGATGGCGATTATCGCCTGTGCTGTAAGTGTTTGGTCACGCTCGGGTGTTGGCGACATGTAGTAGTAGCATAGCGCATACATACCCTCGACATCCTCGATAAATGGGCTTCGGCCGAACTTACGACGGTGCTCGTCAAGGAGCATCGACGCCTCATCCCACTTCTTCTCCTTGAACTTACAGTGTGCATTGTAGTATGCCAACGAGTCCTCGCGAGGAGAGCCCACGTAGACATGGCGACACGCCTCGAAGAGCGACGATGCCTGGTTCCACTTCTCATCCTCATAGAGCATCACAGCCTGCTCGTATGCGTACTGAGGGTCGTTACTCTTGATAGCCTGGTTAACGACGCTGCACGACACGATGCCTGCTGTAAGGAGCACCACTGCAATTATGTAGCCTAAATAGTGTTTCATACTCAGCCCTGGTTGTTGGCGCTTATGCACATAAGCGCACAAAGTTACACAAAATTTTTGAATAAACGAACAAACAGAGAAAATTATTGTTGAAGAGGAGGGATGGGCGGGCTGAGACTCTTTGTAAGGGCAGAGCTAAAGCTCTTTATGAGGGCGGGCTAACGCCCTTGAGAGGGCAGAGCTAACGCTCTTTGTAAGGGCGGGCTGACGCCCTTGCGAGGGCGGAGCTAACGCTCCTTTTTTTCTCAAGAGTAGCTGCCCTACCTTCTATTTCTCACCTTCAGCCTTTCGCGTGTTAATTTTTCCTTAAACCCTCCTTGCTTGAGAAAGTCCTCACTTTTACGTTGAATATATTTGTAGAGCAAGTTCTCCGCATCTTCGATAAGAGCAATTGCCATATTAGCAATAACCTCATCGTTACGAGTTTGAGCCATCTTGATATATAATGAGAAATCCCTATTTTCGCGCTCGATTCGTCGCATGGCCTCTCGCTCTACGCCATTGTTCTCCCATTGCTTTAACCCCCGCGTCCTCAGATAGTCTTGATAATCCTCCAGCAACTCCATAAGGCTACCACGCGCAGTATTGAGCAGTTTAAGACACATCTCCATCGATGTTGCACCATCAACATACCCCTCAACAATATTTTGTTTTCCAGAACGTGCTGCTTGTACCATCTGGTCATAGGTCCTATCTCTCTTATCTATATATCTATTACAAAATAGATACGTTAGGTCGTATACCACAACACTCTTTTTGTAAAAAAGCATATGCTTGTAGCCGATACTGCGTGGAACTAAGGCATTCGTATTTGTCTCCATGGCTTGCTATTTTTCACAAAGGTAGTATTTTGCATGGTAAGAGTCAACCATTTTATCGTTTTTATTTTATGAGGGCGGGCTGACGCCCTTGCGAAGGCAGAGCTAAAGCTCCTTTTTTCTCAAGCGAAGCGCCATTCAAATAAGCCCCGCTTGCGCCCTCCCAAGCGAAGCGCCCTTCAAGCAAGCCCCGCTTGCGCCCTCCAAGCGTAGCGCCATTCAAGCAAGCCCTGCTTGCGCCCCTCCAAGCGAAGCGCCATTCAAGCAAGCCCTGCTTGCGCCCCTCCAAGCGAAGCGCCCTTCAAGCAAGCCCTGCTTGCGCCCCTCCAAGCGAAGTGCCTTACCCTTCTGCCACCCAACAAAAAAAAGACACTCGCCGAAGCGAGTGCCTTTTGAAAAGTATTTGTATGTTGATTAGTTCATACCAGTCCACTCAACATCCCAGATAGCAGTACGATCCTTGTTGCTTGTTGAGTTAGATGGTGACAAGTTCTTGAAAACAATCTGGAACTCGCCTGCTACGTCGATAGCCTCCTCGAATGAGTACTTTGTCAACTTGGTAGCTGATGAGTTATCTACAGTAAATGTCTTAACAATCTCACCATTCTGAATGATATCAACAGTGAACTTAATCTTTGTATCGCTGAATGGAAGACCATAGTTAAACTTAAGAGTGCCACAGCCTGTAGTGATAGTAGGCGATGTGATTGTACCCTTTGCTGATGTCTTACCGTTCATGCAGAGTGCGCGGTTTGAAGCATCGCCAATCATCTTGAACGCTGGGCTTGAGTCAGATGTACCACCCTTGAAGATTGCACAGTTTGTATAAGCCCAACCGGCAGTTGTCTTGCCTGATACGTAAGATGTGTTAGTATCAGAGATAGTGTTGAAGTCGCTGCTACCACCCTCAACTACACCTGCAGCAGGCTTAGCAGCAAGTGAAGCCTTAACAACAGTCTCAGCGAGGTCGCCAACCTTGATAATGATGTTGCCTGTAACCTCCTCCTCAAGCTCATTAGCAGCAGCAGAAATAGTTACATTGTAACCATCAACATTAACTGCAAATGTGCTATTGTCAGATGTTGCAGTAACAGCTGCATCAGTATTGTATGCAGCAACATTAACAACCTGCTCACCACCAGCTGATGTGAAGTCTACAGCGTTAGTGCTTACGGTGTAGAATGCAAGCGTACCAGGAAGAAGCTCTACGAAGATCGCGTTCTTACCCTGTGGATCGCCGTTGAATGATGTGCGAGTAGTCTTGATTACGATATCATCACCAAGCTTCGCGCCTGACTCTGCCCAGTACTTCTGAGCACCCTCTGGGCTGCAAAGACCGTAGATGTATACTGTACCTGTCTCGTCAGTAAGGTCGAAGTTACCATAAGAAGTGTTAGCAACGCGTGTGATAGTACCCTTAAGAGTGTATACTGTGTCATCCTCAGCAGCTGCCAAGAACTCAGCAACAGTTGTGTAAGTTGGCTCAACAACTGGAGCAGCCTCGGTAGTAGCAGTAACAACAGCAGCCTCAGAAACAGCGTAAGTCTCCTCGTCAGCAGGAACAGCTACAACGTTGAATGTGTACTCAGTCTCGTACTCGCCAGTGAATACATAGGTAGTTCCCTCAACAAATACAGGCATCTCAGTGCCTACGGTGATACCATACTTAGCAGCGTTCTCGATAGCAGTCCAAGTAAGGGTTACTACGTTACCCTCAACAGCTGCCTCTACAACAGGAGTTGCAAGAGCTGTAGGCTCCTCAGGCTCAACAGCAGGTGCGTAAACGCTCCACTCGCCACCACCATTATCCCAAGTATTCTCTTTTACGGTGTAGAGGTTAGTGCCATCAGTAGGAACTGTAAGGTCAGCAGTCTGATTCCACTTGTTGTTCCAGTTATTAGCAGCAGCACCAGGATTCATGCGGCAGAAGATGACGCTCTCGAAGCCAGCAGGAACAGTAACAGCGTAGATGTTAGTCTCGCCCTCAACAAGAGTCATGTCAACCCATGTCTCGCCATTGCCGAAGAAGTAAGCAGCGAAACGAGCGCCGTCTACATTCCAGTTGGCGTTAGGCTGCAAGTAGAGAACAACGTCTGATGGAGCTACTGGCTCTACATAGTTGTCGAAGAAGAGGTTACCCTCAACTACACCTGCAAGATCCTTAGTCTGTGTACCTGCGCCATCGTTGAATACAACGTTTACGGTCTTACCAGTAGCCTCAGCTGGGAGCTGGAATACATAGTAAGTAACGCCGTCGAGCTCCTCAGTCTCAGTAAGCTCACGACCTGGCCACTCTACAGACTCAAGGCCGAGATCCTCGCCCTGGTTAGCCCATATGTGAGCATAAACCTTAGACCAATTAGCAACATTGTGGAAGTAGAGCTTGTAAGTCTCAACAACAGGAGCAGCGTCGGTAGTAGCAACTACGGTATATGGCTGTGAAGCGAGATTGTCGTTAACAGCAACAACAGTGAATGTGTACTCAGTCTCGTACTCACCAGTGAATGTGTAAGTAGTCTCCTCAGTAACAACTGGCATATCAGCAACACCAGAAACAGTGTATGAGGTAGCATCAGCAACAGCACCCCAAGTAAGAGTAATTACGTTACCCTCAACAGCTGCCTCAACCTTAGGAGTATCGAGAACCTTACCGAAGGCAATAGGACCCTCGTAAGTGTAGATAGCGTGACGAACGTCCTTATCCTCAACGAACTGAAGAACAAGGTCGAGAGTGATAGCATACTCCTCGCCATTAACAACAACATCCATTGTACCGCCGATTACCTCAACGTCAACCAATGCACGTGTAGTCTCGTTAGCCTGGAGTGACTCAACAGTGAATGTGAGCTTCTCGCCATCCTCAGCGTCCTCAGCCAATACGTATGTACCAGCTGCAAGCTTCTGGTTCTCAACAGCAGCAGCGTTGATAGTCACCTCAAAGTCGTTCTCACCCTCAACAACGAATGTGTAGTCGCCATCAGCGTTCAACTCACCAGCGTTCCATACGTTAATCTTAGTAGTGTTATCATCGCCCCAGCCACGTACGAACTCGTCAACGAAGTTATCGTCAATCTCGATAGTGATGTTAGCTTGAGTAGTGAGCAAGTCACCTACGATAGTAGTAAGGTGGTTGCGCTGGATAGGAATCTGAGTGTTGAAATCCTGGCGGTGAATCTCGCGGCCGCCCTTAGACTCGTAAACAACCATCTCGAAGTTTACGGCAGTCTGCTCGCCCTCAACAGCCAAGAGGTAGTCGGTGAAGAGAGTCTGGTTTGTTGAGAACTCGTCGTAACCAGCAGTGTAAGGGATAGTCTTGCTCACCTCATAGCCATAGAAGAGCTCGTCACCAGCCATCTGCTCAGCGTTGAGCTTGCCGTTTACAGCGTTGAATGACTTGTAGATAGGCTCGTTCTTGTAGGTAACCTCTACATAACCAGGAGCTGAGTAGCCAGCGATGTAGTCGAGGTCGGTAGCGATAACACGCAACTTAGCGAATGGACGAGTCAAGGTAAGAGTCTCGTTGAGACCAGTTGAAACGTGTACATTCTTAGTGATGAAGTAAGCATCACGTACCTCGTTCATAGCACCCCAAGTCTGCTCGGTGGTGATAGCTGTAACGTTGCGAAGATCAGCTGTCTCGTAGTAGAGGTCAGCGATAGCAAGCTTATCAGCAGGCTCAGTGAGCTCTGCGTTGCCCTCAGCTACAAAGTCAGCGAATACAACGAACTTGTACTCACGGTTAGGCACAAGACGCAAAGCGAAGGTAGTTGGAGCATACTTGTCCAAGCAGTTTACCATACGCTCACGGTAGATAGGCGTACCTGTACCATCCTCGTTTGCATCGTACACCTCAAGGATGTAACGCAAATCGTAGTTAGCCCAATCGGCATCTGTCAAGAAGTCGATTGCACCAAAAGCACTGTTCTTGGCATTCTGACCATCATTGTCAGCACGTGTCACACCAAGCTCAGGAGCATCAACTGTGAGGACAACGTCAACAAGACCGTCGTTGCTAACTGTCTCCACAGGCTCCGTCTGACATGCAGTAAATGCAAGTGCCAAAGCTAAAAAAGAGAGAATCTTTTTCATTGTGTAAAAAGTTAATAAATTAGTAAATTGTTAGTTGTTTATGTTGTTTATTTTGTATGTTTTGCACATCACATGCCATATAAGCACAATGAGGGCAAAGGCATAGCGCCTTAAACCCAAAAAGCTAAATATCATGTAACAGCTTGATAGTTAGATAATTAATCATAAAATATCAAGCCTCTCTAAATCACCACAAAAGTACGAAATTTCTTTCTATTTGCCAAATAATTTCACAACAATTATAGGCCAAAATGAAAGAGCAAAGATGAAAGAGGGAAGATGAAAGAGCAAAGATAACGTTGTTCCCCACCTAAAAAACACGAAGTCCCCAGTGACGCGGGTATATAAAAGTATACCCATAATATTTGGGGAAGTGTGATACGTGGATATAGCGTTGATAAAGAGAAATGGCGGATGGGAGATACTAAGCGTATTTCCCATTCGCCATTTGGATTGAAACGTCGCAGATGCGCCGCTATAATCGAAAAGATTTTTGATTTTAGTGGAGCAGGTTTAGCTTATCGCAATAGAAGACCCCTTAGGATAGTACACGAAGTACAGCCCAAGTGGTATAGACATAAAGCCTCGCAACAGATTTTTTTGATTAGAGTGGTGCAGATGTGGCGTTGATAAAGAGAAATGGCGGATGGAACATACTAAGCGTATTTCCCATTCGCCATTTGGATTGAAACGTCGCAGATGCGCCGCTATAATCGAAAAGATTTTTGATTTTAGTGGAGTAGGTTTAGCTTATCGCAATAGAAGACCCCTTGGGATAGTACACGAAGTACAGCCCAAGGGGTCTTACTATTTGGGATGGGCTAAAGATGCCCAATAAAATCGAAAATTACTCGGCTACAACAGCAAACTTGATAGTAGCCTTTACCTCACGGTGAAGCTTAGCAACAGCCTCGAACTCACCAAGAGTCTTAACTGAGTCAACGGTGATGTTCTTGCGGTCAACCTCAACACCCTTCTCCTGAAGAGCTGCAGCGAGGTCAGCAGCTGTGATAGCACCGAAGATCTTCTCCTCCTCAGCCTTAGCAGTAAGAGTGAGGTGAAGGTTATTGATAGTCTCAGCCAAAGCCTGAGCATCAGCCAAAATCTTAGCGTCCTTGTGAGCGCGCTGACGAAGGTTCTCAGCAAGTACCTTCTTTGCAGAAGCTGTAGCAGCCTTAGCGAAACCCTGAGGAATCAAGTAGTTGTTGGCATAGCCAGGGCGAACGTTAACGATGTCGTTTGCGTAGCCCAAGTTCTCTACGTCTTTGATAAGAATTACTTCCATAGTCTTTCCTCCTCTTTATTATTTCATACAATCGGTTACGAATGGAAGGATTGCAAGGTGACGAGCACGCTTTACAGCCTGAGCAACCTTCTTCTGGAACTTCTGAGAAGTACCGGTGAGACGACGAGGCAAAATCTTACCCTGCTCGTTGAGGAACTTCTTCAAGAACTCACCGTCCTTATAATCTACGTACTTGATACCGAGCTTCTTAAAGCGGCAGTACTTCTTCTTCTTAACGTCTACTGATACGGGGTTGAGATAGCGAATCTCAGATGCACCCTGCTGTGTGTTCTCTGCCATGATTACTCCTCCTGTGATTTGTTAGCAAGCTTAGCGCGACGCTTCTGAGAGTACTCAACAGCGAACTTGTCCTGCTTGAAAGTTAGGAAACGAATTACACGCTCATCGCGACGATACTGAGTCTCGAGAGTGTTGATAAGTGAGCCCTCACCGGTGAACTCTACAAGGAAGTAGAAACCGGTAGTCTTCTTCTGAATAGGATAAGCGAGCTTCTTAAGGCCCCAGTTCTCCATATTCACAATCTGACCGCCGTTCTCGGTGATTACGCCCTGGAATTTGTCAGCAACCTCCTTCACCTGTGCATCTGAAAGGACGGGAGTGACAATGAAAACGGTTTCGTAATTGTTCATACGTCTAATAATTAGTTAATTGTTTTGCATAATGCGGTGCAAAGGTAGTGATTTTTTTTTATTGTGCAACACATCCAACAAAATATTTCACCCAAAGTGCGCGATTATACCTATATGATATATATAGAGGCGGGCGGAGGTGTCAACATATTATAGGCAAGGGCAAAAAATAAGAGACCGACTAAGATTTTAGTCGGCCTCAAAAACTAATATGATAATTTTCTAATTACTCCTGAACTGGCTCGTTAGTCTCTGGCTCTGAAACTGGCTCCTCAACAACTGGCTCCTCAACAACTAACTCCTCAATAACTGGCTCGTTAGTCTTTGGCTCAGAAACCTCAGTGTTCTCAACACCCTCAGCTGGGAGATTGATAACGTTAGGCTCCATAGTAATCTGCTGTGGAGCTGGAGCCTGCTCACCGTAGACCTCATTCAAAGCCTCTGTGTTCTCAGCAGCTACATCCTTCTCCTCACCCTCAACAACGCGACCTGGAAGTGCTGTGGTCGAAAGAAGGCTAAAGAATACGATAGCTGCAACCATAGCCCAAGTGAACTTCTCAAGGAAATCGGTGGTCTGACGAACACCCATAGTCTGGTTAGCTGCGCCGAAGTTAGCAGCCATGCCGCTCTTGGGGCTCTGTACCAATACTGCAAGTATAAGCAAGATACTTGCAATGCAAATCATAATAATGCAAAAAGTATACATAGTCTATAAATTTAATTATCTCGTAACGTTATTTATTCATTTTCCCGCTTATTTCCTCAATAAGTCCTGCAAAGTAAACACTTTTTTTGGAATTTACCAAACTTAATTTGCGATAAGTTTCGATTGCCTCCTCATATAACCCTTGATTTAGGTATATTTCTGCCAATTCCTCGCTTACCATATCGTCATCATCGCTAAAATTTTGTGTCGATAGGTCCTCGGCATCACCCTCCTCGGCAACAATACGGTGGCCGCCGTGGTGTAAGAATAAATCTATCATGTCGTCCGACGACTTATACGTAAGGCGCTCTACATCTATCTCGCGACGGGCAACAGCCGCAAGCGGGTGGATAAGAGCCACAAGGCGCGATGCCTCAGAGACATGCTCAAAACCCTTGGCCCTCACCAGTGCGAGGTGTGCACCACCCCACCACGGATAACGCTCAACAAGCTGCTCGGCACGCTTAATATCCTCGTTCTGCATAGACATATTACCAGTTACCGGCAGCAGCCATATATATATCGGTTACAAGCATATCGACAATCTCCTCGATAAGCTGGTCCTGAACATCGACAAGTAGCTGTGAGGCGTCGTAGTCGGCATATGCCGAGAATGTCTTATTGTTGAACGACAGCGTCTGGTCGACAGCATTCTGGAAGTTCACCTTCACGGTGATTGTAAGGCGGTTTTGTAGGGCATAGTCGCCACTCGACACCGACGCGGTGGTAGAGGTGTAGTTCGTAATCTCACCCTCAAAGGCAAAGTCACCTCCATCCTCGACCTGCTGAAGGCGTGTCTGGCGCGAGAACTTATCACGCAAAGCCTCGGTGAGAACATTACTCAACGTAGGAGCCACCATAGGTGCGTTATTGGGGAAGTATGCCACAGAGAAGGTCTTCGCCTCAGGAGGTATGGAGCCTCCCGAGAGGTTATAGGTCACCTTATAGCCACAACCGCTACACAGCAGTGTCGCACAGAAAACCATCATCACCAAATATGTCAATCGTCTCATATATAATTATTTATTCTTCGTCAATACCCAGTGCCTTCATACGGCGATATAGCGTACGTTCCGATATAAACAGCTCGCGCGCAGCATCCTTACGGCGGAAGTTATTGTTGCGCAGCGCTCGCATTATCTGTGCACGCTGTGCATCCTCCTTCGACAGCTCACGTGGCTGCTCGTCGTCGATAAACTCAACCGTTTCGCTACCCTCGAAGCGGTGTGCTGAGGTGTGCGAAGCCTCGGGAAGCAGGCCCACAACCTCACGATGTGGCGGCGGCGTTGGCATAGGCTCGCGCTCCTCACCCGCCATGGCGCGACTCATCATACGCTTCAACTCATTGATGTCGTTACGCATGTCGAAGAGTATCTTGTAAAGCAACTCGCGCTCGGTATTCATATCCTCATACTCGCGCTGCGCGTCACCCATCATAGGGTGTGTCGTATACACCTCATCGGGGAGATAACGACGTAGTATGTCGGCCGTAATATCGCGGCTCTGTTCAACAGCAGATATCTGCTCCGCCACATTCTTGAGCTGGCGGATGTTACCTCGCCAGTGGTAGTTCTCGAGGAGTGCTCGAGCGCTCTCATCGAGGTTTATCGCGGGCATGCGGTACTGCGTAGCCACGTCGCTGGCAAACTTACGGAAGAGGATATATATATCCCCCTTACGCTCACGCAACGGTGGCACGGCGATAGGCACGGTATTTAGTCGATAGTAGAGGTCCTCGCGGAAACGCCCCTCGGCAATGGCTCGCATAAGGTCGTTGTTCGTGGCGGCCACAACACGGACATTTGTCTTCTGCACCTTCGTTGAGCCCACGCGCATAAACTCACCTGTCTGCAATACACGCAACAGGCGCACCTGTGTAGATATAGGCAACTCACCCACCTCATCGAGGAAGATAGTACCACCATCCGCCTCCTCGAAGTAACCCTTGCGACTCTCGATAGCACCCGTAAATGAGCCCTTCTCGTGGCCAAAGAGCTCCGAGTCGATAGTACCCTCAGGTATAGCTCCGCAGTTTACAGGTATATATTTGTTGTGTTTACGTGCCGAGAAGTCGTGGATAATCTTTGGGAAGAACTCCTTACCCACACCACTCTCACCTGTGACCAACACCGATAAATCGGTAGGTGCCACACGTATAGCCACCTCAAGGGCCGAATTAAGTGCTTCGGTATTACCAATAATGCCGAAACGCTGCTTCACTGAAAGTAACTCGTTTGCGGTCATAACACTACGTTTTCGTTCTTTAAACTATCTACACTATCAGTCTCCATCTCTATCATCTCAGCCATCTGCGTAGAGTCCTGCGGCATCACCTTCGGCGCTACGTTTGTCACCACCGCATTCTCGGTCGCAGGAGCATCGTCGCCAGATGTGAAGTGCCATATCAGCCATACGGTCAAGCCTACGACAAAAAGGCCCACGATTATCACAAGTATACGGCGGTCGAGTTTGATGCGGCTATCGTTGCGATAATAGTCATCATCATGCCCCTTGCTCTTCTTGTTCTCGTACCTTAGGCCACGCAGATAGGACTCAGGCTTCGTAAGGTTGACAATCTCCTCCTCGTCGCGCTTGGTGTTACGCTGTTTTGCGACACTTCGTCTTACCTCAACCTGCTCCTCCTCGATGCGGCGTACACGACGCATTTGACGCTTCGCCTCGTTGAGTTTCTCGAAGGGTGGGCGTATGTTGCCACCGATGGTCATCGACTCACGCTTCTGCTTGAAGAGAATATTGTTGTTCTCACCAGCGTAGAAGAGGCCGAAGTTCTCTATGGTGAAGCTCTCGCCGCTACCCACGGCGTGGCGTATCTCGAATACCCAACGGTCAATATGGCCGTTAGCCTCTATCTCACTCATGCCGTAGGCCACGAGCAGAGAGCGCAGCGTATTGTCGTCGCCACGCATAAGCTCCGAGAATATCACTCTACCCTCGGGACGCTTCACGATAAAGGCACCAAGCTTGGGCACAACAATACGTTTGTTGTGCTTCAGGTACTCGATGATTATGTTAGTAACAAGCTCCACCTATATTAATGTAGATATAACGCGCAAAGATACAAAAAAATCTTAAATAAACGCTTTATCAGATTGCAATATCAAGAATAATTTGTACCTTTGTTTCTACTTTATGCATACATAATGCTATAAATATACCACTATGCTACTCAAACCGGGGACTACCCTACACAACAATAGCTATCGCATTATCCAGACCTTGGGTCGTGGAGGTTTTGGTGTAACCTACCTCGCTGAGCAGATTATGACCCGACGCGAGGTGTGCATCAAAGAGTTTTTCCCAAAGGATTACTATAAACGTGAGGGCGATTCAAGCGCCATCACACTCTCGTCGGACGGCTTTGCAGAGGCGATGAATAGATTTAAGGCCAAGTTTATCAAGGAGGCTCAAACTATTGCCGCACTTGACCATCCAAATATAATCCATATCCACGAGGCATTCGAGGAGAATGGCACAGCATATTACGTTATGGAGTATATCGATGGCGAGTCGCTCAACGATACTATTAAACGTAGTGGTGCTATGGCTGAGAGCGAAGCTGTGGCATATATCAAGCAGGTTGCCTCGGCCTTAGAGTACATCCACAACCAGCAGATTATGCACCTCGATGTGAAGCCCGGTAATATCATGGTGCGCTCGAAGGATAACCGCGTCATCTTGATTGACTTCGGTCTATCGAAGCACTATGACACTACAAGTGGCGAGGCAACATCAACAACACCCGTTGGCGTTAGCCACGGTTTTGCCCCTATGGAGCAGTATAATCCTGGCGGTGTTAGCATATTCTCACCCGAAACAGATATATACTCACTTGGGGCTACGTTGTACTATTTGGTCACGGGAAATATACCGCCATCAGCTACTGATATTAGCGAGGATGGTCTACCCACGCTACCCTCACATCTGTCGACTGGTGTTCGAACAGCTATCGAGCGTTCGATGGAGGATAAGCGCAAGAATAGGCCACACTCAATTAAAGATTTATTAGTACTATTGAGAAACAGTAATACTAGTCAGTATACCAAAGTTAGAATTGCACAGATTGTAGATGCCGTAGCAAAGAGCATAATGGCACGCAACGAAAAAACAGTCCTATCACCCGTGCATACACCTTACGTTGGTAACGATGTTGAAATGACCATTCTTGACGCAGTTAAGTCACCATCCGCTATCAATGGTCATGAGTATGTTGACTTAGGCTTGAGCGTTAAGTGGGCAACATGTAATGTAGGCGCTAATAAACCAGAGGATTATGGCAGCTACTTTGCATGGGCCGAGACCCAAACAAAGAGCAACTACACAGAAGAGAATTGTAAATCTCTGCAAGTAGAGAGAAAGCTATTAGGCCTTCTAAAACGTTATACTAATAAAGAGATAGGAGATATAGGAGGAAATAGATATTTTGATGCTGCAACAGCCAATTGGGGTAGAGAGTGGCGATTACCTACTGAAATGGAATTACGCGAGTTACGCAATAGAAATCTTTGCACATGGACATGGACCACGCTCAATGGAGTTAATGGATATAGAGTGAAGAGCAAGAAGAATGGCAACAGCATTTTTCTCCCAGCCGCGGGTTCTCGAAATATTAACAATCCTGATGGCCCTGGCAGATGCGGCAGCTACTGGAGTTCTACACCCAATGATATTGGGGCCCCTTGGGAACTATTCTTCACCGAAGACTATTCTGAATCATCACCCTGGTTTCGTCACATAGGCTGTAGCGTTCGTCCTGTAACAGAATAAAAGCATAGTACTATAAATGACTTCCTCGTATCTTCGGTGCGAGGATTTTTTTATTGGCAGTGAGCAATCAGTAAATTAGATGGACAAAAGGTATTATTTGGCATTACGCTTAAAAAACGCAATATTTCATTTCTGCTTTCTTCATTCAGTTCTACCTTCATTCATTCATCTCATCTTTGTACTCCGTTATTTGCTATCTTTATCACTGGGGCATAGTATTAGCATTTTGTAGGGTCATAGTTGCAGAAACGGAGTTTTTGAAAAATTTTAGCAAGATATTTTGGTAGTTTGAAAAAAAAGCATTAATTTAGTATCGCAAAAGGAAATTAATATTAATCTTAATATTTGAAAAGTTATGATTATTACATTTAACGAGTTGCGCCGCATCAAGGATAAGTTGCCCAGTGGTAGCTCGCAGCGCATTGCAGATGAGTTAGGAATTGACGTAGAGACCGTACGTAACTATTTTGGCGGTAAGCACTTTGAAGCAAAGGCTGGTGCGGGCATACATATCGAGCAGGGTCCTGATGGCGGTGTTGTAACACTTGACGATACTACCATCTTCGATGCAGCAATGCGTATTCTCAACGAGCAGAAGTAGAGAAGCGCGCTTTTTACACATACGTAGTAAACAACGAGGTCGACAGGAGAGTTTCCGAGTCGGCCTCGTATCGTTTTATTGTCTCAATGCTCCCAATGACCCCGTTAAGCGGAGCGGCAGTAGATGTCTGACGTATCAGCGAAATATAATTTTTGATTAGAGGGCTGCAGATACAACGCTTATATTTTCAATTAGCATTGTGACCAAATTTGTTGTCAGAGTGGTGCATTAGCGCCGCTATCACAACAAATTAAATTTTTGATTAGAAGGCTGCAGATGTGGTGCATCGCAAAAGAAGAGTCCTCGGGATAGTACAAGAAGTACAGCCCGAGGTCTCTTACTTTTTGGGATGTGCCGCAGATGTCTGCCTTATCATCGAAAATTACTTGGAGGTCATGATTTTAAGAATCATCGCATCAGTATGCGTCATCGCATCACGACCAATATCGGTGAGGTTGCGTATAGAGCGGTCTACATCGTCGTCGATGATACCCTCGACAGACTTAACACAGCGGCTGCTCATCGCCATAAGGGCTGAGACAACAGCGGTAGAGACACCTGATGCGCACTTCATGGCGCACGATGGCTTGGCGCCATCGCATATCATACCTGTAAGGTTGGCAATCATATTCTTCACCGCCACGGTAACCTCCTCGTAGCCACCACCCATAAGGTAGGTGATACCGCATGATGAGCCTGTTGCGGCAACGACACAGCCACACAATGCCGAGAGGCGGCCGAGGCTCTGCTTTATATATATAACGGTAAGGTGGCTGAGGATAAGGGCACGTACCAGCTGCTCGTCCGAGGCCTTTGTCTGCTCGGCGTATACCACTACGGGGACTGTCGAGGTGAGGCCCTGATTACCACTACCAGAGTTACTCATTACGGGTATCATGGCACCAGCCATACGGGCATCACACGCTGCTGTTGTCATGCCGACAATCTGGCAGTGCAGCGTATCACCCATGATGTTGCGCTCCGACTCCGAGCGGAAGAGACGACCTATGGCGTGGCCGTAGTCACCCTTGAGCGACTCGTATGCCGCGTTCATATTGAGGCGGCGTGCCTCAAGGATAAACTGCAACTCATCGAGGGGCGCTGTCATGGCGAAGTCCCACACCTTGCGCAGGGTGAGCACAGGGTCGTTATTTGCTGCTACGGCTGTTGCGCCCTCGCTCTGCGTGCCACCCTCGAGTGACATAAGCACCTCGTCGTTGCGTGAGACATGAACGAAGCGGGTGTGTCCGCCAGAGATTATTGCCACAGCGCGGTCGTTGCCTGCCGACACCTCTATCTCGATATATAGCTTCTCGGTGATATTCTCCTTGAGGCTCACGGCGATACGCTTCTCATCTATCATGCGGCAGCCCTCCTTTACAGCCTCGGCATCGCCATCCTTGAGCACCTCGAGTTCGTATTCCGACTTGCCGACGATAGCACCCAACGCCATGGCGATAGGCAGACCCGTCATGCCTGTACCAGGTATTCCCACGCCCATTGCATTTTTGAGCACGTTGGCGCTTAGGCGAGCCTCTATGCGCTCGGGGCGCACGCCCAATGCCTCGGTAGCCTTAGCTACACACAACGCCACGGCGATAGGCTCGGTACAACCTATGGCTGGGATAATCTCGCGATTCATGAGGGCGATAATCTCCTTACGCTCCTCGGCAGTAAACTGATGGTTCATATATAGGTATCTTCTGTTAGTTAATATCGTTATTAGGTCATAGCAATGTTTACTTGCGATAAACAATCGTACGAAGATACAAAAAATATATCAAACAACAAAACATTGCACAAAAAAAACAGCACTACAAGAGAGCAGAGATAAAAGATAGGCAAAGCCAGCCCATCTTTGGTCTTCGAGCACTTTAAAAAATAGCTTCAGCCCGCAAATATTTTTGAAACATTCAATAATTTGTGCTATATTTGTACTCTACAACGAACGTTAATTAACCAAATAAATAGAGTAACTATGGCAGGAAAAGTTCCAACACCCCACATCGGGGCACAATATGGCGAGATAGCCGATAAGGTGATTATGGCGGGCGACCCTTTGCGCGCTAAGTTTATGGCTGAGAACTTCTTGGAGAACCCCGTGCAGTATAATAACGTGCGAGGTATGCTCGGCTTCACCGGCACATACAAGGGCAAGCGCGTATCTGTTCAGGGCCACGGCATGGGCATCCCATCTATCGGCATCTACACCTACGAGCTCTTCAACTTCTACGACGTGAAGCGCATCATACGTTGCGGCTCGGCAGGCGCCTTCGACCCATCGCTAAACCTCGGTGACGTGGTATTCGGCATGGGCTCATGTACCGACTCTAACTATGGCGCTCAGTTCAACCTCCCAGGCACCTTCGCCCCTATCGCCGACTTCGACCTCTTGCGTGCAGCAGCGGCCAAGGCCGAGGAGCTTGGCATCAGCTACCGCGCAGGTAACATCCTCGCCAGCGACGTATTCTACGGCGACGATGCCGAGAGCTGGAAGCAGTGGCAGAAGATGGGTGTCTTGGCTGTCGAGATGGAGGCTACTGCCCTCTACATGAACGCGGCACGTGCAGGCAAGAGTGCACTTTGTATCTGCACAATATCGGACTCGTTGGTACACCACACAGCATGCTCGGCCGAGGAGCGCCAGACATCGTTCACGAACATGATGAAGATTGCCTTCGACATCATATAGTCGTCGGCTTGTCTACACCGCAAACATTGGGCTGAATGGGATGCACCATCCAGCCTATTTTTGTAGTTAGCGCCATATATAAACAACCATTAACCGTTCATCTATATGCAGTTACTATCAACACCCACAGATACCATTGAGCAGATTGTAGCTCGTCAGCGCGACTTTTTTGCAACGCACAGAACACTCCCCGTGGAGTATCGTTTGGCGATGCTACGTAGGCTACGCAAGGCGATAACCGACAACGAAGCGGCCCTCTGCGAAGCACTACGTATCGACCTCAATAAGAGCTACGAGGAGGCATACCTAACGGAGATAAGCATCGTGCTGGGCGAGATAGATAACTTCATCAAGAACCTCAAACGTTGGGCAGCCCCCTCGAAGCGCAAGACGCCGCTAAAGCTCCTCCCCTCGAAGAGCTACATACGCACCGAGCCGCTTGGCGTGGCGCTAATCATCGCCCCATGGAACTACCCCATGCAGCTACTTCTTAACCCCTTGGTGGGGGCTATTGGCGCAGGGTGTACCGCCATACTCAAGCCATCGCCCTACGTTCCCCACGTGGCTATGGCCCTTGAGCGCCTCATTAAGGAGAGCTTCGACGAGGAGTATATCGCCATCGTGCAGGGCCACCGCGATGTCAACACCGCACTTCTGCGTGAGCGTTACGACATAATCTTCTTCACCGGCTCGCCCGACTTGGGTCGTGTGGTGATGCGCGCTGCAGCCGAGAACCTAACGCCCGTAGTCTTGGAGCTTGGGGGCAAGAGCCCCGTGGTCGTAGACCGCACAGCCGACATCGCCTTAGCCGCGAAGCGCGTGGCGTGGGGCAAGACACTCAACGCCGGTCAAACATGCATAGCCCCCGACTATCTGCTCATACACCGCGAGGTGAAAGAGCCATTTATCGAGGCATACAAGGCTGCACTGCGCGAGCTACATGGCGAGGATGCGAGCCTCAGCAAGCACTACGTACGCATGGTATCGGATAGGGCCTTTGAGCGCGTACGAGGATACCTCGACGATGGGCGTATTCGCTGCGGTGGCGAGGCAAAGGCCGAGGAGCGCTATATCGAGCCTACGCTACTCGATAACGTGGCCACAGATAGCGCCGTGATGCGCGAGGAGATATTTGGACCCGTACTGCCTATGATAGAGATAGATAACCTTGACGAGGCCATAGAATTTATCCTCAGGCGCGAGAAGCCCTTGGCGCTATATGTATTTGCCGATAAGCGCGATGCCGAGCGTGTCATCGAGCTTACATCGTCGGGCGGTGCCTGCATCAACGATGTTATCATGCATATCGCCAACGAGTATATGCCCTTTGGTGGTGTTGGTAACTCGGGCATGGGGCGCTACCACGGCCGCGACTCGCTATACTCATTCTCGCATCGCCGCTCGGTGCTCTCGACAACCACGAAGATAGACCTACCATTTAGGTATATGCCCTATCGCTGGTTTAAGCGCATCAAACGACTACTCTAACATAGGTCGGCTATATCTTGCAGCGTCTTGCCCATAGCGGGCAACGCCCGCTGAACGCGAGGGGAGATAATGGGGATAGTGGGGATGATGGGGATAATGGGGATAATGGGGATAATGGGGATTGTGGGGAGGTTGCGTCTCTAAGTACTCTGTTCTCTTTCATCTTTCATCTTTACTCTTTTATCTGTTCTCTGTTCTCTTTCATCTTTCATCTTTTCTCTGTTCTCTTTACTCTTTACTCTCGCCTCGCCCCTCCCTCGGCAGAGAAATTCGATGCGCTTAAAACGGCTAAAAATGGGCATTACGAGGATGATTTCGAAAAAAGCACACAGCATGCTCGTTTTTTTCATGCGTAAAAGTTGCTCAAATCGAAAATATGACGTAAATTTGCGCACCTATATATTTATATATAGGCACAACAAAGACAACAAAAGAACAAATAACAATATCAAAAACGATGACTGAAGCAGAAAACACAACAGGTCTAACAGGGCGCATCGTCCAGGTTAACCTCGAAGAGCAGATGAAGTCGGCATATATCGACTACTCGATGTCGGTAATCGTGTCGCGAGCACTGCCCGATGTACGCGATGGTCTTAAGCCCGTGCACCGTCGTATTTTGTATGATATGTCTGCCGAGCTGAACCTCACCTCGGACAAGCCTACACGTAAGAGTGCGCGTATTGTCGGTGATGTACTCGGTAAGTTCCACCCACACGGCGACAGCTCGGTATACGAGGCTATGGTGCGTATGGCACAGAGCTGGTCGATGCGTTACCCCTTGGTCGAGGGTCAGGGAAACTTCGGTTCTATGGATGGTGACTCGCCCGCAGCAATGCGTTACACCGAGGCACGCATGCAGAAGATTACCGACGAGGTGATGGCCGACATCGAGAAGGAGACTATCGACTGGGGTCTCAACTTCGACGACACCATCAAGGAGCCTACGGTACTTCCAACACGTATCCCACTACTTCTCGTAAATGGCGCAAGCGGTATCGCAGTAGGTATGGCTACCAACATGGCGCCACACAACCTCGCAGAGGTAGTAGACGCCTGCACAGCATACATAGACAACCCCGACTGCGAGTGCGAGGAGCTTCTAAACTATGTTAAGGGCCCCGACTTCCCTACGGGCGGTATCATCTATGGCTACGAGGGTGTCAAGGAGGCATTGCTGACAGGTCGTGGTCGAGTGGTGATGCGCGCTAAGACCGAGATTGAGCATACGGCATCGGGTCGCGAGTGCATCGTGATTACCGAAATACCATACATGGTCAACAAGGCCGAGATGATTAAGAAGATTGCCGACCTAATCAACGAGAAGAAGATAGAGGGCATCTCCTATATCAACGACGAGTCGGACCGTCAGGGTATGCGTATTGTCATCATCCTCAAGCAGGATGCTGTGGCAAGCGTAGTGCTCAACACCTTGTACAAGAATACGCCACTACAGTCGTCATTCGCCGTGAACAACATCGCATTGGTGAATGGTCGCCCTCAGTTGCTCAACCTCAAGGAGCTCATCCGCCACTTCGTAGACCACCGTCACGACGTCATCATACGTCGTTCACGCTTCGACTTGCAGAAGGCCGAGGAGCGCCTACACATCGTAAACGGCTTGCTCATAGCACAGGACAACATCGACGAGGTTGTACATATCATCCGCTCGTCGAAGACCACCGAGGAGGCACGCACACGTCTTCAGGAGCGCTTCGAGTTCTCGGATTTGCAGACAGCAGCAATCCTCGAGATGCGTCTACGTCAGCTCACAGGTCTTCAGCGCGAGCAGCTTGAGGCGGAGCAGGCAGAGTTGATGAAGACCATCGACTACCTCAACGCCGTGCTCGCCAATGTCGATATGCAGATGCAAATTATCAAGGACGAGCTCCAGGAGATTAAGGAGAAGTATGGCGACGAGCGCCGCTCAGAGATTATCTACTCTTCGGAGGAGTTCAACCCCGAGGACTTCTACGCCGATGACGACATGGTTATTACCATCTCTCACATGGGCTACATCAAGCGTACGCCTCTTGCAGAGTACCGCACACAGAACCGTGGCGGCGTAGGTGCCAAGGGTAGCGCTACACGCGACGAGGACTTCATCGAGCATATCTACGTAGCGTCGATGCACAACACGATGATGTTCTTCACGGAGATGGGTCGTTGCTACTGGCTCAAGGTATACCAGATACCCGAGGGCACACGCGCATCGAAGGGTCGCGCTATACAGAACGTAATTCAGATTGAGCCTGGCGATAAGGTTCGTGCATATATCAACGTCAAGAACCTCAACGACAAGGAGTTCGTCGAGAATAACTACCTCGTGATGTGTACCAAGCGTGGTATCATCAAGAAGACAACGCTTGAGGATTATTCACGCCCACGTACTAACGGCGTCAAGGCAATCGTTATTAGAGAGGGAGACCAGCTGTTGGAGGTTAAGCTCACAAGTGGTAATGCCGAGGTGATGATTGCTGCACGCGAGGGTCGCGCCATCCGCTTCAACGAGTCTACGGTACGTCCTATGGGTCGTGTGAGCTCGGGTGTTAGGGCCATCTCTATCGACGACGACAACGAGGTTATCGGCATGATAGCCATCGAGCCAGACTCTAAGGAGGATGTACTCGTACTCTCGGAGAATGGCTACGGTAAGCGTACCGACTTGGAGGAGTACCGCATCACTAACCGTGGCGGTAAGGGTGTCAAGACCATTAACGTTACGGAGAAGACCGGTAAGCTGATATCTATCCAGGCCGTGACCGACGATAACGACCTCATGATTATCAACCGCTCGGGTCTTACCATTCGCACCTCTGCCGACCAGATACGTGTTGCAGGTCGTGCTACCCAGGGTGTTCGTGTAATCAACCTCCGCGAGGGCGACTCTATAGCTTCGGTTACAGCGGTGCCTAAGACCGAAGAGGAGGAGACCGACAACACGGTCATAGCTACTGAGGGCGAGGCAACAGGCGAGGCTGTGGTTGCCACCGAGACAACTCAGAGCGAAGAGTAGAAACAACAAATTAAAAAACTAATATAGTTATGAAGAAGTTTTTATTTATGGCTGTAGCGTTGCTCACATTTGCAACAACAGCAAACGCTCAGAAGGTGAATACCTCAGCTGAGCTTAAGAAGCTTGAGAAGGCAGATGCCAATCTCGCTAACCCTAAGAAGAACACCAAGGCTGCTACATGGAATGCACATGGTAAGGCGTATGCTGATGCCTACATCCTTCCTACCAAGAGCCTTATCCGCGAGATTCCTGTGGCTACACTTCAGATGACTGCGGGTATGCCTGAGGATCAGTTCCAGGTAGAGTTCATGGGTGCTCCTATGATTGCTTTGCACTACGAGTATGTTGACGTATACGTTGACCAGACCTACATGATTAAGGGTTGGAACCAGCTCAAGTCAATCAAGGAGGGTCTTGCAGAGAGCGCTATCGAGTCATTCAAGAAGGCTTACGAGCTTGACCCTAACCTCGGTCCAAAGATTAACGCTAACGCCAGCGCATTGGCAAATGCTCTTGCTCAGCAGGGTGAGATGCTTAGCTTCAACGGCAAGACTGCCGAGGCTGCTTACTGCTTCGAGCTCGCTTACGAGGCACAGGCTATCGCTCCTGAGAGTGCAGCAGATGCTGCTAACCTCTACAACGCAGGTATGCTCTACGCTATGGCAGGCTCAACAGTTACTGGCGAGGAGGCTGTTACATTGTTCAAGAAGTGCGAGGTGCTCCTCAACAAGGCTTTGGCAAATAACTATACCGACGAGAGCGGTAACATCTACTACTATCTCTTCCACAGCTACTACGCTCAGAAGGATGCAGACCGTGAGCTCTACCTCGGCAAGGCTAAGGAGGCGTTGCTCACAGGTATCAAGCTCTTCCCTAAGAACAACATCATCCTCGATGGCCTTATGTCGTTCTACACTGCTGAGGAGGGCGTAGGTGACCCTGCAGAGCTCGTATCGCTTGTTGAGTCATCTTTGAAGGAGGATCCTACAAACTACGATTTGTGGTTTGGTCGTGGCCGCGTATTCTTCGCATTGAAGAACTACGACGAGTGCGTGACATCGTTCAAGAAGTGCGCTGAGTTGCGTCCTAACGAGTTCGAGCCACAGTACTATGTTGGCTCATTCCTCATCGAGAAGGTTAACGCTGAGATTGAAGCTATAAACAACGACCTTAACCTCAGCTACGAGGAGAAGAACGCAAAGACTGCTGAGATTAACGTCACCTATGCTGACGCTATTCCATGGTTGGAGCGTGCTCACGAGTTCAACCCAACGGATAAGGCTACACTCGATCTTCTCAAGCAGTTGTGCTTCCGTCTTCGTGACATGGATGGCATGATGGACAAGTACAACAAATATAAGGCATTGCTTGACCAGATTCAGTAATAGTTGATTTCATATCACACTACCAAAGAGGCTGAATACAAGAGTATTTAGCCTCTTTGTTATGATAGGGCAGACATCTACTGCCGCCTACAAGCTATCCCGACAATGAGCCGTACGCCAAGTACAGCTCATCGTCGGGATTTTTGCCAAGCGTTGTATCTGCAGCCGTCTAACAACAAATTGGGGATGACTAAAATATTTTTAGTCACCCCCATTGTTATAGCACGTCGATACGTTCAAGCAGTGGTGTAAAGTCCGAGTGAGCATCGGCAAACTCATCATACGAGTGTTCCGAGTCTCCATCCTCGGGGACATCCGAGACATACTTGACAGCCACAACAGGGATATTGTCGTAGAGCTCTGCCACCTGACAGATAGCAGCAATCTCCATATCAAACAGACCGCACTCGACACCGAAGCGCTGTTTAACTTCGCGGATGATATCGCCATTTACGAACGAGTCGCCCGTAAAGACCGTCTCGGCATCCCTGCCCACAAGGTTACGTGGGTCGGTAATCTCAGGACAGAAGCCCTCGGGGATGATGGCGTCGTGGTGTATGGCGCGTGAGGGCATAACGATATCGCCCTGTTTACGACCTGTTGCCGAGGCTGCAAAGCCAATGACGGCCAACATATCATACTTCACCGTGGCGAGGGTCAAGGCACGCGACACACCGGCCGACGACAACGCCTTGCCGATACCAACCTCAACGAGGTCGTAGTCGTGGCGTAGCTGCGAGGCGTGGTCCAAGGCATAGCGCATGGCGCGATACTCGCGCGACGTGGGGGCACAGATAAGAATCTTCATACTACCACCACTTTTCGTAAACACTCGCAATACCAAGCTCGGCAGCCTCCGTAGCCGTAAAGAGCGTGCGCATATACTCCGCCATAGCGGCATTTGTCGAGTCTATGGCATAGAGGCCAGGGTTGCCACACTGTACCTCATTCAGGCCAACGACATCCGATGCCGACTTCAAAGGGAAGACATCCTTATAGACCTTAGCCAACGCCATGCGTATATCCTCAACCTCAACATCCTGCATCGTCGATAGGTAAAAACCTGTCTTACAGCCCATAGGACAGAACGACACGATGCTCTTGCCTATCTTCTCATCGAGGCGAAGATAGTATGCCATAAGGTGCTCGATGGTGTGCACCTCACCCGAGCCGAGGGGTGCATGTGCCATAGGCGCACGGAAGCGTAGGTCCCATGAGCGCACCTGAAACTCATCATTTATAGTGTATACTGAACGTAGGTAGAGTCCAGCATCGAGCGTGCGATGGTCGACATCGAACGACGAAACAATATTCTTCTTCATAGCTTACATTAATTAATATAGTGCAAAGATATGAAATTTTCCACTAAATGGCTATCTTTGCAACAAATTAAATATCATCGACAATATTATGAAATCATCACCGACCACCGAGCGCGTATACTTCTTAGACTATTTGCGTGTCGTGGCCTGCTTTATGGTAATACTCGTACACTGCATCGAGCCCTTCTACCTCGATGGCGTAGGCACATATATCGCCTCACATAGCGACGCCCTGTGGGTTACGTTCATCAACTCGCTATTGCGTATTGCCGTACCCTTGTTTGTCATGATATCGAGCTACTTGCTTGTGCCCGTTGAGGGCTCTACCGAGAGGTTTTATCGTCGTCGTGCCGAGCGTGTGGCGCTACCCTTTATCATCTTCTCGCTTGCGTATGCCATAATCCCTGCGTGGGGCTCAGGTGGCGAGGTCGACATCATGGGCAACCTCAAGGTACTATCGCTCAACTACCTGCCACTCAGTGGCCATCTATGGTTTGTATACATGATGCTTGGCGTATACCTCATCATGCCCATAATATCGCCATGGTTGGAGCGTGTGTCGGCGCGTGGCGAGCGTATCTTCCTCGCCGTGTGGCTGTTTGCCACCGCCGTACCCTTTATCCGCGAGCTTGCACTATCGGTGCGTGGCAGCGAAGGGATATGGGGCGAGGCGAGCTGGAACGAGTTCGGAATGTTGTACTACGTGAGTGGCTTCATAGGCTACGTTGTAGCGGCACACTATATTCGCAAATATGTCGACTGGGGCGTTAAAAAGACCCTCGCCATCGCCCTGCCTATGCTTGTCGCAGGATACCTTATCACGGCACTACCCTTCTATGCGCAAATCCCCGACACCTACCCTGTTCGTGACACCATCCAGCTTGCCATAGATATGGAGCTTAGCTGGTCGTTTGCGACACTGGGTGCAGCATTGCAGACGTTGGCCGTATTCCTACTCTTCCGCCTTATACGCAGGCCTTGCAAGGTCTACCCCGCATTTGAGCATCTATCAAAAAATAGCTACGGCATCTACCTCGCCCATATGTTTGTGCTTGTGCCAACGTTCAGCTGGGTGAGCACCTGGGGCGTAGCAACACCCATTGTGATGTTCGCATCGGCGATACTTACCATGGCCATCACAGCCGCCATAATTGAGATTTTATCGATACTCCCAAAGAGCAAATATATCATTGGATAAGATGAAGTTCCGTACCGAGATAGAGCGCATAGCGTTGCATAAGCCCATAGACTACTCAAGCCGCATCGTCACCCTCGGCTCATGCTTTGCCGAGAACATATCGCGAATACTCCTAAGCCGAAAGTTCTGTGTCACACCACAGCCCACAGGCATACTCTTCAACCCCGCATCCATAGAGCGTAGCCTACGCCTTATGCACACCCGCCACCGTATCACCGCCGAGGAGCTTATCGAGGCAGATGGCCGTTGGCTCAGCTACGACTTTCACTCTTCAATCTCGGGCAACAACATCGAGGAGGCAACTCGCAATATGCAGCAGGCAACATATACTGGCAATGAAGCTCTTAGCGACGCTACACACCTTATCATCACCCTTGGCACAGCGTGGATATACCGACGTCGTGACAATGGCGTAATAGTGGCCAACTGCCACAAGCAGCCAGCGACGCTATTCAGCCGTGAGCTGCTCGATGTGGAGGATATATGTTCGTCGCTACGCTCCATTATGGAGATGTTCACGGGCGATGTCATAGTGACCATCAGCCCTGTGCGACATATTGGCGATGGACTTGTCGATAACTCGCTAAGCAAGGCGTTGCTGCGTGTAGCCGTGGAGCGCATCAAGAGCGAGTATCCAACGCGCATAAGCTACTTCCCATCGTACGAGATATTAATTGACGACCTGCGCGACTATCGCTTCTATGGTGACGACCTTGTACACCCCTCGTCACAAGCCATCGAGTATATAGGCGAGAAGTTCTTCGAGGTGGCAACAACACCTGCTTGCCAACAACTTATGCAGCGCATAGAGCGTATCGTAGTGGCCTCGAACCACCGCCCTATGAACCCACGTAGTGAGCAGTATCGCGACTTCTGCCAAAAGCAGTTGCAGGCGATAGCATCTATCGAAGGCGTAGATTTAAGCAAAGAAAAGGAGTTTTTCGAGCATATGTTACAAATAAATTTGTAACTTTGCCCGATAATTTGATTTTGTAATGAACAAACTACTTAGACATAGTATCATTGCCATCGTAGCACTTATTGCTACCTGCGGTACAGCCACAGCACAACAGAAGCCCCGCTTGGTAATCAATATCGTTGTGGGCACGATGCGTGGCGATGACCTCGAGCGCTTCGAGAGCAACTTCACCGAGGGTGGCTTCAAGCGACTCATAAACGGTGGCAGATACTTCAACAATGCCTACTACAAGTTTGCACACTGCACCGCAGCAACAACTCTCGCCACACTATCATCGGGAGCACAGCCTGCCGACCACGGTGTTGTGGGTAGCCACTGGTGGAGCTATGCCGATGGCTCATACACCTCGCTCATCGAGGATAACAAATCATACCCCATCCCCTTCAGCACGGGTACGGGTAACTACTCGGCAAAGCGGTTGGTAGCACCAACGATGGGTGATATGCTACTTATGAAGAGCCCCGAGAGCAAGCAGTACACCATAGCCATCGACCCTCAGTCGGCAATCGTCATGAATGGCAAGGCGGGAGTACCACTATGGGCAGAGACAAACAAGACATATTGGACTACTGCAACATCATTCACCGAGACCATACCCGAGTGGATAAAGAGGTATAATAGCGACGACACAAACAGCGATTATGCGCTATCTCGCTGGACACCACTATATAAGGCTGCGATGTACAAGAATAGCGAGGTGGCCGTAATGGAGGGCATCAGCAACAAAGCCACAAAGCTACTCAGCGATGTAAACCTAAATCTCGACGAGTCGAAATATGGCGCTATGTGCTACACCCCTGCGGGCAACACCATGCTTTTGAAGTTCGCAGAGAGGCTTATCGCCGAGGAGAGCTTGGGTATCGACGACAACACCGACATACTCAACATATGCCTTGACAGTGCACGCTACATTGCCGAGACATACGGTCCTGAGTCTATGGAGTATGAGGATATGCTCTACCGCTTGGATAGAGATATCAACGAGTTCCTAACACACATCTACGGCAGTGGTGACACACAAAATATTGTCGTTACGCTCACCGCAGCGCACGGCACCTCGCCATCGTATAACCCCGTAGATGGAAAGGAGCACGAGCGCTTCAACACCCGACAGATGGAGGTGATGGTGAATGCCTACGTATGTGCGCATCATGGTTCAAGCGACTACCTCCTCGGCTTTGCAAACAACGCTATATACCTCAACCACAAGGCTATATACGAGAATAAACTAAGCGTAGAGCAGATACGTGACGAGGTGGCGATCTTCCTCTTGCAGATGCGAGGTGTCTCCACGGCACGCTCGGCAACAGCCCTACGTAACAGTGCCTTCACCGAGGGTCGTGCAGCACTCATGCAACGAGGCTTCTATGCCGCACGCTCTGGTGATGTGCTCATCGACCTCGCACCTGGCTGGATTATCGAGAGCAGCGACTACCGTTCATCAGCAACATCGGGATACATCTACGACAGGCACGTTCCGATAGTCATCTATGGTGGTGGCATGGAGTCTGCGACAATAGAGGAGCGTGTAGACCCCGCAGCTTTGGCGACAACGATATGCGAGTTAATCGACATCGACACACCATGGTCATCCGAGGGTGTGACACTACCCTAACACATTGTAACTACAAAACATAAGATATGAACAACGACAAGATACAAGAGGAAATTATCGAGGAGTTCTCGATATTCGACGACTGGCTCGACAAGTACGACTACCTCATCAGCCTCAGCGACACGCTGGAGCCTATGGAGCAGTCGAAGCGCACCGAAAAGTACCTCATCGAGGGTTGCCAGTCGCGCGTATGGGTAGCAGCAGAGCTTCGCGACGGCAAGGTATACTACACCGCCGATAGCGACGCCATAATCACCAAGGGCATCGTAGCCTTGCTGGTAAAGGTGATGAATGGCCGCACACCTCATGAGGCGGCAAACATCGACCTCTACTTTATCGAGGCCATAGGTCTCAGCGAGAACCTATCGCCAACACGCAGCAACGGCCTACGCTCGATGATATCGAAGATGAAGCTTTATGCCCTATTATTCACTCAACAAGTAAAATAGCATGACACCAGAAGAGATACTCGCCGTCGAAAAGGACATTGTGCGAACACTCAAAAACATATACGACCCAGAGATTCCGGTCAACATCTACGACCTCGGTCTCATCTACGAGATTAACTATGACCCATCGGGCACGGCAGATATCATCATGACGCTCACCGCACCCAACTGCCCCATGGCAGATATGCTCCTTGCGGACATCCACCGCGAGGTGAGCAAGATTGATGGCGTCGAGAAGGTAAACATCACGCTCACGTTCGAGCCTCAGTGGGATAAGTCGATGATGTCCGAAGAGGCCCTTATCGAGCTTAACCTATTTTAACAGGGCATGATGCCGCGACCATTGATATATCAAGTTGAGGGTGACTGCCGTAGCAAGAGTGCTTCGGTAGGTGGTATGAACTGCCCACAACTTCTATCGTCAATGGATATAGAGCATCGTAGCAAGATACTTGATAGCCTATGGCGCGAGCGTCAGGAGCGCAAGTATAATGACATCGTAGACATTCTCAACCGCTCGGATGGCAACTGGAACCAGACGATGCACACGATGCTACTGAAGTTTATCGGCGGCTTCGACAATGGCGGCGCTGCGATGCGTCTTGCCGAGCGTGTCCCCTACGCCATAATCATGCGCGAGCGCTCCTCGAAGATGGCAATCGAGGCGCTACTGCTCGGTGCGTCGGGCCTGTTATCGCTCTACGACTCCAACGACGAGTATATAGCCCACCTCGCGCAGGAGTACATACACCTTAGTGCCAAGTATGGTATCGAGGCGATGGATTATAGAGAGTGGCGCACAAGCAATGTACGCACACATAATCACCCCACACTACGTCTTGCACAGCTGGCAGCATGCTACATGGATAGCGACATCACGATGAATAGTGTGACCGAGTGTCGTCATCTTGCGGACATCTACAAGCTCTTCTCGGGCCGGGCCTCGGAGCAGTGGCTGAGGCACTTCATACCCTACACCATCATGGAGGAGACGTCAGCGACGTTCGGCAAGATGAAGTGCGAGCTACTCGGCATTAACTTCGTTGCACAGATGATATACGCCTATGGTCGCCATACCCACTCAGAGGCGCTATGCACACAGGCTTACAACCTTTTACTTAGTATACCAGCTGAGAAAAACCGCTACACCGAGGAGTGGAACGCCACATCGAAGATTGCATCAAGCGCTATCGACAGCCAGGCTCTTATTCAGCTTAGCCGCGAGTACTGCCACGCTAAAAGATGCCACGTGTGCCCATTGGGCATGAATACAGATAGTAGATAAACTCCAAAACGTATCATTATCTTGTCAATATCGCGCGTACGCACACATTAGTGCGCACGCGTGTTGTTTATTTGATAAATAATGAGTATATTTGCGCGATATATGTACCACCCCGAAAGAGGGTCGGCATATCAGTTTGACAAAAATTAGCAAACAATGGATATTCTATCAAAAGTCATCAAGGTCTTCTTCGGCTCGAAGAGCGACAAGGACCGCAAAGAAATTCAGCCCTACGTAGAGAAGATTAAGGCTGTCTACCCCACCATCTCAGCACTCACCAACGATGAGCTTCGTGCTCGCTCGGCAGCTCTCAGCAAGAGCATCGCCGACTTCATAGCCGAGGATGAGAAGCGTATCGTCGAGAGCAAAGAGAAGCTCGAGCAGGCAGACATATCGCTCAACGACAAGGAGCGTCTATCAAAGGATATTGACGATACTACGAAGCGTATCGACGAGAAGATTGAGCAGAAGCTCGAGGAGATACTTCCCGAGGCATTCGCCATCATGAAGGATACGGCACGTCGTTTCGCCGAGAACGATACCGTTGTAGTTACGGCAAATGAGTTCGACCGCAACCTCGCTGCCGAGCGTCAGGACCTCGTGACCATCGAGGACGACAAGGCGATATATAGCAGCCAGTGGACAGCTGGTGGCAACGTCATCAAGTGGGATATGGTACACTACGACGTACAGCTCTTTGGTGGTGTCGTACTACATAAGGGCCGCATCGCCGAGATGGCCACAGGTGAGGGTAAGACCCTTGTAGCTACGCTCCCAGTATTCCTTAACGCCCTTGCTCATAAGGGTGTTCACGTGGTTACGGTCAACGACTACCTCGCACGTCGTGATGCCGAGTGGATGGGCCCTATGTATCAGTTCCACGGCCTCTCGGTAGCTTGTATCGACAATACACGTCCTAACTCTGCGGAGCGTCGCAAGGCATATATGGCCGATATCACCTTCGGTACAAACAACGAGTTCGGCTTCGACTACCTACGTGACAACATGGCGTCGGCACCCAAGGACCTCGTACAGCGCAAGCACCACTTTGCCATTGTCGATGAGGTCGACTCGGTGCTTATCGACGATGCTCGTACCCCACTTATCATCTCAGGCCCAGTGCCAAAGGGTGGCGACCAGCTATTTGCCGAGTACCAGCCCGCAGCAAAGTATATCTACGACCTTCAGAGCAAGATGTCGTCGGCAGATGTTGCCGAGGCTAAGCGTCTCTTCAACGAGGGTAACCACGAGGAGGCAGGTAAGCTCCTGCTCCGTGCATACAAGGCCATGCCTAAGTACAAGGCCCTCATCAAGTTCCTCTCGGAGCCTGGCGTGAAGGTGCTCTTGCAGAAGACCGAGAACTTCTACATGCAGGATAACGAGCGTCGCATGCCCGAGATTACCGACGACAACTTCGTACTCCACGACGAGAAGATGAACTCGCTGATACTAACAGATAAGGGTCACGAGGTGGCATCACGCCGCTTCAACGAGGAGGGCTTCTTCGTGCTTCCAGATATTGGCGCACGCATCGCCGAGATTGAGCACGACGACCTCTCGATGGAGGAGCGCGCACAGAAGAAGGATGAGCTTCTTAGCGACTACGCCATCAAGGCTGAGCGTGTGCACACCATGAACCAGCTCCTAAAGGCATACTTCATGTTCGAGAAGGATGTAGAGTATGTGCTCTCGGAGGACAAGAAGGTGAAGATTGTCGACGAGCAGACAGGCCGTATCATGGAGGGCCGTCGCTACTCGGATGGTCTGCACCAGGCTATCGAGGCCAAGGAGAATGTAAAGGTGGAGGATGCTACTCAAACATTCGCAACCATCACCCTTCAGAACTACTTCCGTATGTACCACAAGCTCGCAGGTATGACCGGTACCGCTGAGACCGAGGCGTCGGAGTTTTGGAGTATCTACAAGCTCGATGTGGTGGTAATTCCTACGAATAAGAAGGTTATTCGCGACGACCGCGAGGACCTCGTATATAAGACTGCTCGCGAGAAATACAACGCCGTTATCGCCGAGGTTGAGCGCCTCGTGGCCGAGGGTCGTCCAGTGCTTGTTGGTACTACGTCTGTCGAGATTTCTGAGTTGCTAAGCCGTATGCTTAAGCTTCGCGGCATCAAGCACAACGTGCTCAACGCTAAGCAGCACCAGCTCGAGGCACAGATTGTTGCCGAGGCGGGTCGTCGTGGTCAGGTGACCATCGCCACCAACATGGCAGGTCGTGGTACCGATATCAAGCTTACGCCCGAGGTTAAGGAGCTTGGTGGTCTTGCCATCATCGGTACGGAGCGCCACGAGAGCCGTCGAGTAGACCGTCAGCTACGTGGTCGTGCAGGACGTCAGGGTGACCCTGGCTCATCGCAGTTCTTCGTGTCGTTGGAGGACAACCTCATGCGTCTCTTCGGCTCGGAGCGTATTGCCAAGCTCATGGACCGCATGGGCCTCAAGGAGGGCGAGGTGATACAGGCCGGCATGATGACTAAGGCCATAGAGCGTGCACAGAAGAAGGTCGAGGAGAACCACTTTGGTACACGTAAGCGTCTGTTGGAGTATGACGATGTAATGAACTCACAGCGTGAGGTTATCTACACACGTCGTCGCCATGCCCTCTATGGTGAGCGTATCGACATCGACCTCAACAACCTACGCTACGACTACGCGATGAAGTTTGTCGAGGCTCACGAGGGTTGCTCATACGAGGAGTTTAAGTTCGACCTTATGCGCGAGGCTGCCATCGAGTTCTCTGCCGACGAGCAGAGATACTCACGCATGAAGCCTAAGGAGATTATCGAGCACCTCACACAGGACCTTACCGACCACTTCGAGCGTAAGGCGAAGGCCGTAGCCGACGCTGTGCGCCCAACGATGCAGCGCGTATACGAGGAGCGCAAAGACAACATGGATATGCGTATCGCCTTCCCTATTACGGATGGTCGCAAGCAGTATGGCATCCCTGTGGAGTTGCAGAAGTGCAAGGATACGGATGGTGCAGAGATATACCGCGAGTTCTCAAAGGTGGCACTCTTCACCACTATCGACGACGCATGGCGTGAGCACCTCCGCGAGATGGACGACCTACGTCAGAGCGTGCAGAATGCTACATACGAGCAGAAGGACCCATTGCTCATCTACAAGCTTGAGTCGTTCCAGCTCTTCTCGAAGATGATTGAGGATATCAACCGCGATGTCATCGTGCAGCTCAACAAGTCGGGCTTGGCAGTGCGCCAGAGTAGCCCTGAGAACTTGCAGCAGGCACGCGAGCAGAAGCAGCGTATCGACGTCAACAAACTCCAGGAGTCGCGCATGGCCGCAGCAGCTGCCGCAGGTAGTGGCGAGCGTAGCAAGACCGCACCTATCAAGGTAGATAAGAGCGTTGGCCGTAACGACCCATGCCCTTGTGGCTCGGGCAAGAAGTACAAGCACTGTCACGGCAAGTTGGCTTAATCAAAGGAGGACTCACCATGGGCTATAAGGAGCAAAAACAGCGACAGTTCGACATACGCTACTTGCAGATGGCACGCGTATGGGCCGAGAACTCATACTGCGTGCGTCGCAAGGTGGGAGCGCTGCTCGTGAAGGATAATATGATTATCTCGGATGGCTATAACGGCACCCCCGCAGGATTTGAGAATATATGCGAGGACGACATGGGCAAGACCAAGCCCTATGTTCTACATGCCGAGGCTAATGCCATCACGAAGGTTGCCAAGAGCGCCAATAACTGCGACGGCTCGACACTATATGTCACAGCATCGCCTTGTATAGAGTGCGCGAAGCTCATCATACAAGCTGGCATCAAGCGCGTGGTGTATAGCGACTGCTACCGCTTGGAGGAGGGCCTTGACCTACTGCGCAAGGTGGGCATCGAGTGTGTGCAGTTGCCTATCGACGAGTAGAGAGCATGAGATAAGGCAGCAGATGCTGTCGCTCGACAAAAAATAGGGCGTTGTCGCAGGACAGCGCCCTATCTCTTTATCAATTATCAATAAGAGATAGTTGCGCGTCGCCCGTATAGGAATGAACGATTAGCTGACCTCGTCTGCGCCTCGAAGCGAAGAGTCCACACATCTCTCATCTTCAAAAAAAAGGAGCGGTCACCCGCTCCATTATCTCAATAAACTGTTCCACCCTACTCCGTAACCACGAAGTGCTCCAACGACTTCATGATATTTCGTGAGTGGAGAATCATAGTCTTCGTCTCGGTTAGTATGTTGAAGAAGAGCATATTTGCCGATGACGAGCCACCAGTATCACGTAGACGACGTAACTGGTTCTGCATAACCTCGTCGATGAAGTCAAAGAGCTCATCGCGCTTGGTCATGACGTTCTCCATATTGTCGAACGAGCGTGTGCGAAGCATGGTGTTAATCTCGCCAAATATCTCCTCCACGCGGTCGTTGATACGCTTGAGGTCATATACCTGCTCCTTGTTAAGACCCGTATGGTTGTTGTCTATATGCTTGTAACATGGGCGAGTGATATGCAACAGCGCCTTGCTTGTCTCCGAGATATAGTCGACAACCTGAACGTAGTAGTGACCTGTGCTCACATCGCTATCCTTAAGGTCGCGCAACAGCGGCATGATGTCGTACTTCTGCTGGCGTGTAGACTGGAAGAACTCCTCGGACTCGCGCACCATATCCTTGAGCACCTTGCGGTTCTCCTTAAATACGGCGACGATAGTCCTATCGTATATCATCGTCACACGCTCCATCGAGGCACATACCTGCTCGGTGTACTCGATAAGCGCCTCCTCGGGGCTACGCTTGAGCGTATCGCCAATCTTCGATGTTGGAAGCTCCTCATCCTCGACATCCACATCACTCTTCTTACTCTTGATATTACTCTTAATGATGAGTATGACACATAGGATGGTGATACCTATGATTGCCACGCTACCTCCATACGCAAGGGCGAGGGTCACACCTAAGGCGATGATGAAGCCACCTACAGCTGTCACGAACCAACCCATGATTACGGTCATAACGCCCGTTATACGGTATACGGCACTCTCGCGGCCCCAGGCTCTATCGGCCAGTGACGAACCCATAGATACCATGAAGACAACGTATGTTGTAGATAGTGGCAACTTGAGTTGTGTACCAATCGAGATAAGGATTGCAGCGGCTGTAAGGTTAACGGTAGCACGTATAAGGTCGTAGTTCACATCGCCGCGCTCCTCAGCTGTGAGGGGTGTGAAGCGGCGGTTGATAAACTCCTTGACGCTATTAGGGGTGATTGCAGCAAGGCCGTCGTTCATGCGGCGTGATGCACGTACGATACCACGAGATATTGGCGATGCCTCGGCATTGGTATCCGATGTCTCATCCTGCGATGATAGCTTACGTTCGGTCTCGATAACGCGCATAGCCTTCTTCGAGGTGAAAAGCGTGATGACCATCACCAAGCCCGCAGCACACATGATAAAGAAGTTGGCCTGCGTAGGCTCCGACAGCGCCGCCATAGAGGCAATGTCTGTACCATGCTCCTGTGCAAGCATATATGAGTCGTAGCCAGCATAGGGGACACCGATGAAGTTCACAAGGTCGTTACCCGCAAAGGCGAGGGCCAAAGAGAATGTACCTGCGAGGATTGACACGCGCAAGATGTTGACCTTCATACGCTGGAGTATCCACAATAGAGCCGAGCTTGCAGCCCACAAGATAACGAGCGATAGGAAGGTGTTATTATTGACGTATTCGATAAGCTCGACAGGTATAAGGCCTGAACTTTTGAGACCCTTAAATACTGCAAAGAAGATGATACCAGCGAGGGTCACGCCGCACCACAACGCACCAAAACGGTTGAAAATCTTGTGGTAGCGGAACGAGAAGATGATACGCGATATGTACATCAGAAGGTGTCCCGTAAGGAAAGCAAGCACCACCGACAGCAGGATACCCGATACAATACCGAGGGCATTTGCCGAGTTTATATACTCGCTAATAGCTGTAGTATCACCACCCCAGACGTTATATAGCGCAAGGGCGAGGGCCGAACCAAGCAAGCCAAAGACGAGTGACACGGTGGTTGACGTTGGTAGACCCAACGAGTTGTATATATCCAGCAGGATGATATTCGAGAGCATCATACCCAAAAAGAGCACCATAATCTCTTTATACGAGAACATCCCTGGGTAGAAGACTCCACTACGCGCCACATCCATCATACCACTCGATGTCATCACACCCACCATAACACCTACTGCTGCTACTGTGAGGATGACGTTTTTCTTGGCCACCTTAGAGCCAAATGCCGAATTTAGAAAGTTAACAGCGTCGTTAGAAACACCTACGACGATACCCATAACTGCAAGAAGTGCAAGGGTTATAACGATAAATAGATCCATAAAAAATGTGTTATCCGTTGCAAATTTAGGAAATAATTGTTACAAATGTGTTACAAAACTGTTAAGCCGATGTAACAACTCGCTATTTTATGAAATATCACACTATCGACAATAGTGCCCTATTTTTAGGTACAAATAATTTGCGCATAAACGATATTTTGATTAAATTTGCGTTGGAGATAGTGTGCCATATAGTTTTTGGCAACCCTATCTACCACATATAAAATAGTATGAGTAACTATCGTATATTGGTTGTTGACGACGAGGAGTCGTTGTGTGAGATACTAAAGTTCAACCTCGAACGAGAGGGCTTTAGTGTGGATGTGGCTTATAGTGCCGAGGAGGCGTTGGCAATGGATATCAAGACGTATGACCTTGCCATTCTCGATGTGATGATGGATGAGCTTAGTGGCTTCGGCTTGGCGCGCATACTGCGCAAGCGCCCCGAGACAGCAACGCTGCCCATAATATTCTGCACGGCACGCGATGCCGAGGATGACAAGATTAAGGGCTTCGACATAGGCGCTGACGACTACATCGCAAAGCCATTCTCCATAGCGGAGGTGGTGGCACGCGTACGTAGCGTACTACGTCGCTCGTCGAAGAGAGAGCCTCAGCAACCTGAGACAACGCCAACCAACGAGGGTGTTATCATCTTCCAAGGCCTTGTGGTGAACACCCTACGCAAGGTGTGCACCGTAGATGGCGAGGAGGTGTCGCTAACACGCAAGGAGTTCGACATCCTATCGCTGTTGCTCAGCAACCGAGGCACAATACTTTCGCGCGAGCAGATTATGAAACGCGTATGGAGCGACGAGGTAGTTGTTCTCGACCGCACAATAGATGTAAATATCACGCGCATGCGTAAGAAGCTTGGCTCATACGGGGCGCACATTGTTACACGAACAGGTTATGGCTATGGGTTTGAAGAGTAAAGTATATAGCTATCGTGGTGGCACATTCTTGCTGCTAACCCTCCTTATCATCGCCCTTATAGGCGGTGTCATAGTGTATAGGTTCTCATTGGTAGACCGCATACACGACTTTGGAGCTCTCGACGAGGTGCTCTTCTACGGCATCATAAGTGTCGCTATCGTCGCATCGGTCGTGGCGTGGATGCTCGCCATGCGCCTAAATCACAATATGCGTAGCTTGAAGCGCGTTGCCGACACCATGGAGAGTGGTGCCGACATCGAGGCGATGCCCCATTTCGAGAACGACGAGTTGGGTGAGATATCACTACATATCATCGACCTATATAAGCGTCTACACGAGGCATCAAACGACTTGCAGCGCGAGCACAACAACGCCCTGCACGAGCAGCAGGAGAAACTACGTATCAAGCGTCAGCTTACGAACAATATCAACCACGAGCTTAAGACCCCTGTGGCAGCCATCCAGGGATACCTCGAGACGATGATTGCCAACAAGGATATGAGCGAAGAGCAGCGCATGGAGTTTATCGAGAAGTGCTATGCCCATAGCCAGCGTCTCACACAGTTATTACAAGATGTATCGACCATCACACGTCTTGAGGATGGCAGCAGCCATATAGAGTGCGAGAGTGTCGACCTTCGTGGCATCATCGACGAGATAGCTGCCGAGGTAGCACTACTCCCCGTAGAGCGACAGATGCGCATAAACATCGAGCTACCACAGCCTATGATGGTAAATGGCAACTCTACGCTGCTGATGTCCATCTTCAAGAACCTTACGGATAATGCCATCGCCTACTCTGGTGGCCGCGACATCTTCATTCGTCTTGTGGCTGCCGACACGAAGTTCTACACCATCACCTTTGCCGACAATGGTATTGGTGTCGACGAGGAGCATATAAACCATATCTTCGAGCGCTTCTACCGCGTAGATAAGGGACGTTCGCGTAAGCTCGGAGGCACAGGTCTCGGCCTCTCTATCGTCAAGAACGCCATACTCTTCCACGGCGGCAATGTGTCGGTGGCGAACCGTAAGATGAGTGGCTTGGAGTTCAAGATTACCCTGCCACGAGCATAGGAAGATAGCTATTCGAAGCAAGCAACAAGGGGCAGAGAAATCTGCCCTTTAATATTAAATATAGGTAACCACAACAAGCAGCCTCAGTAGCACAAAAAGAGAGGGAGTCTCGAAAGACCCCCTCACACTCAATATCTATTGCAGAGCTACTCAACGTGGTACATTACAAGACCCTCATCCGAAAGCTCCATCATTGCCTTATCGTACCAACCATCGTACTTCTGAGCGATACGATTGTATCTATCGGCTCTCTCGGCAAGTCCCTTATGTAACTCAGGTTGTATGGCCTCCTGCTCCTGCCATGATAGGTTGTCTGTCAACTTGATGACCTCGTATGCAGCACTCTTGAACGCCTCATAGTTGTCATTTTCGACAGCATCATACTGGCAGTCAGTATAGTATAGAATCCACTCTACAAGGGTCTGAGGGCCTTTTGTGGTCTCCTCATCGGCTGTAGCCTCATCACCATCGTCGGTTGCTGTCTCGTCGATTGTCTTAGCAGCCTTATCCTCGGCATCGCCGCTCTTCTTCTGCTCGCCTCCACAAGCTACGAAGAGTGCTGCGATAGCCAAAATCGATAGAAACTTCTTGATATACATAATCTTTAATATTAGAAAATAATCTATTGATAGTTAACATATTGATTATAGCTCAGGCATCACAATCTTACCCTCCTCAATAAGCTCCATGGCTGCCGTGTATGACCACTCCTCCGCGCGGGTCGTATACTTCTCGGCACGCTCTTTCAACGAGTTGTTGAATGGCTCGATATCCTTCATCAGCTGCTCGTACTGCTCTGGTTGCAGCAACAAAGTAAAGTTGTATACATCAAGCATATTAGCCTTGAATGTCTCATAGTCGTTGTTCTCAAGAGACTCAAGTGTTATCATCTGGTACTTCTTCATCTGCTCGAGCAAGCTCGACGCCTCATCACCCTTAGCCACCTCAGCCTTCTTCTCGGTAGCAGCCTCGCCACCCTTCTTCTCGGCATCGTCGCTCTTCTTCTGCTCGCCACCGCAGGCCACAAGGAGTGCTGCGATAGCAAAAATTGATAGTAACTTTTTCATCGTTGTATTAGTTTAAATTATGTGTTTAGCGCTGCTTTGGTAGCTCCTCGTCGGTGGTGTAGATGAAGCACTCGAAGAGCTCCACCTCACCACGTAGCTCGATGGCGTGAACCTTGTCGGTGAGGGCTACAGCGTGAAGCGATGACTTCACCTTATGCTTCGATATCTGCTCACCATTCTTATCCAACAGACGGCATACGACACCCTCCTTAGGGAGCTTACCAAGCATCATATAGGCAGTCTTGCCACCCTTAGGCATCTCGAAGCTCAATGCACCCGCAATCTTCACCGAGGTGAATGGGTTACCATCCCAGCCCCACTCGCTCGCCTCGACAGGATTGACCTCGAAGGAGCGTATGGCAAGCCAGTTGCGCTTCTCCGACTCAAGCTTACGCAAGCGGATATAACGTGCCTTGACGCTACCAGTCCAGTTGATATCGTATACGCCTGTAAGTTCGTCAGTTAGTGGCAACCATATATCGCCATCCACCGAGTACTCTACAACGGCGTGATCGAAGTAGTCGACATCGTCTACCGAGTTACGGCCCTGCACGATACGCACCTCGTGTACATCCGCAACACCCGACATATCGACAGCTACGTAGTCATCGGTACGCTGTGCCTGACCCGAGTGGTAGTAGGTCGCGGGGTCGTTGTCGAACATATACTTTGCCTGAGGCGCACGTAGTGAGTTATATACGCCGAACTGCGCAAGACGTGTGCTATTCTCACCCGTAACGAGGCGATAGTAGGCGATAGCCATGCCATTCATAAGGTCCTCGTAGAAGGGCTGCAACGCCATAGTACCGCAACGGTGAGCATCGAAGGCTGCTATCTGCTCCTCGGTCATGAGGTTGTCGACGTAGCTATCCCAGAAATGCGTATGGTCGCTGATGCTGAATAGACGATAGCAATCTATGGCCTTGCGGCAGCGTGTAGCAAGCTTCGACAGCTCCACAAGCCAGGGCTTAAGCTCGGCGAGGAGCGCCTTATTCTTCATAGGCTCCATGCGCTTAGCGACGCTCTCAAGCCCTGTCATCTCCTCATACAGTCTATCGGCAACCTGCTGGTCGTACTCCTCGAGGGTGAATGTCTCGGTCTCCCACGACTCCAAACGGCGGTAGCCTGTCTCGGTGTCGCACGAGTGTATAGCAAAGTCGCGGTATGCCTCCTTGACCTCTGGAGCGATGGCCTCAATACCACGCTCCCAGCTATCTACGGGGTTGTATGCCGAGGTGTTCCACGTATAATCGGCAACGCTATATAGTGCGAGCTTCGAAGCCTCGCCATACTCCATAGGGTTGCTCACAAGACCACGTGTTGTCTCTCTATTCATGGTCGTATCGAGACCATACACAGGGCCTTGCATGACGATATGGCGGGCGTAGTCCGTAACGGGATAGTTCCACCAGAAGAGCGCGGGGCGCTTGATGCGCTCGTTAATCCATGCCATCGTAGACTCGGTCATATTGCTGCATACGGCATCACCAGTCCAGAATACATCTACCGACGGGTGGAGCTCCTTACCATATATCACCAAGCTACCATTCTGCGTGGGGTTAGCCCAGAGGCGTGTGTAGTCCGTGGGGCATACGATGAGCGATGCCACGTCGCCCTTAGCCTTCACGAACTCCTTGTTTAGGCGGTTGAGAAGCTCAGTCTGGCGATATGGGTTGGTACCCTCGCCCGAGATATCGTCGAAGTGGATGGCATAGGCACGAACACCGAGGTCGTACATAGCCTCGAACTTGTTGACGAGGTTTTTGTAGTCCTCCGCGTTCCACTTGATATCCTGACCTGGGTGTATGGCCCAGACGAAGTTCACGTGGTTGCGCTTACAAGCCTCTACAAGCTCCTTAATCTCGGCTGCCTCCTGCTCGGGGTATGGCTCGCGCCAGTGTGGTGAGCTGTGATAGGGGTCATCCTTAGGGCCATAGATATAGTAGTTCATCTTGTAGCGGCCATACATGTCGATAAGCGACAGGCGCGTAGCGTGCGACCATGGCTCACCATAGAAGCCCTCGACAACGCCACGATACTGCAAGTCGGGCCAGTCGACGATGCCCAACGTAGGCAGCGAGGCGCCCTTAGCTATGGGGCTCTCGACAATCTGACGTAGGGTCTGTATGGCATAGAAGACGCCACTCTCATCGGCTGCCACGATGTGTATGCCCTCGACGTTGATAGTCAGGGCGTATGCACCATCTATGCACTCCTTGGGAACGTCGAGCGACAACAGTTCGCGTGGGCTTATCGCCACATCGAGCTTAACACCCGAGCGGTGCTGCTTGATAAAGTCGATATCATCGGCATAGGCCTTAGCCGAGGCTGTAAGAGCCACACCGCGACTGGCATCGAGAGGCATGGCACGCGACATTAACACCGTATGGGGTGTGGGATTGATGATAAGACCGCCGTGGTCAATCTTATGTCCAAGCATGGTGCCGACACTCTGCGACTCGCCGCGCTGTGAGGCGAGGTTTACCTCCTGTGCCGATACGAGGGTGTGGAGCGACATTGCCGCCACACACAAGGTTAGGGTTTTAGTTACTCTTCTCATAATTCTACATGTTACATCCACAAAGGTACGAAAAAAAGATGAAAGAGCAAAGAGGAAAGATGAAAGATGAGCGGGCGATGCCCGCCATATTAGTTGCTGCCGATAGCAAGAAGCACCATACCGATAAGTATGAGTACAAGGTCGCGGCTCTTGCTGCGCAGGTTGCGCTCGCCAAAGAGCAGAGCACCAGCCATAAAGGTGACAATAACCGACGAGCGGCGTATCATCGCTACCACGGCAATCATAGCGCCATCGGTAGCCAAGGCGTGGTAGTAGAAGATGTCGGCGGCCGACACAAGTATCGAGATAAGGGGTATTGTCCAGCGCCACTCGAAGGGCTCGGACATACGGCGTGGTAGCCACACCACGGCGGCAATGATGGTCATCATCATAAGTTGGTACACGCCAAACCAGCTCTGCACGAAGAGCGGATTGAGCGAGTGCGAGGCGATGATATACTTATCGTAGAGGCCACTCACGGCGCCCAACATCATAGCGGCGAAGAGCGCCCATATATGGCGGTTACTCAGAAAGTCGATATTCTCACCACGCCCTGCGCGGCTGAGCAGATACAGCGATGCGATGGTAAGTAGCACACCACCCCACTGCCACAGGTTGAGGTGCTCGCCAAAGATAAGCACCGCACCTATAAGTACCATCACGGGGCGTGTAGCATTCACCGGCCCTACAATCGTGAGTGGCAGATGCTTGATGGCATAGTAGCCCAAGAGCCACGAGCTGAGGGTTATGGCAGCCTTAATGACGACGAGCGTATGCTCCCTGACGCCACCCCTAACGCTCTCGAAGAGCGTGCCATCGAGCCACCCGAGCGACAACTCAGCATTAAGGATAACGGGCATAAAGAGCAGCGTGCAGACAAGCGTATTTATCCACAGCACTGGTACAACGGCATTATGCGCCAACGAGCGCTTCTTGGCCACATCGTAGCAGCCGAGAAGCAGTGCCGAGATAAATGCTGCCTCTACCCACATCGCTATGCGTAGATGATGATATTAAGTATGAGCGCCGTGGCCAACGTGACACTCGCCATGGCGTTTAGATTTGCAAAGGCGATACCTATGTTACGCTGCTTGGTGGGCGTTACGAGGATATGCTCCATGAGCAGTATGAGCGCGAAGAGCGCACACCCCACCCACAGTAGCCATGTCTGAGGCTGATACGCTGCAAACCATACCAAGAGAGCCACACTCGCCATATGCAACAACGCACTGATTATAAGCGATGTGCGTGGCGAGAAGTGCGACGGTATGGAGTGCAAGCCTCGCTTACGGTCGTAGTCGGCATCCTGCAACGCATAGAAGATATCGAAGCCGCTGCACCACGTCATAACGACCAATGCAAGCAGCCAGCACTCGGGCGCCGAGTGGCCCGCAACGGCCATATATGCGCCCACGGGGGCGATACCCAGAGAGATACCCAGCACGATATGCGCAAGGGGCGTGAAGCGCTTGCAGTAGCTATAAAACATCACCACCGCGAGTGCCACGGGCGACAGCATGCCACACAGCGTATTGATTGTCGATGCGGTGACAATGAAGAGTATAGCGTTGATGACTACGAAGGTCATAGCTCCGCGTGCCGAGACCTTACCTGCTGGTATCTCGCGCTGTGCCGTACGTGGATTTTCGGCATCTATGAACCTATCTGCCCAGCGGTTGAAGCCCATAGCCACATTACGCGCAAAGACCATGGCAAGAACGACTTGGAGCAGCAGCACCCACAGCTCGTGGTCGTGCGCAACAGTGACCCACGCATAGCTGAACGAGAGCAGTGCGAAGGGCATAGCAAATATCGTATGCGAGAACTTAACGAGTCGCAGGTAGTCACCAATAGTAGCCATAACTAACGTTTAATCAACAATCTAACAATACGAATAATCTCAGGTATAAGCACCACAGGCGAGGTTATGAGTATTATCCAACCCCAATCCTCCGCCGCGAGAGGTGCTACATTGAAGAGCTTGCCGGCGCAGCTCACAATCACTATCTGACCGACGAGTATCACCCCTGCGATAAGCAGGAAGTAGCCGCTATACGACCCCTTAACCACCGCGCGATTGGTAAAGAGTGCCACGATATCTTGTAGTAGCGTACGGTCGGTATGGAAGTACTTGGCATTAAACATATTCCAGAACTGCAACAGCACGAATATCGAGAAGAAGATGCCCATCTCATATGGTGTTAGGTGTGCCGTAGCGGGCGAGATGCTGAATATATCCTTAAAGAAGATGCGCACAGCATCTGCCGTAAAGAGAGCCGAGACGCTTGTCACCTCATAGTGACACAACAGCTGCCACAAGCCCACGAGGATGACAAAGAAGAGCAAGCCTGTACCCACGATACGCCTCAACATCGCGCGGCTGATGATGTGGCTCGATGGGTCGCGTGGCCTATCTTTCAAGACCTTGGGGTCGGCGGGGAGTGACGATAGCGCCATTGCCGCAAAGGTATCCATGATGAGGTTTACCCACAACATCTGCGTCACAGTAAGTGGCGACTCCATGCCGATAAATGCACCAAGCAGGACAATAAGACAAGCACATAGGTTAATGGTCATCTGGAAGATGATGAAGCGGCGTATGTTTAGGTGCAACGAACGCCCCCACATAATGGCTTTGTTGATGCTTGCAAAGGAGTTGTCGATGATGGTAATGTCGCTCGCCTCCTTGGCTCTCGACGTGCCATCACCCATCGAGAGGCCCACTTGTGCCTTGCTCAGCGCTGGGGCATCGTTCGTACCATCACCCGTGACCGCAACGACCTCGTTGTTCTGCTGCAAGAGCATCACAAGGCGCGCCTTATCGTCGGGACGTGCACGCGAGATAACCTTAAGTGTGGGCTCTGCCAACATCTTGCGTGCCTCGTCGTCGCTCATCGCAGCAAACTGAGGGCCAGTGATAACCTGCCCCTCCTCCTCGCTTGTGATAAGCCCTATCTGACGACCTATCTCCGTTGCCGTAGCGGGGGTATCACCAGTGACGATGATAACACGCACGCCTGCCGACTGCATACACGTTGTTATCGCCTCGCACACATCGTGGCGTATAGGGTCGGCAATGCCTACGATACCCAAGAACGTAATATCGCCAGCAACACCATTATCGTCGATATACTGCACCGCAAAGCCGAGCGTACGCATAGCACGCGACTGGTAGCTGAGCAGACGCTCCTCGATGCTCTCGCGCGTATGGCCATTGGCTATGGTCGTGCACATGTTGAGAACTATCTCGGGAGCACCCTTTATATAGCGAATATGGCTATCTGTGCGATTGTCGCGCACCTCGGTAGTCATATACTTCGTCTCTGTCGAGAATGGCTCTTGCGCTATGATGGTATGGCTATCGCGCACATCGGTATACTCCATATTGTGCGCCCTGAGCCACATGAGTAGCGCACCCTCGGTAGGGTTACCTATGGCCGACACCTTGCCATCGTCGTCGAGCGATAACTCCGCCGTAGAGTTTACCGCCATGCCCTCCATAAAGAGCGTCATGCGCTCCTCGTCGCACGCCATATGCTCCACCACAGTCATCTTATTCTGTGTGAGCGTTCCCGTCTTATCGCTGCATATCACCGTCGTTGCACCCATCGTCTCGCAAGCATGGAGCTTACGCACCAAGCTCTTAGCCTTGAGCATACGGCGCATACTCATCGCCAAGCTCACCGTGATACTCATGGGCAAGCCCTCAGGGACTGCCACAACGATAAGCGTCACAGCAATCATTATAGAGCCTAACACATACTCGGCAATCTGCAAGAACGACAACTCGCCAACAACGATATCGTCACTGAAGAAGAGAAGCAGCGTACGGCCCACGATGATAAGCAGGGCGATGACAACACTCGCCTTCGATATCCACCCACTGAGCTGCCCGAGCTGTCTGTTAAGCGGTGTCTCGACATCGCTACCCTCGCTTGCTCGTGCCACACCTTTACCCTCCTCGGTGGCCATACCTACGGCCGTAACACGCATCAGGGCGTTACCCTCGATGATAGTTGCACCGCGCAGCATGAAGTTCGACGGATAGGTGGCATCCTTGTCGAAGTTGGCCTCATCGACATATTTATTAGCGTATGGCTCACCCGTGAAGTTCGATTCGTCGACACATAGCTGTATGGCCTCGATAAGTAGGCCATCGGCAGGTATCTCGTCGCCATTCTCCAAGCGTACGATATCGCCCACGACAACATCCTGCTTGGCGATACTCTCCACCGTAGCACGACTCTCGGCATCGCGGCGGCGCAAGACCTTAACGGGTCGCGAGTCCTTGACCTTATTAAGGATGTCGAACTCCTTGCCGGCCTTGACCTCGAAGATGAAGCCTACACCCGTAGCCAGGAGCAACGCCAACAACACGCCACATGGTTCGAAGAGCAACGACATATCCTTGCCCACAACGAAAATCTCGTAGAGCGACACACCCACCGAGAAGACGAAGACAACGAGAAGAACAATGATGATAGGGTCTTTGAACTTGGCGAGGTATGCACGCCATAGGGGCTCTCGCTCGGGCGGTGGTATAATGTTTTTACCTCTACCCTCCTGCACCTCTTTAGAGGTTGCAACAAGTGCAGTATATCGTTGCGTATCTTTGCTACTATTCGACATCATAAGTTGTAATATTCAACTTACAAAGATACATATTTATATAAAACAATGTCCCTCCGATGCCTAAAAATAGTATTTTTAAAAACAAAATAACGAAAATGTAATCCGTTTGTAACAATGAGGAGCAAAGATTTGTATTCCTTGCTCCTCATTGATGTCTACTCAACAAATAATATACGCTCTGGGCCCTCGTATTCAGGCAGCGGCTTTGGTGTGTAGTCGGCATAGCCGATAGATATCACACACCATACGCGATAGCCCTCGGGTATCTCTGGAAGAAGCTCCTTAACGTAGTCCTCGCTACGCTGGCTGTCGGGCACATCCTTGAGTGTTAGGTAGTCGCCAACGTGCACCCAGCACGATGCGAGGCCCTCATCAACGAGTGCGAGTTGCAGTGTATTGGCCATAATCGAAGCGTTGGTCTGCCACATAGGGCTTGCGCTCTCATCGCCAAGAACGACGATGGCAGCACCTGCCTCCTCCAAGAGGCTTGAGCCCCAGTCGCGCAGACGACTCAAGGCATGCACCTTATCGAGGTTCGTAACGGCCATAAGGCGTGTTGAGCGTGTATTCTTTGATGATGGAGCGCGCAGAGCCAACTCCATAGCACTTTGTAGTTTCTCTCTCTCGACGGGCTTACCCGTATAGCGACGTGTAGAACGACGTCGTTGAACAACCTCTCTGAAATCCATAATTATATTCTTTTCAATTATTTTTATGCTTATCGTTACAAAAATAGTGATTTTTTTGTATCTTTACATCATTATCAACAAAAAAGAGAGATGAAAGAGAGGATTACCGTAGCACTAATCTACGATTTCGACGGCACACTGGCGCCAGGCAATATGCAGGAGTACGACTTTATCCCCGCCGTGGGCAAGAGCAATATGGAGTTTTGGCACGAGGCAAACACCCTCGCCGAGGAGCAGGATGCCGACCAGGTGCTTACATATATGGCACGTATGCTTCAGGCGGCACAGTCTAAGGGGCTATCGCTACGCCGCGAGGCATTCCGCGAGTCGGGCCGTAACGTCAAGTTCTACAACGGCGTCATCGAGTGGTTCAAGCGCATCAACGACTATGGCGCTGAGCGTGGCATCAACATCCTACACTATGTCAACTCGTCGGGACTCAAAGAGATTATCGAGGGCACGGCCATAGCCCACGAGTTCAAGAATATCTACGCCTGCTCGTTCCTCTACAATGTCGACGGCATAGCATATTGGCCTGCGGTGGCTGTCAACTACACCAACAAGACACAGTTCATATTCAAGATAAACAAGGGCGTCGAGTCGGTCTTCGATACCAAGGACGTAAACCGCTTTATGGAGGAGAACAAACGCCCTGTGCCCTTCTCGCGCATGATATACTTTGGCGATGGTACAACAGACATTCCCTGCATGCGTCTTGTCAAGAACTTCGGTGGCCACTCCATCGCTGTCTACAACCCCGAGGAGGAGGGTCAGCGCACAGTTCTCAACGAGCTTATACGCGACAACCGTGTGAATCACGTTTGCCCTGCCGACTACTCCGAGGGTTCGGAGATAGATACCGTCGTTAAGACCATCATCGACAAGGTGGTAATGGACCAGCGACTTGCCGAATTAGAGGTAGCACGCCAAGAGTAAGAGATTATGAAGATAGTATTTGCAACCAACAACGCCCATAAGCTCTCGGAGGTGAGAGCCGTACTCGGCGAGGGCTTCGAGCTTGTAACGCTACGCGAGGTGGGCATTACGGAGGATATACCCGAGACGGGCGCTACGCTCGACGAGAACGCCTCACAGAAGGCACACTATGTATATGAGCGCACTGGCTTAGACTGCTTTGCCGACGATACGGGCTTGGAGGTCGAGGAGCTGAATGGCGCACCAGGGGTACGCTCGGCACGCTACGCTACGGAGGGTCACGACTTTGCGGCTAACAACCGCAAACTGTTACACGAGTTGGAGGGCAAGACGAACCGCCGTGCGCGCTTTCGCACCGTTATATCGCTTATACGCGGTGGTGTGGAGCAGCAGGTTGAGGGCATCGTCGAGGGGCGTATTGCCACCGAGGAGGCGGGGTGTGGAGGCTTTGGCTACGACCCGCTATTTGTGCCCGATGGCCACACGGTGACCTTTGCCGAGATGTCTGCCGACGAGAAGAATGCCATATCGCACCGCGGTCGAGCCGTGGCCGAGTTGGTCAAGTTGCTACGCGACAGCTAACAACAAAACGACATTAAAGAGAATTGCCCGACTCCGAGGAGCCGGGCAATTGACATATAGAGCATTAAGCGTTACTCTGCATAGCGGAAGTATGCTTCATGCAAGAAATAATAGGCGCCCAGATTAGTACCTGCGGTATCATTACAATCAATACTAATATATGGAGTTGATTCTGACAAACCAAATGAATTTTGCCATACATTAGCGCCATAAATCGTTCCACCGGTCTTGCTTCCGCCTGTCGTTGAGAATGAGATAGCAGACTGATTAGAAGACGTCGTATTTGGCACAGCACCAACATACGTTATTCTCGCAATATCTCCTCCAGCATTATATGTACTATGAACAATTGATGGTTGAACCATCGTTGTAGCAGGAACAAAGAATTTTGGCGAAACAACAAAACCCTTTTCATGCTCATCAAATAGCACTATGAAAACTTTTGAATAACGACGATGACACAAAACCAAGGTCTTAGCACGACCAGCCAACGTCTCGTTACTTACTCTCAAAGTACCATTTGTGCTCCAGCCAGCGCTACGATAGGCCTCCAATGAGCCATTTACGAAGTTATAGCTATATGGAAGACCTGTGAGCCATACATTATTTGTTGAGTAGTACTTCTTGCCATTAACTACAACAAATGCCTTGATACCTGTCTTCTCACCCCATGCGGTTGAGTAAGATGGAGTCTCATTGATGCAGAAGGTGTTTGCAGCCTTATCCCACGATACCTGACCCGCAGAATAGGTATATGTAGTGCCATCAACCTCGTAGCCAAGGTCAGAAATCATTGCATCCTGAACACCAGCATACGATGAAGCACAGCTCTCGCCATTCTTACCCGTAACAAAGAAGATGTCGGTGTTAGCGCAACTATTAGCTGTTGCAGATGCACCGTCAAGATAGTAGCTATACGATGTCTTAGCGCCGAGGGTTACCGTAGGCTGTGACCACTCGATAGCGACACGTGTTGTGGTAGCCTTCTCGAAGATCTTTGCATTGTATGCCTTTGAGCAGACATTGCCCGAAGCATCAGTAAGGCGCACTACGTAGCCATTTGCCATATTGAGGTCGGCAGGCAACGAGAAGAAGAAGCCATCCTTAGATGGGTTCTCGATAGTATACGCAGCTACCTCGCCATATCTCTGTGTAGTCTCCGAAGCGAATAGATAGTCGAAGCCCTGTGGTAGCATAGTACCATCGAATGCCACGAACTCGGCCTTCGAGAGTGACGATACGCCACTCACGGCTACGTGCAATAGAGCATTAGCAGGCTTAAACGCCATGTCGATAGCTACGCCCTTAGTGCCCTCAGCCTTTGCCACGAGCACTGCTGAGTCTTTATCGTCGCCCGACTGCGAAGCGAGCTCAACATTAGCCACGCCATCGGTGATGGTCATAGCAGGATAGATTGCGTAGTAGGTATCTGCGTCGGCAATAGCCGAACCCTCGCCCACGAAGCGCACATCAGTGTCGCCACCAGCCTCGGCAACAAGAGTTGCAGATGCACCAGCCGCAGAGCTAAGGGTTACCACATCGCCCTGCTCCCACTTAACATCGGTAAACTTCTCACCATCGACAGTTACACGGGTATCATCAGTAACAATCGAAGCGTTCATAGTAAACATTGTCTTTGACTCAACGTTTGTAGTGTCGTTGCTCTCCTTAGAACAACCCACCATTGCTGTCACAGCAGCCATCATAAAAAATAATCTCTTCATAGCAGTGAATTGTTTTAAGTATTACTCCATCTCCGAGCCTTCGCCACCATCGCCGTAGTCGCCACCATCGACAACACCACTTAGTGAGAAACCCTGCTCAATCTCAAATTCGACCACCTCAATCTCAGGGGCAGAATAAGCTCTTATACTAACCATATATCTATTAATTTAACTTATATACCAAATATAATACTCTGTGCGTAAACACAAAAACGCGCAAAAAACAGTCGCAAAGGTAATCTATTTTTTTTTGCTGACAATCTAATTTCAACCAACCACGATTTTTTTAGAATATAAACTCCGCGCGAGGCGAGGGCAATGAGAGGTGGGTGGAGCTTTCTTGTTAGAAGGTAGTAGATGCAACGCTCGGCAACGACAATTAGCACCGCAACACAATTTGTTGTCAGAGGGTGCTAATGTGGCGCTGACACAAGGGTAATCAGCGGTGGAGCTTTCTTGTCAGAAGGTAGTAGATGCAACGCTCGGCAAAAAAAATGCGGATGGGCTGTACTTGACGTACTGCTCATTCGCATTTTCTTTTGTTAGCGGCAGCAGATGCTGCCTTATCACAAGAAAGACAATTCGTCGAGGGCTATATAAAGCGGTGTATTCGCCCCATACTCACCCACATCGGTAGTCTCTATCTTTACGCGTACACGCTCATAATCTTTGCCAAGAGGGGTGAGGTCAAATATATCCCAGCGGGTAGCCATAAGTTGCTTACCATCGCGATAGTCAACGACATAGCACTCCACCTTGCCGACCTCCTTATCTCCCTTGAGAGAGGTGAAGACAACCTTGAGGTAGTCGCCATCGGTGAAGGCGCGAGCAAAGGTGTTTATATCCTCGTTGGTGATTGAGGCGTAGGTGTAGGTGGTGAGGTTAAGGCGCACGCTTGTAAGTATGTGGTCGCCCTTGATAACGATGTCGCAAGGCTCGTTATAGCTATCGTAGTAGTATAGGAGCGCACCCGTGCCATGTGATGCCGAAGCGCTGTATACGGCATACTGGTTCTCGTAGAGGCCATTAGCGGCGTCGGTATCAAACTTCTTGGTCTGCACGAAGCCTCCCCAGTAGCCGAACTCCTCGTTGTAGAAGTGTTCGAACTTGAACTCATCGGTCTCGTAGCCATACTCGAAGTCGCCACTATTCCCAGCCTCGAACTCTGCCTCGAAGCTCTCGATATATACGCGAGGCTTAACATCATTAACCCAATCGTTGTCGCAAGCAACAAAGGCAACAACGGCCAAAAGCAATACAATCTTTCTCATCTATTTATGTTTAATCAGTTACAAAAACGAAACTATATCGTAGGCGCGGTAGGCATCCTTATCCCAGCGTGGGAGCTTCCACCCCTCATCTGTTGGTTGCATCGTAATCTTCACCTTATCGCCTTCGTAGTCGTAGATAATCTGCAATGGCTGCACTACATCGCCGCTCTTCGACAGCGCGAGGCTTATAGTAGTGATACCCAACGCCTTGTCATGTGGCACAAGCTCAACGATGGCAAGTTCATCGTTGTGGCTGAAGCGCAACTTCATGGTGAACTCCTCATCGACAAAAGCAAAGGCACGCGTGGGGTTTGTCAGCAGGTCGCGCGAGTCGAGGTTTACCCTATCCTCGGTGACCTCCTTGCGTGCATTGTTTATCTCATAGCGTAGCTTACCATCGCTATATACCTCCATGTCGGCGAGTGTCATATGGTAACTATCGCCATCGACCTGCATAGCGCCATAAAGCTCATTATCGTCGCCCTCAACCTCGACCGTGATACCATAGGCGTAGCGCTCACCCAACGATGCGTTGAGCATATCAATCCACTCACGAGCTGTGGTCTGCGCCGAGAGTGCACAAACGCTAAATAGCGCACATAGTGTTACAACAAATCTTCTCATACTCTTCGTTCGTTTATAGTATAACGTTAGAAGATGCCCAATTCTTGTAGGCGCGCCTCCAAACTTGGCAAATCGTAGTACTTTATTTCGCGAGGCTTAGAGCCTATCTGTGGGCCTACGATGCCGGCACGCTCCAACTGCAACATGATACGTCCTGCGCGGTTGAAGCCCACCTCGAAGTTACGCTGTATCATCGAGGTAGATATCATGCCACTCGACACCGCCTCGCGGGCAATCTCGCCAAACTTAGGGTCATACTTCTGTGGTGCTGAGCTCTCCTCGGAGCCAACAGATATTGTGAAGTCGCCACCACCCTGCTCGGGAGTGTAGTCGGGCAGTGCGTATGCCGATGGATAGCCCTGCTGTGAGCCGATATGCTCGACAACATTCTCAACCTCAGGGGTGTCTACAAAGGCGCACTGTATACGCGTAAGCTCACCGCCGTTAGATAGGAGCATGTCGCCACGACCAATAAGCTGATTAGCACCTGGCTGGTCGATGATGGTACGCGAGTCGGTCATCTGCATCACGCGGAAGGCGATACGTGCAGGGAAGTTGGCCTTGATACCACCAGTGATGACACGCACATCGGGACGCTGTGTGGCGACGATAAGGTGAATACCTATGGCACGTGCCTTCTGTGCAAGACGCATCACGGGGGCTTCGACCTCCTTGGCAGTCATGATAAGGTCGGCAAACTCGTCGATGACAACGACGATATATGGCAAGAAGCGGTGGCCATGCTCGGGGTTGAGGCGACGCTTTAGGAACTTAGCGTTGTACTCAACGATATTCTTGGCGTGCGCTAACTTACACAGCTCCAAGCGGTTTGCCATCTCGGTACACAACGAGTTAAGGGTATATACTGCCTTCTTAGGGTCGGTGACGATAGCCTCATCCTCCGACTCCATCTTCGCCAAGAAGTGCTTCTCCAAGCGGCTATACAGCGAGAACTCAACCATCTTAGGGTCAATAAGCACGAACTTAAGCTCGGCAGGATGCTTGCGATATAGTAGCGAGGTGATTATGGCATTCAAGCCTACCGACTTACCCTGTCCCGTAGCACCCGCGACGAGCAAGTGCGGCATCTTGGCGAGGTCGAATGTATAGTTTTCATTCTGAATGGTACGACCGATGACCACAGGGAGCTCAGCCTTTGATGACTGGAACTCCTCGGAGCATATCGACGAGTACATAGATACGGTCTGCTTGGTCTTGTTTGGCACCTCGATACCGATAGTGCCGCGACCAGGTATTGGGGCGATGATACGTATACCCAACGCCTTGAGGTTCTGCGCAATATCGCTCTCCAAGCCCTGAATCTTCGATATCTTGACACCCTGCTCCTGCACAATCTCGTAGAGCGTTACAGTAGGGCCTACCGTGGCGTGCATGCTGCGGATAGGGATACCGAAGTTGAGCAACGTCTCGCGTATGCGCTCCTTATTCTCGAATATCTCCTCCTCGTTGATTACCGACTTCGACTTGTGGTCGGTGAGCAGCGATGGCATTGGTGGCACGTAGCTATATAGGTCGCGCATAGGGTCGTATATCTCATTCTCGATATCCTCGGCGTCGAGCTGCTTGACCTGGTTTTCGTGTACGGTTACAACAAGGGCATCTTCCTCTATCTCGTTCTTATCGTCGCCATCACGACTCTCACCACCAGTAGCGGCGATGGCAGCGCCAGTAACAGCAGCCGCACTCTTAGCCGCGTCGTCGATACCCAATACCGAGGCGACATCGATAGGCGACGACGATGCCTGACCTGCTATCTCAAGAGGTGCTTCGGGGTCCTTGAATGGATATGGCTCTTCGGCAGGAGGTGTCACCGCAGCAGGTGTTGCGGGAGCGGCAGGTGTTGCGGGTGTTACGGGCACATCGTCGATAGGTGGAAGCTCGGTTGCCACGGGAGGTGTCACCATCTCGGATGTTGTGGCACCACCATCCGCAGTCTCCATGGGCATAGCGGCACGTGCCTTACCCTTGGGCATCTTCGCCCATAGCCACTGGCCAGCGACAAGAGCCCCTGCGGCAGCCTTGCCACTCGCCTTCTCGACCAACTCGAGGAAGTTACGATTTATGAATAGGCCTGTGAGAATCCAGCCTGATACGATGAGGAGTATGGCGCCGATATTGCCAAACGTACCCGATATCTTAGCCTCCATGCTAAGGCCGCAAGCGCCACCGAGTCCCGACTCGAAGAGGTCACCCATGGTGCCAAAGAAGAAGGCCGCGGTGAGCGAGCCGAGTATTATTATGAAGCTCGCACTGAGGGCAACATAGTTGAAGTTCAGCGATTTGTAGCGGAAGAGACGCCAACCAAAGAAGAGCATCACAAGGGGGATGACGATGGCAAATACGCCGAAGCCCTCGCCCACGAGCGACGAGGCGATGCGCGCACCCATCTCGCTACACATATTGCCGAACTCGGGTGCTGGCCCTGGCTGTCCGAGCTGCTTGATGGCACTCATATCCTCTCGCCAGTAGAAGAACGACGAGACGATAGCACACAGCAGATAGATGCCAACGGCTATAAGCACAAAGGCTACCATCCAGCGCACATTGTCGAGCGCTGTGGGGGCTTCGTGCTGACTATTCTTATCACTCTTTTTAGACTTGGTGCTCTTGCTCTTTGCCATAACTTTTCAAACTATTGAGGGGTGTTCTACAAATTAGTAAAACGTATTTCGTTGTCGGAAGATTTAGTTTCGGCAACTTTTGAATTTACTTTGATATAACCTCCAAAATCGACTCGACCTAATTTATAGTACCTCCCTTGATAAAATCAAGCGAAGGTACAACTTTTTTTTGAGAAATAAAAGAAAAAGATGAAAGTTCAGAAATAAAATAGGAAAAGATAAGCAAGCTCAGCCTGCGCCCTCGCAAGCGTAGCGCCATGCGGGCAGCGCCCGCAACAACTCCTCGCTGAACAAAAAAACTCCTCGCGCCCGAAAACGCGAGGAGAAAGAGTAAAGCTGCGGCCACTACCGACAAGCCTAAATCTTAAAAAGCGGAGACGGCGCGCACATAGCCGTAGTAGTACTTATTGTTGCCGTGGGTGTAGCCACTGCCCATACTGACACCCCACGCGCAGGACTCAGGATCGTATTCACCCTCCGTCGACGACCAATAATAACCAGCTATCTGTTTAGCATTATATTCAGCCAATGTGGAATTAATCGCTGACTTATTATTGTATATAGCCTTTAACTCATCCACAGCTGGCAGATACCAATCTGCACCCTTATTGCGACACCAAACAAAGGCGGGATATTGGTCGCTATCTCCTCGCTGCATCACCTTATCGGTATTTACCTTACCATAACTCTCATCTGTCAAACCTAATGCAAAGTCCTTATTATATTGCTCAGAAGTACACCACTGCAATATTGTTTCATCCAAGCTAACTATCTTGCCATGACGACCATCATCTGAAACCTCGAAGACAACACCCTCCTTGCCATTCTCGTTGTAATAGTCGCCAACCTTATATGGGGCAGAGGTTTCTGGCAATGCTACATCCTC
>SUZK01000002.1 GCA_015059955.1 Rikenellaceae bacterium
AACGTTCTTTAGGTGGTTATAGCAGTGAGGTTCCACCTCTTCCCATTCCGAACAGAGAAGTTAAGCTCACTAACGCCGATGGTACTGCCTATTTAGGTGGGAGAGTAGGTAGCCGCCTCTTCAAGCCAAGTCTTATGACTTGGCTTTTTTTTATGCATAAAAGCCAAGTCATGACTTGCCTTGAAGAGGCGGCTAAACAGCCGCCACCTACATTTACAATCCACCCCCGTTCCCCCTCCTTTGACTAAGGAGGGGGGCGAGATTGGCTCAGTCCGAAATTTCAGTGGGTATGGGAGAAAAATGTGAGGTGTGAATTTTCTCTCTGTTATCTCTCTCTGCGGACATCGCCCGCATTAATCTGTCATCGCGCGGAATTGCATTCGAAGATGGGTGATGGTCTATTCAGTTCTGTGGCAATCTACCTTTGTGTGACAACCTTGACGATATATAGAGCTGTCGCTGCTCTGCCCGTAGAGCGGGTACATAAAAAGATACCCGTGATATTTTTTGGGGGCTACGCTATAAGGGTGTAGGCGGAGCTTGCTTATGAGGGCGCTACGCTTAGTGGGGCGGAGCATAGCTCCTTAGTTTGGCGCTACGCTTGGTGTGTGTAGGCGAGCTTGCTTATCTTTCCTATTTGAGCCTTCAAAAAGGGGATGGCTAAAAAGTAAATTAGCCATCCCCTTTTCCTCGCTTCTTCGCTATCCCTATTAGTCAACGACTGGTGGGCAGGGTCTTAGTCGGATTGTAAGGTCGTAGATGGGCGCGTTGCCATCGAAGCCCTCTGCCGAACTATCGCGGCCACCCATTGTGCTGAGGTAGACAACTATCTCGCTCTGCTTAACGCGTATGTTTAACTACCCTTATGCACCTCGTTCTTCTTACTTGATTATTCGCTTAAGGATCTTGCGTGTATTGTCGCCATGATATACATAGTCGAGAACAATATATTCGCCATCAAACCCCGTAACCTTGTACTCGGCATTATACTCACCATTTAGGGTTAGCATACGGCTATCGGCATTGTAGCTCCACTCAAAGTCATGGGTCTCGGGTTCAATATCAGGCTCAGTAAACACATTATATTTATAGCCTGTGCCATCAGCGGCGAATGTGAAACTATGGTATCCTAAATCTTCAACATAGTCATCGCCCATAACCCTATGTGGCTCTTCAATCATTGACCACTCGGCATCGTATTCAAGCATTGAGTCAGGCTCCCACTCGCCCACGATTCCCTCAACAAACGCCGCAGCATCGAAATCCTTACAACCATCTACAAACTCGGCAATTGATGTAGTCTCTTGGTACCACTGTGGGTATATGCGAAGTAGCATCTCACGGTGATGTTCTGCATCAACCTCGTTTCCGTATCCAACGTATAGATAAACATTCACCTCCGATGTAATCTCCTCGGCGTTGATATACATATCGTAATATAGCGTACCATCCTCGGCTACCTCCCACTTTTGATATGTGGGTATTGCAACCATGGTCTCAATGTTCGGAGTAGACTTTTGAGCATCATACTTAAGATGTACCCAACCATATCTATCCTCCGCAGGCTCATCTGTATAGTATAACTCTAAACGTACTGATTCGATACTTGGTGTCAGCTCAACAATCTGTTCGCTCTGCTTAAAGGCGTATGTTGAGTTGTCATAATAGACCTCGTTCTCGTTCTTCTCACATGATGTTCCCAATGCAGCCATCGCCATAAGGCTCAAAACCAATCTTCTCATAGTCCTATCTTGTTATTAATAATATTGTGTCTGTGCACTCGACTAATTTATAAGTTTGGTGACATCTACATTTAGGTTGATATTGTATAGTCGATCCCACTTATCGACAAGCAGCGCCTTTGTCCACTGCTTGGAAGCATCGGTATCTCTTGTCACCACATTGATATTCAGAGCGTATTCCGTCTCCGATATCCGCTGGAGGCTATCTATAACGGTATCATAGATACCCTGTGTTGTATAGCCGTAGGCGATAATCATCGTATACTTCGTGAAATCTACGGTAGGATAGCTCGTCTCGGGCTCACATGTAATGTAGCGTGCGAGCTCCTCGTCGCTATTCACGATAATCACGCTGTTGTTCTGCTCGGGAAGCTCCCAGTGACACTGCGTATTCCACAGCGAGTACTCCATATATGGGACATCTATGGGTGTGGTGGTTGTGCTTTCGGGGTGCTTCGTAACAACAATCGTTGTCTGGCATAGTAGGTCTTTATCATCGGCATCGACGACCTCCAACGTGAAGTTGTTGTAGGGCTCGTCGAGGTATGCCCACTCTGGGGCAAAGGTAAACTCAAATGGCATCTTCGACTTTGCCACTGTTACGAAATGTTTGCATAGTATATGGCTGTTGTGCAGCACTCGTATCTCGCACTCGCCACGAAATCCGCCAATATAGCCCTTGCACAGGTAGGTGTGCTTGGTGAATGGGTCATTATTCTCGGATGTATTGTTGCTCATCTGAGTCTCAGCGATACACTCGATGGTCACATCAGAAAGTACCACGTCTTTGCCATTAACATCGATATCCAGCTCGCAGGCGGCAAACATTATTGCCACGATGCCAATAAAAAGTCGTCTCATAGTTATTGCTGCATGTTAGAAGTTCACCGCCACGCCTATCGACATAGAGTGTACCTTGATATTTGCTGTTGTGGTTATGTTTGTGTCAAGCTCGGGGAAGCTGATATCCACCGATGTTGGGAATAGGTTAAACCCGTAGCGCGCGAAGAGCGATACACGCCCGAGGTCGACACCTACGGCGGGTGCGAGATAGAATCCCGTGTCGAGATTATCCGTGACGCTAAGACCTGCTCGCAGTGATACGAATGGCGACTTGCCGCTCTTCAGTGGCGAGTACTTCGCCTCAAGGAATACAGGAACATTAACGGCATAGTAGAAGTTGTTGATATCTGCATAGAAGCCTAAACCGATACCCATAGCCACGCCATGTCCCAGACGGCCACCATGTACGGTGCTGATGCCGATATTACTACCGCCACCGCCACCGCATAGAACAGCGCCTCCCTCGGCCTGTACACTGCCCCAGTATCCCGTCTTGTGGTAGTTGTACTTTGTCTGCTGCGCATCGGCATCTGTTGCAAATGATACCATTGCAACAAGCAAAATAAGGATTACTCTTTTCATAATAGATATGTTTTAGTTTTTTGCACAATCTCACTCGTTGTATATATAACGCTCAAATTCGCATTTTGTGACATCATCTATCACATTTTTTTGCGAGGCTATTATCTCGTTCTCTATTCGCCTGCAAATTTACCCCCCCCCACGAATTTTCCAAATTTTCGGGCAGAAAAATTCATTTTGGGAGGGGTATTTCTAATTCGTATCGCTAAATTCTTAGGAAAAAGTTTTGCACATCGAAAAACAATCTGCGACTTTTCAAAATCTATCGAGTGAGAAGATGTGTACCCTTACTCCTCTGCGGATGAGGGGTTCACGTTAATCTCTACGATATCGGAGTAGTGGCCTACGCTACGGTCGCTCCCGGCATATACCACTACGCACACCTCATATATGCTATCAGGCTCTGGGTTATCTACAATAAATCTTGTCTCGAAGCTACCATCCTTGGTTTTAGCAATATCGTGGAGTCTCCACTCCTCGCTACCCTTTGTGCGGTAGCATAGCTTAATTACTTCATCAAGCCCCTTATATTCAGGATTGTAATCCTCCGCCGCTACGCCATCGTAGTAGATATCCACCTTGTCAACATGTGCCGTAATACGGCTGTCGCCCACATTCTCAATACCATCCAGCTCATCAAATATCTCAAGTGAGAGCAGAGGCGTTGAGAAGTCAACCTCTATCTCTGCGTTAGATGTGGTAAAGTCACCCATCATCACTACATCGTCATACACAGGCTCCTCAGGAATCAGACTCTGTTCGGGCAATACTCTTATGGAGTACTGGTACATTGTTGAATAGGCAAGGTAGTCATGACCCTGAGCCGGCAGCTCCATAACCAATTGCCCATCGACAATATCCTCGGCATCGTACTCCGCCTTTACCCACTCTTCATTAAAGTATCCATGTCTACGATACGCAAGCTCAATGCTTCGCAGTGGATGAGGCTCACCATCGGCAGTGTAGCTCATATTGTCAAGGGTTATCGTTGCGAACAGGCCACGAGGCTCTATATTAAGGTCGTAGTCAAATTCACACTTTGGGCCCCTCTTGGCTGTTCCGAACGTAAAATCCTCACTCGCAGCCGAGTAGTCGTAGCGTTCATCCTCGATATAGATGCGTGCTGCATACTCGGTCATTGGGGCGAGCTTATAGAGCTTGAAAACCACTAAGCCGTTACGTATGCCATACTCGCTCTCGAACTGCTCCTCGCCTACCATCTCGCCCATGCGTGCCTCGTAGCCGAGCTTTATCTTCGCCTTGGGGTTATCGTAGCCATCAACGGTCATACGAGGCATAGTGGCAAGAATAGTCACGTTAGTCTCATCGACCTCAATCTCTACCACCTCGCCAAAGTAGTGCTTGATACCGGTGTCAACACTACTATTAATAGCATCCTTATCCTTATTGCACGATGTCAATGCCACCGCCGCCATAAGGCATAGCAGAAAGTTTCTCATAGCCCAGCCTATCGGTTAAGAGTGCATACAAAAGCCTCGGGGACATAGCTATCCGAAACGAGCATGCCGCTAAGCGTAGCCTTAATAGAGTAACCCTCCTCGTCGCTACAGTCGAGCGTCATCGCGCATGTGTCGCCCTCCTGGGTGAATGTCACCGAGCCACTCTGAATGGCGGCATACCACTGCCCCAACTCGCCATCTACGGTATCGAAGTACCACGAACCCCACATGCCATGATTATCGTATGTACCTATATTTAATGTGCCATCTTCGACGCTATATGTGCCAGATATTGAGGTGCTACCCTCGGCCAACGCTATCTCGAGCATAAACATTGCACCACTCTCAGCGCCCTCCTCGCCGTAGTTCTCCATAACGAGTATATAGGCACCTGCCTCGCCGGTCTCGGCTACGAACATCGCATTGCTACCCTCGACAGTCACATCGTTTGTAAGTGTCGTTGAGCGGATAACGTCGCCACTATCATTTGTTGAGTCTATCTTCGCAAACTTACCCGAGAAGGTGACGTAGTGGGTCTTGCCCTCGATAACGGCTGTTAGCTCAGCAGACTCACTCTTTACGACGAGCGTAGCATCGCTAAAGATGATGCCCTCCTCGTCGGTAATGAAATTTCCCTCTGCATCAACCATAATTAAGCCACCCACAGTGCCGTCGATAGTCCACTCAGCGCAACTCTCCGTCGTATCGAAAGTGTACGTGCCCTCGGGAAGTTCGCCATCTTCGGTCACAGGGGCATATAGGTCAAGACAGTAGTACGAGCCCTCGGTTAATGACCCACCGCCAAGGTCCATCTTAAACTCGTTCTCGGCAATGATGACCGAGTAGTTATCCACGCCTGGTGTGAACTCATCTCCCCAGTACTCCACCAATAGGTACTTCGCCTCCATGCGTACATCGTACTCCTCTGGCTTTGGAGTATCACCCTCATTTTGCTTGTCACACGCTGCACAAAGTAGTGTTAGTGCAAGTAGTAGAAATAGATTTCTTGTTCTCATAGCTTTTATTTTTTAGTTTGTAATTTGCTGTTTTCGTTTATGCAAAGTTAGCATGTCGCCACTCTACACCCAAATTTTACGAGCAAAAGTTTTTCCGCGCACGACAATTAAACAATCTGATTATCAGTATGTTATATCTGGTAAAAATGTTATTTTTTCATATCGTTGATTATCAACGAGTTACAGCTCCGTGTTTTTGTTTTGCTTTTAATACGTTGATAATCAGTTGCGTATACTTATATTACGTTTATTCTTTTGTTTTTTTGACATACGCTATCTTGGTTTTTATATGCTAATTGCAATTATCTTATTCTCAACTTTTTTCGCCTACAAATTTACCCCCCCCCGCGAATTTTCCAAATTTTCGTGCAGAAAAGTGAATGACATACCTTATTTATATATTATGGTCACCCAATTTTATATATTTTTGTTATACCGATGTCAATTATTCGAGATATTGACGTAATAAGGGTAAAGAGTTTTAATGATGGAGAACCGAGAGTTTGAAATATTTGTGCAGCGCACACGTGGCGAAATGTATCGCACCGCATGTCGCTACCTGTCGAGTAGCGACGAGGCCGAGGATGTTGTGCAGGATGCCCTCGTCAAGCTCTACACCATACGCCACCGTCTCGATGAGGGGCGCAGTGTTGAGGCGCTCGCAAGGGTTATTGTGCGCAATATGGCCATCGACACTCTCCGTCAGCGTGCGCGTCATCCTATTATACCAATGCATCCAGACCTCTCGGACGATGGTAGAATAGAGGTTGATGAGCGCCATGCCGAGCTACTTAGGGTTATCGAGACACTACCCTCGAAGCAGCAACTTATACTTAGAATGAAGCATATCGACGGTATGGAGGTCGAGGAGATTGCCCAGACGCTTCAGATGAACATAGATGCTGTATACCAAAACCTTAGCCGCGCACGACGTGCCGTACTTAACAAATTTAAGAAGAGTTAGCGATGAAGAGTAGAGATCAGATAGCGGAGCTTGTTGAGAAGTTTCTCGATGGCCGCACAACAAATGCTGAGGAGCGTGAGCTCTACGCGTGGTTCAGCTCAGCAGAGGTGCCCGAGGAGTGGTGCGACCTTAAGGAGATGTTCGTGTGGTATGAGGAGGGCATGCCTGAGCAGACGCAGATGAAGCAAGCGGAGAAGCCTCGCAACAAGCGCTCGATGTGGCTTGCGTTAGGCTCAATGGCGGGCATTGCAGCATCTGTGGCACTCGTCATCACACTTATGCCATCAGATATTGATGATTATGTCGATGTGTCGCTCCCAGAACATAACCATGTCAACCTTTACGAGGGTAGCTACATTGTTGAGCAGGGGGTGCGTAGTGATGATTTGGCATATATCGAAGGCGATATTGAGGAGCTTTTGGAGCGTGCTGATAATCTTGAGCAACGTGCCGACGAGCTTCTCGCATGGGCAGACATATAGTATGACAGTACTGTAAATAGGTTAAACATAAACAAAACAGTGATGAAAAGGTTATTAATAGTTATGGCACTTCTCGTTGTGGGAGTTGCCGAGAGTAGCGCTCAAGAGCGTATTGACGCGCTACTAAATAGAGATATTGGTGGCGTGGTGAATGGCTATCAATGCACCAAACGCATAGCTGTCAAGCGCGACCCTGCGTCTGGCGAGGTGGTAAAGCGTGTTATGGAGGTCGTCATCAACAACAACAAGGAGCTTGCTAAGCAATTCATTGAGGCATTCAAACTCGACTTGCCTACATCCGACGTATGCGAAGAGCAGCAGAGGGGCAAGGTATATGTTGCTACGGCAGTGTGGCTAAATCCTAAGCGAGTATATAACATATCCGTTACAGGCTCGGTAGTAGTCATCAATGTGCAGACGATATATCGCGAGGAGGAGAAATAAACATTATAAATTTGGTATTATTATGAAGAAGATGATAATATTTGCCGTGATGTTCATGGCGACAATAGCCACGGCAGATGCGCAGGCAAGAGTTGAGAAGCGCACAGTGGGCGAGGGAAATATCGACTATATGGTCAAGGAGCTATCGTGTGATAACCTTAGTAAGATTGTCTCAAATCTACCCGCCGTGCTCCGCTTGGTGGAGGGCGATGAGGGACATATCGAGGTGAGCTTCCCGATGCAGGAGCACCGCTATATCAGGTTTGGAATAGTTAACGACAACACCTTTATTTTAGGTCGCGATGGCTTCCAAAAGAGTCCCAAGAAGACAATCTTAAGCGAGAAGACACCTATATATATTACTATCTCGGCATCGAATATCGCAGCCATAACCAACTCTTCGGATATGGTTCTCTACGTCGACCGCGATAGCTTCGCCGATGAGCTATCTATTGCTAATGCAGGCTACGGCTTCTTCGTTATCGGTGAGAGTATTACGGCAGATAAGAGCATATCGCTCTTCACCAATGGCACGATGACATGTGAGGTGGAGTCGTGGAATACCGCCGCACTTAGCCTAACGAACAATGGCTATCTATATGTCAATGGCGTGACATCGGCAAGTAACGTAAAGCAGGTTAGCACGGGTATAGATAGCACAACGCTTCAGGTCGATTGTGACAAGGTGGAGGTGCACACCAATGGTGAAGGTCTTATAACCTACCGTGGTTGGGCTGATGATGTTGCGGTGTACTCCAATAATAAGGCGAGTGTTCGCACCTCGGAACTTAAGGTGAAACCATAAGCTCAGCAACATATTTATTTCGATATAGGGTGGCACGGCGTGTCGCCCTATATTTTGCTATATACAAAAAAAGAGCTGCGTGGGCAACATCGTTCATTTAGACGAGTGCAGCACGCAGCTACGGACACACACATATATACATTAACCAAATATATCTCTTCAAACCACAACTTGTGGTATACTCCAAAAAGGACATATTCTTAATATCGCCCCTCGCCCAATTCTCACCTCACACCCACTCTTGCTGAGCGACATTTCTCACATCACAAAGATAGATGGTTAATTATGTGTAACCAAAAAATCGACAAAAAAAGATTTCCCCAAACGTTTTGTAAACGCTTGAAAATCAATGTGTTGAAAATGTTAATTTTGAAAAATTTTCACCGCGCTGATAATCAATGAGTTACGAACGAGATTTGGCGTGCTTGCGACAATTGGTGTAACTGCTTGATTATTAGGGCTTATTTGTCGATAATGCCAGAGATTAGGATTTCGCTGTCGGGAGCGTCGCACTCCTTAATTTTCGATTTGATGCGATATTTTATCTTCGACAGGGCCACAGGATTGCTCTCCATGAAGATGCAAATGGCGCGTGAAGAAAAACCAGCATAGCTATATAACGCTACTCGAAGCTCACGTTTATTGAGCTTTGGACACTGCTCGCGGAGCTTCGACATAAGGTTGTTGCGGCAGCTATCGACCAGTGACTCGAGTTCGGCTAATCGCTGCTCGTCGCTCTTGATTGCTTCGATAGTCTCGCGCACGCGCTCAAAGACCTTTGTTGCTTGGCGCGACGAGTCACTATGCTCGTAGTAGGTCTCGCATAGGTGGTTTAGTACTTCCAATCTATCGTTATACAATCTGTCGACAGCCTCGGTGAGAGGTTTCGATTCGCGGTTGTTCGTAAGGCGTAGCTCGTTGATGGTAGCCATATAGCTCTCCATATCGCGGCTCATCTTATTCCAGCGGTGCTTAACATATATCACTGCACCCACAAGGATAATTACTACGATGGTTGCTATGCTTATGGTTATGGCACGCTGATGTTTGCGAACCTCCTCGGCATGGCGTATCTCTTGTTCACGGTTGCGGTTGAGGAGTTCGTGCTCGGTGCGCTCTGCCTCCAGGTGGCTCTGGAGCTTACCTATCTGGTAGTTGAGAACGGGGTTGTTAAGCACCGTAAGGATGGTGCTATCTTGGCGCTCATTAGAGTGCTCGAGCCATCTGAGCGCCTCTTTGTCATTGCCTTCGAGCCTATTGATATAGTATTTGGCATAGTCGATAAGTGGCTCATTGGGTTGCTCGTGCTGTTCGGCACTTTCGAGAAGCGAGTATGCCGACGTCGTGTCGCCCATCTCGGCCGCTACCATAGCTCTTATAGTCATGTCGTGTGACTCGTCGATGATGGGGCAGTCGTAGGTCGCATAAGCGTTCAATGTCTCCTTGCATGACTCTATGTCGCCCTGTTGTAGGTATAACTCAGAAAGGGGGTGTAGCACTACCGATAGGAACGCCTTATCGTCGCTCATGATGGCGTAGTCGCGGGCCTGGGTGAGCCAGTAGTCGGCGGTGTCAAGGTCGCGCTTTGCAAGCGCCAAGCAGCCGAGGTTGAAGTGCGCATAGGCCACAAAGTCGCTACGCTCGGCACGCTCGAAGCATCGCATCGAGATTTCAAAGGAGTCGTACGCGTTTTGGTATAGACAGCCGATGCTATATATATCGCCCTTAGCCTGGTGGACAAGGCCCTCAAGCATGGGGTTGGGCGCTACGGCCAACGACGCCTCAGCCTCCATATATGCGAGCATCGCTTCGGGGTGGTGCGAGGCCGCATGCTCTACAAGGCCATGTTGGAAGTAGGCTCTGGCGCGACGGCCGTGGTCATTGCTCGTATGGTAGTACTCCTTAGCCACGTAGGTCAGCGAGTCGTTGTCGGAGGCGACGCCCGAAAAGTAGCTCGCCTCGCTGTACACCATATTGTAGTAGGCCTGGCTCTGCTTATCTACGATTGCCGAGCGGTCGATACTACGCAGTATTGCGATTGCCTCCTCGGGGCGATTCATTGTGAGGCTGTCAGCACAATCTATTTTTGCGATAATATCCTCTGGGGTACTCTTGATACTCTCTTCATGCGCTCTGTCGCTACAACCACAGAGCAGATGTAAGCATAGGCCCACAACGATGATGGTCAACGCCATCTTGACGCTGCCCATCACACTCTTCATGCGCTCTATAACACCCCTTCTCATACCCTTAACAATGAATTAAGAGCACAAATTTAAGTAAAATATATTAAAATCAGCAATCTTCGGCACACTATTCTATATGGTGACTGCTATATAAGTTGCGGCTTGAGCCTTGTAGAAATGATAATTAATAAAAAAATTTCAAAATTGCTTTATCATGCCCAATAATTTTTATATCTTTGCGGTGTGGAAGATAATATAGTGTAAGAAATAATTTTTTACTAACAAAATAAATATCTGTAATATGATTAATTACAAGGATTTAGGTCTCGTGAATACTCGCGAGATGTTCAAGAAGGCAGTAGATGGTGGCTATGCTATCCCTGCGTTCAACTTCAACAATATGGAGCAGCTTCAGGCTATCATCATGGCTGCTGCTGAGACTAAGTCGCCTGTAATCCTTCAGGTGTCTAAGGGTGCTCGTCAGTATGCTAACCAGACACTCCTCCGCTACATGGCTGAGGGTGCTGTGGAGTATGCTAAGGAGCTCGGCTGGGAGAATCCTCAGATTGTCCTCCACCTCGACCACGGCGACTCTTTCGAGACCTGCAAGAGCTGCATCGACATGGGCTTCTCATCAGTGATGATTGACGGCTCACACCTCCCATACGAGGAGAACGTAGCCCTCACTAAGAGGGTTGTTGAGTATGCTCACCAGTTCGACGTAACCGTAGAGGGCGAGCTCGGCGTATTGGCAGGTGTTGAGGATGAGGTATCTGCTGAGGAGAGCCACTACACAAAGCCTGAGGAGGTTGTTGACTTCGTGACTAAGACAGGTTGCGACTCGTTGGCTATCTCTATCGGCACATCACACGGTGCCTACAAGTTTACCCCTGAGCAGTGCACCCTCGACCCAGAGACAGGTCGTCTTCTCCCTCCACCATTGGCATTCGACGTCTTGGCAGCTATCGAGGAGCAGCTTCCTGGCTTCCCCATCGTGCTCCACGGCTCATCATCAGTGCCACAGGACGAGGTAGACACCATCAACAAGTACGGCGGTGCTCTTAAGGCTGCCGTAGGTATCCCTGAGGAGCAGCTCCGTAAGGCATCTAAGAGCGCTGTATGTAAGATCAACATCGACTCTGACTCTCGTCTTGCCATGACCGCTGCCGTTCGCGAGGTCTTCGCAAACAAGCCTGCTGAGTTCGACCCACGTAAGTACCTCGGTCCTGCACGTGATAACATGAAGAAGCTCTACATCCATAAGATTAAGGAGGTTCTTGGTTCTGATAACAAAGCATAATTAATTTGTTGTGATAAGGGGCCGATTGCGGCCCCTAACAAAAAATGCCACCAATGGGACGTACGCTAAGTACTACCCATCGGTGGCATTTTTGCCGAGTGTTGCACTCGGCGCCCTTCTGACAACAAATTAGGCTGCGGTGCTAATTGCTGTTGCGATTGCGTTGCATCAGTAAATTGAGCAGATTGGCGTACGCCTCTGCCTTGGATTTAGTCCATGGTAAAAGTGCCATGTTTTGCCCCAAAACTTGTATCATAGTGAATTATTTACTAACTTTGTAGTAAGAATTGTTATATTAAGCCCTTAAATCTGCAATGGTGTAACGCCTAATTGTATAATGGTATTTATGAGACTGCTTCGTTATATACCTCTTCTATGCTTTGCTGTGCTTGCTGTTGGTTGTACTACCGATGAGCACACGGCTGAGCTTATCGACAGGGCTGAACATCTTGTCGAGGAGCATCCCGACTCGGCACTTAATATAATGCGTAGTATCGACCCATCGACCATTCATGGCGATGAGGATATGGCACGCTATCGATTGGTATACAGCGAGGCTGCATACTATAATAGGATGGGTGTTGATAACGATAGCCTTACAGCGCCACTCTATGATTACTATATAAATAATACAGATAACCACTCAATGCGTGCACGAGCTCTATATCAACACGCATTGGTAAGGTTAAATCAAGGAGAGAAAGCTAAGGCCCTATACTCGCTTTTAGAGGCGGAGAAATCATTGAGGGATTGTGATAATAAGCGTCTTGAGGGTCTTGTATATCGTACCATGGGGTATATATATGGTAATGAGTGTCTTTTTACTAACGCTTTGGATGCCTACAATCTCTCTGTTAGGTGTTTCGAAAGTGCTGGATTATCACATCATGCACTATATAGTTCCTATTTAGTTGCATGTAACCTGCTAACTGTACGCCGTTATACGGAGGGTGTTGAATTACTGAAGCATTGTGAGGAGGTTGCTAATGAGTTGGGAGATAGGTACCTTGTTTATGACTCTTTGATTAGACTATGCTATGCTTATTTAGAGTTGGGTGACAAGGATAATTTTATGCAGGCCTACTTGCGCATAGACTTAGCAGATTGTGTTGGTAGCTCAACGGGTGATTATTACGCCATTGGCGCTGTGTATGAGGCATATAAGGGCGATTTTGTTAAGGCCGATGAGCTGTACGATGCCTCCATCGTTAATGGCATAATGCCACGTAATGCTAATTATGTCCGTCTTAAACTATATGTCTTACAGGATGACTATGAGGCGGCTCTGTCACAGTACAATGATATGATCATTGACAATGACACACATGTGCTGGATGCTCTTGAACAGAATGTATTGAATACTCAGATTGAGCTTCTGCAAAACGATATCATGTATCGCGAAAAACTCAACGAGCAGATTAAATTGCGATATATATATAGTGCAATCGCTGCCGTACTTTTTGTGGTCATGCTGTCATTATATTTTTACTATAAGCGTAAGAAACATAAACTTCAGGAGCAAGCATATATAGATGTTATCTCCGAGTTAGAGGTTGCATGCCGTGAACATAGTAGCAATGATGATATGTCCAAGGCTGTTGATAGGTTATATCGTCAGCGCTTCAATGATATCAATAGTCTTTGTGAGCTATACTATGAGCACCACAATTCACCACGCTATGTTGCTAATATTGTCGCAGATGTGGCAAGCAAGATTGAAGCTCTGCGCCAGGATGCCGATACTCTTAGAGAGTTGGAGGAGGCGATAAATCTATTTAATAATGGGGCTATGGCTAAGTTGCGAGCTCTAAGTCTGCCTCTCACCGAGCGAGAACTACGCATAGCTCTCTACTCTTTTGCCGGACTATCAAACCGAGCAATATGTATGCTTGTTGAGTGCAAGGCTGAAACCCTACCAAAAATTAAATATGGCATCCGAGAGAAGATTAAACTGAGCCATTCAGAGGATACAGAGTTCTTAATATCATATCTGGGTAACAAAAGGCGCTGATATTCAGTGCTATACAATGATTTTCATCCCTCTTGAAAATTGACGCTTGTAACTTGTTGATTTTCAGAGGGGTGAATATTTTTGTTTATATAGTTTTTTCAACTCGCTGATTTACAGTGTGTTTCGTTCTGCTGGGGTGAAGATTTTGTGGCTAAAAAATTGCAAATATCATAAATTTTTGCTATAATTTTGTAAGTCCAAATCCTAAAATAGACCCAATTATGAAAAAGAGACTACTTGTAATGTGTTATCCATTGTTTTCAATAATGACCTCGGTAATGCTGATATTATATATAATATTCAACCTAATAGCAATTGAAGTATTAAGTAGTACATTTCCTGCTATTAAAATATAGATACATTCAAACATGCTTTTGAGCTAAGGTGATTAGTTCAAAGTTTAAGATTTATAAATATAACAACGAATTTTTTGTAGTTATGAGAAAGATTTTTATGTTGATTGCATTGCTTGGATTGGCAATGACATCATGCGATAAGAACTTTGAACCAATTGGTGATACGCAAAAAGGTGGAAGCGGGATTAGCACGGGTGAAAATAACGAGAATAATTCCGATGCTGAGGATGAAATATATTGGGGTGATAACGCTGCTTATCATTTGTGGTTTAATCTATTAGACGAGTCTGGCAAGAACGTTTTAGCACAGGATGAAGGGACGATATATGAAATAGAGATTACCTATGATGGTGTTCAATATAAATATGAGGGCGAGACACGCACTCGCGCTGCAAGCTTTTACCCCATGGCAATACGTACAAGCGCATTGTCAAAAGGGACCTTTGGTTTTGGCGATTTTGCCGTTAACTCAAAGAGCATGTTTACTATAACATTCAGAGATAATAAATGGATTGTAGAGCAGCAAAGCGAATTGAATCCTCAGGATATAAACGGAGAGCTAATCTTTAGCGTTAAGATCAATGATGCTATGCAAGATAATAAACATGCAGGGCCATTTGAGCTAATTATCGAGTAAGAACGAAGAGAGTTATGTCTAATATAAAACAGATTAATACTATGAGAAAGATTTTTATGTTGATTGCATTGCTTGGATTGGCAATGACATCATGCGACAAGGCAAGTGAAGAGGAAGATGATTTGAATGGAGGATGGCCAGAGCCAGTGGTTGTTACACCCGCAGAACTGTGTATAGATTTAGCGGAGGGTAATAGTGCAACGTTTACAACAAGTGAACCATCATATTTCTCGGGAGTATGCGTACTTGGTGAAAGCCTTGAGTTTAGCCCTGAAGAGATACTCGGATGGAGGGAAGAGGATGGTGCTATATTGGTGTGGTCGAGTAGAGGCGAGAAGCATAGTGTGCCCTTCGAGATAGGTTCAGACTGGTATACACTTCGTCAGGTTGATGAAGTCACCTATGAGGTTACTATTGGTGATGTTGATGAGCAGCGACTGATTACGATTTTTATTGGCAGTCGTGTATATGGACGCCACCCTGCACGACTTGATATCGCAGTCAAACCCCAAAAATAGGTGAGTTAAACGTGTGACTTAGAGGCTCTTACTTACGGCTGTTAATAATGTGTGACTAATATAAAATAATACTGTTATGAAGAAGTTTTTATTTATTTGTTTGGCAACTTGTCTTGGTTTGGTGGGTTGTGAGAAGGGTGATGATATAGGCGGTGATGGTGCTGCAATGATGCCTCCTGGATATGGGAATAACTCATTCTGCTTTATAATTTGTGACGCTGAGGGTAATAGCGTTTTCGACCGCGATAATTTCGATATGAACGAGGTGACCTTGGAGTATGAGGGAAAGACTTTCAAGCCAATACCCGACGTGCACCAAAAGATTGATGAGAATGACCCCGATATTGCTCACTGGTGTAATTCTATAATCTTTGAGCCATATCCAAACGAGGTTGGGCCTCTCTTCTGGCGAATATGGGGCCACAAAGAGCGCGGAGAGGCTGTACGTTATATCATACGATACAAGGATAACGAGTGGGTTGTTGACTACTCTATGGAGGCCGGATTTTGTGGTGGCAGAGAACCCGAATCAGAGGCGGTGGTAAATGGTGAGAAGATAGAAAAGATTCTCATTTATACTTATGAGGACCACCCCGATTATTCCAGTGACGAGGAACGTCAGGTGTGGAAATATCCGCTATATGTGAAGTAGAACCATATTGGCACTCTCTTATGAAGACCCCAGAAGCCTCGGCCGATGGGGTCTTCTTATCTATATAGGAGACGATTTTGGAGGTTTATTTTGCCGTTTATGATTTGTTTCGTACCTTTGCGGACGTAATATTATATATATAACTATATGGCAGGTTCGAATTTTGTCGATTATGTAAAGATATTTGCACGCTCAGGACATGGCGGTGCGGGCTCGTGTCACTTCCGTCGCGAGAAGTTTGTGGCATTCGGTGGCCCCGATGGTGGCGATGGTGGCAAGGGCGGCAGCATCATCCTTCAGGGTGATAGCCAGTACTGGACACTTATACACCTTAAGTATAAGCGTCACCAGTTTGCCGAGGATGGCGAGAATGGCCATGGCGCGCGCTCGACAGGTGCCGATGCCAAGGATATCATAATCCCCGTACCACTCGGTACTGTTGCGAAGCAGGTATTTACCGACGAGGAGACAGGCGAGACATACACCGAGGTGGTGGGCGAGGTAACCGAGCATGGCGAGCAGCTTGTGCTACTCAAGGGTGGCCGCGGCGGACTCGGTAACTGGCACTTCCGCACAGCGACAAACCAGACACCACGCTACGCTCAGCCCGGCGAGGAGGGTATGGAGGGGGCCTTCATCCTTGAGCTTAAGGTGCTTGCGGATGTAGGTCTCGTGGGCTTCCCCAATGCCGGAAAGTCGACACTTCTATCTGTCGTATCGGCAGCAAAGCCCAAGATTGCGAACTACGCCTTTACCACGCTTGAGCCTAACTTGGGCATCGTCTCGGTACGTGACGACCACTCGTTCGTGATGGCCGACATACCAGGTATTATCGAGGGTGCGCACGAGGGCCGTGGTCTCGGCACGCGCTTCCTACGCCACATAGAGCGTAACTCGGTACTACTATTTATGGTGCCTGCCGACAGCGACGACATAGCTGCCGACTATGAGATATTGCTCGGTGAGCTCACGCAGTACAACCCCGAATTGTTGGACAAGCAGCGTCTGCTGGCTGTAACGAAGTGCGATATGCTCGATGACGAGCTTATTGAGCAGATGAAGGCGCATCTACCCGAGGGTGTCGAGTCGATATTTATCTCGTCGGTGGCGAACATGAATATCACACAGCTCAAAGATATGCTATGGGCGGCGCTTCAACGGTAAGCATATATGAGGCTGAATAAAAAGTGTATTTTGTCGTTACGCTCGCCCTCAAAATCCTCATTTACGCCGAGTAAACTGCGGTTTTTCGGGCTTCGCAGGCCTAAAACTACATCTTTTTCTTCAACCTCCTAACAAACAAAATGGGGATGGCTAATTTACTTTTTAGTCATCCCCATCTTGTATATTACAGGCGGCTACTTCTTGTCAACCTCGCTATACTCAACCCACTTGCTGAGCTGCTTGCCGTTATAGTCGAAGATGGCGCATAGCTTATTACATACGACAATGCTCTTGCCGCTATCCTCCGAGTAGCGCACCTGGTCGTAGATAGCCTCGATTATCTCCCGACCGTTGCGGTCTATAAGGCCCATCTTCATACTCTTGGTGGTCACCACTGCGCGGTTCTCCATAAAATTGCTGGCAGCAAGATAATTATCCTCAATAACCATCCTACCATATTCATCTTCGAAGCCCACGCCTCGCTCCGTAATACGGCGGCGACGACCCTCATGAAGGCGGCTGTCGTTGAGATTTGGCATATCGCACCATGGCTCGTCATGTGATACATCAACTGTGGCCGTCGGCGTATGGTATGTTGCTATATACTCACGTAGGACGTTGAGGGCCTTGGTGTCGCCACCATAACCGCGACGCGTGTAGTACTGGCGTATGGGTAGCCAGCGATTGTTGCAATCGACGATAATGTTATCTGCCGAGAGATTATTATGGCTGATGTCGTACCTGCGAAGCTCGGCATCTAACATCTCGAGGCCACGCAGTAGCTCCTCGCGGCTTACGCTCTTGATGGCCTCGGCAAGTGTGCGGCCTTGGGGCAGGCGCTCGATGACAAGTGTAGAGTGCGTGCCATGCTCCAACTGCATAGACTGGGCATCGACACGTAGCATCTCGTCGTTGAGAATCTCTAAACGTATGAAGCCGTTGTCGTAGGCGCTGTTAAGAACCATGTTGGCACGATGTGCCATGCGTAGTGACTCCTTGTCGATAGGGGCGTAGAGTAGCGCCTCGCCACTATGCTCGCGGATGCGGCACTCGGCAAAGTATTTCGAGCGTGTGAGTGTATCCATAAGGGATTCGATGTTCTTAAGTGTCGAGAACATCTTATATGGCATGCACAGAGCATTACGAAATTCGAATATTGAACAGGTACTCATTATCTACTCTTTTAGGCTCTCGGAGCCGATATTAACAATATTGAACAGCTCGCATGGCGATATGTTGTATGCGACGAGGCGTCGCGAGCTCTCCACCTCGGGCTCCTCGATAGGTGGCAACTGGTGCTCGATGCTCTCGGGAGCTACGCTCGACATCATATATAGTGTGTGCATACGCGATGAAGAGTTGTGCATATCGAGTTGGTATGGGAAGAGCAGACTACGCTCGCAGTAGTCCTCGCCAGAGCCTATATGTACGTTTATAAGAAGCGTATTACCGTCGGTTGTTCCCGTATGCTTGATATCTTGGGCGATGCTTATAAGGTCGTTTGGGGTGCCATCGTTGGCATAACCATCGGTGATATGGAAGATCATCGGTGGGAAGCTATCGCGGTGGCTGTGTATGGCACACCACTCATCAACAAGTCGGTGGGCTTCGATTAGCGCCTCGTACATCGGTGTGCGACCCTCGGCCTTAGCCGTTATCCACTCGTTAACAACGAAGTTGGCATATATCGATGTGCCGTCATGGAGCTTCTGCTTGAAGCAGTAGTCGCGAGTCTTGGGCGATAGCTTCTCGAGAGCGGTGATAGGCGTAAACTCTATATGCTCGCCATCTAATAGGTTCTCGACGCTGTCACCGCGGTAGCCTATTACGGCAATATCGTAGTAGTTGCGTATGCGGTTGTGGCGCGACGAGCGTGTGTATAGCTCGTCTATCATTATATTGGTAATCATCGCCACCACCTCGGCTTTGCTCATCCACACGTCATTAAACTCGACAAGTTCCTGCATAGATGTGGAGCAGTCTATACAGAAGATCACAGCCGATCGGTGTTGTTGGGTAATAGCTTTTGAGTACATGGGTGTAATTTATTATATTGTGTTAGCTCTTGATTCCTTTGGGCTTTAGTATATGACTCCAAGATTGTGTGATAAAGGAGTGTATCAGTCCGTCGCGGTATACAAGTCTATGTTTCCATCGATTTGCCCACCAACGTCGCAGTTTGAAACATATAATGCGTATTAATCCCTTTTCGGGTCTCTTCTCCGAAAACTCTGGCCTAAGTATGTCGTTTAATATTCGTTGTTCGAGAGCGGCTCGTCGTGTTGTGTCAGGCATTAACGATAGGTCTATATCGCATATATCGGATGCGATGACATTCATCGCATCGAAGAATTGCTCCATCTTTTGCTCTCTGCATACTCGACGTAGCCACGACCAATCTATCTCGGTGTGATAGCGCTTAACGAATAGTCCCCAGTCGATGACGTGACGCAATACTATCTCGGCTGCCGCAAAATGAGATGCCGCATGTCGCAATAGGAAGAGTGCATGACAGTTTGCCGATGGAAGATAGATGGTTGCGCCATCAATAGTGATGGTCTCAGATATCTGCGTTGACAATCTCTTAAGGTGCTCTTCGATATCGCGGCTCGAGTGGTGCGCATGTATATTTAGGAAGTCGTAGTGGTTCTCGACCATCACACCATTAATATAGAAGACTGTGTGGTGGTGTTCATCCTCATCTATGGTTATATTGTACTCGTTGCGTAGTATCTCGTCGGCGCGCTGCTGTTCACCAAAGAGCCAAATATCAATATCGCTGCATGCGCGGTGCTCAGGGGTAGGGTAGCATAGGCTTAGGCCATAACCCTTGAGCGGCGCAACGCGGATGTTGTGTGTTGCAAGTATGCGACTCAGGTGCGTGAGTGCCGCAACTTGCTTGCGATAGCGTTTTTCGATCTGCTCGACATTATACGCCCATCGTAGACGCTGCTCGCGTGTAGGCCCTATGTTGCTATCTATGACCCCCTGACGCTGAAGCTCCATAAGGCCATCCCATACGATTGCCATTACGCCCTGTGCCGCAGCATAGCGCAATACATCGTCCCACTCTATTGGAGCGCTAAAAAGTACTTTGTGGTCGAGGGTTGACGTGTTGTGTAACGCCACATGTATTAGGTGTATGACGATTTGCGATTTACGCTCGTCAATAGGTTTCGTACTCATTATGGTGTTGGTATCTCTTTGCTCTCTGCGATATCGCCGTCTATAATCATTATTTTAGCGTAATATCAATAAGGTTGTCTATGCATCGAGCTCGTGTATAGTGCTTGAGATAGTAGCTACGAGCATTGTTGCCCCATCGTTGTAGCTGTGATGGGTCGTTTGCTATCTGCAATATTTTTGTGGCACACTGCTCGACCTCTCCAGCATCTACACAAGTGCCACAGTCAATCTCCTTGATAAGATTTGCAGCGCCCTCACCAATCATGCCTACAACAGGCTTACCTGCGGCGATATAGGATTGAAGTCGTGCCGGTATGGTCTGCTCCAAGTGTTGGAATGTCGTGGGCTTTAGGCTAATAAACATCACATCAGCTTGCTTATAAAGACTGGGCATACACTCAAAGGGGAACCTTCCGAGTACTGAACAACACTTGCTAAGACCCTCTTTGTCGATTCTCTGTCGAAGCCACTCTTCGCGGTTGCCACCACCAACAAACACCCATTGAATGTTAGGGTTGACAGACGTACGCTTTATGACCTCTACAACACCATCCAAACCAGTGGCATCCGATAGATTACCAGCCATCATAATGCGAAAACCATCGCGAAGTTGTGGAACATCGCGACTCTCCATTGCGAGAATATCCTCACACCAGTTGGGGTAGTATACAATCTTGTCGTCGAAGTTGTGGTCGCGATTTACCAGATGCCTAAATCCTGGTGAGCTGATAAGTATTCGCTTGGAGCGGCGATACACCCTATTAGTAAACCAGTTAAGAGGTGCGCTGATACACTTGCGCGGCTTACTCATAAAGGCGGATACCGAGTCGGGCCATATATCCAATACCCATGTGTAGATGGGGATACCGCGTAGACGACCCAATATTAATGCGGGCCATGCTTGTGTTATTGGCGATGTCTGGTGAACGATGATGGCATCGTAGCGGCGCTTAAAGAGGAAGAAGAAGAGCACCCAGAATGTTGAGCAGAAGGCAAACGATAGATAGTTCAGTGATAGGCGTAGTGCTCCAGGCTTACGGCCACGTGGTATCTGGTATATGCGGTATACCTTTGCCCCATTGTACTTGTCGACGCGACGACGAAATATGCCATAACCCTTGTAGAATACCCCTTCGGGGTAGTTGGGAATACCGGCAAGTACATCAACCTTATATCCGCGTTCAACAAGGTCCGAGGCAATGTCGTTACTCTTGAAGAACTCGGGGTAGAAGTTTTGCGCTACAAGAAGAACTCGCTTTGACATCACTACTTTCTCCAAACCATCTTATTTACAACACCAGTGTAGGACTGTATCAACTTGACAACCTTTGTCGATACATTCTCGTCCGTATAGTTGGGTACGGGTATGCCATTATCGTTGTTGCGTACCATCTCAACAGCCGTGTCCACAGCCTGCAATAGAGACGCGGTGTCGATGCCAGCAAGGATAAAACAACCCTTGTCTAATGCCTCGGGACGCTCTGTCGAGGTACGGATGCATACCGCAGGGAAACTCTTTCCTATGGATGTGAAGAATGAGCTCTCCTCGGGGAGAGTGCCACTGTCGCTAACAACAGCAAAGGCGTTCATCTGCAAGCAGTTATAGTCATGGAAGCCAAGTGGCTCGTGTTGTATTACGCGGCTGTCGAGCTTAAAGCCACTGGCAACCAGTCGGTTGCGTGAGCGTGGGTGGCATGAGTAGAGAATAGGCATATCGTACTTCTCGGCCATGCGGTTAATAGCCGTAAAGAGCGAGGTGAAGTTCTTCTCCGTGTCGATATTCTCCTCGCGGTGTGCCGAGAGAAGGATATACTTGCCACGCTCCAAGCCCAAGCGCGCATGGATATCCGATGCCTCGATATCGGCAAGGTTCTCGTGCAACACCTCAGCCATAGGCGAGCCTGTAACATAGGTGCGCTCCTTAGCGACACCCGAGGCGTTAAGGTAGCGGCGGGCATGCTCCGAGTAGCAGAGGTTTACGTCCGAGATGATATCCACTATACGGCGGTTGGTCTCCTCGGGTAGGCACTCGTCGAAGCAGCGGTTACCGGCCTCCATATGGAAGATAGGGATATGCAGGCGCTTAGCACCAATTACCGAGAGGCACGAGTTTGTATCACCCAACACCAATACGGCATCGGGTTGTGTGGCGGTCATCAGCTTATACGATGCGTTGATGATATTACCCATCGTAGCGCCGAGGTCGTCACCCACAGCGTTGAGATATACGTCGGGGTCTTCGAGCTTAAGGTCGCGGAAGAAGATGCCGTTGAGGTTATAGTCGTAATTCTGACCCGTATGCGCAAGCAGCGTGTCGAAGTAACGACGACACTTATTGATAACCGCGGCGAGGCGGATAATCTCTGGGCGTGTGCCAACTATTATAAGGAGCTTGAGGCGACCATCATTCTTGAAGCCGACGCTCGAAAAATCTACATTCAGTTCCATAAATCCATTATTTTACTACTTTCTCGAAATAGGTGTCTGGGTGCGATGCGTCGAAGAGCTCGTTTGCCCACATCACAGTCACAAGGTCCTCACTATCCGAGAGATTAATAATATTATGCGTATATCCTGGTGGCATATGTATAGCCTCAATCTTATCGCCCGATACCTCGAACTCGATAACCTCCTCTGAGCCTATCTGTCGCATCTGTATAAGGCCATGGCCACTCACCACGATGAAGAGCTCCCACTTGGTGTTGTGCCAGTGCTCGCCCTTGGTGATGCCAGCCTTCGAGATGTTGATACTTATCTGCCCGCAACGCTCGGTGCGCAGTAGCTCCGTAAAGCTGCCGCGTGCGTCGATATTCATCTTCAAGGGGTAGGCGATGCGCTCCTTAGGCAGATACGATAGGTATGTCGAGTATAGCTTCTTGGCAAAGGTGTTATCGCCAAGCTCGGGCATCAGAAGCGTTGTGCTCTGCGCTCTAAAGCGCTCCAAGAGTGCGGCTATCTCGCCTAACGTAACCTTGTGTGTACATGGTACAGCACAGTAGCGACCATCGGCCGTGAAGATAGGTGTTAGCCCCTCGTAGTTGGCACGATGCTCATCGCCCTTGAGCGCTGCAACCATCTCATCTACAAGGTCGTCGATATATAGTAATTCGAGCTCCGTTGCTGGGTCGTTGATGGTTATAGGCAGGTCGTGCGCTATATTGTGGCAGAAGGTGGCCACAACAGAGTTGTAGTTGGGGCGGCACCACTTGCCAAAGAGATTGGGGAAGCGATACACAAGCACCCTCGCCCCCGTCTCTATGCCATAGTCGAAGAAGAGCTCCTCGCCGGCACGCTTGCTCTTGCCATAGTCGCCCTCGCCATAGCGCCCAATGAGCGTCGCCTGTATCGACGAGGCGAGCATCACAGGGCAGCTGTTTTTGTGCCTCTTGAGATTTGCAAGGAGCGTAGATGCGAAGCCAAAGTTACCCTGCATGAACTCTTCGGGGTTTTGTGGGCGGTTGACACCTGCAAGGTTGAAGACAAAGTCGGCATGCAGACAGAAGTCGTCGAGTAGCGCAGGGTCGCTATCTACGTCATACTCGTAGATGGCATCTATTGCGATGTCACCATAGCTTCGATTTTTGCCCTCGGCGATATTGCGCAGCTGGGCGCATAGGTTCTTGCCAACAAAGCCCTTAGCTCCAGTAACTAATATCTTCATATTGTGTTGTTTATGTTATTCGCTACGTATCTCTGTTGCCTTCATGCGAGGCTCCATGCCGAGGTCTTCGCGCACGAAGCGTAGCTTCAAGAGGAGCTCCTTCATGCCCTCGACGTCGAGGCGTCGTGTGTTGTGCGAGTGGTAGTCCTCGATGCGTGATACCTCCTCGTTACCCTCGGTGAAGAACTTGTCGTAGTTCAAGTCGCGCGTGTCACATGGGATGCGGAAGTAGTCGCCCATGTCGATAGCCTTGGCCATCTCCTCGCGTGTCACGAGTGTCTCGTATAGCTTCTCACCATGACGTGTGCCGATGACGCGCACCTCAGTATCGCCATACTTCGAGTCAATCTTCGAATATAGGCCCTTGATAGCCTCGGCGAGGGTTGTGAGCGTTGCTGCTGGCGCCTTCTGCACGAAGAGGTCGCCATTCTTACCATGTGTAAAGGCGTATACGACAAGGTCTACGGCGTCGTCGAGCGTCATCATGAAGCGTGTCATGTTGGGGTCGGTGATGGTGATGGGCTTGCCCGACATCATCTGCTCTACCCATAGAGGTATTACCGAGCCGCGCGATGCCATGACATTGCCGTAGCGTGTGCAGCAGATGGTAGTCGTAGCACTCTCGCCCAGCTCACGTCCCTTGGCTATGGCGACCTTCTCCATAAGGGCCTTCGAGATACCCATGGCGTTGATGGGGTAGGCAGCCTTGTCGGTAGAGAGCACCACGACATTCTTCACGCCATGCTCGATGGCCGAGAGGAGTACGTTGTTGGTGCCTACGACATTGGTCATCGTAGCCTCCATGGGGAAGAACTCACATGAGGGCACCTGCTTGAGGGCTGCTGCTGAGAAGACATAGTCGACACCGCGCATGGCGACATCTACCGATGCCTTGTCGCGCACGTTGCCTATGTAGAACTTAACCTTGGGGTTCTGAAGACGATGACGCATATCGTCCTGCTTCTTCTCATCGCGCGAGAAGATGCGTATCTCCTTGATGTCCGAATCGAGGAAGCGTCTGAGCACAGCATTACCGAATGAGCCTGTGCCGCCTGTGATGAGTAGGACTTTGTCTTTGAAAATCGACATGATTGTATCGGTTATTTAGTTAATAATTCGTTGTATAGGTCGAGGTATTTCTCGAAACATGTCTGCTTGTCGAAGTGCTCCTCGGCACGACGACGACACGCATCATGATAGTGCTCCTTGCCCTTGTTGCATACCATAGTTATTGCCTCGGTGAGGGCCTCGATGTTGCCCTGCTCAACAACGACGCCCGTGTCGGGCGTGAGGGCCTCGGGGCTGCCACCAGTGCGATATGTGATTACGGGCGTTCCGCACGCCATGGCCTCAAGGTTTGTGGTGGGGTAGTTGTCGGAGTATGTGGGGTTTACAAATACCGAGGCACGTGTGTAGTAGGCGGCAAGCTCACCTACGTTCTGCGTGCGACGTATGCCCGTGATGCCTGCGGGAAGCGCGGCTATCTGCTCGTCGCTAAGGCCTATGAGCGCTATGTCGTAGGTGTCGACGTCGAGCCTGTCGCGAAGCTTGTAGAACTCTTCGAGTCCCTTGCGAGCACCCCACTGCGCAGCAACACCGAGTATTAGATGCTTCTCGGATGCACCTTTGAGAGAGGCTACTTGTGTAGGCTTGAAACTATCGATGTCGATGCCGTTGTGTATGACCTGACAGCGACAGTCGCGAAGCATCGACTGCCCCACAAGCTCCTTGAGCCAGTTGGATACGGGCACGAGGACAAGAGAGTGCTTGGCGGTGAAGAGCTTACGTTTAAGCTCGAAGTTCTCGGCCGAGGTGTCGCGCTTGGTCTTGGGGTATAGTTGTAGTGCGGGACACTCTCCGCAGCCACTCTGCCACCTTGTGCACTGCACGGCGTCGAAGTATGCGCAACGGCCAGTGAAGGGCCAGCAGTCGTGCATGGTCCATACTATGGGTGTGTCGATGCTGTTGAGGTAGTCGAAGAGTATTGGGTAGTTGAGGTATAGGCCGTGGATGTTGTGCAGATGTATGATGTCGGGGTTAATCTCTTTGATCTGCTTGATTAGCGCCTTTGTGGCACACTTTGAGGCTCTGCCGTCACCCATGCCATACTTTGATACTTGGCGATGCCAGCGCACGCTCCACTTGGAGCCTATCTTTATAAGCTCCGACTTGCTGGGGTTTAGATAGTAACCGTATGCGATAATGCTTCGCCAGCCATTAGCCATGGCGTGAAGCCCTATCTGCTCGGCAATCTTACCTGTCGACCCCCAGTTGGCTGTTGTGTTTATCTGAAGTAGTGTTGGCATTATTTCGTGGTTAGTAGAGAGTTATATAGATTTATATATTGCATGAAGCACTTGTTTTTGTCGAAGTGCTCTTCCGCGCGCTTGCGGCAGGCGTCACTATAGTACTCCTTACCGTTTGCACATATCTCCTCTATTGCATCTTTTAAGGCGGTGATATCTCCGACTTTAGTAATAAGTTTACCAGTGTGTGGCGTAATTAGTTCTGGTAAAGCAGTCGTTTTATATGCAATTGCAGGAGTACCGGATGCCATGCTCTCTGCAATTGTTAGTCCGAATGTTTCTTGTCTTGATAGGCTCAATGTGATATCTGCAGTTGAATATATTTCTGCCAACTCGGCTTGGGAAGACGTGCGGTCTACTGCTATTACATTACTTGGCAAAGAAGACACTTGTCTTTTATTAAGGCCAATCAGCACAATAGCATACTTCTCGTCTATTTGTTGGCTTAAAGATATATAGTCATTAAGACCTTTATTCTCATCCCATACACTTGCTATTCCAAGTAGCACAAACTTGTCCTCGATATTATGTTTCCTGCGGAAGTTGCTTGTCGGCTGTTTTACGAAAATGTTAAGATCTATTCCGTTGTAAATAGTCTGAATATTTGCTATAGAAAGGAATGAACATCTTGTTTCGTTTGATAGCCAATTCGAGACGCCAATTATTGTTAGATGCTCACTTATAGATGAGAAAAGGGCTTTCTTTTCTTTGAAATTATTGCTAGCGTTGCTTGAGTATGCTTTAGGGTACACATGGCGATATTTGCAAATATCACAATTTGATTTCCACTTATCGCACCCATGTGTGATATAATGAGCGCAGTGACCTGTGAACGGCCAGCAGTCATGAAGAGTCCATACAACGGGTGTGTCTACGCTATTAAGGTACTCAAAAAGAATTTTGTAGTTAAGGTAATAGCCATGGATATTGTGCAGATGGATAATGTCGGGGTTAATCTCTTTGATCTGCTTGATTAACCTCTTAGTAGCATGGCGTGATCCTAACCCTTGCTTGTCAAAGAGTCTTGCAATCATAAGATGCCATGCTTGGCTTAGCTTTGAGCCAACTTTAATCAGACGCGACTTACTTTGGCAACAATGCCTGCCATAGGCGATATAGCTATCCCATCCATTGGCGATAGCTAACTCTCCTATCTGCTCGGCAATTTTACCAGTTGAGCCCCAGTTAGCCGTTGAGTTAATCTGCAGAAGTGTTGGCATATAAACGTTTTTATAAGTAGCATTCTACCTGTTGCTGCTCAATAACCTCAAAATTTAGTGTAGAGATATACTCTCTCATGCTATTGTATCTTGTTATATCTCTAATTTCGGTAAGTCGTTCTTCAAAGTTGTCTGGGTTTATAGAGAAGATAACGCCATTATTGGGGGTTATTATCTCCTCAGCACATCCAACTCTATCGCTGACCATAACGGGTGTACCATTATTCAGTGCTTCCTCAATCACTAATCCCCATGCTTCGGATATAGATGGAAGAACAAATACATCGGCATCCTGGTAGTACGAGTGTAGCTTGTTGTTGTCTATTGCTCCAAGAAATTCAATATTTGTGTTTGCCATCTTTTTTAATTCTCCTTCAAGCTCTCCAAAGCCAATAATTCGCAGTGTTAGTTCTGGATGGTGATTGAACTTGTCAATTAGGTACTCTAAATTCTTTACATGAATTAGTCTACCGACATATAGGAAATTTTTGACCTCTTTTCTGGGTATATATCGAGGTTGTTCTATGTAGTTAAATACACCTACGCCCTTTGTTATAATCGTTTTGCCCTTAAACCCAAGATTTAAAGCAACCATTTGTTGTGATTTTCCGGAGGCATATACCTTGGATATTCTTGACATGAATAGTCGTTTGATAACACCCTTAATGCCTGATGTGGTTGACTCTAAATAGCTTGATTCAATAACCACGGCATTTTTACGTTTCCGTGAAAGAAATGCACTTACCCACATTGGAATAGAATCCCAGCCACCTATGATAATCTCGTTATATTTGGATGACCTCAAAATCTTAATGAGTTGGAAGATGCGAGTTAGCCTATTCTTGCGCAGAAATATGTAGTCGAACGCCATTGTCCCATGATAAAAATCGCTATTACGACCATCATTCCCATCTCCAGTATATATAACAAGTATCTTACAACGTTTGTTTATAGCGTTGTATAGATTTATCTTGTAGAAAGAAGGTAGGTTTGTGATTATAATCTTCATGCTTGGATTCGCTCGTTAGTCTTGAGGTTTTTTATTGGGCGTGCGGGGTTGCCTGCGACCCTAATGTATGGATCAACATCCTTAGTTACCACACTGCCAGCTGCCACATGGGCCATCTCATTGATGGTTATCCCAGGTAGAATAATGGTACTTGTGCCACAACTTGCACCTTTACGTATTCTAATAGTACTACATGTCTCCTCGTAGCCTATAATTCGGGGCCCATCAGGGGTTATAGGATGGAATCCTGTAACCAGTATTGCCCTCATGCCAATAATCGTATAATCCTCGATGATGATTTGCGACCCCTTGTTACATGAGATTATCGCATCACAGCCAATAAATACATTGTCGCCAATCTCGATATCACCATCGCCAATAAATTTTGCAGTTGAAAATATCTCAACGTTTTTACCAACTTTAATACCACACCACCTAAGTAGCTTTGCCTTAAAATTATGACAACGACTCAGGGGAAGTAGTTTGAAAATTAATGATGCTAAATATAGTCTCTTAGTCTTCATATTATGGCTTAAAATCTATTTTATTAATAGTTAGGCAACATCCTAATGTTAACCATAGAATCAAACATAGAGAACTGCCACCTGCAAATATGTATCCTTCAGAATACATGGATAATACAAAAAATGTAAGTAATGAAATATATAGATACTTGGAGCTATTGTTACAGCGAATAATATTTCTAAGTGCTTGCCAAAATATATACAAAATAAAAATTAAACCGATGATTCCGCACATAGAAAGAATTGCGTACCATGAAGATCCCGGTTCAATAACACCTGTTTTTTTATTGAATTCGTCTCCACCGCTGATGTCTATTGTGGAGAACCCTATACCAATTAAAGGGCTACTTTTAAATTCTTCGACTCTGTGATTTATCTTATCCTCCCTTGACGATAATAAGCCTTTCTCATCTCTATCTATAAATTTAGCCTCTACCCCAAGAGTAACATCGGTGTATGTAAAAGATAATATTATGCCTACAATAGATAACGTGAAAAAGAGAGCAACTCTCTTCCTAAGGCGATTATTACTTAACATGTAAAGTAGCATGATAAAACACCCTATAAAGGTTGCTATAATTGCGCCCCTAGATGCCGCAAACATTAGTGAGCCAAAGCAAGGAATTATTAGTAATATAAATATCCAACTTCTCATTACGGCAAGATATGTGAGAGTGCAGATGCTGATACCGCTTATGATACCTAATATAATTGAATGAGTCATTAGTCCGCTGAATAAGCCGCCTTTTTCAGAGAAGTCCATTTCGGCTTCATATACCATATAATTGACGTTTAAGAAGAAGCAAAAGAATGATATCACTGATAGTATTATAAATGCGGTAACTATAATCTTTAAACAATATAATCTAAAAATATCCAATTTATAATTTGATATTATAGGGAATACAATCATCGTAATGATTACAAAAAGAACAAGTCGCATCCACACATTAAATATTTCAGGTGGGGATAGAATTAGTAATGAGAATGATATATAGCATAAAAACAATAGCATTGGTTTGTATACACTATTATATTCTGATATGCTATATAATACAAAAATTATAATACCATACATTCCTAACCACGTAATATTAAGTGGAGGCATTATTCCTACAATTTGTTGTAAGACAAGTATCACAAATAGTAGGCTGGAAATAAATATCTTAGGGTATGCTATTTTGTTGAACATTTCTTATGTGATGGTATTTTATTAATAAAAGGAAAAGGTATAAAGATTGTCCAAATAGAGATATGGTTGCGCATAAGAGGGCGCCACCACTATAAGTTGAGACTGCACAACATAGTAAAATAAGGATTGTGATATCTCTGATGAGGCGAGATATAAAAAGAAACCAATTCTGCCCTTGTGATATAAACTCTTGAGTTAGTACGTTAGTTAAGCTGCTTATAATAGCAGTGAACACGCAAATGTTAAGAACTTCTTGCAATCCATTAAAACTAACTCCGTAAACAGATTCAATCCACCCAGACATAATGCATATTACAATAAATGGCACAAAGGTCGAGATAAAATTTACCAACATTAACCTTTTGAGAATCTTGTCTGTTTGCGTACAATCATTATTTACTGAAGAAAAATGCGACAATGCTACATTTCGTAAAGCTCCAGGGATAAACAATACTACTGCCATCCATTGTATTGCAGCAGAGTAGAGTCCTAATTCTGTATAATTAGCAAACTTAATAAGAATATATATGCTAAGCCAATTAGTAATAGCATACAAACTCTCTTGTAGTGCTATTGGCAAAGAAAATTTAATAATTTCTTTGCTATATACACGATCAATGTTACATGGTGGCGTAATTTGCTTTAAGTATGACCTAATTGTTCGTTGATTGAGAATAGCATTAAAGATTAGAGAAATGGTAAGTGCGATAATTGCTCCATAAAAACCATTATAGTAGGTTAAAATCAAACTAGAAATAAACGTGAATATTCCAGTCCAGGTATTGTTTATTGCCAATTTGCGATAGGCCCCAAATCCTGCAAGCTCTCCCGTTTGAGTTGTGTTTAGAGCATTGAATATTACCGCTATAGCAGAGATTCGCAATGCGGGAGATAAGTGAGGGGCTTCAAGCCATATTGCAATTATATTGGAGGCAACTAAAACAAGAATAGATATAACACCACTTACGACCAAGGTTATTCTGGTTGCAATACGGTGGGTTTGAATTATGCGTTGCAAGTTATTCGCACTTAAATTCTCAGCAATAAATTTTGTTGCAGAATACCCTAACCCCATAGACGAGAATATGGCTATCATTAGTAGAGTGTTTTTAATAGTTCCATATTCTCCGTATGCCTCGCTACCCAAAAGACGAGCGACTACAATGCCTGCAATAAGAGATAGTCCCTTGCCGATAGCACTACCGACAAGAGCCCAAAATGAGTCCTTAAATAGTTGACTCTGCTTAAGGCGAGACATTATGGTTACTGCGCTTGACATATATTAGGTAAATTATCTAATCTCTTCTAAATAGGTCTCTGGTGTATAGCTTGGTCTCGACGTCGCGAAGGTCAGAGTGGTAGCGGTTTGAGAGGATGATGTCGCTCGCTCTCTTGAAGCGCTCGAGGTCGTTGACAACCTCCGAGCCGAAGAACATCGTGCCATCCTCCAATGTGGGCTCGTAGATGATGACCTTAGCACCCTTGGCCTTGATGCGTTTCATCACTCCCTGTATCGACGACTGGCGGAAGTTATCCGACCCCGCCTTCATCGTAAGTCGGTAGACGCCCACGACAACCTCCCGCTCCTTCGTAGCATCCCACATGCTTGAGCCCGTATAGTAGCCCGCCTTGCGCAGAACCTGGTCGGCGATATAGTCCTTGCGCGTGCGGTTGCTCTCGACAATGGCGGTCATCATATTCTGGGGCACAGCCTCGTAGTTCGCCAGCAGCTGCTTCGTGTCCTTAGGCAGGCAGTAGCCACCGTAGCCAAACGAGGGATTATTATAGTGGGTGCCGATACGGGGGTCGAGGCCCACGCCCTCGATAATCGCACGCGAGTCGAGGCCCTTCATCTCGGCATAGGTGTCGAGCTCGTTGAAGTAGCTCACGCGAAGTGCCAAGTAGGTGTTAGCGAAGAGCTTAACGGCCTCCGCCTCCTTGATGCCCATATACAGCACGGGGATATCCTTCTTGATGGCACCCTGCTGCAGTAGCGCTGCGAAGCTCTTAGCCTCAGCATCGAGGTGGGCGATATCGGCGATGCGCTCTATTGCTGCGTTCTCCTCACGAAACTCCTCGCCCTCGAGGTTGTGTGGTATGCCCACGATGATGCGCGAGGGGTAGAGGTTATCCTCCAAGGCGCGGCTCTCGCGCAGGAACTCTGGCGCAAAGAGCAGGTTGAGGCGCTCGATGCCTCGCTCGGCATATTTGCGGTAGAGGTTATGGCAGTAGCCCACCGGTATTGTCGACTTGATAACCATCGTTGCCGAGGGGTTGACATTCAGCACGATGTCGATAACATCCTCTATAAGGTGCGTGTCGAAGTGGTTGCGCTGAGGGTCGTAGTTTGTAGGCACGGCGATAACAACAAAATTGGCATCGGCGTATGCCTCGCGGGTATCGAGCGTGGCACGTAGCGACAGCGCTTTCTCGGCCAAGTAGCGCTCTATATAGTCATCCTGGATGGGTGATATACGGCGGTTGATAAGGTCGACCTTCTCGGCGACAACATCTACGGCTACCACATCGTTATGTTGAGCAAGCAGCGTGGCGATGCTTAGTCCAACGTATCCTGTTCCTGCAACGGCAATTTTCATCGGTATTCTAATTTGTGGTGTAAGTTTAAATTTTATCACTTAACTTCTGTAGAATAAGGAATGCTCCCTTGCGCTCGAAGTGTGTGGCGCGGCCAACGGCCTTGAATATACGTTTAACGATGTTATTGTCACTAACGTGGCGTAGCGTATAGTATAGTCCACCATTGAGGATGGCTCCCGTTGCGATGACAACGTACAACTGCATATCTACTGAGCCCCCAAGATACCAGGTGAGGTAGTGGGCTGCAATCACTACCATGTTAAGGGTTATTATCATCACCGTAGTACCAGCATGCGAGAAGCCTATCTCGATAAACATGTGGTGTAGGTGCGTCTTGTCGGGGTGGAAGGGTGATGTGCCTCGCATGATGCGTGCCGACATCACGCGGATGGTGTCAATAATGGGATTTGACATCACCGCCAATGCGAATGCGACTAAACCAAAGTTGTCGTCAATGGTCGTTAGGGTGGTGTTTGATGATAGGATATTGACAACAAATGTAGACATCACAATACCCATAACGAGTGTGCCACCATCACCGATAAACATCTTGGATGTCTTGCCAAAGACGTTGTGCATGAAGAATGGAATGAGCGAGCCAATAGATACTGCCGCGAGGATAACCATCGGTGTGTTTCCCTCGATATAGAAGAACGTACCAAAAATCAGACTTGCCATGATGCAGTAGCCCGACGATAGACCATTGACACCATCTATAAGGTTAATCGAGTTGATAATGCCGACGGCTGCAAATATTGTCAGTGGTATGGCAATATCTGAGTGGATGTGGTAGAAGCCCCAAAGGCCATCGAAGTTGTTGATAAAGATATTGTTAGTGAATATTAATAGCGCAACTACACCTATCTCGATAATCAAACGAAACTTTGCCGATAATCCTATGATATCATCCATAGTGCCTACGTAGAGCATAATCATCATTGCGGCAACGATGGTCATCAGCGACTGACAATCGGTATATCCACTGGTCAGAGCTATGCCAAGCACCATGCCGAAGAATACTGCTACACCGCCGAGTACTGGAACAGGTGTTCGCTGTAATTTGCGTGCATCTGGACAGTCAACGATGTTTTTTAGGTTGGCAATCTTTACCAATTTAGGGTGTATCCATATTACTGCCAGCATCGCTGATAATAGAGCTATCAGTATGTGTTGTATCATGTTGATGGTTGGTTATGTGTTATTCTCTGGATATATTCTCTGGGTATGTAGGTCGTTGCGATGGCGGCGACACCCTCGATGCTGACTACAAAGCGCTTTGTGCCGTGAAGGCGCTTGATGTAACCCTCCATGCCACGGAAGATGCCACCCGTGATGCGAACACGATCATTGGTGCTAAGCGTCGTGTTGTCTACGCACTCCAAGGTGCGGGCTGCCGTGCGTGCCACAAAGCGAAAGCGCTCCATCTCAGCGTCGGCAATCGCATATAGCCGCGACGTGCCTGGCTCCGAGTAGGGGAGTATGTTGTCGTTAGTGGCCATGCGTAGACGTTCAATAAATGGGGGTGTTGTGCGCAGAAAGAGTAGCGACGGCATAATGTCGATGCGCTGGTGACGCACCTCGCCATCCACAACCTCCTCGACTTCGCGCTGAGGGGTGTAGCACTCCACATGCTCCTGCTGCGCTATGGCGCGAACTACCGTAGCCTTATTGTGAAACGTGCGTATGGCGTACCATTGTAACCCTTCCATTCTCTATCTGTTTGCATATGGGCATATCCTCTCCTCACTCGCCATCGAGGGTAAGTAGCCCCGATGACGCAGTAGTCAGGTGCAGCACTTTTGAGTATGGCACACTTTTTTGCAAGCGACAATTTTTTTGTTGTCACCATTTTTTTGTAATGTGCAAGTGGTTGTCGATATATTTATCGCCACCTCTCATGTTTGCCTATGCGATGGTGAACTACGCATCCGCACTCACCTTTTCGCACCACCTCCGAACAATACACGCTGTGTAGATGTCCCAAATTTCGTACAAAGGTAACAATTTCTTACCACATGACAAAACAATATAATTGTTTTTACCCCATTTCGGTGGGGGATATTTGCCTATTTGTGCTAAAACATTGACCAAAGTCTTGGATGGGTGTTCGACAATTTGGGTAGCACCATAGTTATATCCCAGTTTTGTGTATTTTATTATTGGCGAAAAATCAGACTAAATTTGTCTATATGTCTTGCGTGGTTGTGGCTGTGTACATCCCGTTTTTAACCATGCTAATAGCGTGCCACTCATCTTCGATTATGGGCATAATGACCTAAACACAGCCTTTAGGGTTAGATGCTGCGCATGTGTGTTATAGTCCAAAAATGGCGGTTTTGTTTAAAGTATTCGGTGCGCGAAGCTCTCCTCCGTAAGGCGCATATTGTGCAGGTCGGCACCCTTGATAACGACCAATCCTGGGCGTTTGCCGAGGGTCAGAGAGCCGAGTCTATCATCCATGTTTAGAGCCTTGGCGCCACCTATGGTAGCCCAGCTGAGTAGCTCCTCGAGTGGAGCGTCGGCGATTTGTCGCAGGTTGTCGACGATTGATAGTGTGCGTGCTGAGCTTAGCGAGTCTGTACCGATGGCTAAGTGTGCGCCCATCTGTCGTAGGAGCGAGACGGGGGGTGTTGTACCCGAGATAAAGCGGTTAGACTCGGGGCATAGTACCCATGTTGCGGGGTGTGCGAAGTGCTTGTTGAGCACTCTTATATCCTCCGTAGTAGCTTTGCAGCCGTGGACAAGGAGGACCCTTCTATCGGGCTCTATGCTTGCTATGATGCGCTTTGCGGGGGTGCCATAGTCGAGGAAGTCGCACTCCCAGCCCATGCGTTCGTACCATGCGGCGAGTGAGCCACGATGGTGGTATAGTTCGCTCTCGTCGTCCGACTCCAACATATGCACCGATATCACGCCGTTGTTAGCCTTGCACGTATCCTTGAATATGCGGTCTTGAAGTGAGTATGTAGAGTGTGGGGTGATGGTGCTACGGGCATGACGTTGTGCCATGGCGAGGTGCGCGTCGATGTTGTGTGTGTTGAGGCCGAAGAGCTCAAATAGTGTCACGTACTCGATATGTGAGCGCGACTTGACATCCATTATTAGCTCGTCGTTGGCGATATCCAAAACCGCCTCTACGCCCTCCTCCCACATCTGAGCATCGGCCTTTGTGGCGGCGCTGATACGCTCCTCGGTGGTGTAGTTATTGCGTACGGCGCCTATGGCGCGTGCGAAGCCCGCGAAGCCTGTGCCCTCGGCAATAGCACCCCTGAGGTAGGATAACTCAAGGTGGCAGTGGGCATTGACCATGCCAGGGATGAGGATGCCTGGGTAGAACTCGACACTTGCGCAGCTATCGAGATTTGGGTGCTGCTCGATGGCTACAATTCGGCGTGTGTCATCGACCTCGACGACGATGTTGCGCTCTAAGTGGCCATCGACAAGGGCGTAGTGTGATGCTATCTTCCTACTCATGTTGTCTTACTCTATACCACTCCATAGGGTCCATGCGGAAGAGCTCCACGGTGTTGCCGTTGAGGGTGTCGACAGGGATGGTTGGGAACTTGATAGGGCTGATTGTGTCTATGATAAGTCGGCGTGCACCCTCCACGTCGAACATCCTGAATTGTAGCTCTCGCTGGTAGAGGCTATCTACGGATGTGGCTAAGGGCAGTACGCGTACAACCTTGAGGTTCTTAATCTTGACGTCGGGCTTCTCGGATGTCTCGTTCTTGGGGTGGTAGTACATGTTGATATATAGCTCGCTCATCATCGTATCGACGTTGAAGAGGCGTGTGAACGTAGCTTCTCGATATCGCACAAGCATCTGTGTATGGCGCTTTAGCTCTATCGTGTCGTTCTTGAGTAGATATAGCTCTACGCGCGAGTTACGGTTCTCGTCGAGGGTGTCTATATGGTACTCGAATGATACGGTGTAGTCGCCAGGCACGAGGTCTTTGATAGATACTCGTAGCTTTGTAGTATCTCTCATACGCTTGACGTGTATCAGCGAGTCGTAGTACATCACGCGGGTATACTCTCTCTTGGCGATGTGGTCGATGGTATCCATCACGACGATACGCTTCTTCTCGATGGCGGCCTCGGCCTCGAGACGCTCGCTGGCCTTGGTGAGTAGGTCGCTAACGCGCGCACTCTTACGCGCAGAGAGCTCTTCCAGCGCTGTGCGGAACTCCTCGACGGTATATCCATACTTCTTGAGGATAGGCTCGTAGATGATGGTCGAGTCGTTGGGTATGGCGCCTTGCTTTGCAAGGTAGGCATTAGCGATAAAGGCGTCGTGGAAGATATTGATGAGGTCCTCCTCGGGAATCTCCTTATCCTCCTTACATCCCACAACGATGCTACACATTACGAGAGCGATGCTCAGGCGCTTGAGTCTATCTATAAGTTGTCTCATCTCTTATCCTTGTATCGTTTGAGTGTCGCGCGCACGGAAAGCTCCGATATGAGCCAGCCTGTGGCGACCATGATTATTGCTACGATGATTATATCCATAGGGTTGATGGCCACAGGGTAGCTCTCTATGACCATGTTGCCCTCAATCTTTATTATGCCGTAGTGCAGCTGTATAAGGCTGAATGCCACGCCAAGAAGTAGGCCGAGGAGCGTGCCGCAGAGGGTCAGAAGCATGCCCTCGCCCACGAAGATGCGGCGTACAAGAGCTGTGTTGGCACCCATCGCGTGCAGCGTGGCTATGTCGCGACGCTTCTCGGTGATGAGCATCACCACAGAGCCTACAATCGAGAAGGCGGCGATAAGGGCTATGAAGCACCCTATCAATATTATGGCGAACTTCTCAAGCTCCATAATCTCGTTCATCGAGGCGTTCATCTCCTCGCGTGTGCGAACGTCGAAGTTGTCGCCCACGATGGCTCGTATATCGCGCCGTATGCGCTCCACGTCAGCATCGTCATCGAGGCGTAGGGCGATGTTCGTTATGCGCCCCTCGTGATTGAGTAGCTGTTGAGCGCAACTCAAATCCATGATGGCGTACTTGGCGTCAAGCTCGGCATTTGCCATGAAGAGAGCGCCTAAGCGACTCTTGTCGCGTGACACGCCACTTGTGGGGAGCATCGTCGAGAGCTGCTTGCGGTTCATGGCGTATAGCTCCACCTCGGCACCTATGCCGTTGTAGAGGCCTAAGGTTGCGGCGATGGTGCCACCCATGATGATATCGCCCGATGCGAGGCTCTCGATGTTACCCATGACGATATGGTCGCCGAGGGTGAGGACATCGAAGTAGTTGCCGTCAACGCCACGTAGCGTTACGGGTGTGCGTTGCTCGCCGTGGGCTATCATGATGCTCTGTTCGAGGTATGTGGTGTAGCCCTCGACACCCTCGATATTGGCGATGGCATCGACATCTACTGCCGACCGCTCGAAGGTGTGCCCCTTGAGCGAGGTAATCTCCATGTCGGCATCCGAGGATGAGTATATCTTGTGTATGGTCTCATCCAAGCCGCCGAACATGGCGAGGAGTATGACTGTGGCTGCCGTGGGCACTGCTACGGCGATGACGCTAACCATAGCAATAATGTTTATCACCGAGTGTGACTTCGGTGAGAACATATAGCGGCGGGCAAAGTTAAACCACAGCATAGCTCCTAACGTTTGCGTTGCAGAGTGTTGCGACTACTTATTGAGGAGGTTGTCGATATTCTCGATATACTCCAACGAGTCGTCGATGAACCACTCCAACTCGGGGACAATCTTGAGCTGGTTGCGGATGCGCTGGCCGAGGAGCTTACGTACGTACCAGCTCTTCTCCTTGATGATGTCGAGGGTGGCGTTGCTACGCTCGAACGGGAAGACGCTGATATATAGCTTCGCGTATGCCAAGTCGGGCGATACGCGTACCGTAGTCACCGTCACAAGGGTGCCACGAAGGGTGTCGGCGAGCTCCTTCTGGAGTATCTCGGCGATATCGCGCTGTATCTGTCGCGATATCTTCTGCTGTCTTGTTGAGTCCATATTATGTTGTTTTTTGTCTTTCTTGGTGTTGTCTATGTTATCGTCGTTGTGTTGTGCCACTGCTGCCCCTGCCACCTGCGGGGTTGTTGATAGCGCCGCTATAATTGAAGCTACCGAGCTTCTTCTCCCTCTTGGGGCGCTCGACGAACCACTCATCAAAGCCTCGCTTGTTGAAGCGCCAGCCCACGGTGAATAGTACGTTCACATTGTCCAGCGGTGAGCGTAGCGGTGAGTAGTAGAATGGGTTCTCGCGGCCATCCGTAGAGTTCGAGTAGTACTTATTACGGTTCTTGAGGATGTCGGAGTAGCCGAAGTTGTAGCGTGCCCTGAGGCCTATCTCCACCTGGCCGAGGAGCACGTTGAAGCCCAAGCCTCCTGCCAGGCCGTAGCCAAAGCGGTTGTCGCGGGGCACCTTCCACTCATACTTGCCCGCAGGGTAGCGGTCGTTCTGGTAGCTATAGCTCGACGATATGTTGTACGAGAGCACGAATGCCGCCTCGATGTATATGCGTAGGCGGTTCTTAGCAACGTAGACGTGGGGTTGCCATACGAGGGGTAGCATCAGCGTGTTTACCTTGCGCGAGTAGTACTGGTAGTGGCGTATCTCGTGTCTGTCCTCACCCTCGCCCTTCCACTCTGAGGTGTAGGTGTAGCCGAGGTTGAAGCCGCGCTCGAGGTACTCGAGGTCGATACCCACAGCACCCACGAAACGGGGCTTATCGCTATAATAGCGCCACGAGAGGCCGAAGTTCTCGGAGCCCCACTGTAGCTTCGTCTCCTCGGCAGGGTAGAAGCGTGCGAAGGAGACTCCCGTACCGCCACTTAGCGTGAGGGTATGCTGTGCTGAGGCACGCTCCGCAGAGAGTGTCAGCGTGGTGATGATGGCAACGAGTGCCATGATATGTATGCGTAGTTGTTTCATTGCTTCATTCGTTATATGCTATCGGCGTAGCGTGTTACCGCCTACGCCTCCCATGCCTCCCATGCCTGATGAGGTGCCACTGCGTAGGCCGCCACCCATGCCGCCTCCTAAGCCGCCGAGGCCACCGCCCATGCCACCAAGACCCATGCCTGATGAGCCTTGACCATGGCTATGACCCTGCTGTTGCTCCTTCTTGCGCTTCTCCTCAAGCTCCTTAGCCACCTTCTTGAGGCGCTCATCCTCGCGGTCGTTGAGCATCTTCACGACACTCTCCATGGTGATTGGCGCGAAGAGCTTATCCATGGCTACTTCGATGTCGAACTCCCAATTCTCCTTGGTGGTGATGGTCTCCACGCCCTCCTCGTTTTTGTATATCTCGGAGCGCTCGGGCTGTCGGCGTAGCACCATGTCGCCAGTATCCCACTTGCCATTGCCGTTGAGGTCCTCCACCACACGGAGCATGACGTCGCCAGGCGAGACGAACTCGAATTTGTAGTTGCCTGCCGTGGCGTCGAGTATCTGCTTCTGCACCTTGCCCTGGGCGTTGGTGAGTTGGAGGATGTAGCGTGCATCGGGCTTCGTGTTAACCACCTTGACGTTGACAATGGCGTACTTAGCGGGGTCGGAGGCCGTATATGTAGCCTTGATGGTGTCGTTCTGCTGCTGTGCCACGTTGCCAAAGACTCCCGAGGGTATCAGAAGCTCATATTTGTAGCCCGCCTCCCAGTTGGCGCGTAGCTGGTACTTGCGGTAGTTGAGCGTGTCGTGCACGAAGTGGAAGTTGACAGCCGTGCCCACGGTGTCGCCCTCAGCCATGCGGCGCATGGTGATGCGCGTAGAGTCGAAGGTGATTAGTGGGTAGTCGAAAGAGAGGTCTACGTGCTTATCCTTGTTGACCTCGCCCGAAGAGGCTATGTTGGCCTTGAAGGGGTTCTCCTTCTCGGGCTCTTCCCACTCCTCGCCATTGCGCAGGGCCTTCTCTCGCGCCTTCTCCATCTCCTCACGCTCCTTGCGCTCCTCCTTCGACTCGACATACTTCCACGCAAGGCGTAGCTTCTCGGTGACGGGGACAAGGTTTCCTACTGAGTCATGCTTGAGGTATGTTATGCGACCACGTATCGTGTCGGGGAGGCTCTCCGCAGGCATGTTAAACCATAGCGCTACGGTATCACGACCGGCACCCTGAGGGTCGTAGAGGACATTGTCGCCAGGGATGGAGTCGAACTCTATCGAGCGCACCTGAGGATGCTCCGCGCTGAAGTAGAGCATAGCCTTGTGGGCATCGAGACGCTCGTGTGCCGACATCGTCTGGCGCATAAAGCGGCGGTCGGTGAACATCCTAAAATAGAGCTGTGGCTCTGCCGAGGGGTAGTGGCGCAACGAGTCATACCAGATGGTGAAGTCGGGCATGTGTGCGGGGTTGTAGGTAGAGTCGAGGAAGCCTATCATATCCACCGATGGCTCATAGGTCATGTTGTTGTTCGTATCCTGGAAGGCGTAGACACGGTACTCTATGGGCTTGAGGTTCTGCGCGATGAAGATACCGTTGTTCTCGGCACGCGCAATCACCTGGGGGGTGTACTTGAACATCGTAGAGTCCCAGTCGCGGGGCGTCTCGACAGAGTCCTTGGCGAAGAAGTAGATGAACGAGCGGCTAACGGAGTCGGCCTTGTAGGAGTCCTCGGTATAGCCCGACATGTACATAGAGTCGACGGTGTCGCCCGTAGAGAAGACATAGCGCATGGCATTCAGCGGGTTGCCCTCGTTGTTGTCGCGTATGGCAGCGCCGAAGTTGATGGCGTAGGTGATGTCGGGGCGTAGCGTGTCGACGATGGTTATCTCGATGCCACGGCCACGGCGCACCACCTTAGGTTGCTTCTTCATCGCTGGCGAGGTGTATAGCTCCTTTTGTAGGTCCTTGATTTGGACATACTCGTCGAACTCGACATATATCTTCGGGGGGTGAAGCGTGTCGATGTTGGTCGTGAAGTTATCGGGCATCATGTAGACAATCACTGGCGGGATGGTATCCTTAGGGCCACCCGTAGGTGTCATCGTCGAGGCGCACTTGGTGAATATCGCCACGACGAAGAGTGTCACTATCAGCGATGATAGTGCCGTCGTTATGCGTCGTGCTATGTTTCGTTCTTGTCTCACTGCTAATTGCTAATTATGGGGTTTTGCTTGCTTGCGAGGGCGCTACGCTTAATCTCAAGCAGGCAAAGCCTGCAAATATTTCTGATTACGCTCTTACTCATTCTCATCATAAAAGGGGTTTACCGTCTCCCAGCCGTTGGCCTTGCCCGATTTGGAGCTCTTATAGAGGTGGAGCTGTATGGGCGTCACAGGGTAGTTCATAGGCGTCTCGTAGTCGCGGTAGGCGAATAGCTGGTTATCCTTATCCACAACAACCAGTGCCGTGTACTTAGCCCTAAGGTCAAGCGTCAGCTGATACTCATTGTCGGCATCCCACGTGCCTATGACATCGGGGTCGCTGCGCACCTCCGAGGGGTTGTTGACGTTGGTAATTCGCATAGCGAGGGCATCCTCCCACGTCTCAACCTTCCACTTCTCGCCCTTCTTGGTGTAGAAGGCGTAGGCGACAAGCTCCGATGTGGCGTGCTGGGGGTCCTCGTCGGCACTCTGCTTCGAGTAGACGGCAATCTCGAGTACGGTGCCCTGCACCTCCTTCTTGAAGCAGCCTGCACATATCGCGGTTGCGAGGAGTAGTACTATTATCTTTGTTATGCGGTTCATTGTCAGCGTATTAGTCTTTATTTGTTATCAGCCTATTCAGCATCTCTATGGGCGTATGTCTGAGGGCGGGGTGTCGGCGCTCGGCGGCAATCTCGGCCACGGGGCGCAGGGCATACTCTCGCTCGTCGAGGTAGTGGTAGGGTATGGTCAGCCTATCGTCGTCGTAGCTCTCATCGCCATAGTAGACGATGTCGATGTCTATGGGTCGTGAGGCGTATCTCTCGCCACGCGCCTCGCGTATGCCTCTCTCCTCCTCTCTGTCGCGCCCCAAGAGCGCCTCGATAAGGTTTATGCGGCGCAGCACCTCGTAGGCATCATGCTCGGTGGTAATCTCCACGGCGCGGTTGACAAAGGCATGCTCTGAGGTAAAGCCGTAGGGCGCTGAGCTATACTCCGCCGAGGTGCGCACGACAGCACCCACAGAGTGGCCTATGATGGCTATGGCACTCCTGAGGATGGCTTCGGCGCTCGTGTCGTTAGAGCCTAACAGAAGGATGACGCTTGGCATAGTCTCTCTTAGCTACTTACCTTGGTACTTATGGTCCCCTGTGGTGTCTGAGGCTTGCGTATCAGCTTGCTGACGTTGAGGGCGAAGTGCGAGAAGAGTACGCGTGTTATGCAGTACTGGTCAATCTCGGCAATGGCCCTCTCGCACTCGGCAACAAGAGGCTCGATATTCGTATTGTCGATATATGGTGCGAACTTCGTGCAGAACTCATCCTCCTCGCCCCACAGGTAGGTGATGGCATCCATGCCTATATGCTTCATGTAGCTCTCGCGGAGCAGGCGTGCTGTATTTTTGAGGAAGTTAACTTGCCCCTCGCGTGAGAGGAGTGCCACGTCGTCGGCCCACCCCATAAGCTCCATATGCTTGTCGGCATAGCAGAGGCGCATAAGGCGACAGAAGAGCTCGAAGAGTCCTGAGCGTGTCTCGTCGCAGCCACCATGTATGAGTGTCGAGAACTCGATGAGCGACCCTTTGCATATGCGTGCCATGATGCGCGAGGTGTCGTAGTCTATATCCCACAAGTGCGCCAGCTCCTCCAATATAGATGAGTCGATAGGTGGCACTACGACCTCCTGCGTGCGCGACTTGATGGTGGGCAGCAGCAACTCGGGGTGCTCCGAGACGAGGATGAAGAGGGTTCTATCCCATGGCTCCTCCAAGATTTTGAGTATCTTGTTTGCCGCCTCCTGGTTCATGGTCTCGGGGAGCCATATGAGCATCGCCTTCCACGACGAGGCATAGGGCTTCAGCGAGAGCTTCTTTATCATGTTCTCCGACTCCTTGGCCGTTATCATGCCCTTCATATTCTTGCCGAGGTCGAGCTGCTCGTACCATAGTGTGGGGGTGAAGAGGGCACCCTTTCTGAGGCATAGGTCGCGCCACTTATCGAGGAACATGTCGCTGGTGACAACCTCGCCACTCCTCTTCTCACGCTTGTTCACGGGGAAGACCATGTGTAGGTCGGGATGCGAGAAGAAGTCAAGCATCCTGCACGAGGGACACTCGCCACACGAGTCGCCATCGTGGCGGTTGGTGCAGAAGAGGTACTGGATATAGGCGAAGGCCATCTGCAACGTACCGTAGCCCGAGAGTCCTGTGAAGAGCTGGGCGTGGCTGATACGCCCACTATCTATCTGCTCTGCGAGCTTGCGTTTGAGCTCATCTTGTCCAACTATTTCATCAAATTTCATATGCCTAATTTTTTAAGTATTCCACGAATAAGCCCCCTGACGTCGATACGCTCGCGCCATACGGCATAGGCCACGACAACGGCTATCATAAGCACATTGAGTGCCATGTGTGGCAGTGTGGCGAGGTGCACGAAGCTATGCTCCGCGGCGAAGTATATCACCGCTGTGAGGGCTACGTACTCACCCATGCGGCGTAGGTCGTAGGGTATGGGGTAGTGCTTGCGGCAGAGCGTGTAGCTCCATACCACCATCGCCGCCTCGGCGATGAGGCGCACCCATGCGGCACCACGATAGCCCATCTTGGGCACCATGATGATGCTCAGACCGATGGTCACAGCGAGGCCTAAGAAGGTGATGTAGACCGCATATTTCGTCTTCTCCTCCCTCTTGTACCAGAACGACAGGTTGAGCCATACGCCAGCTAAGATGTTGGCGACAAGCACCAAAGGAAGGATGTCGATGCCCACACGGAACTCCTCGCCCACGATGTATGCAAACTGGTCGCGGAAGAGGGCTATGACAAGGAAGATGAGCGACGAGGCGATGATAAAGTACTTCATCGCGGCGGCATTGGCCTCCTTGAACTCCTCCTTCTTGAAGCCCGCGAGGAAGAATGGCTCGGCGGCAAGACGATACATCTGCGTGAAGAGCGTCATAATCACGGCAATCTTGACAATGGCACCATAGATGCCGAGCTGTGCTAAGGCCACAGCCTCGCCACCAGGCGTCAGGAACTTTATCATCTGCCTATCTATAAACTCGTTGGCGGTGCCTGCAACGCCACTTATGAGTAGCGGTAACGAGTATACGAGGATGCGACGTAGCAATGCCCTGTCGATGCGAGGTGCGATGCGCTGTGTGGTGGGGAGTATCGCAACGAGGGTTATGACACTCGCCGCGAGGTTGGCAACAAGCACCCATCCCACGCCAAAGGCGCTGTCGTAGAGCCCTGCGATGCCGAAGCCCACTGCCAAACCCACGTTGATAACCATGTTGAGCGCCTTGAGCATCACGAAACGCATGGCGCGACCCTGCTCCCTGAGGCGCGAGAAGGGTATCATCGTCCACACGTCGACCATGACGATGGCGGCGACGATGACAACATACTCCGTGTGTGCCACGTAGGCGCTACCCATAGCACGCGATATAGGTGCGCTGAGTAGCCATACGGCAACGAAGAAGATGGCGGCGGTGAGCATCGTCACGCCCCACGTCGTGGCAAAGACCTTGCGCTTGCCCGCGGCGATGTCGCCACCCTGCTCCTCGGCACGTGTGGTGAAGCGGAAGTAGCTCGACTCCATACCCATAGATAGCACCACGAGGGCGAAGGGTATGAGGGCATATATGTCGGTGACGATGCCGTAGGTGGCCTCGTCGAAGATGCGCGTGTAGTAGGGCGTCAACAGGTAGTTGAGCAGGCGCACCACTATCGTGCTTATGCCATATATTGCGGTCTGTTTAGCGAGCTTTTCAATCATCTTGCGCGGTGTTATACCTTAGTCTATGCGCATAACGCGGCAAAGGTAGTAAAAAAAGATGAAAGTTCAAAGATGAAGGGAAAAAGATGGCAGACGTAGTCTGCAATTAGCAATGTGGGGGCGCTTTGCTTGCGAGGGCGCTTTGCTTCGAGGGCGCTTTGCTTCGAGGGCGCAAGCAAAGCTTGCTTCTCTTTTGGCTTAGTAGTAACGCTGGTAACACCCCTGTTACTCGCGTTACTGCGTTACTCTTGTTACTCGTGTTACCGACAGATAAGCGAAGCGCCCTACTAAGGAGCTATGCTCCGCCCTCCCAAGCAAGCTCAGCTTGCGCCCTCGAAGCGTAGCGCCTCAAAGAGCACCTATCAGCGCATCGTTCGTTTTGTCGTTCAGTCATACGCCCCATACGTTGAGTGAACTATGAAACTAACGTATGCGCTATGCGCCATCAATTAGCTCTTAAATGACAATCAAAGAGCTAATTACATATCAATATAAATGATATCGTGGTCAATAAATTGACCACGGTATATGCCGCCCCTAACTATATAGTTATATATATAGATTAACCTTTGGTGGCGGCTATATAGCTATGCTATATCATATTTATATTATTGAGTATCAGTGGCGTAGTAGACTATCATAGAGCCATTGATACGCTGCGACGTAACCGCTATTGCTACTGCAAATATACAAAAAAATATTGCCCTTGTCAAGTATTTTAACAAATATTTTTTCTATATTTTGCGGTAACGCAGTAACGCGAGTAACGCAGTAACGCGAGTAACGGGGGTGTTACCATGCGTTACTAATGTTACTAACGTTACTAATGTTACCAGCGTTACTAATGTTACTGATGTTACTGATGCTCCCGCTACCGATGTCGCTGATGCTCCTGATGTGCGTGTCCCGAAAGAGGAGCGCGAGTTACCGCCGAGTTTTAAGAGGGTCTTAGATATCTTCAACTCTTCGGGCTTGGATGTCGAGGTCGAGAGCGTAAAGCCGCTATCGCACTACGACGAAGATTGCCCGTTTTAGGGGGTATAGGGGACTTGGGGAACCTTCCCCATATTCCCCATATTCCCTATATTCCCTATATTCCCTAAACTCTCTACTCTCTCCGTTCTACTTCACCCTTATCTGCTGGCCCTCGCGTATGCGGTCGACGTTGATGTCGGGGTTGAGGCGCTTGATGGCCGCTACTGTGGTGTTGTAGTTGCCCGCGATGACGCTGAGGTACTCGCCCTGCTTCACCGTGTGCCACACCTCGCCTGCCGCGGGGCTCTTGGGGGTCTCGGTGCGTGTTGTCGTCGTCGACGCCACCTCGGCACCATATACCCTTATGCGCTGACCCTCGCGTATGCGGTCGACGTTGATGCCCGGGTTGAGGCGCTTGATGTCAGATATGCTGATGCCATACTGCGAGGCTATGGTGCTGATATACTCGCCCTTAGTGATTGTATGCCATACATCGCCATTGCCGTCTGTCGTCGCCTCCACAGGCTTCGTCGTCGTCGTCTTGGCATCGCTCTTCACCTCGGCCTTGACCTCCTCTGCTGGTGTCTGCTCCACAATATCACTCTCGATGACCTTGCCGTCGGCGCGTAGGTCCTTGTTTGCGGGGGTGATGGTCACGGCTATATCGCTGTGCATCATGGTACGCAGGCTGTCGAGGTCGCCACGGCGCATAAGGATATTACCTGCCGACGAGCGCTTGCCCACACGCGACTCATCCTTGGTGCCGCAGATGCCGAAGCTCGAGATGTCGGGCACGTCGATACGTATTAGGTAGTCGCCAAACTCGCCATCGAGCCACTCCGATGCTTCCTGCACGATGCCCACCTTGAACTCACCCTCGGGGGTCTTGCGGTCGCCTATGGTCTGCTTGTTGCCATACTCCATGCCCGCCGCCACGGGGAAGCTACATATCAGGCGGTTGCTGTCGTCGTAGAGCTTGAGTGTCAGCGACGCCTTGGATATCACCATGTGGTCGGCGTTGTAGGGGTTGCCTATGATAGGCTCCATGGACTCCACCACCTCGGGGCCGTCGTAGGGGCTCTCAGGGGTTGTCGCCTCGTTCTTGGCTGTCTCTGTGGTGCCACATGCCGCCATGCAGAGTGACGCTACGGCAAGGGCTGTAATTGTGTATAATCTGCTACGATTCATCTATCTTTTAAATTTAGTTGTTAGCAATTGGCGATGCGAGGGCGCTTCGCTTCGAGGGCGCTTTGCTTCGAGGGCGCTTTGCTTCGAGGGCGCTTCGCTTCGAGGGCGCTTCGCTTTAAGGGCGCTTCGCTTCGAGGGCGCTACGCTTTGAGGGCGCTTCGCTTTGAGGGCGCTACGCTTTGAGGGCGCTTCGCTTTGAGGGCGCAAGCCGAGTTTGCTTACCTCTCCTCTCTCCTCTCTCCTCTCTTCTCACTCCTCTTGTCTCTCTCGTCTCTCTCGTCTCTTCTCTCTCTATTCTCGTCTCAGTATTAACGCAGTTCGCGACGTATTATATATGTTGATGGTGTAATATTCTGTGCCATCCTCCCTCTTGTGCGTCGTTGTGAAGTGCTCCGAGGTGATGTCGGCACGCTCGTGGCCACCAAAGCGCCTCTCGTCCGACGACAACAACACCGTGTACTTACCCGGCCAGGGCACACATAGCTCGTAGTCGGGGATGGATGCCGTAGGGTGCCAGTTGAGCACGAAGAGAAGCCCCGTGTGGGAGTATACCATCGTCTTGTTATGCTCGTCCATCATATGGTTGTAGGGGTAGCCGTCGCCCAGCACGCCATACTCCTTAACTACCTCAATCATAGCCTTGTCGAAGGCGTTGAGATAGGAGTATCTGAGGAAGCCGTTCTCGGCCAGCGACCACTGACGTCGCGCATGCTTATACGACCAGCCGTTGCCCTCGCGTGGGAAGTCTATCCACTCGGGGTGGCCAAACTCGTTACCCATAAAGTTGAGATATGCCTCGCCACCTGTCGTTATGGTCATCAGTCGTATCATCTTGTGTAGCGCCATGCCGCGGTCTATGATGATGTTCTCCGAGGCTCTGTCCATCGAGAAGTACATCTCCTTGTCCATCAGTCGGAAAGCTATCGTCTTGTCGCCCACGAGTGCCTGGTCGTGCGACTCGGCATAGGCCACGGTACGCACCGAGGGCAGACGGTTTGTCATCACCGACCACATCTCCCATATGTTCCACTCCTCGTCGCTCTGCTCCTTGAGGAGCTTTATCCAGTAGTCGGGGATTGCCATGCCGAGACGATAGTCGAAGCCCATGCCCCCCTCCTCAGGCTTTACGCAGGTGCCAGGCATGCCGCTCACATCCTCGGCGATGGTTATGGCGTCGGGGCGTAGGTCGTGGATAAGCTTGTTGGCAAGCGTCAGGTATACTATCGCGTCGCGGTTTACGCCCTCGTCAAAGAAGCGCTCGCGGCAGTCGAAGTCGACATATCCGTGGTGGTGGTAGAGCATCGACGTCACACCATCAAAGCGGTAGCCATCAAAGTGATACTCGTCGAGCCAGTATTTAACGTTGGATAGAAGGAAGTGCTCCACCTCGCGCTTGCCGTAGTCGAAGACCATCGAGTCCCAGTACTGCTGATAGCCCGCACCGCCCTCCTTCGAGTAGTGGTGCTTCGAGCCATCAAGCTCGTTTATGCCCTCGTCGAAGTTCTTGACATAGTGTGCATGCACAAGGTCCATGATTACGGCAATGCCCAACTCGTGGGCACGGTCTATGAGTGAGCGTAGCTCGTCGGGGGTGCCGAAGCGTGACGATGGCGCAAAGAGGCTCGATACGTGGTAGCCAAAGGAGCCATAGTAGGGGTGCTCCGCTATGGCCATAAGCTGCACAGCGTTGTAGCCTAACTCCTTGATGCGTGGCAACACCTCGTCGCGGAACTCTACATAGGTGCCCACACCCTCGCGCTCCACAGCCATGCCTACGTGCGCCTCGTATATGAGCAACTCACCCACCTTGGGTGCGCGGAAGTCATCGTGCTTCCAGTCGTAGGGGTGCTCGACGATAAACTGCGCAGTGAAGTTCTTGGTTGCGTCATCCTGCACCACGCGCTTGGCGTAGGCGGGTATGCGGTCGCGCCAGCCATTATCACCATGCACGTGTATCTTGTATAGCGAGCCGTCTGTCAGCCTCTCGGCATACATCGCATCGGGCAGAAAGATGCTCCATACACCCTCGCGGTTACGCTGCAAGCGTAGCTCTGTGCGCTGCCAGTGGTTGAAGTCGCCGAAGATGTATACATCCTTCGCCTCAGGGAGCCACTCCCTAAACCACCAACCCTTCATCACCTCGTCGCGCTGCCAGCCAAAGTAACGATGGCCATTGGCATAGTCGACAATAGAGCCTGCCGCCTGCTCGATGTTGTCTAAATGGCTGACATACATCGCATAGCGACGATTTATCTCCTCCTCCACGGGTAGCAACCACTCGTCGGCAGCCACCATTTCGAGTCTTTTATTTTGCTTATCCATTCTTTTTTTGGCTTGATTTGTAGCAAAGATACAAAAATTATTCGTATATTTGCCCAATGTATAATGTTAATTAAATAACAAACTATAATAATTACTTTAAAAAACTAAATTTTTATGTTCAAAGGACATCCAAAAGGACTCTATGCCTTGGCCCTTGCCAATACAGGTGAGCGCTTTGGTTACTACACGATGTTGGCAGTCTTCGCCCTCTTCTTGCGCGAGAACTTCGGCTTGGAGGCAGGTACTGCAGGCTTCATCTACTCAACCTTCCTTGGCTTGGTATACTTCATGCCATTGGTAGGTGGTATCATGGCCGATAAGTTTGGCTTCGGCCGTATGGTAACTATCGGTATCTCAGTTATGTTTGCTGGTTACCTGCTGCTCTCGTTCCCTCTTGGTGGCGACCTTATCGCGATGATGGCGATGATGGCAGCATTGGTGCTTATCTCAGTGGGTACAGGTCTTTTCAAGGGTAACCTTCAGGTTATGGTTGGTAACCTCTATGACGACCCCAAGTATGCCGATAAGCGCGACTCAGGCTTCTCGCTCTTCTACATGGCTATCAACGTAGGTTCGTTGTTCGCACCTACCACAGCCCTCGGTATGAAGAACTACGCTATGAACGAGCTTGGCTTCTCGTCTAACGACGCCTACCACTTCTCATTCATGGTAGCTTGTGCAGCGTTGATTCTCTCAATCGCTATCTACTACGCCTTCCGCTACACCTTCCGTCATGTTGAGGGTGGCAAGAAGGGCGCAACTAACACCGCAGCTAAGGTTGAGGATAACCTCACTCCTGCCGAGACCAAGCAGCGTATCATCGCTTTGTGCCTCGTATTCGCTGTTGTTATCTTCTTCTGGATGGCGTTCCACCAGAACGGCTTGACCCTTACATTCTTCGCTGATGAGTTCACCGAGACCTCTGCAACAGGCTTCGACACTATGTTGTTCGACGTATGGAACCTCGCACTCATCATCGTTGCTGTATACGCTGCGTTCAACATCTTCCAGAGCGAGAGCTCAAAGGCTAAGCTGACTTCAGGTATCATCTCTTCAGCAATCCTTGCATTCCTCGTATACCGAGCTATGGGCTCAGGCGATGCAACTACTGCTGTTGACGCACCTATCTTCCAGCAGTTCAACCCATTCTACGTTGTAGCCCTCACCCCAGTATCGATGGCTATCTTCGGTTCACTCGCTCGCAAGGGCAAGGAGCCATCAGCACCACGTAAGATTGCTTACGGTATGTTGGTAGCAGCTATCGGCTTCGTAATCATGGCGTTCGGCTCTACTGGTCTTAACACTCCAGATGAGCAGCAGCGTGCAATTGCCGTAGATAAGGGTAAGGCATTGGCTGAGACCACAAGCGACTACGGTCTTACCGTTGAGAAGGATGGTGACAAGTATCTCCTCTACGTTGCCGATGCTGAGGCTAAGGATGGCAAGAAGGAGGTCGACGATAAGATGGTACAGTCGTTGCTCCAGTCTAAGGAGGATGCTGAGAAGACCAAGGGCGAGAATATCAAGAAGATTAGAGACTTCATGGGTAAGCTCAACGAGAAGACTAACCCAATATTTATGGAGGTATACAACGCTCAGGTTGTAGTAAGCACCTATGAGGAGGCTAATGTTGAGAACGCTGCAAGCATCGAGGCAAAGACTACCATCGCCGATATCGAGAAGAATACTAAGAAGCAGACACGTACATCACCTTATTGGTTGATTGTGACCTACCTTGTGTTGACCTTCGCCGAGCTTCTCCTCTCACCAATGGGTATCTCATTCGTATCTAAGGTGGCACCTCCAAAGTACAAGGGTATGATGATGGGTGGCTGGTTCGTGGCTACCGCTATCGGTAACTTCCTTGTATCAGTTGGTGGCTTCCTCTGGGCAGGTCTTCCATTGTGGTCAGTATGGGCAGTATTCGTAGTGCTCTGCTTGCTCTCAGCACTCTTCATGTTTGTTATGATGAAGCGTTTGGAGAGCGCCACAAAGTAAATTTGTTGTGATAAGGGGCCATTCTCGGCCCATCCCAAAAGTAAGAGTCCTCGGGCTGTACATTGAGTACTATCCCGAGGTCTCTTCTTTTGCGATAGACCAAGCCTAACCCCTTCTGACAACAAATTTGTTGTGATAGCGGCGCATTAGCGCCCTCTCAAGCGAGCCGCCCTCACAAGCAAGCTCTGCTTGCGCCCTTAAAGCGCAGCGCCCTCAAAGCGCAGCACCCTCTCTCCTCCTCTTCGCTTTTATCCGCAAAAACCTCCCGTTCGTCCACAAAAGAGACCCGCTCGTCATAATTGCCCCTTTTAGTGTGCCTATGTTGCGTAATTTTTCTTACCTTTGTTATACTGTGTGTGCCCATGTGACACGTGAAAACAGAATACTTAATTAACCTAAAAGCATATGAAAGTCTTAAACTACTTTGAGGGCGAGGCAAGGACCTCAAACTCTTACGAGGCTCCCGCAATGGAGAGTGTCGAGGTAAGCGTTGAGCATGGCTTCAACGCAAGTGCTGGTTTCGATGGACCATCTTACGATGAGGAGGATGTGATTTGGTAATCCAATGTTTAACCTATTAATGAGCAAAATCGAGATGAAAAACTTATGGAAAATGATGGTTGCTGCACTGGTTATCATTGGTGCAACAGCTTGTACAGAGACAGAGGAGTCTCTTGATAAGGGCAATAACAATGTCGAGGAGGCTGGCGTATCGTTCTACGCTACATTTGGCGACGATGACACCCGCGCCTATATCGACGATTCGGATGGCGACAAGAGATGGACAACCGTCTGGGAGGAGGGTGATGTACTTGAGGTAACCAACCTCGCAGATAGCAGCAGCTATCTATTTGTATGTACCGATGCCGCCACTGGTAAGTTTACTTGCGAGGATAGCGCAGCAGCAACTCTTATTGGCCAGACTGTGAGAATCTGTTCAGATAGCGGTAAGCATCCCCGTGATTCTCGTCTTGGCAAGAAGGCCCTTTATGTGTGGACTACAGGTGTAGAGTTTACGCAGGATGCAACCATTCAGCTTACATCGCAGACATCATTCTTACGTTATACCTATGAGGGTGAGGGTGCTGTTACCTTGAAGTTGGAGCTTCAGTCAGATTCGGGTACTAATATCAAATCTTTCCGTTCCTTTGATAATGAAACCGAAGGCTTAACTTCTGCTAATGAGATTACCTTCTCAGGCATCAAGGGCGAGAATTTTGTTCCTTTCTGGTGTGGCATTGATCCATCTTTTGATTCGCGTGATGCCACATTGTCGTACTCTATTGATGGTGTAAAGGTGAAGGAGACAACAATCAACCATATCTGCAGTGGCAAGGTATACAACCTCGGTACTTTGACCGACCCAGAGCCAGCAGCAAAGATTTACCTTGTGCCTAACGATGGTTGGAAGGCTGATGGTGCATGGTTCTCTGCTCACTTCTTCAACTCTACCGATGGCTTTGCCGATGTAAAGATGACCGACGATAATGGCGATGGTATCTACGAGTGCTCAGTGCCAGCAGATATGGAGAAGGTGCTCTTCTGCCGTATGAACCCAGCATTTACTGAGTTTGCATGGAATGAGGAGGGCGCAACAGATGAGAATCTCCACGTATGGAATCAGACTGCCGATGAGACCATCGGCGTAGAGCCCGACAACTACTACTATATCCTCGACTGGGCAAAGGGCATCTGGGGCAACAAGGATGGCTACGAGCTACCTGTACGCACCCTTGGCATCATTGGCCTTGGTGGCAACTGGGATGTAGATACTGATATGACATTGGATGGTGACTACTACACTTTGATGAATGTAACTGTTGCTGCTACCGATAGCTTCAAGGTGCGTGCTAACGATGCATGGACTGAGAACTATGGTATTGCAAGCAGCGCTACTGCTGATGCCGTAGCTATCGAGAAGGATACCATGTACTCGCTTGTCCAGGATGGTAAGAATATGCAGCTTGCAGCAGGCACTTACGACTTCTACTTCAACGACACTACCAAGGAGTTCTACGCAATGACTCCAGGTACTACTCCTGAGGACTTGGCTATTGCTCAGTACAAGATATATGTACACCCATATAATAATGTATGGACTAAGTTTAACCTCTACTCATGGGATACAGCAGGTGCTAATCCTACCGGTGGTTGGCCAGGTGCTACATCAACCGTGACCGAGACTATCAATGGCTATACATACTACGTATGGACCATGCCACGCTCGGCTACTGGCGCATCACTCAGCATCATCATTAACGATGGCACATCACAGACTGCCGACTTCGCTCTCGGCACACTCGATAAGGACTACTATCTGTTGCTCAATGGCGTTACTCTAAGCATCGTTGAGGATAAGGAGAACCCAGAGCCAGAGGTTGTTCAGGGTGAGCCTCAGCCATCTACTTGGGCATTGGCTGGTGACTTCAACTCATGGGGTGATTTGGTGATGTACACTACCGACGTAGCCGAGCTCTTTGTTGCTAAGAGCGTGACAATCGGCGCTTACAAGGAGATAAAGGTTAAGCAGGTTGGTAATTGGAACAACAGCTTTGGTGGCGGTATCAACTACCTCAATGCTAACATTTGGACAAAGGCATATAGCGGAGGCTCTAACTTCTCTATTGTCAACGCTGGTGTATATGACGTATACTTCGATAACGCTAACAAGCGCATCTATGTTATGAACGAGGGTGTAGACTACGCAACTGCTACCGAGCAGTCTAAGAATGGCGCAGCCCCCGACCTCTCAAGCGCATCATGGGGCTTGTGTGGTACTCACAACAATTGGTCAGCTCCCGATATTCAATTGGTATGGGATGGCACTATCGGGTTGTATGTAGCTAAGAGTGCTAAGCTCACAGGCGAGTTTAAGGTTCGAGCAAACAACTCATGGGGTGAGGATTATGGTTGCGGTGGTACTGTTACCGTAAATAGCGCTACTGGTAAGTCGATGACACGTGGTGGTGGTAACTGTAAGGTTGCTTCTGGTACCTACGATGTATACTTCGACCTTACTGGCAAGAAGATTTGGGTAAGAACCCCAGGCTCTGACGCTCCTACAAAGTAATCCCACTATAAGCTACTTAATACGATTCTGCTCGGTGCTTCGGCATCGGGCAGATTTTTTTATTCGATTAGCAATCTCTGCGTGCGATACCCGCATAGGAAGAGTACAGATAACAGAGTACAGATAACAGAGTACAGAGTAAAGATGAAAGATAAAAGAGTACAGAGTACTTAGAGAAGCAACCTCCCCACAATCCCCATTATCCCCACTTGCCCAATGAGGATAGTCTCAACAAAAAAACGACCCTCAAAGAGAGTCGTTTTAGTTGGGCTACCTGGATTCGAACCAAGAATGACAGGACCAGAATCTGTAGTGTTACCATTACACCATAGCCCAATATTTGTTTTTGATGGTGCAAAAGTAGAACTTTATTTTTGAATAACAAAGAAAATTGCAAAAAAAATTCATATCTTTGTTAAAGTTTTTGCAATATATACGAATGAAAACAAAATAACATTCTGATTATGAATAGTATTAAGTCTCGATTGATTATTATGAACTTCCTGCAGTTCGCTGTATGGGGTGCATATCTTACGTGTATTGGACAGTTCCTTGGTCGTGTAGGTCTTGGAGAGTATATCTCATGGTTCTATGTCGCTCAGGGCGTAGTATCTATCTTTATGCCTGCGATTATGGGTATCATCGCCGACAAGTATGTTCAGCCACAGCGTCTGTTGGGTATCTCGCATCTTCTCGCCGGTGGCTTCATGTTGCTTGCGGCCTACTTTGGCTATGAGGCTACGCAGCTTGCGGTAGATAATGCCGCCAACCCTGACTATACGGCTAATATATGGCCAGTCTTCGTGCCTTATGTACTTAGTGTTGCCTTCTATATGCCTACCATAGCGCTCTCTAATACTGTGGCCTTTGGTACGCTCACACGTGGTGGCTACGACTTTGTTAAGAGCTTCCCTCCAATCCGTACCCTCGGCACTGTGGGCTTCATCGCCTCCATGTGGGTTGTCAACAGCCTCTCTTTCGGCCTGTCGGCACCTGCGCAGCATACATATATGCAGCTTGTGATGAGTGGTGCTTTGGGCGTGCTTCTCGGCCTTTATAGCTTCACGCTCCCTGCCTGTCCTATCGACGCTGCCAATTTGGAGGTTAAGAAGAGCTGGGCGCAGCGCCTCGGCCTCGACGCCTTCGTGCTCTTCAAGGAGCGTAAGATGGCGATGTTCTTCATCTTCTCGATGTTGCTTGGCGTGTCGTTGCAGATCACCAATGGCTATGCTACACCATATATCAATAGCTTCGCAGCCGTTTCAGACAGTTGGTTTGCTAATAACTCGGTGATGCTCGTGTCGCTATCGCAGATATCTGAGGCGCTGTGCATCCTCCTCACCTCATTCTTCTTGCTACGCTACGGCATTAAGAAGGTGATGCTTATCGCCATGTTTGCGTGGGTATTGCGCTTCGGCTTCTTCGGTGTGGGTACCACGGAGACCACATTGGGTGTCATAGCTCTCATCGCCTCATGCTTGGTATATGGCGTTGCCTTCGACTTCTTCAACGTGTCGGGTGCGATGTTCGTGCAGCAGGAGACCCCCAAGAGCATGCAGGGTAGCGCACAGGGCCTGTTTATGCTTATGACAAATGGTATCGGTGCCTCGGTGGGTACATATATCGCAGGTAAGATTGTCGATAAGCACTGCGTATGGGTTGGTGACTACCTCGTGTCACGCCCTGAGTATGGCGATGCAGGCTGGGAGACCACATGGCTTATCTTTGCTGGCTATGCCCTTGTTGTGGCTCTCGCCTTCTGGGTGCTCTTCAAGTATAAGCACGAGCCAAATAAGCTTGGCGACATTAAGCACTAATTGCTAACTCCTCATTACTGATTTATAGGTAGGGTGGCACATCAACCATTGGCCGAGCGCCTGCGTCCTCAGAGCCTCGACGACTACATAGGACAGAAACACCTCGTGGGTGATAATGGAGTCTTCCGTAAGTTTATAGCTACCGGAAGCGTACCCTCGTTTATCTTGTGGGGCCCTCCAGGTGTGGGTAAGACTACACTCGCCAAGATTGTCGCTAACGCCTTGGATAGACCCTTCTATACGCTCTCTGCCGTTACGTCGGGCGTCAAGGATGTGCGCGAGGTTATCGAGAAGGCAAAGAACCAACACCTCTTCAATGCGCGCCCCGCGTTCCTCTTTATCGACGAGATTCACCGCTTCAATAAGTCGCAGCAGGACTCGTTGCTCGGCGCTGTGGAGCAGGGCATAGTGACGCTTATAGGTGCTACCACCGAGAACCCCTCGTTCGAGGTTATCTCGCCACTCTTGAGTCGTTGCCAGGTATATGTGCTCAAGCCTATGGAGGATGGCGAGCTTCAGACGCTCCTCGATAGGGCGCTGACCACCGATGAGGAGCTTCGCAAGCGCAATATCGAGGTGCGCGAGACGGAGGCTTTATTCCGCTTCTCGGGTGGCGATGCCCGTAAACTGTTGAATATCCTCGATATTATTATGAGCGCCTCGGAGGGCGATATCATCATCGACGATGAGCGTGTCACCGAGTGCCTACAACAGAATATCGCGCTTTACGATAAGTCGGGCGAGCAACACTATGACGTTATCTCGGCCTTTATTAAGTCGGTGCGTGGTAGCGACCCTAATGCTGCTATCTACTATCTCGCGCGTATGCTGGCTGGTGGCGAGGAGCCACGCTTCATAGCGCGCCGCCTTGTTATTCTCGCCTCGGAAGATGTGGGCCTGGCTAACCCCAACGCACTGCTCTTGGCTAATGCCTGCTTCGATACGGTGCATAAGATAGGCATGCCTGAGGCACGCATAACGCTTGCCGAGACGACGATATACCTTGCTACAAGCCCCAAGAGTAACTCGGCATATATGGCTATCAATAAGGCCTTGCAGATGGTCGAGCACGACACTACCAACCGCCCTGTGCCCTTGCACCTGCGCAATGCCCCCACGAAGCTTATGGATAAGCTCGGCTATGGTGCCGACTATAAATATGCCCACGACTACGCGGGTAACTTCGTGCGCCAGGAGTTTATGCCAGAGAGCCTTATCGGCACACGCTTCTATACGCCTAACGAGCAGAACGCGCAGGAGGCGAAGATTGCCGAGCGTATGCGCCATCTGTGGGGTGATAAATACGGCAAATAACGCACAACATATATATGATACTTAGGGTGACCACCGAGCTTGATGGTCACCTTTTTTGTGACATCGTCACAATATTAAAAGCAGCAAAGGCCTTCCGTATGGAAGACCTTTGTGATTATATGATGTAACAAATTTTTACTTCATATAGCTTTTAATATAGTGTACTCTAAAGTATAACTAAAAGTCGTAGACTACGAAGTTAAAATATCCTCTTATATATGTAGGTCAGATAACCATCGCTATCTGTTTTCCATTCGTCTGATTTGAATGCTGCAACCCTCTCGAATTGGTGGTGTGCATAGTAGTCGTGATTGCACGACGAGTCTGTCCATAGGTACATTGCAGAGTAGCCATTGCTTTTTGCAAGACTTATCAACTCCGCCAGCAACTGCTTGCCGCAACCCGGTATAGCCGAGATAAAGAATGATAAGTATATATCCTTGCCCGTAGTCATATGCTCATATACCTTTGGAGCGGTGCGACCAAAATACTCACGCAGTGCAACTGCCTCTGCCGTTTGTCCTTCGTTGAAGGTTGGCATAATCGAGTCTAACCACTTGTTGTAGCCATTGTCCATGGTGTGGTCGCCACCAAGTATGCAAGCAACCATCTTGCCCTCATCATCAACAACTTTGAAAGCGTATGGTGCACCATACCAACCATAGCGAACGATATATTCACACATCAGTAGTCCAAACTCCTTGCCATTGCCACCGCCTGCGTGTCCAACACCCCAAACGGGATATGCCAAAGCTGCAGCCTCACGAATATCATTTTCTGTAAATTCCTCGATTCTCATTGTTTCCATAATTTTGTAACAAATTTAGAAATTTGTTTTTGATTGAGCAAAGAAATAGATAGTTTAATGAATTTAAGGAGGTTAAGGAAATTAAAGTTTAGCACTATATTCACTAAACTCCCTACATTCTCTATTTTTTTTGTATATTTGTAAAAAAGGATGGCCTATGAAAGAAGCAACTCTAATAAAGTCACAAGGAGATCATAGAAATCTTATATGTTATCGTAAGGCAGAGCTAATATACGACATAACCTGTCACTTCGCATATTCGGCATTTGAGCGTGGCAACCGAACAATAGATCAGATGGTTCAAGCAGCACGCTCTGGCAAGCAAAATATTATTGAAGGTAATGCAGATATAGAAACCTCAATCGAGATGGGTATCAAACTTATCAATGTTGCCAAAGCAAGTTTCAAGGAGCTATTGGCTGATTATGAGGACTATCTGCGTGTTAATGGCTATGAGCAATGGTGTAATGACTCAGACAAGTTTGTTGCAATGCGCAAGCTTGGCAGTGACGGTAGCAATCAATCAATTTTAGACATTGCAAAATCCCGCCCTCTTGACACGGTCGCCAATATGGCAATCATACTACTCAAGCAGGAGGACTATCTGCTGCACAAACTCCTTGCTTCGCTTTCTGAACAATTTCTTGATGAGGGAGGCTTCAAAGAGAAAATGCACCGTATGCGTGTAGAGCGAAGGGCGAAATAGGCTGTTTAAGGAGTATAGGGATATTAGGGAGTTTAAGGAATATAGAGAGTTTAATGCTATTAAGTTGATTTCCCTAAACTCCTTAAATTCTCTAAATTCTCTTTGGTTTCGAAATCAAAAAGGCCTTCTCCGAAGAGAAAGCCTTGAGTTATGCAATGTCCTACATCAAAGTATTACTTCGCCATATACCTCTTGTGATAGCGACAACGCAACCAAGTCCCCCTTTGTCAGCGTTGCGATTAAGGCGAGAGCAGAGCAAGTTTACTTGTTATGCCGAGCCGAAGCAACGAAAAGGAGCGAAGCGAACTTAAAGGGGGATTGAGAGGGATTGTAAATATGGATGGTGGTTTACCACCACTATATTAAGGGTAATAGAAAAGCCCTCCCAATAGAGAAGGCTTTCCATAACAAATTATCTTTCAAAGCATTACTTTGACATATAACCCTTAATATAGTGGTGGTGCGAACCGTAGCGGTTGAATGCAGCCTCATCCAATGCCTCCTGTGCTGATGGGTGAGCAACAGAGATGATAAGGCGAGCACGCTCCTGAAGGCTCTTGCCGTAGAGGTCAACAGCACCATTCTCGGTTACGAACCAGTGTATGTGGTTACGTGTGGTAACAACACCAGCGCCCTCGGTCAAGACGTCCGAAATCTTCGATACACCCTTGTTGGTGATTGATGGCATGGCGATGATAGCCTTACCGCCCTTTGAGAGTGAAGCACCATAGATGAAGTCGATCTGACCACCTACGCCTGAGTAGAACTTACGGCCCAAAGAGTCAGCACATACCTGACCTGTGATATCTACCTGAAGAGCAGAGTTGATAGCTGTCACCTTGTCGTTCTTAGCGATTACGAATGGGTCGTTGGTGTAGCCCACGTCCATCATCAATACGCCTGGGTTATCGTCGATGAAGTCGTATACCTTCTGTGAACCCATCAAGAATGTAGATACCATCTTACCCTTATCGATGTTCTTCAATGCGCCGTTGATTACGCCCTTCTCAACGAGAGGAAGTACGCCATCGGCAAACATCTCGGTGTGTACACCAAGGTTCTTGTGGCCTCCGAGCTGTGCGAGTACAGCGTTAGGAATAGCGCCGATACCCATCTGCAAGGTAGCGCCATCCTCGATAAGGCCTGCGCAGAGGTTACCAATCTTTGTCTCCACCTCGTTAGGTGTTGTGAAGTGAGCCTCCTCAAGTGGCTGGTCGTCCTCTACGAAGAAGTTAATCTTCGAGCTGTGAATCATAGCGTCACCGAACGAACGAGGCACATACTTGTTAACTACGGCGATAACATGGTCGGCGCACTCAACAGCTGCAAGGGTAGCATCTACCGAGGTACCGAGAGATACGTAGCCGTGCTTGTCGGGACGCGATACCTGAATCATAGCCACGTTACAAGGAACGGCGCCTGAGCGGTATAGCTTCTGTGTCTCGCTGAGGAAGATTGGAATATAGTCAGCATAGCCGCTCTGTGTCACCTTACGTACGTTGCCGCCAACGAAGAATGAGTCGAGCTGGAATACGCCCTCGAACTCAGGATCTGCATAAGGTGCAGGACCCTCGGTGTGGAGGTGGTGGATATGCACATCCTTAAGCTCGCCGCTACGACCGCGGTCGCACATAGCCTTGATAAGGCACTGGGGAGCTGATGCCACTGAGCTAAGGTGAATATGGTCACCCGACTTGATACACTTAACAGCCTCTGCTGCTGTTGTAAACTTAATGTTGTTCATGTCTTTAAGCTTTATTTAGGTTAAATTCTGTTTGTTTCCATGTTTCATCGTATGGTAGTGTTTAGAGGTGGAGACCCCCCCCTCTATCGAGCAAAGTCATTATGTTGAGGCTATTTTGAAGCTACTCGCAGATTGACAAACCGCAGCATACTTGGCGTATGAGAGGATTTGTCAATCAAGGCAGATGCCGAAATAGTCCAATATAGGGGCATTGCTCCAACAAAGCTACTTGCGCTTTACCTCTACCTGCTCGTAACCCTCGATGATATCGCCAATCTTAATATCGTTGTACGACTCGATGTTAAGACCGCAATCCTGACCTACGGTAACCTCCTTCACGTCGTCCTTGAAGCGGCGCAACGAGCCGAGCTTACCAGTGTAGATAACGATACCATCACGGATGACACGTATAGGCGTGTTGCGCTGCATCTTACCCTCGCGCACGATACATCCCGCTACGGTGCCCACCTTCGATATCTTGAAGGTCTCCATAACCTCCGTCGAGCATACAATCTCCTCCTTCATCACTGGCTCCAACATACCCTCGATAGCATCCTTAATCTCGTTGATGGCGTCGTAGATGATAGAGTATAGACGGATGTCGATCTGCTCCTTCTCGGCAGCCTTACGTGCTGCAGCCGAAGGACGCACCTGGAAGCCCACGATGATGGCGTTAGATGCCGCTGCAAGCAGTACGTCCGACTCCGATATCTGACCTACCGCCGAGTGGATAACGTTCACCTGTACGGTCTCCTTCGAGAGCTTGATGAGCGAGCCTGTCATAGCCTCCACCGAGCCATCCACATCACCCTTGACGATGATGTTAAGCTCCTTGAACGAGCCTATGGCGATACGACGACCAATCTCGTCGAGTGTCACGTGCTTCTGTGTCATGATGCCCTGCATGCGCTGCAACTGCTCACGCTTGTTGGCAATCTCGCGTGCCGAGCGGTCATCCTCCATGACGTTGAAGGTATCACCCGCCTGGGGCGCACCGTTAAGACCGAGCACCTGTACTGGTGTCGATGGGCCTGCCTCGGTAACCTTGCGGCCATTCTCGTCGAACATAGCCTTTACACGGCCAGTGTATGTGCCCGAGAGGAGTACATCACCTACGCGCAACGTACCGTTCTGCACCATGATTGTCGCTACATAGCCACGACCCTTGTCCAACATCGACTCGATAACGGCTCCCGATGCCTTACGGTCGGGGTTAGCCTTAAGCTCGAGCATCTCAGCCTCAAGGAGCACCTTCTCGAGGAGCTTGTCGAGGTTCATGCCCTTCTTTGCCGACACCTCCTGACACTGGTACTTACCGCCCCAGTCCTCTACGAGGTAGTTCATCTGTGATAGCTGCTCGCGGATATGGTCGGCATTAGCCTGAGGCTTATCCATCTTGTTGATGGCGAATACCATAGGCACGCCCGCTGCTGAGGCGTGGTTGATAGCCTCGACGGTCTGTGGCATGACGCTGTCGTCGGCAGCCACGATGATGATAGCCACGTCGGTCATCTTAGCACCACGGGCACGCATCGCCGTAAAGGCCTCGTGACCAGGGGTGTCAAGGAATGTAATCTTCTGGCCGTTGAGCTCTACTGAATATGCACCGATGTGCTGGGTGATACCACCAGCCTCGCCTGCCGTAACATTTGTCTTACGTATGTTATCGAGCAGCGACGTCTTACCGTGGTCTACGTGACCCATTACGGTAACGATAGGTGGACGTGGCACGAGGTCTTCGTCGCTATCGGCGTCGGTCTCGATAGCCTCCTGAATCTCCACCGATACGAACTCCACCTTGAAGCCGAACTCCTCGGCAACAACCACCAATGCCTCAGCGTCGAGACGCTGGTTGATAGATACCATAAGGCCGAGGTTCATACATGCCGAGATAACCTCCATTGGCGACACGTTCATCATGGTGGCGAGCTCACTCACGGTCACGAACTCCGTAACCTTGAGCACGCTGCGCTCCATCTCCTCGCGCTCCATCTCCTCGTTCATGCGCTCACGAACCTCCTCGCGCTTCTCCTTACGATACTTAGCACCCTTCGACTTAGTACCCTTAGCCGTGAGGCGTGCCAACGTATCCTTTATCTGCTTCTGTACATCCTCATCCGACACCTCTGGGCGTACCACAGGCTTTGGCTGAGGCTTCTGCTTGTTCTTCTTCTTGCCAGCCTGCTGCTGTGCCTGCTGCTGGTTGCCACCATGCTGCTGTGGCTGCTGGTTGCCACCCTTGTTGCCGCCCTTCTCGTTCTTAGGGTTGTTCTTACCCTCCTTGGCTACGTTCACCTTCTCCTTCTCGAGACGCTTACGCTTGTGCTTGCCACCAGGAACCATGTTTGATACATCCATGGTACCCAAAATCTTTGGGCCATCGAGCTGCGACACCTCAGGACGGTATACCGAGTCGCGCTTAGGCTGTGCTGGCTCCTCGACCTTAGGTGCCTCCACCTTAGGCTCTGCAACAACCTTAGGTGCCTCCACCTTAGGCTCCTCGCGCTTGGGCTGCTCAGGCTCTACAACCTTAGGTGCCTCGACCTTTGGAGCCTCCACCTTAGGCTCAGCGGCCTTAGGTGCCTCCTCCTTCTTGCCACCGAGGTCTATCTTACCGAGGATCTTTGGGCCACGCACCTCATCCTTCACGCTGATAACGTTCGACTTGATTACGAGCTCCTCGTCCTCCTCCTTATCCTTCTGCGATGGGGTGTTGATGCTCACCGAAGCCTTCTGCTGTATGCGCTCACGCACAGCGTTGCGCTCGTTGCCCGACTGTCGGTTGCCACCAAACTCCTTCTCCAATGCGGCATATACCTCGGCAGAGACTGGCGATGAGGGTGAGCAGTCGCTCTGCAAGCCCTTACGCTGGAGGAAGTCGGCGAGCGTGTTGAAGCCCACCTTAAACTCCTTAGCTACCTGTATAAGCCTAACTTTTCTATTGTTATCCATCAATATATCCTTTCTTTAATCGTTATCAACTACTCCTCAAACTCTGCCTTAAGGATGGCTACCACCTGCTCAGCCTGCTCTATCTCGAGGTCGGCACGCTGTGCTATCTCCTCTACCGATAGTTCGAGCACGCTCTTAGCGGTGTCGCAGCCTGCGCTCTTCAACGCCTCGATGATCCAAGCGTCGATCTCGTCTGCGAACTCAGTAAGTGCTACGTCCTCCTCCTCAATCTCGCGGTATACGTCGATGTCGTAGCCTGTGAGCATCTTCGAGAGACGGATGTTAAGACCACCCTTACCGATGGCGAGCGATACCTCCTCAGGCTTGAGGTATACCGAGGCTGTCTTGCGCTCCTCGTCGATGGTGATAGTCGAGATCTTTGCTGGGTTCAATGAACGCTGAATCATAAGCGATGTGTTAGCCGTGAAGTTAACGACGTCGATGTTCTCGTTGCGCAACTCCTTGACGATGGTGTAGATACGTGAGCCCTTCATGCCGACGCATGCACCTACTGGGTCGATACGGTCGTCATACGACTCAACGGCAACCTTAGCACGCTCACCAGGGATACGCGCAATCTTCTTGATGGTGATAAGACCATCATAAATCTCAGGGACCTCCTGCTCGAAGAGACGCTCGAGGAACTGGTTGTCGGTACGCGATAGGATGATACGTGGCTGGTTGTTGTTCATCTCCACCGACTTAACGATAGCCTTGATGGTGTCGCCCTTGCGGTAGAAGTCGTTAGGAATCTGCTCCATCTTGGGGAGTACGAGGTCGTTATCCTCGTCGTCGCGTACGAGTACCTCCTTCTTCCATACCTGGTATACCTCGCCAGAGATAATCTCGCCCACCTTCTCCGAGTACTTCTCGAAGAGGGCAGCCTTCTCAAGGTCGAGGATACGTGATGCGAGGTTCTGGCGTAGCGAGAGCACTGCACGACGACCAAACTTGGTCATGTCAATCTGGTCGGCATACTCGTCGCCAATCTCGTATGATGGGTCGATGGCCTTAACCTCCGAAAGAGATATCTCGGTGTTCTCATTCTCGAGGGCGTCATCCTCCACTACTACGCGGTTGCGCCAAATCTCAAGGTCGCCCTTCTCAGGGTTGATGATAACATCGAAGTTCTCGTCGCTTTCGAACTGCTTCTGTAGAGCGTGACGGAAAACATCCTCCAACACTCCGATGAGTGTTGCGTTGTCGATGCTCTTAAGCTCTTTGAACTCAGCAAAGTTGCTGATAAGATTAATGTACTTCATTTTAGTGTTATATTTTGTTTTTGTTTTGATTACTACTTAATTATTTGAAGTCGAGATACTCTTTTGTGTATTTGATCTCCTCCCATTTGTAGCTCTTGGTCACCTCTACTGTCACCTTGCGCTTCTTACCCTCTACGAGCTGCTTCTCCTCGTAGGATAGCTCTATACCCTCTTCGGTGGCATTGTTGAGCTTTGCTAAGATCTTGATGCCATCCTTGAGCAGTACCTCTACCGAACTGCCGATAATCTTCTTGTACTGGCGCAAGAGCTTGAGCTCCGAGCCTATGCCTGCCGATGCCACCATCAACGAGTAGTCCTCCACTTCGCGGTCGAGCTCCGCCTCAATGGCGCGATTTAGCTTGGCGCAATCCTCCAACATCACGGCGCTGTCGCTATCAATGAGTAGCTCAATCTCGCCCATAGGCGTGGTCTTACACTCAACGACAAACATGTCGCTACCCTCGAGCTGTCGCTCGGCAATCTCTATAACTCGCTTAGCATCAATCATATACTCTTGTGTTTTATCCTATTCCCTTAACATATATCTACGAAATAAGGGGACTCCCGTCCCCTTACTCTCGCACTTTTACGATGCAAAGATAGCTAAAATTTTTTATTTTACAATATATATATAGGTATTTTTTGCTACCACACCGTCACAGCAAGGATTATGACAACCATGATGGCTGTGACAAATAGTGTGAATATCGACACCATCAATGTGCGTCGTGGCGATAGTTGCTTGCCCATATATTTGAAGTCACTAAACGACTTACGATGCCATAGGTTAATGTTGCCTCTAAGCCATTCGGCGTAGCCCTCGATATCGAGGTTGCGATGCTCCAAAAACCAGCTCTCCGTGGCGTTGTCAAGTAGTGGTGCATCACACCACGAGAAGGCCTTACACCACGCCACCTCGTGAGGCTTGTCTCTGCTCGCTGATGGCTCAATGCCGAGACATACGACCAACTCGTTTTTGTTGCCGCCGTGCCAATATTGGCGTTGCTTCATAGCCGCTACGATACCCTGCGTGGCGTCGAACATAAGCACGAAGATATGTATCTGAGCTTCAGCGCCGTAGTAGCCGTTGATGCGCTGTATTGCGCGCTGCATCGAGCGTGTTATCTCGACACCTCTGAGGCGTGGCGAGACGAGTACCGCATCTACGTCGAGTCTCTCTTCCGTGATGGGCGGGTACTCTATAAGGCCAAGCTGTGCCGCCTCCTTGTCGCTAATATCCTCGTGCCTAAATATCGAGTTTGAGTCGCGCACGTAGTTTACATATAGCCCCTCGTATGTAGCCGTCACCAGGTGGTCGTAGTTGTCGTCGAAGGGCTTCATCTGACCACCACCGCCCGATACGCAGTTGGGGTGCGGAGGGTCTATCTCCTCCTCCTCGGTAATCCACATTTGGCATATTTTGAGGTAGCCCTCATACTCAATCTCAATCTCTTTGCCCGTATTTAGTGTGCAGAACCATATGTCTGGATGATGTACATACCTGACGACCGTTCGTGTGTGCGTCTTACCCTTTGAATCGGTATAGGTAACATGTTCTATTACGCGCTCGGTCCATGCCTCGTGGTGGTATACGGCTGTGGCATAGCCGCTTAGATACTCTCGGTCGCGACGTATGCGGTACATTGCCCAGATGATGGGTAGTTCTGCTATGATAGCTGCGATGACGTATAGTGGCCACCACTCGGCAACGCCTGCGACAAGGTATGTTATCGCGGCAGCAGCTACGGGAAGTATGTATAGTAGGCGATACACGCTAAGCGATTATGAGAATAGCTCAATATCGTTCTCGCGGCGACTCTTTACCACCTCTGCTGTGGCATCCGATGTAATCACCTCGTACTCGATGACGCTCCTATTCGATATAAACCACTTCGAAGGCATCGACTCGAGCAGTGTCTCACGCACGCGGATGATGTCGAGCATGCGCTGCTGTGCCGAGGCGAAGAGCGAGCGCTGCACCTCGATAGACTGCATCAGCTTGTCGTAGAGACGCGTGTCAAATGTTGGGTTCTGCTCCTGTATCATCTTGAATAGCTCGTTGTTACCACCCGAGTAGCGACCTGCGATAAGCTCAGGATATATCTTCTCGAAGGTCTTGCGATACTCATCCGTGACGCCCGCCTCCTGCTTCAGCGTCTTCCACATAGTGTCGTATACCGACTCAATCTTACCACGCTGTGCCTCCGCCTCCTTGCGTAGGGCAACCTCACGATTGTTGTAACTAAAGTACATGGCAACAAGTGCTATGATAAGCACACCACCAACAATTAATGCGATAATCATATTATTGATATTTTAGGGTTTTCGATACTCATCAACAAAGGTACGATAATTTAGCGAAAAATTGTATACTCCGCTCTCTTTTTTTAATGTTAGTCCCATACGATTGCCTGTATTAGGTTGTCGCTAAATGTTTCACTCTCTGGCTCGAAGCGCTTGTTGCACACCGGACAGAAGAAGGGTGCACTCTCATCGTTATCTTCGCCACATGTGGGACACGAGCAGTAGAAGCCCACGCCTGCCTCATGGTCGAAGCGTGTGCCACAACGCTCACAACTCATCTTATATACTACGCCCATAAATCTAATGTTTTTAGGTTAAACACATCTTTAAAGTACTTGATTGATGGTGCAAAGTTGATGATGATTTTTGACAAGCTGTGTCAATACATGGTGTAATTTTAGCTATATATCGCTAATTGGGGCATTGTTTTATAACAATTTTTACTATCTTTGTATTACTAACACCAAATATTGATAGTATATATGTCAGTTGAAAGCACAGTAAGAGCGGTGACAACACTACGCCTTACGGAGATGAAGCAGCGTGGCGAGAAGATAGCCATGCTCACCTCGTATGACTACTCTATGGCAAAGATTGTCGACCAGGCGGGTGTCGATGTTATCCTCGTTGGTGACTCGGCAGCTAACGTCATGGCGGGCTTCGAGACCACACTACCTATAACCTTGGATATGATGATCTACCACGCTAAGTCGGTTGTTCGTGCTGTGGAGCGAGCGTTGGTCGTTGTCGACCTTCCGTTCGGTACCTATCAGGGTAACTCGAAGGTGGCTCTCGACTCGGCGGTGCGCATCATGAAGGAGACCGAGGCCGATGCAGTGAAGCTTGAGGGTGGTGAGGAGATTTTGGAGTCTGTAAATCGTATCCTCTCGGCGGGCATCCCTGTTATGGGCCACCTCGGACTTACGCCACAGTCGATACATAAGTTCGGCACATATAACGTGAGAGCTAAGGATGAGGCTGAGGCAGAGAAGCTTGTGCGCGATGCACATCTGCTCGAGGAGGCTGGCTGCTTCGCTGTTGTCTTGGAGAAGATACCCGCAAAGCTCGGTAAGCGAGTGTCGGAGGAGCTACATATCCCAACCATCGGTATTGGTGCTGGTGGCGACACCGACGGTCAGGTGCTCGTAGCTCACGATATGTTGGGTATTACGCAGGCCTTTTCGCCCCGTTTCTTGCGCCGTTATGCCGACCTCGGCACGACAATTTCGGAGGCTGTAGGTCACTATGTCGACGATGTTAAGAGCCGCGACTTCCCCAACGAGAAGGAGCAATATTAATCCGCATAAGATAATATAAATAGGGGTGTTAGCTATTGCTGACACCCCTATTTTATTGCTGATGCTCAATATGTTAGTTGTTCTCCTCTGCGGGCTTCACGTTTTTGAGAGCCTCGCGCAGGTGCGATGGGAAGTCGCCCTTGATGTCGCGCTCCATGGCGAGTATCATGCTGCAAATGGCGCGTGCCGAGGAGCTGCCGTGGCCAATCATCACGGGTGCGTTCACGCCCATCACCTGAAGGCCGCCAACGCTCTCTCCGTTCATAGCGTCCCAGAAGTCCTGCTGCCAGTAGAGCTTAGGCACTATGCGACCGAGTACTGGGCGCACGAAGTTCTTAAATCGTGGCTTTCCGCCACCGAGCTTGAAGTTGATGCGGTAGAGCGCCTCTGCCATCTTAAGGATGCTGTTGCCCACGAAGGCGTCGGCAACGACCACGTCGGCGGTGCGACCTGTGAAGATGTACGACGACTCGACGTTACCCACAAAGTTGTAATCCTTAGAGCCCTTCATCAGCTCATAGGTAGCCTTAGCCTGGGTGTTACCCTTGCCCTCCTCCTCGCCAATGTTGAGCAGAGCTACGCGTGGGTTTTCGAGGTGAAGTACCGACTTGGCGTATATCGAGCCGAGCAGACCATACTGTGCCAATACCTCAGGCTTGGCATCTACGTTCAAGCCTACATCCATAAGGATGCCACGACGTATACCGTGCTCCGATGATATTGTAGGTATGAGTGTTGCCAAGACGGGACGTATCACACCCTCGATAGGCTTGATTACCTGCATCGAGCCGACCATCATAGCACCTGTTGAGCCAGCGCTCGCAAAGCCATCTATCTTCTTCTCTGCGAGGTACTTGAAACCCACAGTTATGCTTGAGTCCTTCTTTGCTACGAAGGCCTTAGCTGGGTGGTCGCCCATCTCGATAATCTCGGTGGTATGCACCAAATCGAAGCTATCGGCAGATGCGCCATGCTTCTTGAGTAACTCTCTAATGCGCTTTTCGTCGCCGAAGAGTACGATGCGGCTATCCTTGTCAATGAGCTTAAGCGCTCTCACAGCACCCTCCACAGCCACCTCAGGGGCGAAGTCGCCACCCATAGCGTCGATACCTATCTTAATCATTGAGTTGAGTTTTAGGTTAATGAAAAAACAAAAAGAGCACAACCACTTATGCGGTGTGCTCTTTAATTAGTGAAGACTACTCAGCTGCCTTCTTCTCGATAGCGAGCTTACCGCGATAGAAGCCGCACTCAGGGCATACGCGGTGGTAAAGTACTGCTGAACCGCAGTTTGAGCAAGTTACTACAGTAGGAACTACTGCCTTGTAGTGAGTTCTTCTCTTGTCGCGTCGTGTAGACGAAACTTTGTGTTTTGGATGTGCCATCTTACAATATAATTTTTAAGTTTTATGTTTCATGTTAGTCGCGCTAACAGGCCGACGGATAAGCCATTAGCTTGACTCTGTACTCTAATTATCACTCCCCTCTATCAATCTCACTCTCTACTTGTTACTCTCCTCTAATCAATCACTCCTCTAATCATTTGCCCCCTCCATCTGCTTTTTGAGTGTTTCGAGAAGCTCGCGGTTGTGGTCGTCGAGACTCACTACGTCGGCATCTGCGGCGCGAGCCTCTAATGCTTCGAGCTCCTCCTCGCTAATCTGCTGGAATGATGCGAGCATCTCGGGGTTGCAGCCACCCTCCTCGTGTACACGGCGGTAGGGTAGTGAGAGAACTATGCTCTCGTATATATACTGCGTGAGGTCGAGCATATCTTCCGAAGGCGATATCCACATCACCTCGCCATCGTAGTCGTCAATCTCGTCGGAGAACTTAACAACCAACTCACCCTCGTAATTCACGGCGATGGGGCAATCCTCCAAGCAGCGGTCGCACTCGCAAATAACCTCACCTGTGATGGTTACATTTAGCTCGAGCATCGTATCGCTACGCTTCATTGCAACATGAGCTTGGCAGCTACCGCCCTTGATTTCCACACGGTCGTATGCCTCGAATAGAGAGTCATCTACCTGAAAATCAAACTCATAGTCACCACTCTTAAGCCCTTTGTAGGCTATCGAATACAACTTATTCTGCTCCATTTCCGCACAATTAGTCTGCAAATTTACTATAAAAAACTAAAATCTGCAAATTATTACTATTTTTGTGGCAAAGTTTTATGTAAAAAGATTTTCAAAGCGATAATTATGGCACCCTTCAAAATTACTTTTTCGTGCTCCTTCGAGGAGTTTTGGCGCTATAATCTCTACGTCACGGGTAAGGTCTTTGCGGGTGACGAGTGCGTCGAGTTCATCAGCCATAGCGATAAGGTTGCTGAGGTTGGCGCTCCTCGTGAGTCGTTAACCAATATTTCGCGCCGTAAGCTACCTCTTGCGATAACCACTCAGGATGGTGATAGCCTTACCTTATATATATATATTGTGGCTCATACACTTCCTGCGACCAATAAGATAAGCGAGGCTCCAGCCTTCGAGTGCTGTGTGAGTGTCGAGCACGATGGTAAGATGCTTCATAAGCGACGCTATGAGGTTGACCAGTGGAGTGGTGACAATATTGAGATAAAGGTTGAGGCTAAGTAGATGAGCCTCCGCACAAAATATAATAGGCTGACCAATGCGGTCAGCCTATTATGCTTCTATATCTCGGTATGTTACTCAGCCTGAGCGTTCTCGGTGAGAGCCTTGATAACAGCCTTAGCATTAGCCACGTTGTTACCAGCGGTAACGTTATTCAAAGCTCCGATAGCCTTGTCGAACTGCGATAGCTCGTTGTAAGCTACGCCAAGGAGGTAGTAGATGTCGCTACGACCCTCGTCGGTAGTCTGGGCCTCGATAGCGGCTGCTGATGCCTCAACCATCTTGTTGAAATCCTTCTTGCCGTAGTAAGCCTGCATGAGTACCTTCTGACCCATAGCAGCATCTGGGAGCATTGCCGCCATCTCAATGATGCCGTCGTAGTTGTTAGCCTCCTGGAACTTAGCAATCTCGTTGTTGGTGTACATATCCATCTTCTGCTGAGCAGTAGCGATAGCGTCGGCAAACTTGTCGGGGTTGAGCTCCTTGATCTGTGTACATACCTGCATACCCTCGTGGTAGAGGTTGCTGCGGAAGTAGCTCTCAGCGAGGTTTAGAGCCATGCTGGTGTTGAACTTATCGGCAGCGTAACCCTTAGCGAAGGTCTCGATAGCTGCTGCATAGTTGCCATTGTTGAAGTCCTCAGCGCCCTTAGCCTCGTAGCACTTACCAACGAACTGAAGGTTCTTGTGCATATCGCTGAGGTTGTCGTAGAGCTGTGCGAGGTTAGCAGCCTCCTGGAAGTGCTCGATAGCCTTGTCGTACTCCTTGGCGTTGTAAGCACGACCGCCAAGCATATTGTGGCATGTGACGATAAACTTCTGAGCCATAGCAAACGCCTTATCATCATTTGCAGTAGGCTCCTCGATGTCGTAGTAGCTCATGATTACCTCGTCGAACTGTGCGATAGCCTCCTCGAGGTTGCCAGCCTTAGCGTTACCAGCAGCCTGCTGTACGAGGGCTACGATGTCAGTCTGTGCAAACAAGGTTGTTGCGCCGAGCATGGCAACAACGGTCAAAAATAGTTTTTTCATAGGTTTGTTAGTTATTTTTAGTTTCTACTTGTTAATCAAATTGTGTCAAAACAACCACAAATTTACAAATATATTTCAATAATACAATACGTTTTGCGGCTCTTATTTGCGTAGCGATGCAAAAAACTCGCTCATTAGCGCTTCGCACTCCTCCTTCAATACGCCCGCTACGACCTCTGTTCGAGGGTGCATAATCTTCTCGGAGTATGTCGAGTATCCGCGCTTGGGGTCGCCCGCACCATATACTACGCGCCCCATTTGGCTCCATGCTATGGCTCCTGCGCACATCACGCAAGGCTCAACAGTGACATATAGGGTGCAGTCACCAAGGTACTTACCGCCGAGTGTCGACATCGCCGCCGTTATCGCCTGCATCTCGGCATGTGCTGTGGCATCCTTCAGCGTCTCGACGAGGTTGTGGCCTCGGCCTATCACCCTGCCACCCGCTACGACGATGGCGCCTATGGGTATCTCCTGCTTATCTAACGCGATGTGGGCCTCATTTAGTGCCATGCGCATAAATTTTTCATCGCTATTAGCCTCGACGCTGAAAAAATCTACCATTGACTGATAATGTTAGTTGAAAAATTATTACCTTTGTGAGTTGCAAAGATATATAAAAAGATTGGAACTAAAAACTATCTAAAATTATAGTACTATGTACAGATCACACACATGCGGTGAACTCCGCATTGAGAATGTCGGCCAAAGCGTGACACTCGCAGGCTGGGTGCAGAAGGTTCGTAACCTTGGCGCCATGACATTTATCGACCTTCGCGACCGCTATGGCATCACGCAGATTGTTGTCGAGGAGCACTCGCCAGAGGCTGCGCGTGCTGCTGCTCAGCAGGTAGGTCGTGAGTTTGTTTTGCAGGTTACTGGTAAGGTTATCGAGCGCGAGTCGAAGAACGCGAAGATTGCCACTGGCGATATCGAGATTTCGGCTACCGAGATAAATATTCTCAACCGCGCCGTGACGCCTCCATTCACCATCGAGGAGGAGTCGGATGGTGGTGACGACCTTCGTATGAAGTATCGCTACCTCGACTTGCGCCGCCCACCATTGCAGCGCGCAATGATTCTTCGTCACCGCATGGCGCAGGCCGTGCGTCAGTTCCTCGATAAGGAGGGCTTCCTCGAGATTGAGACCCCATACCTTATCAAGTCAACGCCCGAGGGTGCGCGCGACTTTATCGTGCCATCACGCATGAACCCTAACCAGTTCTACGCCTTGCCACAGTCGCCACAGACCCTCAAGCAGCTGCTTATGGTTGCGGGCTATGATCGCTACTTCCAGATTGTACGTTGCTTCCGCGATGAGGACCTTCGTGCCGACCGTCAGCCCGAGTTCACACAGATCGACTGCGAGATGTCGTTCGTCGAGCAGGAGGATGTATTGGAGATCTTCGAGCGCTGGGCACGCTATATGTTTAAGGAGGTTATGGACATCGAGTTTGCAGAGCCATTCCAGCGTATGCCTTGGATTGAGGCTATGGAGAAGTATGGCTCGGATAAGCCAGACTTGCGTTTTGGCATGACCTTCGCCGATGTCACCGACCTTGCACACGGCCACAATTTCGTAGTCTTCGACTCGGCAGATTATGTCGTGGGCTTCGCTGCTGAGGGCTGCGCATCATATACACGTAAGCAGATTGACGAGCTCACCGAGTTCGTTAAGCGTCCACAGGTGGGTGCTAAGGGCCTCGTATGGATTCGTGTTGATGCTGAGGGTGGCGTCAAGTCATCTATCGATAAGTTCTTCACCCCTGAGGAGGTCAAGGCTATCGCTGAGCGCGTTGGCGCTGAGGCTGGCGACATGGTCTTCATCCTCTGCGGCGAGAAGTTCAAGACCCTCACACAGCTATGTACCTTGCGTCTTGAGGTTGCCGAGCGTCTCGGCTTGCGTGATCCTAAGAAGTTCGCTCCATTGTGGGTTGTCGACTTCCCAATGTTCGAGTGGGATGAGGAGACACAGCGCTTCTACGCTATGCACCACCCCTTCACCTCGCCAAAGCCCGAGGATGCTAAGTACTTCGACACAGGCGAGCTCGGTAAGATGCGTGCCAACGCCTACGACTTCGTATGTAACGGCACCGAGATTGGCGGTGGCTCTATCCGTATCCACGACGCCGAGCTTCAGGCTAAGGTCTTCAACGCCCTCGGCTTCACCCCTGAGGCTGCTGAGGAGCAGTTTGGCTTCCTCATGAACGCCTTTAAGTATGGTGCACCTCCACACGGCGGCTTGGCATTCGGCTTCGACCGTCTCTGCTCGTTGTTTGGTGGCTCCGACTCTATCCGCGACTATATCGCCTTCCCAAAGAACAACGCCGGTCGTGATGTGATGCTCGATGGACCATCGCCCGTGGCACAGGCGCAGTTGGATGAGTTGTATCTTTCGCTCGTCACCCCCGAGTAATTTCGCGAGATAAGGCAGACATCTACTGCCGCTAACAAAAAATCCCGACAATGAGCAGTACGCCAAGTACAGCCCATCGTCGGGATTTTTGCCGAGCGTTGTATCTGCAGCCTTCTCTCGCGAAATCAAGTTTGTTGTGATAAGCCGCAATCTGCCCCACATCTCGCAGCTTATCACAACAAATTTTTTTGATTTTAACGGAACATGTTTGGCCTATCGCAATAAGAAATCCCGAAGGATAGTACCGACGTACAGCCTTCGGGATTTAGTTTGGAATGAGCTAAAGATGCCCGTTATATATCGAAAATTACTTGAAGTAGCGGTTATACAAACCCTCAAATCCCTTACCGTGGCGAGCCTCATCCTTTGCCATCTCGTGTACGGTGTCGTGGATAGCGTCGTAGTTGTTCTGCTTTGCGAGGGCTGCGATACGCATCTTGTCTGCGCAAGCGCCGCTCTCAGCATTCATGCGCTTCTCAAGGTTGGTCTTTGTATCCCATACGCAGTCGCCAAGAAGCTCGGCAAACTTCGATGCGTGCTCTGCCTCCTCGAAAGCGTAGCGCTTAAAGGCCTCGGCAATCTCAGGATAACCCTCACGGTCTGCCTGGCGGCTCATTGCAAGGTACATACCTACCTCGGTGCACTCGCCCATGAAGTGGTTGTTAAGGCCCTCGAGGATCTCGGCGTTGTCAACCTTACCATCACCAATCTTGTGCTCTGTGACGAACTCAAGAGCTGCGTTCTCCTCCTTCATCTCGTTGAACTTATCCTTGCTTACCTTGCACAATGGGCACTGCTCTGGAGCCTCGTTACCCTCGTGAATATATCCGCATACTGAACAGATGAACTTCTTTGCCATAATCTTAATAGTTTTTTGGGTGTTAATAATCTTTATTGGGTCTTTAGTTTTTGGGTGTCGTTATTTCTTCTCGTCCTCCTCGACAATCTCAAACATCTCAGGACCTACATGACATAGTGGGCACTGCTCTGGAGCCTCATCACCCTCATGGATATAATCACATACGATACACTTGAACTTCATAATCTTAACGGTTTTAAAGGTTTACTATTCTATTTGTTTTTATTGGTTTTGTTTTCTTTCTTGGTGCAAATATAATGGCTTTTTTTTATTCTGCAATAGATTTTCCTTAATGATTTCTTATATCACTATAAAGTGTACTTATATACACTGATTATCAAGCTATTTCTTCTTTGCGCCGATAGCCAATATTACGCCGAGTGCCACGCCCAATAGTGCAGCGAAGAGCACTCGTACGTTTGCGGGGAGCATAAAGGTTATGGTATGTGCTGGGTACCAGAAGAGCGGAATAGTCTTCTTAAAGATAAAGTTCCACTGGCGGTCCCAGTTGAGCGTTGTCATATGGCGGCGCATAGGTATAGGCGTGATAAGGGCCTTGAGCGAGCCACCATGCTCAGCGATATGGGCATCGGTAATCTTGTGGAATGTCATAAAGACGGGCGCGAAGAAGGTATTCATCATCACAGATATAGATAGCGCTACGACAAACTTGCCGAAGCTGATGCCCTCCGTAGCGAACTCGGCGACAAGCTCACCGCCACCCATGGAGGCGATAAATACTGGGATGCCCGAGGCGAAGACGGTCATCGCCATGCTGATAGCCATACCGAGCACGCCCCACACGACCATACGTGGCGCGACGCCGAACGAGGGTGTTGTGTAGTTGCCCGTGGCGATACGACAGCCGAGCATCTCACCCAATGTGGCGAGGATGCCGAACTTGAGGAATGCCATGACCATAGCGTGGTCGTGGTTGAAGTCGGTATACCATGCGTAGAGGTCGTTGCTCACAACAAAGGGCATGAAGATGGCGAGCATCGTAAGTGCAAAAAATAGGTCGGAACGTTTCATCTATTTCTAATTTGGTTACATTTATCTACAAATATATATAATAATATTGAAATAATATCGTCGTCGAGCACTTTTTTATTACCTTTGTGGCGGCATATGTGCTCTATCGCTGCCACCATGTGTGGGGGAGGAAAGTCCGAGCAACGCAGAGCGCCACGCAAGTTAACGGCTTGATACTCGTGAGGGTATAGTAGCGTAGAAGAAAATAACCGCCTCGCAAGAGGTAAGGGTGAGAAGGCGGGGTAAGAGCCCACCGCGAGGGTAGCAATACTCCTCGGTCCGTACGTCTCGTGGGTTGCAAGACCATGTATACCGACAATTAAGGGTTGCTCGTCCAATGTCGGGGGGTAGGTTGCTGGAGGCGGCAAGTGATTGTCGTCGTAGATAAATGATAGGGGCGTCGCGCAAGTGACGAACAGAACTCGGCTTATAACGTATGCCAAACACAAGAGGCTGACCACAAATTTCGTGTGTCAGCCTCTTATTTATATAAGGTATCTGCAAAAAAGAGGGAGGCTAACCCATTATAGGTTAGCCTCGCCACGTTTAATTAGACAAGATGTCTTGAAGAGAGGTTGCTATTAGTCAACGCTCTGATCAGCAAGCTGCCAGTTAGTGATCTTGTTATTCTTAACCTTGCCCTCAGACTGCTTCTCAATAAGCTTCTGCAAGCCCTTAGCTGCCTCCTTATATGTCTTCTCTGACTTAAGAACATCCTCATCGTGAGCCTTATCGTAGTGAGTCTTAACATTCTGAACGTCATTCTGAACATCCAAGCGATACTTCTCGCTGATAACAGCAGGATTTGTGAAGAAGAATGCCACTACAAGAAGAGCTACTGAAACAAAGTTCAAGTACTTACCCTCACCCTTAACGAATGCAAATGCAACGAGAAGAGCTGCGATCAATGGCAAGTTCCAAGTGAGCATCTTCATAGCAAGAGTTGAAAGGAATGATGGAGTTACAAGAGCAGCGTCAAGGCAGATAACGAATGCTACAACTGCAGAAACAGCAAGTGCCAACTTAGCAATGCAACCAGCCTCAGCCTCATCCTCCTTCTTAAGAAGCTCTACCAATGAGAGTGCAGCAAGCAATACTGCAGCGATGAAGAAGAGGTTAGCACCAACGTGAGTTACAGGGATGAAGGCATCCTTCATCTGCATAACCTTCAAAGACTCCTCGAGTACGATGTAGTCTGACTTACCTACTGAGAACTCGAAACCAGCAATCATATCAGTACCGAAGCAACCGAAGATTGCAGCAAGAATAGCTGCCCAGAAAGTGAGAGCGTACTGCTTGTAAAGTGAGCCAACCAATGCTACAAGAGCAGCGATGAAGCCGAAAATACCCCAAAGAGTGGTGATACCGAGCTTATTGATAGCCTCCAAGGTAGTGTCATCCTTAATAGTCTCAGTGTACTCCCAGTGGAACCATGGCAAGAACACGAAAACAACCATTAGCAATGACAACACTGCCAATACAGTACCAGCGCAGTTACCGCGACCGATTGCTGGCTTAGCCCAGTTAATGCTACCGAAAGCCTTAAAATCAGGGATAAATTTTTTCATAGTAAAAATTTTTTAAGTGAGTTAATAAATTATGTGTTTTTGATCTATTGCACACTAATCACTAATACAAAGATAAACAATTATTTTATAACGCGCAAATTTTTTCATGCCAAATTCGGTTTTTTGCCAATTAGAGCAAGAAAAGAGCTGAGACACTCTTGCGGTATCTCAGCCCTAAATTATTATAGAACACCTATTATATATAAGGTGTTACCCTCCCTACATTTCGGCGCAGAATTAAATCGAGATATTCAAAATCTCTAACTTAAGAGTACCTGCTGGTACCTGTACCTCGACAATCTCGCCCACCTTCTTGCCAAGCAATGCCTTGGCGATAGGGGTGCCGATGGCGAGCTTACCCTCGCGGAGGTTAGCCTCGTTCTCCGATACAATGGTGTACTCCACCTCGCGCTTAACGTTGTGGTTTAGAAGCTTCACGCGGCTAAGAATCTGCACCTTCGAGGTGTCGATCTTCGTCTCGTCGATGATACGCGCCTTAGAGAGTGTGCTCTCGAGCTGCGCGATGCGCATCTCAAGAAGACCCTGTGCCTCGCGTGCTGCATCATACTCGGCATTCTCCGAAAGGTCGCCCTTGTCGCGAGCCTCGGCGATAGCCTGTGCTGCAGCAGGACGCTCTACCGATACCATGTGGTGGAGCTCCTCTTTTAGTTTGTTCATACCCTCAGCTGTGAGGTAGATAATCTCGTTGCTCATAATCTATATTTTTTTATTACTATTTGCGTTAACAAAATAATATGCCGTTGCATTGCCCTGGGTTGATGATGCCATGCGGCTTTGCGACGAACATAAAAAAATAATGAATTCCAATCCGACAAAGATTAGAACCCCTACAAATACATTACAAAGGTAGTGCATTTTTTTGAATTGACAAAATTTTAGTCGAAATAATAACAAAGATGAAAGATAACAGAGTACAGATAACAGAGAACAGGTGAATCTCATTAAATTCCATGTTGCTCGCAACCACCTTAATCTCCGTTGCAAATAAAAAGCGCTCGGCCAATCGACCGAGCACATCTTGATTTGTGAGAGTTGCTTTACTCTGTGATGCTATACCTACTGATAGTAGCCTCACCAGTGTTGCCCTCCAATTTTGCTATACCAACACCCTCGCCTACATAAAGAGCTTAACACCAATGAAGAAGGTACGTGGTATCGATGGACCATAGATGTATGCCGAGTCGCGACCAGCACCCATGTCAATATCGCGCTGGTATACATCGAAGATATTCTTGACGCCGGCGTTGACCTCCAAGTTGATAACGTTCGAGAGGCGGAAGGTGTAGGCTGCCTTGATGCCGAAGTCCCAGAACGACTTGGTTACGCTCTCCGAGTCGGGCATCTCGATACCATCAATTGTCGTATGTGCAGCGTGCTGAACAAGCATAGGACCAGTATACGTGCCGAAGAGCGAGGCGTAGAGCTGCTTGGTGATGTAGAAGTTAGAGCTTAGGTAGCCATAGTGGTCCGGAGAACGGAACATACGGCGCTGAGCCACAACATCTTCACTCCACTGCTCAGGCTCCACATAGCGGCTCTTCTGGAAGGTGTAGCCGAGCTGCACATCGAAGATATCGGGGATGCCGACCTTAACCTCGGCGGTGATGCCTCCGACGTGTGCGCCAGTAGCATTGTAGCGGCGCTTATAGATAAACGTATTACCCTCAGTATCAACCTCCTCGCGCACATTCTCCAAGGCGAAGACATCGTCGAGAATAGTATAGAAGCCCTCGACAAGGATGTTTGTCTGCACACGGCCAAAGGTGTGGTAGTAGTCTGCCGAGGCGCTCAATGAGTGCGAGAACTCAGGGCGTAGGTTAGGGTCAATCTCGATAATCGACACCGAGTGGTTGAGGGCGTCGATATGTAGGTCTTCGTTGTATGCCTGTGGCGCGCGGTAACCACTTGAGTAGCTGAGGCGTAGGCCGAGGCTCTCGATTGGACTATAACGCACATTTACACGTGGCGCGAAGATGGGGCGCTCAATCATATTGTGCTTATCGAGGCGGAAGCCGATGATGATGTTCACCTTCTCGCTCTTCCACTCGTTCTGCGCAAAGATGCCGTATACCGAGGTGTTCTGCTTGAGGTGACGACCCGTAGCCATATATATATCGTTCAGCGTGTTATAGTTATACTCAGCACCTACCGTAAGGTCTGAGGGAAGTCCCGCCTTATAGCTGAGCGTATACTGCGCACCACCCACAATGGTGAAGTCGCGCGTGGTACCGTAGGCATTGGGGTTCATGTCGGTACCAAAATAGCTCGAACGGCCGATGCCCTGCGCTGATACATAGGCGTTTAGGCGATGGCGGCGGTTGGGGAAGAAGTCGAAGCGAAGACCACCACCATCAATATTGTGGTCGAGCTGCTCGCATATCATTGCCATGTGTGGTGCCTCGTCGAGGTTGTCACCACCGCGGCGGAACTCGTGAATATGATGATACTCAGCCGTTAGGCGAGAGTGTGGCGATGTCTTGTAGTATGCGCGGAAGCCTGCCGTTTGTGACTTTAGAAGTGTCACATCCGAGAAGCCGTCGTCGTTACGGTCGTAGGCGCCACGATCCTTAATCTGTCCAAAGATGTAGACACCCATTTTGTAGTCGTCCGACACGAAAGCGCCACCCAACGAGGTGTTAAAATCGGGTGTGCCATCCTCCATAATGTTCGAGGTGTGCGATAGCGATAGTGTGTTGCGAAGGGGCTCCTTGGTGATGATGTTCACGACACCGCCAATAGCACTTGAGCCAAAGAGTGCCGAGCCACCACCACGTATAACCTCCACACGCTCGACCATCGCTACGGGCATAAGGTCGAGGCCGTAAACGCCTGCAAGCGAGGAGAATATAGGGCGGCTGTCGAGCAATATCTGTGAGTACTGACCCTCCAAACCATTGATGCGCAACTGTGGTGCGCCGCAGTTGCCGCAGGTGTTCTCCACACGCAAGCCCGACTGGAAGTTCATAGCCTCCGAGAGGTTTGCCGACGCAGTGCCCTCGAAGAGCTTTGTCGAGGCCACGTTAACAACCGTAGCGGTCTCGCGGCGGTTTGTCTCGTTACGTGTTGCCGATACCACAACCTGGTCGACAACGGTCGATGACTCCGTAAGCGAGAAGTTAAGCTCGGTAGATACGTTGCGCTTGGCGATATGTACCATCTCCAATGTGTTGTAGCCTATGGCCGACACAACAATCTTAAGCTCTCCCTCGGGTAGGTTGTTGATGTCGTAGTGGCCCGTAGCATCCGCTGCACAACCTATGGTCGTGTCCATGATGGCTACCGTTGCATAGGGGATATGCTCGCCCGTTGTGGCGTCAATAATATGACCGTAGATATTGGCGTCGGTAGCCTTTGCGCGAGGCTTCTGATCGGTGGTCTCGGTCTCAGTCTCGCGCGTATGTGTGTTATTGATACATGTAGAGGCCACGGCAAGTGATGTCGTAGCTATGGCTGCGATTGCAGTTGCGAAAAATTTTCTCATTGTGCGTATGTTAACTAATTGTTGTGTAAGGTGTTGCATAATGCCATAACAAGCCCGTAGCAGCGCGCTACAAGCGTGTGTTGGGGAGGGTGCTCCCTGTGTCAATGTGTGTGTGGATATTATGCCCTTACAGGGGGTGCGCGTAACGATACGCCAGAGATGTCGACGTGGGTGATTTGCTCGCTGTTGTCGATGCTCTCAACAAGATCGAATTCGGCGATGATTGACTCTTCGTACGAGCCGTCGCCGCTGAGCATATCGACATTTGCTATGCGGCTAATCTGCAATACGCTGTCCGTTGAGTGACTATGGTCGTCGGCACTGCCCGTATATGGGTGTGAGTGGACAATATCTTGACCATCGATGATATGGCTGTGGACAAATAGGGTAGTGCCACCCAGCCAAAACATGATGACCAAGAGGTGTAGAGTCGCTAATATGTATTGTACTCTTCTCTGCATTGCGGCCGCAAAAGTATAAATTTTATTTAAAATAACCAAATTTCAATGGGTTATCAACTTACATTGTTTTAGCTATTGGCAAAACTGACTATTTGGAAGTGACCATTCACTCCGCAAAACCGACCATTCGCGCCATTAAAATCACCATTTATTAAAAAAAATTAAAATGATTTCGCCTTATTAAATATTTGTATTACCTTTGCACACTGACAAATTATTCTCTCTTTTGGCCCAAATGGTTAGAGTAGAGGGCTCTCTCCTTTGGAGAAAGAGATATGAGAAGAAATTTTTGTAATAAAAAAGAGTATATGAGTAATGTTAATTTGACTCCCGATTACCTATTTGAGGTTAGCTGGGAGGTGTGCAACAAGGTGGGTGGCATACATACTGTCATCGCCTCGAAAGCACCAACAGTAATGCAGCAGTTGGGCGATAAGTATATCACTATCGGTCCCGATTTCTCGCAGGATGCTGCCAACCCCGAGTTTAAGGAGGATACCACACTTCTTGCGGCTTTGCGTGAGACACTCTACGCTAAGGGTGTTCGTGTGCGTGTTGGTCGCTGGACGATCGATGGTAGCCCCATCGCCATACTTATCGACTTTAAGTCGTTCTTCAACCAGAAGGATGAGATTCTCAAGCAGTTGTGGGACTCATACCACGTAGACTCGTTGTCGGGTCAGTGGGACTATGTTGAGCCAGTATTGTTTGGCCACGCAGCAGGCGTTGTCATCGCAGCTTTCACACAGTGCGTAGCAACTCCAGCCGCTAAGGTTGTCGCTCACTTCCACGAGTGGATGGCAGCAGCAGGCTCGCTCTACTTGCGCGACAATGCACCATACGTAGCCACCGTATTCACTACCCACGCTACGGTTATGGGCCGCTGTATTGCTGGCAACCGCCTACCTCTCTACAACGACCTTCACAAGTTCAACGCCGATGAGCTCGCTCGTCAGTTCAACGTGATGGCTAAGCACTCGTTGGAGAAGTCGGCAGCTACCTACGCTGATGCCTTCCTCACCGTGAGTGACATTACGGCTAACGAGTGTAAGTACTTGCTTGGTCGTGAGGTGACACGTATCACCCCGAACGGCTTTGAGAATGGCTTTGTGCCCGCTGCGGAGCGTCTTAGCGAGGTGCGTGCAGCATCACGTAAGCGTATCATCGACGTGGCACGCGCTACTTGGGGCTATGACTTCGCGGGTGAGCCACTTATTGTTGCTACCAGCGGCCGCTACGAGTATCGCAATAAGGGTATCGACGTATTCTTGGAGTCGATGAAGCAGCTCGCATCGAGCAACATCGACCGCGATGTCATCGCTGTTGTTGCTGTTCCTGCTGCTACCGTAGGTGCTCGTATCGACCTCGAGCAGCACCTCGAGAACAACGCATCGCCTATCGACCCATCGCAGAAGCGCTACCTTACACACTATCTTGAGTCTGAGGCATGGGATCAGGTATGCCGCTCTGTTGAGGGCAGCATCCTCTCTACTTCGGCATCGCGTGTTAAGGTTCTCTTCGTGCCTACATACCTCAATGGCAACGATGGCATCTTCAACATGCCATACTACGATCTTCTTGCAGGTGTTGACCTCACCGTCTTCGCATCATACTACGAGCCATGGGGCTACACTCCACTTGAGTCGGTAGCATATGGCGTTCCTACCGTTACCACCACTCTTGCTGGCTTCGGTATGTGGATTGCAAAGCACGTAGACCACGAGGGCGTAGATATCGTACGTCGCGACGACTATAACGAGCGCGAGGTTGTATTGCAGATTACCGACGTTGTACGTAAGTATATAGATATGAATGCCGAGAAGTACGAGGCTGCTCGTCGCTCAGCACAGGAGATGTCATCAACAGCGCTATGGAAGAAGCTCTTTAAGGAGTATCAGGTGGCCTATGAGGAGGCTCTCGACAACTCAATTTCGCGTACCAACCGAGTGCTTATCGATGGTGGTAGCCGTGGCGAGCAGATTAACTTCGTGCGCCAGCAGCTCACCTCGAACCGTCCTACATGGCACCGTTTGATGGTCGAGAAGGGTATTCCAGAGCGTTTGAAGCCACTTGAGGAGCTATCACGCAACTTGTGGTGGTGCTGGACGGCCTCTGCTCGCGACCTCTTTGAGTCTATCGACGAGGCGTTGTGGGTAAAGGTTGACCGTAACCCTATCGTGTTGCTCGATAAGCTATCGTCAGCACGTTGCGAGGAGCTTTGCGCCGATAAGGACTTCCTCAAGCGCATGGATGCAGTATATAAGGAGTTCACCGAGTATATGGCTGAGAAGCCATCACCCGAGCACGCTAAGGTGGCATACTTCTCTATGGAGTATGGTCTGCACTCGTCGTTGAAGATATACTCTGGTGGTCTTGGTATCCTCGCTGGTGACTACCTCAAGGAGGCATCAGATAGAAACGTTCCTATGGTAGCCGTAGGTCTCTTGTACCGCTACGGTTACTTCACTCAGCGTCTCTCGGCGCAGGGTGCTCAGGAGGCTACATACGAGGCACAGAACTTCTATAAGCTCCCTATCTCGCCCGTGCGTGACGAGTTCGGCAACTGGGTGACTACACAGGTGGCAATGCCTGGTCGTACCTTGTCGGCACGCGTTTGGAAGTGCCAGGTGGGCCGTACCGACCTCTTCTTGTTGGATGCCGACTATGAGGCAAACCTCGAGGAGGACCGTCAGGTGACCTACTACCTCTATGGTGGTGACTGGGAGAACCGCCTCAAGCAGGAGATTTTGTTGGGTGTCGGTGGTATCCGTGCTCTCGTGAAGATGGGCATCAAGCAGGAGGTATACCACTGCAACGAGGGTCACGCAGCCTTCATCGGCATCGAGCGTATCCGCAACCTCATCGCTAAGAAGCACTTGTCGTTCTCTGAGGCTATGGAGGTTATCCGCTCGTCGTCGTTGTTCACAACACATACCCCTGTGCCAGCAGGTCACGATGCCTTCCCAGAGTCGATGTTGCGTCAGTATATGTCGCACTACCCCGATGTCTTGGGTATCACCTGGGATCAGTTCATCAACCTCGGTAAGACCAACCCTAACGACCCTAACGAGAAGTTCTCGATGTCGGTACTCGCATGTAACCTCTCACAGGAGGTAAACGGCGTATCGTGGTTGCACGGCGAGGTATCGAAGGATATCCTTGGCAACATGTGGCCAGGCTACTTCAAGAATGAGTTGCACATCGGCTACGTAACAAACGGTGTTCACTTCCCAACATGGGTAGCATCTAACCTCCGTCGCTTGTACTCTAAGTACTTCGGTGACGCCTTCTCGAGTCATACATATAATATCCCTGAGTGGCAGAACGTACATAAGATTGACGATAAGGAGCTTTGGGGCGAGCGCATGATGCTCAAGGAGCGTCTTATCAAGACTATCCGCAAGCGCTTCAGCGATCCTACACAGGTACGCTTGCAGTCGCCACGCCAGATGGTACAGGTTACCGAGAGCATTCGTCCTGATGTTCTTACTATCGGTTTTGCTCGTCGCTTTGCCACCTATAAGCGTGCCTACTTGCTCTTCACCAACTTGGAGCGTCTTTCGGCCCTTGTAAATAATAAGGAGCGCCCCGTGCAGTTCATCTTCGCAGGTAAGGCACACCCTAACGATAAGCCAGGTCAGGACCTTATCAAGCGCATCGTTGAGGTATCGGCAATGCCAGAGTTCGTGGGTAAGATTGTCTTCTTGCAGAACTACGATATGGAGCTTGCACGCCGCATGGTTCAGGGTGTCGACGTATGGCTCAACACGCCTACCCGTCCTTTGGAGGCTTCGGGTACTTCGGGCGAGAAGTGTGTTATGAATGGTGTTATGCAGTTCTCAGTCCTCGACGGCTGGTGGGTTGAGGGCTATAAGGAGGGTGCTGGCTGGATGCTTCCTATGGAGCGCACCTATGCCGACCAGCGCTTCCAGGATGAGCTCGACGCCGAGATGATATATAACACTATCGAGGAGCAGATCGTACCATTGTACTACGACCGTGCCGAGGATGGCGTACCTCACCGCTGGGTAAATGCTGTTAAGAAGTGCGTGGCAGATATTGCGTCGAACTTCACCACTAACCGCATGCTTATCGACTACGAGGAGCGCTTCTATAATAAGCTCGCCGAGCGCAAGGCACTTATGCTCGATAACAACTATATGATGGCTCGTCAGATTGCTGCATGGAAGCGTAAGGTGTCGGCTGCGTGGGATAACATCTCTATCTTGGATGTTCAGCGTGCCGAGATCGACAGCGAGGCAATCTACGTGGGTAAGAAGTACCACTTCCAGCTCACCCTCGACCTTGCGGGTCTCAACCCTGAGGATATCGGCGCCGAGCTTGTTGTGGCTACGCAGATTGAGGCCGGCCAGGCAGCCAATGTTGTTGAGACACGCCGTCTCAGTGTCGTTGCTACGGAGAGTAATACCGTTACGCTCGCTCTTGACTACTCGCCAGAGCATACTGGTATGTTCGATGTAGCGTTGCGTATCTTCCCTGTGAACGATAAGCTTGAGCATCGTATGGATTTTGCGCTTGTTAAGTGGGCGTAATTTCCGATTTTATAGGGCATCTTTAGCCCATCCCAAACAAAATCCCGAAGGCTGTACGCTGAGTACTATCCTTCGGGATTTCTTATTGCGATAGACTAAATCTGCACCTCTAAAATCAGAAATTAATTTTGCTGATAAGGCAGACATCTACTGCCGCATACAAGCCGTCCCGACAATGAGCAGTACGCCAAGTACAGCCCATCGTACAGCCTTCTATCACGAAATCCAGAGTGTTGCGATATGTGGGCATCTTTAGCCCATCCCCAAAAGTAGACTACCGCAGGCTGTGCTTCGTGTACTATCCTGCGGTAGTCTCTTTTTTTATGCGCTCGGCTAAGGGCCCTTGCCCGCCCTCTTAAGGAGCTATGCTCCGCCCTACTAAGCAAGCTTTGCTTGCGCCCTCTAAGCGTAGCACCCCCCAAATATCGCGGGTAGGAAAAAGTCTACCCGCGTCACCGGGGGGGGTAGGGGGATAAAAAAAGCGCCCGGCCGAAGCCGAGCGCTAAATGCTTAAGCAGATGTTCTATTAGTGAACCTGAGTGCCATCAACCCAAATGTCGAACTTATCTGTTGCAACCTTGGTGTTGTTGTTAAGCTCATTCCAAAGACCTCCGTTGATATTAGCAAAGCCTGTAGCTGTTGTCTCAGTAATCTTAACATTACCAGAGATACCAAGCTCGGTGTGCATCTGGATGGCTGCCTTATCAGTTGCAGAATCTGATGAAGTGAATGAACACTTGTCAACATTGAGGTTGTAAGCCTTTGCAGACTCGCTGTAGATGCAGATACCCTTACCAGCCGTAGCGAAAGTAGAGTTCTTAACATTTACAGTTGAGTTATCATTACCGTAGTAGTAGATGCAGTAGCCATCGAAACCGCTTGAAGTGTTAAGAGTGAATGTACAATCCTCGATGTTTGCCTCGTAAACGTTGAGACGAAGACGGTTTACATTACAGTTCTTAAGGTTGAAAGCAGTAGCGTGGTGAACAAATGCAAATGCCTGCTCAGTGTAACCCTTACCTGCATTGAGGTTGTAAGTCAAGTTCTCGAGAGTTACGCTCTTGTTCTGAAGATAGATACTCTGCTCAAGGTTCAAAACCACATTAGCCTTGTCTACACCCTTCAAAGTAACGTTGTTAGCTACGAAATTCAAACCAGAAAGCTCGTAGTTACCAGCAAGAAGATTAACGACAGAAGCATTCTTCTCAAGAGCAATCTTGAGGCTCTCATTGTTTGAAGCATAGAACTCGTCATTTATCTTAATAACTGTATCCTCGATAAGGATATCATCAGCTACAAGAGCTCTGCCCTCGCAAGTACAATTAGTGTACTCTGTGTAGTCCATGCTGCAAATCCAGTAATAAGGCTTATTAAATGCACAATTAGTGAATTTAGCCTTACCCCACAAATTGATAAAGCCCGCAACAGTGAACTTAGTATCAATTGCCTCGAACATTGATACAGCAGCACCAATTGCTACACGCCACTCGCTGTTTACCTCGCAACCCTTGAGAATTACATGTGAGCCGGCAACAGCAGAGTCAAAATGCAAAGCATAGTCAGGACCGTTGAATACACAATTCTCGAATACAACAGTGTCGCCAGCATTGCTAAACTTTAAATCACCATTGAATACACAATTCTTGTATGTACCATTAATCGTGCTATAATATGCTACAAGATCATCGCTTCCGCTCTGGAAAGTAGCACCCATAACAGTAGCACCATTAATATTCAATGAAGACTTACCATTAAATACAGTGCCCTCCTCGCAAATGACTGTTACACCCTTTGCAAAGTTATTGGGGAAAGTGTACTCGCCAGCAGGAAGCTGTACAACAGCATTCTCAGTAGTAACAGCAGTGTTAAGTGCAGCCTGAACATCCTCAGTTGTCTCGCCCTCGATAGGTGCAACGCCCTCAACAACCATTGAAGCACCAGCAACGGTTACCAAACCTGCATACTGCTTAGTGCTCTCGTCTACCCAAACAGCGTTGGCGTTATCAGCAGCAACCTCTGTGATGTCGATATTCTTAATATTGATATCAGCACCCTTTGTGCTCTTAACTACGATGGCAGCCTTCTTCTGTGACTTAACCTTAAGACCATCAATGTTCAAAGTAACCTTTGCCTCGTCCTCGTTCACATACTGATTGTCGATCTTGATACCGCGGTCAGTAGTCTTTGACTCGTGAGCCAAGAGAGCACAATCCTTAATATTTACAGTCTGGCCGAATGGTCTAATCCACAATGCATATGCCTCTGAGTTGTTTGGGTGAACATCAGAGATGATAACGTTTGTAAGGTCGCTATCACCGAATAGAGCAATAGCCTTATCAGATGTTACATTCTCAAGCTCAACATCGTTGAAGAAGCTGATATCGTGACGATTCCAAGGACCGTTGTTATTGCCAGTGTTAGTGATCTTCGCATTCCTAATGACCAACTTAGCATCAGCATTAGCCAAACGAACGTAGTTCCAGTCTGAGTTCTTGTGGTTGAAAGTAAGTGTGTAGGCATTATTACCAGCACCTGTAGCAGCAGCGGTAACAACCTTTGCACCATCGATAGTGATAACGTTTGTATTATTACCACCGAAATAGTAATCAGCCATGTTTGCGTTTACGTCAACAGCGACATCTGCATTAAGGCTAATATTGAGAGTGTGGAAGTCTGCCTTCATCACCTTAGCAAGTACCTCGCTTGATGCTACAACTGCGTTTACAGTATTATTTGTCTGTGAGAAGTCGAATGTAGCAACATTGGTGTCAGTCTCATACATGAATAGACCCTGGTCACCTGGCTGGCAGTTAGTGAATGTAGAGTTCTTAATCTCAATCTTAGTAGCTGCATTTACAGTACCGATAGCCATACCTGGCTTCTTAGAAAGATTGTTGAACTGGCACTTGTCAACAACAACCTCAGCAACCTCTGAGCCGTAATCCTCGTGAACCTTGATACCACGTGCACCGCTGAATGAACAGTTGTTGAAGTGAGCCTTACCATTGCTTACCCAAGCAGCATACTCCTGGCCCTCAGTGCCCTTGTATACCTTATCGTTGAATGTACAGTTGTTGAAGACTGCCTCCTCGCCATCAATAGCGATAGTGTTGTCGATAACGCAGTCGTTGAACTCAAGCTCACCTGCAAACTCAAGGTAACCAAACTCCCAGCTATTCTCAGCGTATGACTCAGTCTGGTCAACAATAGTTACATCGTTGAAGATAAGCTTACCACCGTTAGCCATGCGGATAGGACCAACACCAGCACCAGTAGCAATTACCTTATAGCCATTACCATTGATAGTAAGAGTCTCTGTCTCTGCGCCCTCAGGGATAAGTGGAGTAGAGCCGTGAGCACCACCAGTCTCCCAAATAAGGTCACCCTTAAGGTCAATCACGTAGTTCTTGTACTTTGTTGCCTCCTCAAGCTGATCCTTGATGTCTGCATCTATCTCGTGATAACCCTCGAAAGCATCGTTGATATAGACATTAATATTTGCAGCGTCAGTAAGGATGGGACCCATAACAGTGGTAAGGTAGTTACGCTGTACTGGAATAGGAGTGTTGAATTGAACCTGTGGAATAGCATCACCATTGTTATCCTTAACATCCAAAGTGAAGTTGATAGGCTCCTGATCCTTGGCTGCGAAGTAGTAGTCGGTGAAGAGGGTCATAGTGCCCTTAGACTTGCCAGTAGTAGCATCCCACTCGTTTGCATACTTGTTCTCAGAGATCTTGATAGTCTTCTCATGAGTAACCGTCTCAGCAGCGATTACGTCTGATGTGAAAGCGTTGAAAGAGGTGTAGATATCTGTTGAGTATACAACCTTGATATCCTCTGGCAACACGTTGAACATATCCTTGATGTCGGTAGTCACAACGCGGAGCTTACCCAATGGACGCTTAAGCTCGATAGAGATGTTTGATGCAGTAGAGAAGTCCTCAACGTCGTAGATGTTTGTATAAGCATCGCGAGTCTCGTCAGTGAGGTTCCACTCGGTGGTTGCAATCTTAACCTCCTTAAGGTTTGTTGTGTCGTAGTGGAGGTCAGCCTCTGAACCCTGAGCTACGATATCAGCCCAAACTACGAAGCGGTAGTCACGACCAGGGATAAGGCGAAGATCGAATGCTGTGCTCTTTGCATCATCCTCAGTGTTTACAAGACGCTCCTTTGCCAACTCATTGATTAGCTGACCCTCCATGTTGTAAACCTCAAGGATGAAACGAACGTCGTACTGCGAGAAGTCAACGTTACCAAAAGCGCCGATAGCACTGTTCGCGCCACCAGTACGAGTCTCGGTCTCAGGAATTGTGACGGTAAGGACGGTGTTTACCTCCTCGCCACCAACATTTACGTCGAGACCCTCAGGCTCTGTCTGACATGATGCCAATCCAAGCACCAATGCAGCTAAAGCTAAAAATCTTGTCTTCATGTTTTAAAAATTTAGTGTTTTAAGTTAATATTTATTTTGTGTTTTTCGTTAGTCCTCGGCTCACATTTAGTACAATCTTGCCCTCGCCGTTATCCCCATGCGCATACGCGTACGCGCTCTTATAAATAGGCAAAATACCTCATCCCGCGCCACTAAGTGCGTGTGGATGAGTAGATTGCAAGATTGCATAACGTCTATTTGCACGCCCCAAGGTCATGATGTACAATCACTTAGGTGATGCAAATATAGTGCCTTTGTCGTAGAAATCCAAATAATCGGCCGATTTTTTTCAACAAAAACTTTATCGCTCCTGGCCCACTTCCTGTCTCAGCTCCTCAAGAAGCGTCGCGCAACCATCCTCCAAAAGGTCTAAGACAAGCTCGAATCCCTCGTGTCCCTCGTAGTAGGGGTCGGGGATATAGGACCAGTCGCGATGGCGGCGTAGATATTCGCGAAATCGGAAAATTTTGTTCTGTGCGTCGCGGTTGGGAGCGAGCCTAAAAAGGGCCTCATAGTTGTTGTCATCCATAGCTATTATGCGGTCGAAACGCTCGAAGTCCTCCTCGCGAACTTGGCGTGCGCGGTGTGTCATCTCGATGCCGCGAGCCGCCGCCGCACGGCGCATACGCACATCTGACCTATCTCCAGCGTGGCCACCATATGTGCCCGCCGAGTCGAGGTATATATCGCCACTGAGCCCCGCACGGTCGACAAGCATCTGCATCATAGCCTCCGCCGCTGGCGACCTACAAATATTGCCCAAACATACAAAAAGTATACGTTGCTTCATATATCATGATGTTATCTTCGTACGGACAAAGGTAACGAGATTTTTTGATAAATAAAAATATTTGTTGGTGGTGAAAAATCAGCTGTTCGTTATAAATGGTTGGTACAATTCTACTTTTTTTTGGCATCATGCTCTTTTGGTGCGATTTTATACACAATTTTTCTTACCTTTGCAAAGTTTATTTCGTACAGATACAAACAATTAACACTTATAAACTATGAAGCTAAAAGCACTTCTACTCGTTGCTGTTGCAACACTACTTATTACTGTTGATGCTGATGCTCAGCGCCTACCTCGTCCTGTGCGTAACGTCGAGCTTCAGACACTCGATGGCGCTAAGGCTCGTCTTCCATGGTGGGGTGAGAAGAACCTTATGATCTTCTACGTCGACCCCGACGTGCCAAAGCAGAACCACGACTTTATCACCCACATCGAGAATACATCACGTCTCGCAGGTCCTGAGATTGAGGGCTTCGGTATCATCAACCTCAAGGATACGGGTTTCCCAAGCAACGTCGTACGTCAGATTGCCGATGCTCGTACCGCCAAGAATGGTGCTACAATCATTTGTGACCCAGACCACTGGCTATCAAGTGCTTGGCGTCTTGGTGACTGTAACAACTGCTTCGTTATCATGCTCGTAAACAAGGAGGGACAGCTCGTCTACATCCACAAGGGCGAGATGTCTAAGGAGGAGCAGATTAAGTTTATCGAGGCTGGTGACAAGCTCACAGGCAAGAAGCGCTAATTAACACACCGTAACGATGTCTCTGCGAGGGGCGTTGGTGGCATTCGTAACCATCATCGCGACGTCACCCTTATATGCGCAAGTCGAGGATAGCAAAATCCTCGATGGCGACACCCTCGTCTATCGTTATGTCCCCATGGACCGGACTACACCCACCCCAAAGCGTGGTGGCGTGGAGTCCGGTCGCTCTGTTTTAGACTACCTCACCTTTGGTGATAAGGAGCTCAATCCTGGGGCCTCGGTGACCATAATGGGTGCACCATCCTACTCCGAGGAGCGTGGCTGGGGCCTCGCTGTGGCGGGCGATATGCGCTATCGTACCCGTCGGATGACAACCCACGATACACCCTCGTCGCTACGTCTTCGCCTCGCAGCATCACTCACGGGCTACTACGCTGCCGAGCTTGTTGGATGCAATATGTTGGGCGGAGATAAGCATCTGATAAACTACAACATCGCGACGCGCTCCGAGCCGACATATACATGGGGCACGCAGTACGCCTCGGCAAGCAGTGGGGCGAGAGGTCGGTATGTCGAAAAAAGACACTCGGCATACTTGTCATATGGCTATCGCCCAGTGTCGCAAGTTATTGTGGGCGCGCATGCCGACTTTATCTATACCTCTGCTGTGAGATTGTCTGATGTGGCCGTGCAACTTATTGATGGTGAGGTAACTTCGCTGATGTCTGTTGGCGTGGGTGTCGATGCTTCATATGACACCCGACAAGCAGTCGACTATGTTATGCGTGGCCTCTATATCGCGGGTAGCTATACGCTTCGGCCTCGGGCTTTGGCCGCAAATATCTCGACCCTGCATAGCCTGACGCTCACCTTTGACTACTACCAACCACTATGGCGTGGCGCTACCGTAGCCCTCGACATCTATGGTGAGTACCACTCGAAGGCTACGCCTTGGTTGCTGCGCGCCCAGATGGGTGGCGACTACCGCATGCGTGGCTACTACGAGGGACGCTATACGGGTAACAGACTTCTGTCGGCGCAGCTTGAGCTTCGCCAACATATATGGCAGGGGCTTGGCATAGCTGCGTGGGGTGGCGGTGGCGTAGCCCTCACTTCGGAGGAGAGCTTTGCGTGGCGCAAGGTGCTGCCTACCTATGGTGTGGGTATACGTTGGTCGCTCGGTGGGCTCTCGGCAATACGTGTCGATGTGGCCTTTGGACGTGATAGTAATGCCGTTATCTTCGGTGTCAGCGAGGCCTTTTAATTGTTGCACGCATCGCGGGTGACCATAATTATGCGAAGTATGCACTTTTTGGTCGCAAGCATTACGTTTTTCATATTTTTTTACTACCTTTGCCGCGTTATTACTATACCTAAGGTATAGCGTGGCGATTTTTCATTTATATAAGCGACGAAAAGTTTAAGTTACAAAATATGAGAATTGCATTAGCTCAGTTAAATTACACAGTCGGTGACATCAAGACCAACACCGCAAAGATTGTTGATGCCGTGAAGCGTGCCAAGAGCGAGGGTGCTGACCTTGTTGTCTTCGCTGAGTTTGCTGTGTCGGGAACTCCTGCCTACGGACTGCTGCCCAAGACCACATTCCTCACACTCTGCGAGGAGGCTATTGAGACCATCGCGGCAGCATGCCGTGGTATCTCGGCCATCGTGGGTACCCCCTACCTTACTGCCGAGGGCGCGATAAGTGCAGCTGCATTTATTGATGGCCGTGGTGAGGTGGAGTATATTGGCAAGCGCCATGTCTCTGCGCGCCGCGAGATGGGTTATATCGTAGGCTCGTCGATAGGTAGCCAGACCGTACACGTCGCAGGCCACGCTATCAAGGTGGTTGTGGGTGACGACCTCAGCCTTATGGAGGATATCGACGAGGAGGTAGACCTTGTGATATCGGTAAATGCTCGTCGCTATGGTAAGGGCATCCTTACACGTCGCTTCGATAAGATGAGCCGCTTGGCATTCACCGAGGGTAAGAATATCTTGCTTATCAACCAGGTGGGTGGCTCGGGTGACATCGTGTACGATGGTACATCGGGTGTGCTCAGCAATGAGGGTAAGCTACTTATGGTGCTCAATAGCTTTGAGGAGGACTTCCGCATCTACGATACCGTTCGCGATACGCAGCCTATCGAGGTGCCATTCACCACATATAACGACCGTAATACGCTACTCTATAAGGCGGCGTGCCTCGGTCTTCGCGACTACTTCCACAAGAATGGCTACACCAAGGCGTGTGTTGGCCTCTCGGGAGGTATCGACTCGGCGGTTGTGGCATGCTTGGCAGTGGGTGCTTTGGGTAAGGAGAATGTGCGCGTGTTGCTCATGCCATCGCCATTTACCCCCAACGAGAGTGTCGAGGATGCAAAGCATCTTGCAGAAAACCTCGGTGTCGAGTATAGTGTATTGCCCATTATCGAGGCTTACAACGCCATAGTTGGCACTTTGCAACCAGTGATTGGCGGCACGGAGTTCGACGCTACGGAGGAGAACATCCAGACACGTATACGTACCACAATGCTTATGGCATTGCAGAATAAGACGGGCTACATGCTTCTCAACTCATCGAATAAGAGTGAGAATGCTCTCGGCTGGTGTACACTCTATGGCGATACCGCTGGTACGTTCAGCCCTACGGGTGACCTGTACAAGGGTGAGATTTACGATATGGCGCGCTACATAAACGCCACCTTTGGTGATATCATCCCCGATGAGATTATCGACAAGGAGCCATCGTCGGAGTTGCGCCCAAATCAGAAGGATAGCGACTTCTTGCCTCACTACGAGGTTATTGACGCCATCCTCTTCCGCATGATTGAGAAGAAGCAGCACCGCGAGGAGATTATCAACGCGGGTTTCGACTCGGCCGTTGTAGAGAAGATACACACCATGGTTATGCAGAACGAGAAGAAACGCTATCAGTTCCCTCCCGTGTTGCGTCTATCACCATGTGCCTTCGGTCACGAGTGGTTGATGCCACTTGTAAACCACTACCACGAGTAGTCGTATAAATCGAGTGGACGGTGGGTCTTACGTTGCAACATAGAGGTGTTGTCGAGCGTGTGGAGACGGGTAAGGTCTTCGTACGCGTCGAGAAGGAGAGTGCCTGTCAGGCGTGCCACGCTAAGGGTCTGTGTGGTGAGAGTGGCAGTGTGCGCATTATAGAGGTGCGTACCGACCACGCGGCATCGTATCAGGCGGGTGAGCGCGTTGTTGTGGGACTTATGAGGGGCGGCATGGCGGCATCGTCTGTTGTGTGGGGCTATGTAGTTCCGCTGGTTGTGCTTCTTGTGACACTGCTCGTCTTGCATGGTGTAGGCGTGGCTGATGGCCCTACGGCACTGATAACCATAGGCGCGGTGATATTGTACTACGTGGTGCTATATGTCATGCGTCATCATTTTGAAAAACGGATACAATTTACAATTATAAAGGAGTAATGAACGAGTTATTATTGACAGTCCTAACACTCTCGGTGTTGGGAGCTCTGTTGGCTGTAATTCTCTACTTCGTAGCTAAGAAGTTTAGAGTCGAAGAGGACCCTCGTATCGGTGAGGTGGAGAAGATGCTGCCTGGTGCTAACTGCGGTGGCTGTGGCTTTGCGGGATGTAGAGCTATGTCTGAGGCGTTGGTGACACGCGACAACATATCGTCGCTCTTCTGCCCTGTGGCAGGTGGCGAGACGATGAAGTCGATTGCAGGATATTTGGGTAAGGCTGCTGCCGAGAAGAGCCCTATGGTGGCTACTATGCGCTGCGGTGGCTCATGCGATAAGCGCCCTAAGGTTAATCACTATGATGGTGCGTTGAGTTGCGCTGTGGTAAACACCTTCTATGTCGGTGAGTCGGCTTGCGCCTTTGGCTGTATCGGCTATGGCGACTGCGTGCATGCCTGCCAATTCGGTGCTCTACACGTAAATCCCGAAACAGGTCTTGTTGAGGTTGACCCCGATAAGTGTACCGCTTGTGGCGCTTGTGTCAAGGCGTGCCCCAAGGGCCTCTTCGAGTTGCGCAAGAAGTGGCCTAAGAACCGCGCTATATATGTGGCATGTCGCTCGAAGAACCGTGGCTCGGTGGTTATGAAGGCTTGTAAGGCTGGCTGTATCGGCTGTGGTAAGTGCGAGAAGGTGTGTCCTTTTGGTGCTATTACCATCGACAGCTACTTGGCATATATCGACCCAGAGAAGTGTAAGCTATGCCGTAAGTGTGTCAACGAGTGCCCAACGGGTGCTATACATATCGTTAACATGGAGCGCTTGCCACGCGAGGCTAAGCCCGTAGCACCAAAGGTGGAGGCCGCAAAGCCCGTAGCGCCTAAGGTTGAGGCACAAAAGAGTGAGGCCACTAAGGTAGATAACAATATTGAGTCTAAGGCTGAGACCGCTAATAAAGAGTAGAGTATGAAGACATTTCCCATAGGCGGTATTCATCCGTCGGATAATAAGAAGTGGAGCAAGGATCGCCCCATCGAGGTTATGGAGCTTCCAGACCAGGTGGCAATCCCAATGATTCAGCATATAGGAGCCCCCTCGACACCTATTGTCAAGAAGGGCGATAAGGTGCTCACAGGTCAGCTTATAGGTCAGGCCGTAGGCTTCGTGTCGGCAAACATTCACTCGCCAATCTCAGGTACAGTGACCTCTGTCGATGTATATCCTAATGGTCAGGGACAACGGCGGATGATGGTAGTTATTAAGCGCGAGGGTGACGAGTGGATGGAGAATATTGACCGCACTCCCGAGCTTAAGCGCGATTGTAAGCTCACGCCTGCCGAGATTGTCGCAAAGGTTAAGGATGCCGGTATCGTAGGTTTGGGTGGTGCTCAGTTCCCTACACACGTCAAGCTATCGGTGCCCGATGGCCAGAAGGCTGAGATATTGATTATCAATGGCGTTGAGTGTGAGCCATACCTCACCTCGGACTATCGTAATATGTTGGAGCGTGGCGAGATGATTTTGGTCGGCATCGAGATATTGATGCGCGCCATATCTGTCAAGCGCGCCGTCATCGGCATCGAGGCAAACAAACCAGCTGCCGTTGAGCTCCTCAAGGCACTTATCACCAAGGGTGGATATAAGGGCATCGAGGTCGAGACACTCCAGACACGCTACCCTCAGGGTGGTGAGAAGCAGCTCATCGCTGCCGTCACAGGTCGCCAGGTGGCGCCTCCACCAGCACTCCCTATCTCGGTAGGTGCTGTGGTATGTAACGTATCAACGACCATTGCCGTATACGAGGCTGTACAGAAGAATAAGCCACTCATCGAGCGGGTGGTAACGGTTACAGGTAAGCACCTTAAGGAGACTCACAACTTTTTGATGCGCTTCGGCATCCCCGTAAGTCACCTTTTGGAGCGCGCTGGAGGCATCCCCGATGGCGATGTAAAGCTGCTCAATGGTGGTCCTATGATGGGTCGTGCTGTTGTTGATATTACAGCCCCTATCATCAAGGGTTGTTCAGGCATCACCGTGATATCGGATGAGGATACTGCACGTGGTGTTGAGGGCGTATGTATCAAGTGTGCCAAGTGTGTGGCAGCGTGCCCTATGGGCCTTGAGCCATACTTGTTGTCGAAGATGGCACGCCTCCAGAAGTGGGATATCGCCGAGGAGCACAACACGGTAGATTGCATCGAGTGTGGCTGCTGCTCATATACCTGTCCTTCGAACCTTCCACTATTGGACTACATACGGATTGGTAAGCAGACGGTCATGACGAATATACGTGCGCGCGCGGCCGCTAATAATAAGAAGTAAAACGAAAAACGATATAAATATTATGGCTACAAGACTATTTGCGGCACCATCACCACATATCCACGGCGGCGAGTCTACGCGTCGTATTATGTTAGATGTCGTGCTGGCACTTATTCCTGCTTTGGCAGTATCGGCCTACGTCCTTGGTTGGCGCTCGCTGATGATAACGGCGGTTGCTGTTGCCAGCTGTGTGCTCTTCGAGTACCTTATTCAGCGCCTCTTATTCAAGGGTCGCACAACCATTGGTGACCTCTCGGCGGTGGTTACAGGTATGCTCTTAGCATTCAACCTTCCAGTGGGTATTCCATGGTGGATTGTTGTTATCGGCGCGTTGGTGGCAATAGGTATTGGCAAGATGACCTTCGGAGGTCTCGGTTGCAACCCCTTTAACCCAGCACTTACAGGCCGTATATTCCTGCTTATCGCCTATCCTGTGCAGATGACAGACTGGACAACGGGTGTACCTACGGATATGCAGAGCCCTATGATGTTCGATAGCGTTAGTGGTGCTACCTCGGCAGATGCCATGTCGGGTGCTACGGCACTCCCAATGGTTAAGCAGAACCCCGAGCTTGCTGGTAATACCGACTTTGGCGATATGCTCTTTGGCCAAATGAATGGCTCTATGGGTGAGATATGCGCATTGGCACTTATCCTCGGAGGTATCTATCTGTTGTGGCGCAAGGTCATTACATGGCATATACCAGTTGCTATTCTCGGCACTATGGCAATCTTTGCTGCGTGCGTAGGTATGTGTGAGGGCGGCTCGCTCGTATATGAGTTGCCTATCTTCCACCTATTGGCTGGTGGTGCGCTGCTGGGTGCTATCTTCATGGCTACCGACTACTCGACGTCGCCAATGACCCACAAGGGTATGATAATATATGGTGTCGGCATTGGTGTTATCACTATGGTCATACGTCTGTGGGGTGCCTATCCCGAGGGTATGTCGTTTGCGATATTCATCATGAATGCTGCAACGCCACTCATCAATAAGTATTGTAAACCAAAGCGTTTTGGTACAAAATAGCGAAGGCAGAGAGTATGAAGAGTTCACTTAAAAATATGGTTGTGGTGTTGTTCACCATCACCGCTATCTCGGCACTTCTCGTGGCCCTTGTAAACGATGTTACGAAGGATGCTATCGCCGAGGCAGAGCAGAAGAATAAGGATTTGGCTAAGCTCGAGGTGTTGCCTTCGTTCGATGGGCAGGCCGAGATGAATGATACGTCATATCAGATTGGAGACTTCACGGTAAATGTTACCGAGGTAAAGGTCGACGGCAAGATTTTGGGCTATGCTGTTGAGGCGCCCAGCCTTACGGCTAATGGCTATGCCGATAAGATTTATCTTATGGTAGGCTTCGTTGAGGATGAGGCGGGCCGTGCAAAGATTCATGGCGTCAAGGTCCTCTCGCAGAAGGAGACCCCGGGTCTTGGTGCTAATATGATTAAGCCAGGCAATAAGCTCGAGTCGAGCATCCTTGGCAAGTATGCCGATGATTTGGTCTTCAAGGTTAAGAAGGATGATGCATCTGGCTCGTTCGATGCTCTCACAGGCTCAACGATATCTTCGCGTGCCTATGCCAATGCTGTGGAGACAGCCTATGCAGGCTACCTTATGAAGAAGGGACTGCTTCTTAATAAGGGTAATGTTGCGGTAGAAAAGAGCGCTGAGGATGATATGGATGTCAAGGATTATGAGCATGTCACTGATGATCCTAACGCTGAGGAGCTTAATGCCGAGGAGGATGTCAATACTTCGGATGAGGGTGTTGAGAGTGTCGAGTCTGTGGAGGCTATCGAGGCTGAGGGTGCGGATGCCACTGACGAGGTATCGGTTGATGAGGCGTCAGTAAATGAGCAATTAGATGAGTCTGAGACTCAGAAAGGAGAGGTAAACAATGAGTAAACTACAACTTATAACCAAGGGTATCATCAAGGAGAACCCTACATTTGTGCTCATCTTGGGTATGTGTCCTACCATTGGTGTCACCTCATCGGCAATAAATGGTATGGGTATGGGTGTTGCGACTATGGCTGTGCTTATCATGTCGAACATGGTTATATCTATGATTAAGAATTTGGTGCCAGATAAGGTGCGTATCCCTGCCTTTATCGTTGTCATTGCATCGTTCGTAACAATAATCGAGATGTTGATGAAGGCCTATGTTCCTGCGCTCTACGCATCACTTGGTGTATTCATTCCACTTATCGTGGTTAACTGTATTATCTTGGGTCGTGCCGAGGCCTTCGCATCGAAGAATGGAGTTGGCGCATCGGCACTTGATGGTATTGGCATCGGCCTTGGCTTTACGCTCTCGCTGACCGTTATCGGTGCTGTGCGCGAGCTTCTCGGTTCGGGCGCCATCTTTGGTATGCCTATGGTCGAGGGCGATGGCATTATGCCTCTTATCTTCATCCTTGCCCCCGGTGGTTTCATCGTGTTGGGCTACCTAATGGTTTTGTTCAATAAAATAGCTAAACGATAGAGAGTATGGAATTGATGACTTTATTGGTAGGAGCAAATATCTCGGAGAGCGTACGTGGCGCCTTTGAGACTGGCTCGGTAAGTGTACAGGCTATCACCCTTGTTGCTATTGTTATTGGAGCTATCTTCGTAAACAACGTCGTTCTCTCGCAGTTCCTCGGCATCTGTCCCTTCTTGGGTGTATCGTCGAAGGTAGAGACCTCGTTGGGTATGGGTATGGCCGTTACCTTCGTAATGGCACTTTCGACGGTTGTTACATGGGCGTTGCAGACCTTTGTGCTTGCGCCATTCGGCATCGAGTATATGCAGACCATCGTCTTTATCCTTGTCATCGCGGCACTGGTGCAGATGGTCGAGATTGTACTCAAGAAGGTGTCACCAGCGTTGTATCAGGCCCTCGGTATCTTCTTGCCACTGATTACCACGAACTGTGCTGTGTTGGGTGTTGCGATTATCGCCGTGCAGAAGGATTTCGACCTTCTTACGGGTGTCGTATACTCTACGGCTACGGCTCTTGGCTTCGCTTTGGCGTTGGTGCTCTTCGCTGGTATTCGTGAGCGCCTCGATATGGAGGATGTCCCCAGTGCGTTACGTGGTGTGCCCATCGCGCTTATCACGGCTGGTTTGTTGGCAATGGCATTTATGGGCTTCGCCAATGTTGTGCCTCTCCCATAATGGGCGTTTGAGATAGAGTAGAGTTAGGGGCTGAGTTAGTCGGCCCCTCTTTTTAATATATTAGCAAAACATATAGCGGTTATGCTCACCATAGATAAGATACTATCCATCAGTAGCGATGCGGAGTTTGAGCGTGTGGCTCTCGAGTTGTTTCGCTATCAGGCACGCTACACCGCGCCCTATGCCGAATACTTATCTCTTATAGGTGTCGATGTGGAGGCGGTGCAGAGCCTTGGCGATATACCATTTATGCCCATCGAACTCTTCAAGAGCCGCGATGTCTATTGTGGTGAGTCTGCGCCTGAGATAGTCTTCACATCGAGTAACACCGGCTCTACGGTAGCCTCGCGCCATATGATGGCATCACTCGATGTATATCGTAGGTGTTTCGTGCGTGGCTTCGAGAACTTCTACGGTGCGCCTGAGCAGTGGAGCATCTATGGTCTTCTGCCCAACTATTTGGAGCGCGAAGGCTCGTCGCTGGTCTATATGGTCGATAGACTTATTGCGATGGCTGGCTCTGGTGGCTTCTATCTCAACGACTATGAGCGTCTTATTAGTGATATGCGCTCCGACCCGAAGCCCAAGATTTTGCTTGGCGTAAGCTACGCCTTGTGGGATGTTGCCGAGCAGTATGCGCCAAAGTTGCAGAACACAATCGTCATGGAGACGGGTGGCATGAAGGGACGCCGTAAGGAGATTAGCAAGCGCGAGCTACACGATATATTGTGTCGTGGCTTCGGGGTGGAGCATATCCACTCGGAGTATGGCATGGCGGAGCTTACCTCACAGGCATACTCGTCGGGCGAGGGTATCTTCGCAGCGCCACGATGGATGCGTGTCATGGTGCGCGACGTGAACGACCCCATGGACCATGCGCCACACGCCATGCGTGGTGGCATAGATATCATAGATTTGGGCAACCTGTCGTCGTGCGCCTTTATACAGACGCAGGACGTAGGTCGCTTGTTGGACGATGGCCGCTTTATGGTCGAGGGTCGCATTGCGGGTAGCGATATTCGAGGATGTAACCTTCTTGTTCACAATATGTAATGAAGTATAATTCGGACATACTACGCCAACTGCACGAGGAGCTTCGCGATGTTCTTCGCGAGACGGTGCGCGTTATGGATGAGGCAGGTATTCCCTACTTTATACAGGGTGGTACGGCCATCGGTGCTCACTTCTTCGACGACATTGTGCCGTGGGACGACGATATTGACCTTGGCATCACCCGTGAGCATTATGAGCGCTTCTTGCGTGTTGCGCCATCGCTACTTCGTGAGGGATACGTTCTTCAGGAGTACACGACGGATAATAACACACCCTTCTACTTTGCTAAGGTACGTAAGGTAGGCACGCGCTTTGTCGAGCGCGAGTGGGTAGGCTTGCCCATTGCCGATGGAATATATGTCGATATCTTCCCCTATGACCTTATCCCCGACGATGTGCGCTTGGAGCGCCGTCAGCGTCGTAGAGTAAAGTTTTGGGTAAACTGCTTTACGGCAAAGAGCGTGTGGCTATGGAGATGGTTTGGTAGGGCTAATAATGGCGTTGTCATGCCCAAGAGCATGGTGTCGTGTGCCGCCATACGTTTGGTGACACTCTTTATGTCCAAGGAGCGTATATACCAGCGACTTAATAGAGAGCTTACGCGCTATAACACGACCGCGGCAGCGCGCTACAATATTGTGCGTATGCCTAAGGATATGATTGCTCGCACAGCCATCGAACATCGCGAGCTGCGCCGCTTTGGCGATATGGAGCTGTGGGCACCTGCCGACTTGGAGAGCTATCTGCGCAACCACTATGGCGATATTCAGAAGTGGCTGCCCGAAGATAAACGCCTCAATCACGCCCCAGAGATATTGCACTTCGCAACACCAATAAGTAGTGACTCGTCAGAGCGTATCTCGGTCGTCATACCTCTATATAATAAGGAGCAGGAGGTCGAGCGTGCCTTGCGCTCTGTTATCAATCAGAGCCTTGCGCCACGCGAGATTATCGTCGTTGACGATGGCTCGACGGATGCTTCGGTGGCGATTGTTGAGCGTATAATAGAGGAGCATAAGGGGATAAGTATTCGCCTTGTGCGTCAGGAGAATAGCGGTGTTAGCGCCGCCCGTAATCGAGGTATTGCGGAGGCTACGGGCGACTATGTCGCACTGCTCGATGCCGACGACGAGTGGCTCTCGGGCTATATCGCCGAGGTGTGCCGCCTTATGGAGTACCACCCCGATAGCGATGCCTACTCTACGGCATTCTACATCGTAAATAGGGGTCGTCGTGTGGCGGCTGCCGTGCCTACTACGGAGGGTCTCATTGACCCTGCTACGGAGGCATTGCAAGGGCGCTATCCTATAATCCCCTCTACGGCAACATTGCGTCGTAGCACGGTGCAGCGCATAGGAGGCTTCCCCGAGGGCATGCGCCTGGGAGAGGACCAGTGGCTGTGGGCGCGTATGATGCAGGAGGGTGCAACATTCTGCTTCTCACCAATGGCTTTAGTGTGCTACTCGCGAACGGCAACAAACCGTTCGGCTACGATATATCGCAGCGAGACATCGGCGCATAGCATTGAGCAGCTATATGATGCAAATCAGCGTGAGGAGCTTAATGAGTATATCGCCCGTGTGGGTATAGGCAAGGCCTTGACACAGAGTGTGCGTGGCGGCACGGAGGATGCGAAGCGTGCCATCGAGGCGTTCAGTTACACGCAGCGCAACCGTCGTCAGCTACGTCGTCTGCGAGTGATAAACACACTTCCGAGATGGATGCGACCCATGGTCGATGGGGTGTATAGTGCTGCGGCATGGATATTTAAGAAGCGAGGTTTGTAGCCTCGCTTCATTGTTACCATACTATTGGCTCCTTGCCGATAGATTTGAGGTAGTCGTTTGCTTGTGAGAAGTGGCGACAGCCGAAGAAGCCCCTGTATGCCGAGAGTGGCGAGGGGTGTACGGCACGTAGTATAAGGTTGCGTCGAGGGTCGGCAATAGCGCCCTTCTTCTGTGCGTAGCTGCCCCATAGCATATATACGATGCCCTCCTTGCGCTCGGCGATGGCGCGCACCACAGCATCGGTAAACTGCTCCCAGCCACGTCCCGCGTGCGATGCCGCTTGGTGGGCACGCACAGTAAGTACGGCGTTTAGCAGAAGTACGCCCTGCTCGGCCCAGCGCTCCAACTCTCCAGTTGAGGGTATCTCAGCACCCGTGTCGGCATGCACCTCCTTGAAGATATTCTGCAACGATGGTGGGAAGGGCACACCCTCACCTACCGAGAAGCAGAGACCGTTTGCCTGTCCGGGGCCGTGATAGGGGTCTTGGCCAATGATTACCACCTTGAGCTTGTCGAAGGGGCACTTGTCGAAGGCGCGGAAGATATTACTACCCTTGGGGTATACCTCGGTTGTGGCGTACTCGCTCTTCACGAAGCCTACCAACTCGTCGAAGTAGGGCTTGTGAAACTCGTCGTCGAGAATCTCGTGCCATGATTGGGCTATGCGTACATCTGCCATATGTAGAAGCGTTTAAATTTTATTATTGCAAAGATAGTTTTTTTTGTGTACTTTTGCAATACCACTAATAACTATTCACTATGAAGCGATTATCAATGATTGTGGCGATGCTCTTCGCAACGCTTTTTACGGCACAAGCCCAGAAGATAGAAAATATAATCCTCCTTATAGGCGATGGTATGGGTCTCGCGTCGGCATCTATGATGCAACTCGAGAACAACTACGAGCCTACAATCTTCGACCGCGCAGATAATGTAGCTTTACAGAAGACCTACTCGGCTGATAACCGCGTTACCGACTCGGCAGCATCGGGTACGGCACTTGCTACGGGCACCAAGACCAATAACACATATCTCGGTGTAGACCCTAATGGCGCCCCTTTGGAGTCGCTCTTCGAGGTGGCTAAGCGCAATGGCAAGAGTACGGGTGTTGTCGTTACCACCTACGTTCAGCACGCCACACCTGCGGCATTTTATGCTCATGTGGGTAACCGCCACGAGTACGCCGAGATTACGCGCCAGCTTGTGGCAAGCACGGTGGATGTAGCCATTGGCGGTGGCATGGCATTCTTCAAGGAGTGCTATGGCGAGGATGCCGAGAGCGTTGCCGACGAACATGGCTTCTCGCTTGTTCACTCGCTTGACGAGGTCGCTATGCTGTCGGGTATAGAGCCAGTGTTGGCAATATTGGCCGATAAGGAGGTGGGTGAGAATACGGGCTCATATCTTGCAGATGCGACAAGTGAGGCACTGCGTATGCTGACAAATGCAGGTCGCTATAGAGGCTTTGTGCTTGTGGTCGAGGGCTCGTTGATTGATGGCATGGGTCATGGTAATGATGCTGAGGCACAGCAGAGGGAGATGGAGGGCTTTATGCAGGCCATCGAGGTCGCTGTGGCGTATGCCGATAGCCACCCAGGTACGCTTGTTGTCGTCACCGCCGACCACGAGACAGGTGGCCTATCGCTCGTAAGTTCTAATTCAGACTTCAACCTCTCGGAGCAGGGTGTCGAGTATCGCTGGACGACAGATGGCCACTCGGGTATCATGGTGCCGATATATCTTTATGGCACGGGCGCGGAGTGTATAAATGGCGTGATGGAGAATAGCGAGTTGGGTGCGACGCTCAAAGAGTTAGTGTCGAAGTAGTCCCCACTTATAATTGAAGAGGCCCGAACCACGAAAATTGGTCGGGCCTCTTCTGTTACTTGTGTGATAGTGTGCCATGCTCGAATAGTCGTGTCTGGCGACGTAGGCGCAGGGCGGTAAGTATTGCTGCCGAGCTGAGACCTACAATAAGACCTATCACGAAACCATGGCACCCCATGCCGAATGTGTAGGCCAAGAGAATGCCGATAGGGATATTTAGCACAAGGTACGAGCAGGTGACAATAGGCATGATAATCTTTACATCCTGCAAACCGCGTAACATACTAATAGATAGTCCCTGTATAGCGTCCGAGAACTGATATATGGCGATGAGCATCATCAGCTCCGATGTGAGGGCTACTATCTCGGCGTTGTCGGTAAATATCGCGGCAATAGGTGTGCGGAGCACAACAAATAGTATCGCCATCAGCACAGCCCACATCAGTCCGAGGTGGTATGTTGCCATAATCGTCGGGCGCAGTCTATCGCGCTGCGATGCGCCATATACGTGCGATACGAGGATTGTCGAGGCTGAGCCTATCGCTACGGTAATCATCCACGCTATGTTGGCAATGCTAAATGCCACCTGCATAGCCCCCGATGCCACAGCACCGAACGAGAGTGCAAGAATTGATGTAAGAATAAAGGCTGCCGACTCCAAGACCATCTGGAACGATATAGGAAAGCCTATGGCGAAGAGCTCTTTTAGTCGTCGTAGCTTCACCGCCCCGCGCTCGAAGAAGGAGCGATAGATGCGTAGGCGGTGTGACATAAAGAAGAAGACTATGATGGCAGCCATCTGCCCTATGCGCGATATGAGTGTCGCCAGACCTGCGCCCTCGGCACCCATGGCCTCCGCGCCTAACTCGCCAAAGATAAATACCCAGTTAAGGAAGATGTTTAACGCATTGCCACCGAGCGTTATCCACATAGCCACCTTCGTATTGCCTATACCCTCCAAGAACTGCTTTATGGCGAGGAATATCATCAGTGGCATGATGCTCCAAATCATCATGTCGTAGTAGGGTAGTGCCATCTCCGCAACGGCAGATATATCACCCTCGGGACCCGACATCAGCGAGTTTAGTTCACCGATAAATGGTCGTAGCGCGAGGGCTACGATGGTGGCAACGATACCTATCGTGATGGTGTAAACAATGCCGTTTGCAAGCAGGTGGCCCACCTCGCGGCGCTCACCACGCGCGTAGTGTTCGCCAACCATAGGTGTGATGGCTAAAGCAAGGCCGAGGGCAGCAAGGTAGATAAGCAGGAAGAGCGAGCTGCCGAGCGATACAGCTGCCAAGGGCACAGGGTTCTCGCCACCGTAGTTACCCACCATGGCTGTGTCGGCAAACTGCGTTGTGAGCTGTCCCGCCTGCGCCAAGACAACGGGCATGGCGAGGCTCAGGATGCTCTTGTAATATGGCCTATATCGCGTTAGTAGCATTAGTTGACGTAATCCTTATATAGCTCGACAAACTCTGCTGCATCGGATGTGTTGTTCTTTGTAAATATCATCGGCTCAGAGATATAGAGCTCGCCTACATATCCGTTTTCATCCTCCGCCAAGCCACATACAACATACTCGTTACCGTAGGTGCATAGTGCCCAGTCGGGTGACGAGGTGTAGGCGTAGTCAAGAAGGCTCTCTCGAATATCCTCCTCGCTATACTCATCAATATAGTGTGCTGGGAAGATGTCGAAGTGGAGCGTGGGCGATGGCTTCTTGGTGATAACCTCTACGGATAGGAAGTAGTCCGCATAGCCGACATAGGAATTATAGTATCCCTCGATAGCAGCTACCTCTTTAAGGTCGTATGCCGAGCAACGTACCTCAGTAATTGTGTTCGTACCCTCGCCATCTGCGGCCGTAGTGAACCCATATATAAATAGGTCGGTCGTTGCCGCGCCGGCATAGTAGCCATATACGGCAATCACAAACTCGGTGTCGGGTGGTAGTTGGTCGATATGCTCATTGTATGTACCCGAAAGCTCCAGCGGTGCATACTTCTCCATGATATAGTCGAGCTGCTCCTGCTTATCGCCCGAGGGGAGGTTCTTTGCATACATCATCACTGCCGTGTATGGCTCGTCGGTTGATGGAGTAATCTTGACATCCACCGAGCGAGGCATGATGTTCGAGAACTCCACCTCGAAGGTCATATCCGAGCGCTCGACAGTGCCTGTTGAGAAGTACTTAACTACTGGCTTCGAAACAACCATAGGCACGTTGCCATCTATGGAGTCAATGGCGTAGATAAGTGCCATGTAGCGGTGGTTGGCATTGAGCGTCTTGCTGAACTCGGCCTCGCCCTTGTAACCAAGCTGCTGCATAATCTCCTCGGCACTCTTCTCCTCGAAGTAGTAGAGGTGGTCGGCAACATAGAAGAATGCCTCAGCAACGGCAACCTCAGCCTCAGCAGTAAAGGGTAGCCCCTGCTCGATATATCCAGCCTCCGTATCCTCGACAAGCTGTACGGCGTAGTAGCCATCCCATCCATTAGGGCTTACCTTGAAGCTCACATCAGGGCCCTCGGCCGTAATCGTGGTGTCGAACTCTATCGCCGTGCGCTCGGGAAGTCGGTTATCGATAAGGATATACTCTACGTCGGTTATGATGTCGTACTTATCCTCGTGCGTATAGATGCCATAGGCGTAGATTACATACTCCTTGGCGGGCGATAGGTCTTGCCAGCGCTTAGTATTCTCGCCATAGAGTGCTAAGTTGCTATCTCTAAGGAACTCTTCGAGGGTGACATCGCCAGTGATAAAGGTGTAGAAATACGCCTGGTCGGCAGTGACAAGCTCCTCTGTGGTTGTTATGCCCTGCGTAGTGAGGTAGCTCTTCTCGGCCATCATCACAATGTAGGGCATCGTGTTGTTGGCAGGTGTAATCTTTATCTCGCACTCCGAATAGTCACTCTTTGTAAGCTCTAAGGTTAGCTTAGCTCCGCTATTAGCCTCCTGAGTGATGGTCACCTGTGGCTCGACATCGGTTGATATATGGCGTAGGGTGATGGTTGCTGTTCGTTCCTCAGATGTGGTGTTTGGCAGGGCTCTGAAGCAGATTACACCACTCTGAGTGTTGTCGATGTCGCAAATCCACTCGGCATCGCACACCGCAATAGCCATCATCTTGGAATCGGTTTGTAGGGTATAGTCTATTGTATAGTCTCCGCCTATGTCGTCAACGGTGATGCTCTCTTGTTTGACGCTGAATAATTCGCTGGGCGTTATACCATTGTCGGTACACGCAAAGGCGCATACCGACAAGATTAAAAGTAGTATTCGACGCATAAGATGCTTCTGTTAGATATACTTAAATGATGGCATCGAGCGCATTACTGGCACCTCGCCATCCTTCGACTCTACGGCAAAGACGATAATCATGTACTTCTTATTCGACTGCAACTGAACGTCAAGAGTGCGGAAGCCTGTGTAGCAGTTCGCGCGCAAGTACTGCTCGGCACTGGCGCCACCCTTCATTGCGTTGCGAGCACTGGTGTAGAACTTCGAGGCAAGGCTCTTGATGGCGCTATCGGTAATCTGTGTTCCAGGCTCGATGTAGTGAAGTGAGTCATCGGGGGCAATCTGCACGCTGTAGTAGCCTGTCCACTCTCCTGGGTCGATGCTGATAGAGGCCGTAGTGCCCGACATCTTGCAGTTGATATTGAACGATACATCGTACATCTCTGGCATAGGCAACTCCACAACGGTAGAGTGTATAGGGGTAGTTAGCTCGTAGTTGTTGCCAGAGAATGATATGCCGTAGCTGTATACCACATATGTGGCACCTGGCTGCATGCCAACGAACTGACGCTCAGCGTCGCCCGTATATATGAGCTGTGGACTAACGCGGCCCATTAGCTCCTCAAGGGTCATGTTGTTACGCTCGGCAAGAGCGCGATAGTTCGACATCTCGGCCTCGACGAATGACTGCTCCTGTGATACGCCCGACTGCTTGAAGTACTCGGCATCGATGATATTTGCCATGTATGGGCGGTTCTTGTCGAGTGGCTTATACTTTACGGTACAACTCTTATAGGTGACGTTAGACACGTCGAACGAGAACTTGTTGAGTAGCTGCTTATCCTGCAATACGGTGACCTTCACTGCTGGTTCCATGCCTGGGTACTTGATTGTAACCATCGCAAAGCGCTCCTCGTTGCTATTGCTGGCCTCGATGTGAAGAACAATGGTCGATGATGTCACCTCCTTGAGTGACACCCAGCTCTCGGTGCTAAGGACCTCGAACTCACCACCCTTCACAGGGTTAGATAGACCGTAGTATAGCGGAATGTCGCCACCACCGCCATCAATATTTAGTGTGTAGGTGTCGAGAACTAATTTGGGTGGATTGTTCGGATCTACCTGACCCTCGCTCTCGCATCCAACTAATGACAATGTGAGTGAGGCCATAATGATGGCCAAAAAAGTTTTTAGGTTTAGCATGTTATATCGGTTTATTTATACTCTATACGCGACAAAGGTACAATAAATATCTTAAAGGTTAAAGTTATTTGTGTTGTACTTGCTAATATTCGCTATAAGAAGTCCTTTGCCAAGCCACCCTCGCCCGTCTCCTTGTAGATTGATGGTAGGTCGTGGCCTGTCTGCTTCATCACCTCCACTACACGGTCGAACGATACGCGGTGGTGACCATCCGTATACATCGAGTATAGGTTGGCATCCAGTGCGCGTGCTGCTGCGTAGGCATTACGCTCGATACAGGGTATCTGCACAAGGCCGCATATAGGGTCGCAGGTCATGCCGAGGTGGTGCTCAAGACCCATCTCTGCGGCATACTCTATCTGTGCGGGTGTGCCACCAAAGAGCTGATTTGCTGCAGCTGCTGCCATGGCGCACGCTACGCCCACCTCACCCTGACAGCCTACCTCGGCACCCGAGATTGAGGCGTTGTGCTTCACGATATTGCCAATAAGTCCTGCCGTTGCCAAGGCTCGGCATATGCGCATCTCAGAAAATTCGCGGGTCTTCCATAGGTGGTACAATACCGCGGGCAATACTCCCGATGAACCACATGTTGGAGCTGTCACGATGCGACCACCGCATGCATTCTCCTCGCTTACGGCAAGGGCATACGAGAAGATGAGGCCTCGTGACTTCAGACTTTGGCTATATCCCGATGCACGCACATTGTAGCGCATGGCGCGTCGTGCAAGGTTTAGTGGGCCAGGTATCACACCATCGGTCTCGATGCCTCGCTCCACGGCCTCGCGCATAACACGCCATACCTTAGCGAGGAATATCCATATCTCCTTGCCCTCGTGCATCTCGACATACTCCCAGAAGGTGTGACCATGGTCGCGACACCAGATGAGTATATCCGTAAGCTTCGTCTCGGGATAGATGTCGTCGCTCTCCACAGGGGCGTTGCCCTCCTCCGCCAGTGCGCCACCACCAACGCTATACACCGTCCAATCGTCGATAATCTCACCCTTCTCGTCGCGTGCTTGGAACCGCATGCCATTTGGGTGGAAGGGGAGGAATGTCGATGGCTCCCAAACCAACTCGACCTCGCCATGTGGCTTGAGTGTATCAAGTATGGCAACGTCGGTAAGGTGACCTCGGCCTGTGGCGGCAAGGCTACCATAGAGCGTTACGCGGAACGATGTGCAGTTGGGATGCTTGTGCTGAAATATTTCGGCGGCACGGCGTGGTGCCATGGTATGACTGCTCGATGGGCCTGTGCCTATGCGATATAACTCTCTGATACTCTTCATGGTGTTCCGATTTAATATTCAAGATGTAGCGCAAAGTTAAACTATTTTTATAGATTGTGTGCATGAAATCGACGAAATTTAATACCTTTGTCATATTCTATGACACTTGACCATGGCAACGCTCTATTTCCACATACCTTTCTGTAAGCGTATATGCTCCTACTGCGACTTCTACAAAGTGGGTGCCATCGAGCTTGTGCCACGTGTCGTGGAGCAGATGCACAAGGAGTTGGAGGAGCGCCAGACGTTTGTCGCTGAACGACGTCTAAGCTCTATATATTTCGGTGGTGGTACCCCCTCGCTACTGAGTGCCAAGGACATCGAGTCACTTATTAATCATGCCAGTCAACTATTTGATTGTTCTGCGGTTACGGAGATTACGTTGGAGGCCAACCCCGATGATATCACTGCCGAGTATGCCGAGGCACTATCGCGCACATCGGTAAATCGCGTAAGCCTTGGTATTCAGTCGTTTGACGATAGGGTGCTCGGCTTTATGAATAGACGCCATACGGCAGAGGAGGCGGAGCGTGCTGTGCGAATTTTGCGTGCGGTGGGCTTCGATAACATATCCATCGACCTTATCTTCGGTGTTGCGGGCTTTGGTGACGACCACCTCGGCGAGTCGTTGCGACGCGCTGTGGCTCTCAATGTCGAGCATATCTCGGCCTACCACCTCACTGTTGAGCAGCGTACGAGACTCGGAGTGATGATGCGTAAGGGTGAATATACTCCTGTCGATGAGGAGCGTTCCGAGATGGAGTATTTAGCTGTGCATAAGGTGCTTAGCGATGCTGGGTACGACCATTACGAGGTGTCGAATTATGCACGAGAAGGGCGTTATGCCCAGCACAACTCTGCCTACTGGCGTGGTGTTGAGTATCTCGGTATAGGTGCTGGTGCACACTCCTTTTCGGGTGATAGTCGCGTGTGGTGTACGTCGACAGCCAAGGAGTATGCAGAGGGCAAATTATTGTACGAAGGCGAGCAACTTAGCGTTACGGACCATATGAATGAATATGTGATGACCTCGCTTAGAACATCGCGTGGCATAGATTTGCAATATATCTCAACACTATTCGGCGAGGAGCATGCGCGACGTATCGAACGGGGTGCTGAGTCGTGGTTGGCAACAGGTATGTTGCAACGTACAGATAATCGATTAGTTATACCTGCCGAGCACTTTTTACTTTCGGATGCAATAATTGAGTCATTATTTGTGTGATTTTTTTGCATTTAAGAATTTTTTTCGTAACTTTACTATCCAAATAATTGAATATTTTGGCCATGGCCTTAATGTCTTGGACTCAATCTACTGAGCCATAGGATGTTAGGCTGTGAACGCGTCGTATTTGCAAACAAAAACTAATAAAATATATATAAGATTATGTCAGGACTAAAATTCGACAAGCGCGAATTGGGCAATCTTGAGTACTCGCTCGATAGAGAGATGTTGGCAACGGATCGTCGTGGCGGCTATATGAGTACCACAATTGTATGCTGCAATACGCGTAAGTATCATGGTTTGATGGTGGCACCCATCGACCAGAGCGACCGTACCTATGTGTTGCTGTCGTCGCTCGATGAGACTATTGTTCAGCACGACCAGTCGTTTAACCTTGCTCTGCACCGCTTCGATGGTGTCTACGAGCCTCGCGGTCACAAGTATATCACCGACTTTGAGTATACGCCTACACCTACGATTACCTATCGCGTAGGTGGCGTAATCCTCAAGAAGGAGCTTTTGTGGATTCACAAGCGCACGCAGCTTATGATTCGCTATACGCTGGTTGATGCTCACTCAGATACCACCTTGCGCCTACGTCCATTGTTGGCATACCGCGATAAGCACGCTCTGTCGAAGGCAAATATGGATGCAGATGGTCGCGCATATCCAATCCCTTATGGTGTTAAGTGCCGCCTTTATGATGGCTTCCCATGGTTGCATATGCAGCTCGACAAGGAGGATGGAGAGTTCGTGGCTGCCCCCGACTGGTACTACAACTTCGAGTATCAGAAGGAGCTACGCCGTGGCTACGAGGGGCACGAGGACTTGCTCACACCTGGCTACTTCGAGTTCAATATCAAGAAGGGCGAGAGCGTAATATTCTCGGCATCTACCGATATGATGGCATCGCCTGAGACTATCTCGGCAGTATATGAGGCGTCGTTGTCGCGTCGTACACATAAGGTTGACTTCCTAAGCTGCCTTGAGCACTCGGCGCGTCAGTTTGTCATTCGTCGTCCTGGCGACCGCACTGAGCTCATCGCAGGCTACCCATGGTTTGGCCCATTTATGGAGGATACATTCATGGCTCTTCCAGGCCTGACACTCACACAGGGCCACAAGGAGGATTGCATCGACGTTCTCGACACCTCGGTACGCGATATGGAGGCAAGCGGCCTGCTTGATGGTCGCATTGTGCCACCAACCGTTGATGCTCCATTGTGGTTCTTCTATACGTTGCAGGAGCTCAAGGGTTATATCCCCGAGAAAGAGCTATGGGCAAAGTATGGCGCCACCATGAAGCGCATCCTTGAGGTATACCGCCGTGGCTTCTCTGACGAGGTGCGCATGCACGATAATGGCCTTATCTGGGCATCGGCAGAGCGCCCACTAACATGGATGGGTACAATCGTCGATGGCGCACCACTTACACCTCGCCGTGGCTACCCCGTAGAGCTTCAGGCGTTGTGGTATAACGCTGTTGAGTTCTGCTTGGCAGTGGCTAAGAAGCAGGGCGACAAGGAGTTTGTTAAGGAGTGGAAGGATCTTCCAGCACGCATCAAGGAGTCGTTCATCGCCAAGTTCTGGTTGGAGGAGGAGGGCTACCTCGCCGACTATGTGAACTACGACGAGCAGAATAAATTTATACGTTGCAACATGACAGTTGCTTGTGGTCTCGATTATAAGATGCTTAGTGAGGAGCAGGTGGTACGTGCTCTTCAGGTTATCCACCAGCATCTGCTCACACCACGAGGTCTTCGCACATTGTCGCCACGCAACGTGCTATATAAGTCGAACTACAACGAGGATCAGCGCTCGCAGGACCTCGCATCACGTAATGGTTCGGCATGGATATGGCCACTCACCTTCTTCGTCAAGGCATGCTTCGACATCGCTGGCGAGAAGTATCTCCCCGATGCTAAGCGCATCCTTGAGGCCTTCGACGACGAGCTTCAGACAAAGTGCGTAGGCTCGCTCTCGGAGCGTTTCGAGGGTGATCCACCACACGGCCCTCGCGGCTCGGTATCGCACGCCACCTCTGTTGCGGGTCTGCTCGCCATCAATGCTATGATAGCTAAGTATGAGCCTAAGAAGAGTGCTCGTAAGAGCTGCAAGAGTGCTGCTGCCGTAGAGAGTGCCGAGGCTAAGCCCAAGCGCAAGTGCGTACGCAAGAGTGTAAAGAAGTAAAACGTAAAAATGAGATAGATTATGAGAGTCTTAATGTTCGGTTGGGAGTTCCCACCCCATATTGCTGGTGGTCTTGGTACTGCTTGCTATGGTATGACGCAGGGCTTGGCTCGCAACGATGTGGAGGTCATCTTCGTGATGCCCAAGGCGTCGGGTGATGAGGATCAGAGCTTCGTTAAGGTTGTCAATGCCAGCGACATCGAGGCACGCTATTGTGACTCAAGCATCGAGGGCGCAGATGATATCATGCGTAAGATTTCGTTCATCCATATCGACTCGAATATGGTCCCCTACATCTCGCCTGAGGAGTGGGCAACATATCGTGAGGGCTACGAGCGTACGGGTAAGAAGTTCTGGGAGCGTCAGGGTGATAGCTGGACACAGCGCTACACCTTCTCTGGTAAGTATGGTGCCAACATCATGGAGGAGGTAGCTCGTTATGCTGTTGTCGCTGCCGAGGTGGCACGTCAGCTGGAGGGTCAGTTCGACGTTATTCACGCCCATGACTGGTTGACATACTATGCTGGTATCGCTGCTAAGCGCGTGTCGGGCAAACCATTGGTGGTGCATATGCACGCAACATCGTTCGACCGCTCGTCGAGCGACAACATCGACACACGTGTCTATGAGATTGAGCGCGGTGGTATGGCTGCTGCCGATATGGTCATCGCCGTATCGAACCTAACACGTAATATCGTCATCAACAAGTATAATATTGAGCCTGAGAAGGTTGTGGCAGTGCATAACGCTGTTCAGTTTGCCGAGAATGACAATCCGCTACCTGTGCGTGGCGTCGACGATAAGATTGTCACGTTCCTCGGTCGTATCACCTTCCAAAAGGGTCCTGACTACTTTATCGAGGCGGCAGCCAAGGTGCTCAAGCGCGTGCCTAACGTGCGCTTTGTGATGGCTGGCTCGGGCGATATGATGAACCACTGTATACGTCGTGCCGCACAGCTCGGTATCTCGGATCGCTTCCACTTCACCGGCTTCCTGAAGGGCGACGATGTGCAGAAGATGTTCCAGTTATCGGACGTCTATGTGATGCCTTCGGTGTCGGAGCCATTCGGTATCTCGCCTCTTGAGGCTATGCGCTCGAATGTCCCCACCATCATCTCAAAGCAGAGTGGTGTTGCCGAGGTTCTCGACTATGCCGTGAAGGTTGACTACTGGGATGTCGATGCCATGGCAGATGCCATCTACGGTTTGATTACCTATCCAGCTCTTGCCAAGATGTTCTCGGAGAAGGGCATGGAGGAGGTTAACAGCCTCAAATGGTTCAACGCTGCTACCAAGATTAAGGATGTATATCAGCAGGCTATTGATAAGTGCAAATAAATAAAAGATGAAATATATGAAGACTGTTTGTTTCTACTTTCAGGTACACCAGCCCTGGCGTTTGAAGACCTATCGTTTCTTCCAGATGGGCAACGATCACAACTACCTCGATGACTTCACCAACCGCGCCATCATGCAGAAGGTGGCTCGCGAGTGCTATCTGCCTATGAATGCACTCCTATTGAGCCTCATCGAGGAGAACAAGGGCAAGATTAAGTGCTCGTTCTCAATCACTGGCTCTGCTGTTGAGCAGTTCAAGGCATACGCTCCCGAGGTGTTGGAGTCGTTCAAGCGCCTTGCCGAGACGGGTTGCGTGGAGTTCCTTGGCGAGACATACTCGCACTCACTATCGTCGCTATACTCTGTTGACGAGTTTAAGCAGGAGGTGAAGCTCCATACGCAGATGCTCAAGGAGGAGTTCGGCGTGAAGCCTACGGCGTTCCGCAATACCGAGCTTATCTACTCGGATGAGATAGCCAAGGCTGTTGAGGATATGGGCTTCAAGACTATGTTGGCTGAGGGTGCTAAGCATATCCTCGGTTGGAAGTCACCTAACTTCTTGTATAGCGATGCTGCCGATAACAAGCTGCGTCTGTTGTTGCGCAACTATAAGCTATCGGACGATATCGCCTTCCGCTTCTCTAATGAGGGCTGGCCAGAGTGGCCACTTACGGCTGATAAGTTCGCACAGTGGGTAGCCGAGGAGAATGGCGATGTTGTCAACTTGTTCATGGACTACGAGACCTTCGGCGAGCACCAGAAGGCATCGACCGGCATCTTCGACTTCATGAAGGCGTTGCCCGCAGCACTCCTCGACAAGGGTGTAGAGTTCGCTACCGTCAGCGAGGCGTCTAAGCGCTTGCAGCCTGTGGCAGTGCTCCACTGCCCCTATGCTATGTCATGGGCAGACGAGGAGCGCGATGTTACAGCATGGCTCGGTAACGACCTTCAGAACGAGGCATTCAGCAAGCTCTATGCCTTGGCTCCTAAGGTAAAGAAGGCTAAGAATAGGGACTTCGAGTATGTTTGGCACTTCATGCAGAACTCCGACCACTTCTACTATATGGCTACTAAGTGGTTCTCGGATGGCGATGTGCACTCATATTTTAACCCATATGGCTCGGCATACGAGGCATTCATCAACTATATGAACGTCTTGGCTGACTTTGAGATTGAGCTAAACAAACTCCAGTAGAGGCTCATACGTGACGTGGTGGGGTATGATAATACCCCTTGAGCCACATGTTGTTGTGGGCTGCTGTTATCACAAAAGTGATTTCAGCAGCTCTCTTTTTTTGGTATTCCCAATAAAAAGCATTAATTTTGTATGCTTATAGCCCATAACAATTAATGCTATGAAAAAGATTCTTGAGATAGATTTCGAGCACTATGCCTCTATTGAGGATATGGATGCTGCCGACCGCGCGCTTGTCCGCGAGGCGGAGGAGGCAACGGCTACGGCAAATGCCCCACACTCACACTTCCATGTGGGTGCTGCCGTGAGGTTGCGTAGTGGTAGGACTCTTCACGCCTCGAACTTCGAGAGCGAGGTATACCCTGCGGGACTATGCGCCGAGCGCTCGCTGCTCTTCTACGTCGAGGCCAACTATGCCAATGACCCTATCGAGGCGCTGGCTATCGCCTCTAACCCTTCGCAGCGCGAGTGCTACCCATGTGGACAGTGCCGTCAGGTTATTGTAGATGTGGAGCACCGCCAGAAATCGCCAATACGCGTTATAATGTCGGGCGCCGGCACAGCCTCGGTTGTTGCCTCGGCAGAGACATTGTTACCATTCACTTTCAAGCTGTAATATGTTTACTATTAACGATATACTTTACGAAGATAACCACCTTATCATTGTCAATAAGCAGTGTGGCGACCTTGTGCAGAGCGACCCCGATGGCACTGAGGCTATCGAGGATCAGATTAAGGCGATGATTAAGATTCGCGACCATAAGCCTGGCGCCGTATTCCTGGGTGTCGTACACCGCATCGACCGCCCCGTAAGTGGTGCTGTGCTCTTTGCCAAGACATCGAAGGCGCTGGCACGTCTCAACGAGATGATACGTACCAAGCAGATTAAGAAGACCTATTGGGCCGTTACCGAGAGCTGCCCTGCCGAGGAGGAGGGTAGCCTACGCCACTGGATAGTGCGCAACGCCAAGACCAACCGCTCACATGCTCATATCAAGCCCAAGGGTGATGGCAAGGAGGCATTGCTCAACTATAAGGTGTTGGGTGCATCGACAAACTATACGCTCGTGGAGGTCGACTTGCAGACGGGGCGTCATCATCAGATACGCGCACAGCTCTCGGCCATAGGCTGCTCTATCAAGGGCGACTTGAAGTATGGCGCCAAGCGCTCGAATAGGGATGGCGGCATATCGCTACACTCGCGCCGTATAGAGTTTCTCCACCCCGTAGGAGGCGCTCCCATATCTGTCACTGCCCCCACACCCAAGGGAGATGGTCTTTGGGCATTCTTCGAGGAGGCTAACAGCTAATAAATAGAAATTAGCAATGAGGATTCTTATTCAGAGGGTTACCGAGGCGAGGTGCCGTATCGAGGGCGAGGTTTTTAGCGAGATTGGCGCAGGCTTGGTTGTACTTGTTGGCGTAGGCTATGACGATGGTGCTGAGGATATAGAGTGGCTTACGAAGAAGCTCGTGCAGCTGCGCATCTTCGATGACGAGGCGGGTGTCATGAATCGCTCGGTGCAGGATGTCGAGGGCGATGTGATGCTCATCAGTCAGTTTACGTTGCACGCCATGACCAAGAAGGGTAACCGTCCCTCGTGGATTAAGGCGGCGCCTGAGGCAGTATCGAAGCCTCTATATGAGGCCTTTATCGCAAGCGTAGAGCAGGCGTTGGGCCGCAAGGTGGCAACAGGTAGCTTCGGTGCCGACATGAAGATAGAGCTCACGAACGATGGGCCAGTAACAATTTGGATTGATTCAAAAAATAGAGAATAATGAGAAGACTACTAACTTTAATTGCCGTCGTGCTTATCGGCGTGGCGTGCGAGAAGGAGGAGGATTTCGTATGTAAGGTTGTTGAGAGCGAGGCAACAAATATTACAACAACATCTGTAACGCTGGAGGCCACTATCAATGCGAGCCATTTTGATGCCATCGACCGCGTAGGTTTTATGCTCGACGATGAGTTCCATTGGGCAGAGATTGGTCGTGTCTTTACATGTGTCGTTGAGGGTTTGAAGCCAAATACGATGTACGACTACCAGGTTGTTGTATATGCTGTTGGCGATAGCTGGTTGATGGAGGGCGGTAGCTTTACTACCCTTGCTGAGGGTGAGACCCCAGAGCCTGAACCCGAACCTGAACCTGAACCCGAACCTGAACCCGAGCCCGAACCTGAACCCGAGCCTACTCCCGACCCAACGGGTGGTATGACCTATCGTTCGGGGTGGTTTGAGTTGCCTATTGAGTTCGATGCTAATGGCGATGGTCGTGACGATAAGAACTCGACATACTACTACGCTCACCACCTTTGCGGTGGCTCCGAGCAGAATGCCCAGCGCAGTGGCCGTGCACGTAATTACACCGTATGCTTCTCGTCGGAGCACCACTGCCCTGTGTGGGTGGCAGCGCCTCGCCACTCTATGTACGAGGGCTCGGCAAACCGTACGAATGCCTATACGCAGGACCCACAGATACCATCTGACATCCAGTACAGCAGTAAGTCGACAGGTGGTGGCTGTAACAAGGGCCATATGCTCGGCTCGGCAGAGCGCACATCGTCGACAGCGACAAACAAACAAGTATTCTACTTCTCGAATATAGCACCTCAGTACTCCGGCACGTTCAATACTGGCGGTGGTGCGTGGAACAACCTTGAGGACCATATCGACGGCCTTGTATGCCGCGACACGTTGTACACCGTGATAGGCTGCTACTTCGATAAGTATACCGATAAGTATGGCAACACTGGCTCGCCAAAGAAGATATCGTTTGGTGGTCGCTCGGATGTGTCGTGCCCAACGATGTTCTACTACGCACTCTTGCGCACCAAGAGCGGCTCAACGGGTAAGAGTGTCAAGGATTGCTCGGCATCGGAGTTGCAGTGTGCTGCCTTCGTCATCTGCCACGAGCAGGACAAGGGCCACAAGCCACAGGCGCAGGATATTATCTCTATCGAGGAGCTTGAGCGCCTCACGGGCTTCACCTACTTCGAGAATGTGCCTAACGCACCTAAGAGTACGTTTAACGCTAACGACTGGTTATAGTTATGCTTATAGCACTACAAAAGCGCCGCGAGAATATCGCCGAGTATATCCTCTACCTGTGGCAGGTCGAGGACCTGCTGCGCGCCCTTCAGTTTAGCCCCGAGGCGATATACGCTACACTTGTGGCAAAGGTCGAGGGTGCTGACGAGCAGCAGAAGGAGAATATCTTTAATTGGTATATGCAGATTGTCGAGCTGCTACGCAAGGAGGGCAAACTTGAGAAGGGTCATATCGACCATACGCTACACCTTATTGCCGACCTTCATAACCTGCACCTACAACTGCAGAAGTTGCCCGTCGGCGAGCACTACCGCGCGACGTACGTGCCTCTTGCGCTGGAGTTGCCACGCCTACGCTCGGTGATGGATAATAACGACATTAGCGATACGGAGCTATGCTTCCGCGCCCTCTATGCCGCGATGCTCTACCGCATCAAGGGCGAGCGCAATAGCGCCATTGAGGATACCCTGGCAGTGGTGTCACCCGCCATTGGCGAGCTCGCGGCGATATATGGCAAGGTTGAGCGTGGCGAGATAAACCTCTTCGGCGACTGATGATGGGGTACGATTTTGCACCTAAATCACTAAAAGAGAAAATTATTTCGCCGATTTGTTTGCAATTAAAAAAAATCGTTGTACCTTTGCACCTCGCAGATGAAGCGTTAATTGGGACGTTTCATCGGCAACGAAAGATAAAAACGGAACAAAAACAATAAAAAACAGATACGACTATGGCAATGAAAAGAACTTACCAGCCTTCTCGTCGCAAGAGAATCAACAAGCACGGTTTCCGTCAGAGAATGGCTACCGCTAATGGCCGCAAGGTATTGGCAGCACGTCGCGCAAAGGGTCGCAAGAAGTTGACCGTATCAGACGAGGCAACATTCAAGTACAACTAAGCCACGGCTTAGGTACATGCAAAATAACGCGAGTAACGATTGTTACCCGCGTTTTTTGTGTTTGGGCATAAAGGGGGTGGGGTATAGTAAAGGTTAGTTCGGTGGAGGATATTGAGAGGGTGTTGGAGAGGTTGAGAGGATAAAAAAACACCCACGAACTTAATTGCTCATGGGTGAGATGCTTTTGATATCTATGTAGACTACTCTACTAACCAAATATTCCCTTTCTTGCTAACTGAACAATATCTATCATTGTCGTTACCAATACTACATTTTATTATAAATGATACATTTCGTTTAGTATCTTGAATATTATTAAAGTAGATGTAAAATGCATCATTTATATCAACCACCCATCCTGGACAAAAATCTTTTATCGAGCAGTTGTGCTCATATATAATTTTTTTGAGGACAATTATTTCTCCACTGATATTGGTTAAGCAAATCATAGACTTGTCTTTTGACCAACTTTGAACAGCAAGAGTGTTTTTTACTTTACTTCTAAAGAAGTTTGCAAGTTTAATGAGAAGATTCAATATTGGGGATATTATAGCACTCATAATTTATCGTATTTGATTAAAACTTATTATTCATCGAAATCGTATCCCATAATAACATCAGCATAGTTCTTCCAATATTCTGCAGATTTGTATACATCTAATGCTTCTATTGGAACATATATCATATCAGGGACTAGTGAGTATGCACCTACTTGAGGAGGTGTTAGACCTCTAAAATATAGAGTTTCAACATTTACTCGATTTTGAGTATTCGAGCCGCTCCAATACATTGAACCAATTAATTCCACAGATTTTCCAATAACAAGCCTTTCCCACTTGAGTTGGTTTTTATAATTCTGTCCAGTTGACAATTTCGATACTTTTCCAATCATCAGAGATTTCTCTTCGATTACTGTAACAGTATCAGGAATTGTTAGATTCAATATCCCTGCCCCTAAAAAAGCTTCCGATTTTACGGTTGTAATACTGCTTGGTAATTCTATTTTCCACAATGAGGTACAGTTATAAAATGCTCTGGTTGGAATTTCTATAACCCCTGTGAAATACTTCAGTTCAGTAAAGGCAATAATATCAGTGTTACTTGCGAATACAGTGCTAATGTCAGTCACAGCTGCTGCTTCAGAATAAGAAAGTTCACCGTCATAATTAATATCCCAATTCTTACAACATATTGCTTTAACCCGTAAGTCCTCAAACGGAATATTCTCCTTGTCGTGCTTAGGCAGGGTTATCATCGTACCATCGGTAAGGTTGAAATATACATACTCATCATCTTGAGTTACGCTTGAGAATATGCTCTCACCATCACTGCCGTCAGCACCGTCGCTTCCATCTGCACCATCCTCACCAGTAGCTTTGCCCAGTTCAATCCAGGTTGCGCCTTCATCGTATGACACATACCAGTAGTCATTCTCAATCTTCAAGCGGGGAGTGATACCATCCTTGCCGTCTACTCCATCTTGACCGTCATTACCATTTGTGCCGTCTTGACCATCACGACCATCCTCACCGACCGCCTTAATCTTATTACCCTTACCATCGAGCAACCACTCACCGTCAATAGTCCAATAGTAGATGCCATCGGTGTCTTTCATTACGCCAATCTGTGGAGTGTAACCATCTTTGCCGTCTGTACCATCAACACCGTCTTTACCGTTATAGATTGTGATAGTATCGCTATTAGCAAATGAAATAGTATAACCTACAATCTCACCATCCTCACGAACTGGGGAAACATTGGTTACATAATCCTTCTTCTCCAATGCCTCAACAATAGTCTGAAGAGCATCGATGTTTGTGTTTAACTGGCGACACAACTCTTCAAGAGCTGTAATACGCTTCTCGTGGTCGTTGAGGATTTGTTCCTGTTCGTCGAACTTTTCCCAAATTGCACCATCATCGAACTTGCTGCACGATGATACCATAACTGCCAATGCAATGGCAAATAGTGTTAATAGCTTTTTCATAGTAATATAATTTTGAAATTTATGATTTCAAGATTTATTACCGTAGCATCTCCTATGCGGTGGGTTATATATAAAAAGAAAGTGTGGAGATGGTTCCCGTTTATCTAATCGAAGGTTGTGGAAAGACCTGACAGTAATAAACGATACAATGCCCCACACTTGGATAGTATGAGGTATATGCACAGAACGTGCATAGCCATACATGACTATACAAGAAATGAGTGCTGTCCGTTGTCCTACTGTCTTGAAAACTTCCACATTTTCGATTAAGGACTTGCGAAAAACACTTTCAATATGTCTGCTATTTATCCAATAGCACTACAAAATTAAAAAGAATTTCCGAAACGAACAACACTCTTCGGGGACATTGCAGATAAAAGATGAAAGAGTTGCCACAAATTAGCAATGAGCAGTGACTCATTTCTCATTTGTGGCACTCTATCTGCCCACGCACGCAAAAAGCCCAACCCTGCGTTGCTCGAAAACAACGCCGAGTTGGGCTTCATTATATGTAGCGCTACGCATGGGTCTGTGCCCTGCGCACGCCATCTGTGGCTACTTCTTGCTCTTAGGCGCCAAGATCATATTCATCTTCTTGCCATCGAGCTTTGGCATAAGCTCCACACGAGCATACTCCTCCAAATCGTTGGCAAAGCGCAAAAGCAAGATCTCACCCTGCTCCTTGAAGACGATAGAACGACCACGGAAGAATACGTAGGCCTTAACCTTTGCACCCTCCTTGAGGAAGTTCTCGGCGTGCTTGAGCTTGAAGTTGTAGTCGTGGTCGTCGGTCTGTGGACCGAAACGAATCTCCTTGATGACAACCTTCACCTGCTTAGCCTTGATCTCCTTAGCCTTCTTCTTCTGCTGATAGAGGAACTTCTGGTAGTCGGCGATGCGGCATACCGGAGGATCGGCCTTAGGAGAGATCTCGATAAGGTCGAGCTCCATCTCGTCAGCAAGGCGTATAGCCTCCTTGATGGGCAACACGAGGTTAGGCTCAACGTTCTCACCTACAACACGTACTACGGGTGCTGTAATCTCGTCGTTGATGCGATTAGGGTTCTCCTGCTGCGGACGACGACCACGCTGGTCGCGCTGCTGCTGGTTGTTCTGTTGCTGGTTATTCCCCTGCACCTGTGGGCGCGGGCGGAATGGAAATTGTCCTGCCAAATTGGTTAATTGTTAGTTTATACTTACTTCTGTTTTGTTATGCCTTGTTAGCCTCTATCTCCTTGGCTACCAAATCCTTCATGAACTGTGCGAACTCGTCGATAGTCATCTGACCCTTGTCGCCATCGCCCTGTGCACGTACCGATACCTTACGCTCTTCGGCCTCCTTCTCGCCTACGATGAGCAAGTATGGGATACGCTTGAGCTCGTTATCGCGAATCTTACGGCCAATCTTCTCGTTACGGTCGTCAACCTGAGTACGTACATCCTGGCGGTTGAGCAAGTTAGCCACCTCGTTAGCATAGTCGTTGTACTTCTCCGAGATTGGGAGTACCACAACCTGGTCGGGGGTGAGCCACAATGGGAACTTACCGCCAGTATGCTCCAACAATACAGCCACGAAGCGCTCCATAGAGCCGAATGGCGCACGGTGAATCATGATTGGGCGGTGTAGCTTATCGTCAGAGCCCTTATAGGTAAGGTCGAAACGCTCAGGAAGGTTGTAGTCAACCTGGATAGTACCGAGCTGCCAGCTACGACCAAGAGCATCCTTAACCATGAAGTCGAGCTTAGGACCGTAGAACGCAGCCTCGCCAAGCTCAACGGTGGTGTTGAGGCCCTTCTCCTTACAAGCCTGGATGATAGCACCCTCGGCCTTTGCCCAGTTCTCATCCGAGCCGATATACTTCTCCGTATTGTTAGGGTCACGCAACGATATCTGTGCTGTGTAGTTGTCGAACTTCAACGTGCGGAAGATGTACAATACGATGTCGATAACCTTCTCGAACTCCTCCAAGAGCTGGTCGGGGCGTACGAAGAGGTGAGCATCATCCTGTGTAAACGAGCGTACACGTGTTAGGCCGTGCAACTCACCCGACTGCTCGTAGCGGTATACGGTACCGAACTCTGCCAAGCGTACAGGGAGGTCCTTGTATGAGCGAGGCTTCGAGCGGTAAATCTCGCAGTGGTGAGGGCAGTTCATAGGCTTCAACAAGTACTCCTCGCCCTCGAATGGGGTGTGTATAGGCTGGAACGAGTCCTTGCCATACTTAGCATAGTGACCTGAGGTAACGTAGAGGTCCTTGTTACCGATATGTGGGGTGATTACCTGCTGGTAGCCGTAATCCTTCTGTATCTGACGCAAGAAGCGCTCAAGGCGGTCGCGTAACTCAGCACCCTTAGGTAACCACATAGGAAGACCCTGGCCTACGCGCTGCGAGAACATGAACAACTCGAGGTCCTTGCCGAGCTTACGGTGGTCGCGCTTCTTAGCCTCCTCCAAGAGTGCGAGGTGCTCGTCGAGCATCGACTTCTTGGGGAACGACACACCGTAGATACGTGTAAGCATCTTGTTCTTCTCGTTGCCACGCCAGTAGGCACCAGCGATAGAGGTAAGCTTGATAGCCTTGATATAGCCCGTATTAGGGATATGTGGACCACGACATAGGTCGGTGAAGGCACCGTTGGTGTAGAACGATATTGTTCCATCCTCAAGGTCGGTGATAAGCTCCACCTTGTACTGGTCGCCCTTCTCGGTGAAGGTCTTCAATGCCTCGGCCTTAGATACCTCGGTACGTACGAGTTGCTCCTTGTTGCGCGATAGCTCGACCATCTTCTGCTCGATGGTTGCGAGGTCTGCCTCGGTGATGGCCACAGGCGAGTCTACGTCGTAGTAGAAACCATTGTCAATAGCAGGGCCGATACCAAACTTAATACCTGGGTAAAGAGCCTCAAGAGCCTCGGCGAGGAGGTGTGATGAGGTGTGCCAGAAGGCGTGCTTACCCTCGGCGTCGTCCCACTTGAAGAATTTGATTGTACAGTCACAATCAATTGCGCGCATCATGTCTACTGTTGCGCCATTTACCTCGGCTGCAAGTGAGTCAGCAGCGAGACGAGGGCTGATGCTCTCTGCCACCTGAAAGGCAGTTGTCCCTTTGGCGTACTCTCTTACTGAGCCATCGGGAAAGGTTACTTTAATCATACTTTTAAATTATTAGGTTGTGAGCCTCTCAATGCTTCCACAATTACGAGACGGAATACATCGTCGGGTCTCGGTTATATGTCGTTTTCCTCTTCGTCACTATGCTGCAATCTCTTTGCGTGGCGCGTGATGCCGTAAATGGCAAATCCCGCAGCAAGGATGTCGATTGCAAGATTTAGCATGTTGTCGTTCTCGAAGGCCTTGATGCCGAAGATTACAGCCGCGGCCAACGCAACAGCGTATAGCACAATATAGACGATATTGATAATCTTGCTTGCCATATTTTATCTCATGCACTATCGTTATTCAGCGCTCTCCGTGTCGGGAAGGTCCTTGATTGAGATGTCGCGGCCCTTCTCGCGCTCGAAGTGCTCGAGTGGGTTCTCGTTCCACTCCTCCCATGCGCGACGACGACGTACGATGTCAATGGCGTTGTATATCGCGTTGCGCATAGACTGCTCGTCGGCAATGCCCTTGCCTGCAATATCGTATGCTACGCCGTGGTCGGGCGATGTGCGTACCTCCGTAAGCGACGCTGTGAAGTTAACGCCGTTGGGGGTCAACGTCTTGAATGGAGCAAGACCCTGGTCGTGGTACATCGCAAGGATGGCGTCGTAGTGCTTAAATTGTCCCGAGGCGAAGAAGCCGTCGGCAGCAAAGGGGCCGAACGCAAGGATGCCCTTCTCGTAAGCCTCGACAATGGCTGGTGAGATTATCTCCTGCTCCTCCTTGCCTAAGAGGCCACCATCACCAGCGTGTGGGTTGAGTGCCAGGAGTGCTATCTTGGGGCGCACGATGCCGAAGTCCTGACGCATCGAGGTGTTAATCTGTGTTATGCGCTCGACGATAAGCTCCCTGTTGAGTGCCTCGGCAACGTGACACACAGGTACATGGATAGTCACCAAGCCTACGCGCATAAGCTCCGAGGTCATAATCATAAGTGGCTCGCCATCAAGCTCCTTGGCGAGGAACTCGGTGTGGCCCGTGTACGTGAAGTCGGGGCTTTGAATCATCTCCTTGTCGATGGGAGCTGTCACTAACGCGTCGATACGACCATCCTTCAAATCCTCGATGGCGCTACGTAGCGCAGCTGCAGCAGCCTCACCGCCAGCCTTCGATGGCTTGCCAGGGGTGATGCTCAAATCTTTGATGCCAACCTCCACGAGGTTTACGCGACCTGCCTGTGCACGCTCGGCACGCTCGATGCTATGTAGACGCACGGCCTCATAGCCCTGCTCTACAACAACCTTCTGGTAGTGCGCAGCGGCAACGGGTGAACCATAAATTATGGGCGTGAATAGCTCCACAAGGCGGTTATCCGAAAATATCTTGAGTATTATCTCCCAGCCAACACCGTTAGTGTCACCCTGGGTAATACCTATCTTTAGTCTATTGCTCATTGTAATATCTTGCTAATAAAGTACAAATATACAAATTGTTGGCTAAAATGCAAGCACTTATGCCAAAAAAATAGCAATTAGCAGTGTGTATTAGCCACACCACCATTCATCTTTGGTATCTGATTTTCATCTTCCGCTCTATGCTCGGCGGCGGAACTCGGCAAGGATTATGCCCGTAGCCATCGCCACGTTCAGCGACTCGGAGGTTGGTGCATCGGCAGGGTAGGGCGGTATGAAGAGCTTATGTGTGAGTGCTGAACGGCACTCGTCGCTAAGGCCACGGCCCTCGTTGCCCATGACGATGATGCCTCGCTCAGCAAGGCTCTTGTCGTCGTATATGTTGTTGCCATCGAGCAGCGTGCCATAGATGGGTGTGTTGTTTGTTGCTGCGCTACGAAGTAGTGCTGCGAGGTCGTCGACATAGTGCACCTTGACGCGTAGCAGTGCGCCCATCGTCGCCTGCACGACCTTCGAGTTGTAGAGGTCGGCGCACTCCGATGAGCAGATAACATCCTCAATACCAAACCAGTCGGCAAGGCGGATGATGGTGCCTAAGTTGCCTGGGTTTTGAACCCCGTCGAGGGCTAAGGTGAGCTTAGCGCCGAGGCCCTTAATGTCGAGCTTATGGTGTGGTTGCTCCACGACAGCAAGCACATCGGTTGCGCTCTTGAGCTGCGATATGCGCTCCATGCTCTTCGCATCGATGAGCGCAGCGTTGTGGTATGTGCAGTCGGGGCGTGTGGTGTATAGATGACGTATGGTTAGCCCTGAGGCGATAATCTCCTCGACGAGCTTTGCGCCCTCGGCAATGAATAGTCGCTCAGTGTCGCGTGTGCGCTTGTCGGCAAGCGAGCGCACGAATTGTATCTCGGCCTTTGTCATCACTTATTGCTCTTTCTCGATTGTAAAGGTAGCCCCCTCGGTGGCTACATCTGTGTTTGCAAATATTGTTCTGCACTCCTCGGCGAGTGCCTCATAGTCGCGGTAGCGTGCTGAGAAGTGGCCTATTATAAGGTGCTTAGCCTCAGCCTTTTGCGCCACCTTTGCTGCCTCGATGGTTGTCGAGTGGCCACGGCCTGCTGCCCACATCTCGTCACTCTGTCCGTAAGTCGTCTCGTGGTATAGTAGGTCAACACCCTTGACCCTCTCGGCAGCCTTCGCCGAGTAGTTCGTATCAGATAGGTAGGCGTACGAGCGCGCCTTATGAGGAATATATGTTATCTCCTCGTTGGCAATCATTTGCCCATCCTCCAAGAGTATGTCCTCACCACGTTTTGCCGCCACAATCTGCGCTATCGAGAGTCCATATTTCTCGATTTTAAACTTGTCGACATTGCGCTGTGGCTGCTTCTCCTTGAAGTGGAAGCCCGCCGTGGGTACACGGTGGCGTAGGGGTATGCTCCACACCTCCAAGGTGTTGTTCTCCATGATTATACGATGCTCCGTGGTGCGCACCTCGTGCCACTTTATCTCGTATGGCAAGTCCTCAAGGAATATCTTGCGGTTGAATTCCAGTATCTCGCCCATAGGCGCTGGTGCGTATATCTCTATTGGTGTGCGCTTACCCTCCAGTCCGAGTGTTGCGAGTAGTGGTATAAGGCCGAAGCAGTGGTCACCATGAAGATGTGATATAAAAATAGCCCTAAGGCGTAGCGGATTGATGCCACGCCTTATGAGCTGATGTTGTACACCCTCGCCAGCATCAATGAGGTAGTATTGCTCGTTGAGGTTTACTACCTGTGCTGAGGGGTGTGCATGAGGTGTCGGCTTTGCAGCCGAGTTACCAAGTATGGTTACGCTGAAGCTCATCTGCTACTGAGCAAGCAACCAACGCTCGCAGTCGAGAGCTGCGATACAGCCTGAGCCGGCAGCGGTGATAGCCTGACGGTAGTGTGGGTCCTTAACGTCGCCAGCAGCAAATACACCCTCAACAGATGTCTTTGATGTGCCTGGAACAACCTTGATGTAACCCTGCTCGTCGAGCTCCAACTGACCCTTGAATACCTCTACATTTGGGTGGTGGCCAATAGCGAGGAAGAAGCCCATGATTGGAATATCACGCTCCTCACCTGCGGTGCTAACCACGCGTACGCCTGTTACGCCCTCCTCGTCACCAAGAACCTCCTTAGTGTTGTGCTCGAAGAGAACCTCGATATTTGGGGTGTTGAAGACACGCTCCTGCATAGCCTTTGATGCGCGCAAGTAGTTCTTACGAACGATAAGGTATACCTTGCGGCAGATAGATGCAAGGTAAGTAGCCTCCTCGCAAGCGGTGTCACCACCACCCACTACGGCAACATCCTTCTTGCGGTAGAAGAAACCGTCGCATGTAGCACATGCGCTAACGCCCATGCCGCGATACTTAGCCTCAGACTCCAAGCCGAGGTACTTTGCTGAAGCACCTGTACATACGATAACCGCCTCTGCCTCAATCTCGTGCTCGTGGTCTACGATAGCCTTGAAAGGACGCTTCGAGAGGTCGATGTCGGTGATGATGCCGCGACGTACGTCAGCACCAAAACGCAATGCCTGCTTGCGCAAGTCCTCCATCATAAGAGTGCCGGTGATACCCTCAGGGTAGCCTGGGAAGTTCTCAATCTCGGTGGTTGTTGTGAGCTGACCACCTGGCTCGATACCCTCGTACAATACTGGTGAGAGGTTAGCGCGTGATGTGTAGATTGCTGAAGTGAAACCAGCAGGTCCACTACCGATAATCAATACTTTTACCTTTTCCATAATTCTCTTAGTTTTAAGTTGTTATTGTTTGTATGTTATCTGTTTGCGTTTTCTGCTATCCTATCGCGTTGCAAAGAAGTCGGCCTCGCGCTCTTTCTCGTCGCGGAAGTCGTAGCCGTAGCCTATCATCATCGTCGTGCCCGTATCGCGCTGGCGGTCAGCATCTGTAGACTCGCGCATGCGGCGTATGATGTTGTGCGAGGCGGCGATAGACTCCTCGATATCGTTCTTCGATGGGCTCTTACCCATGATAGCCCCAAGTATGTGGTAGGCATAGCCCGCTGCCATATCGCGGTACTCAGCCATAGCACTATTAAGTAGGTTGTGGATATCGGCAAGCGTAGAACTCTTATCCTCGGCGAGGCTCAGCAGGCGCTCCAATGTTGCCGAGGGCATATACTGACCTGCGATATCTACCCACTCGCCCTGCGCCTCGGCCGTAGCCTTGGTATGGTCGCCACCCTTGAGCATCACACCTAACGATGCGGCAATAGCACTGTTATAGAGCTTGATGCCTCGCTGAAGCATCGTCGCCTTGATGGTCGTACGGTTGTAGGTAAAACTCTTCGCCTCGGGGTCCTCGTCCCAGAAGCGTGTTAGTATGTCGACACCTCGGAGCATCTTGCCCGTGATGAAGGGGTTGAACTCGTCGAAGTGTATGTTGTCGTGCTTAAGGTGTCGCTTGTCGCGTGCCTGCCACTTTTCGGTGTCGCGCACCGTGCCGTAGCTCGTCAGGGCTATGGCGGGTATGAGTATCGAGTGTCCATCCTCCTCAATAAGGTATGAGTAGGGCATATCCTGCGTGTCGTGGTGGCGCGAGTGTCTGCCGAGGATGACCGTGTAGGGGCCCTCGATAGCGGGCGACATGACGTAGGCGTTACTGCCGAACTTCGAGCCTCGCTGATGCACAGCCTGGTGTACAGCACCACTCTTGAAGAGGTGGTTAGACTGGTTGGTGCCGCTGCCGGCGTTGAAGAACGAGAAGATACCAGCGATAAGTAGCGACGACTTGTGGTGTGATACGGTGAAGGGGCCTGCGAAGATTGCTGCGGCCTCGCCATTCTCGCAGTGGCAGTTAGCGAAGAAGAGCGAGTCGGCAGCCGTAAAGCCGTTGCCTAAATGAGAGCACTCGCCAACGAAGCATCGCTCAATACAAGCACCGCTATCGACAATGGCGTTGTTGTCAAGAATAAAATCCTTGGCACGCACATCGACGCCGAGTCGTGAGTTGCCCATGATTGTACCATTCTCGATGTGCGATGCACCCTCGATGGTGGTGTCGTCGCCAATGTTCACCTCGCGGATAAACTTGACACCGAGAATTGTCACTCTATCACCTATGGTGCCGATATTGGAGCGCTGCTGCTCCACCTCACGTGCCACCTTGGCCATCATCTCCTCTACGACCGCCTTGCGGTTGCGCATCATCGTCATGATGTATGCCGTCTGCGATGTGAGGGTGTTGTATATGGGTATGCTACGACCACCATTCTCGTTTACGGCCGACACCATCACGCCGTTACCGAATGTCGACGAGTGGCGACACTCCATGCGTAGCACAGAGTCGATATGGCAGTTGTCGCCAATATGGTAGTTGCCTACCGTTGAGAAGGTTATCGTTGTGTTTGAGCCGATGCTAACCTCTCCCATTAGGCGTACGTTTTGTAGTTGCTCGACACGGAAGTCGTCAGCCACACGTATGCGTTCCCAGCTCTCGGCCGTGCAACCACGCTGCACAAGAGCCTGCTGCTCCTCTATGGTTAATATTCTGCTCATCGTGTTTGTCTTCTATAACTAATCCTTTGATGTGTATACCACACGCTTGGTCTCGAAAAAGGGGTCGTCGAACATCGTCGCTATGTCGTATACATTCCACTTGCGACGTGTTGCGGCCAACTCCTCGGCGAGCTCTCCGCCCTTGAGGTATAGGATGCCGTTGGGGAGTGTTCCTGCCTCGCCACGGCGCAATACGTGCCATGCCCAGGGCATGAAGTGCGACATCTCGGTCACGGCGCGCGACACAACGTAGTCGGCCTTGAAGTCGAGCTCCTCGGCGCGGCAGTTTATGGCGCGCAGATTGTTGATGGCAGCACCCTCCTTTACCCCCTCCACAACGCGTATCTTCTTTGCTATGGAGTCAACGGCTACAAACTCAACATCGGGGAACATGATGGCGAGTGGTACTGAGGGAAAGCCTCCGCCGCAGCCTATGTCTACCACACGCGCACCCTTGTCGAATTGGCACACCTTGGCGATGGCCAACGAGTGGAGGATGTGGCGTGTATATAGGTGCTCCATATCCTTGCGCGAGATAACGTTGATACGGCTGTTCCAGTCGTTATACAGCGCCTCTAACGCCTCGTACTGGCGGCGCTGCTCATCGCTCAGGTTAGGAAAATATCTCGTTATAAGCTCACTCTTCATAGTAAATATTACTCTTTGTCTAAAATCATCTTGCACACCGCAGCCTTGGCGCGACGTATCTGTGTCTTGACGGTGTTTATCGGCTTGCCTAACTTGTCGGCAATCTCCTCGTAGGAGTATTCGTCAAGGAAGCGCATCTCGATAATCTGTCGATAGTCGTCCGAGAGCTCGTCGAGCGATGCCTCGAAGTGTGCCTTACGCTGGTTTATTATCACACTCTCCTCGGGTGTGGGTGTTGTCGCCGCAGGGGCGCGGAACTTCTCGTCGATGGATATGTCGTCGGCGCGGCGACGTAGGTGGTCCACAAGGGTGTTACGCGCAATGGTGTATATCCACTGGCCAAAGGTGTAGTTCGAGGAGTAGTTGTTTAGGTGTAAGTACACCTTGATGAAGGTCTCCTGCAATAGGTCGCTCGCTGTATCCTTATCGCCCAAACGCTGCTCGAAGAGTCGAAGAAGAGCCTCACGGTAGCGCGTGAAGAGGTACTCGAAGGCGTGCTGGTCGCCCTTCGATGCCAACTCCACGAGGTGTGCGTCACTCGCAACGATATACTCCTCTATCTCCATACCTTAGCCTTGCCGTCGTGTCTCTTCAACGATATTATATACTCGATAAATGGGCCTGCGATGTCGAACATCCAGTAGCGCATTATAAGCCCCCTCTCTCCCAACTTACGTGCCGTACGGCGTGTTGACCATACTACAATCATGTAGCGCAATAGTAGCAGCGCCGCAACGCCAATCTTCACCTCCGAGGGCATGATGATGAGTGCCACTATCGTGCAGAGGAAGAAGAGTATGCGACTGCCAAACTCACGTCGTGAGCTCTGATGTACGCTGGCGGGGTAGTAGTGGCGTGTGATGCTGTTGTAGCGCATCGTCTCCAACCACTCGTGCCATGAGCTGTCGCGCTTCTCGGCTACGGCGGAGCGTCGTGCCAATACCGCTGCGGGGCGTGCATAGTGCACAAGTGTTTGCAGGTATAGGTCATTCTCGCCACTATCGAGGTTGAGGTGTGTGAAGCCTCGTGTCATCTCGTATAACTCGCGTGTGAAGCCGAAGTTGCTACGTGGCGCATAGTATAGCTTGCCACTCACGGCGGCAGCCATCGCATTACGCTCGCGGTGGAACTCGGTCATACGCATAAGGTAGCTTCTTGGTGAGTCACTATCAAACTCAGGCAGCTCTGGGCCTATAACAATCTTGTTGCGCTCGAAGCCCTTGGCCATTAACGACACCCACTCATTGCTGATGGGGTGTGAGCCTGTGGTAGTAAAGAGAAGATTGTCGTACTGCGCCGACTTGATGCCGACGTTGAGTGCCTGTTTGGTGGTGATGTAGAGGCGGTCGTTGCCTCCCATCTTCGTCAGACGCATATTCGAGTGCTGCTCCTTGATGCGTTGTAACTCAGCATAGTAGTCGAGGTCACCGCCTACATAGACCACAACAACCTCGAAGCACTCATACTCCTGCGATAGCAGTGCCATACACTCGTCGGTGAGGAAGTGTTCGTTTTCGCCACGCACCACAACGATAATTGATATCGGAGGGTTGTCGATGGTTATCTTTTTGCGACGAAGTAGGCGATAGCGGGGGATGCGGTTATAGCGTATGGCGTAGTAGTAGAACTGCACCATAAAGAGCAGTATAATTGCCCCTATAAGTGCCGTTCCTTGCCATGAGTAGTGACTGAGTATATCGTTAAAAAATTGCATTGTCGTCATATAGATATATAATCGCACAAAGGTATGTAAAAAAAGTGAAATTTAAAACCATCGTCGCCAAAACTTTTAATTTTTAATCGCCGCGATGCACTGTTGCGAATTATTGTTGATTGAGCATTGTCGTTTGCGAAATTTTCACTACCTTTGTGCGTTATATATACATTATGAAGTTTACACTACAACATACTGCGTCTGACAGCAAGGCGCGTGCAGGACTCATCGAGACCGACCATGGTCCTATCCAGACCCCAATATTTATGCCAGTAGGTACTGCGGCAGCGATGAAGGGTATCTTCCATCGTGATGTGGAGCAGGAGGCTAAGGCTCAGATAATTTTGGCAAACACCTACCACCTATATCTTCGCCCTGGTATGGAGATTATCGAGCGTGCTGGTGGCGTACACCAGTTCTCGTCGTGGAAGAAGCCAATGCTTACCGATAGCGGTGGCTTTCAGGTATTCTCGCTTGCGGCATGCCGTAAGCTCAAGGAGGATGGCTGTCACTTCCAGTCGCATATCGACGGCTCGCGACACCTCTTCACGCCCGAGAGCGTAATAGACACGGAGCGTACCATAGGTGCCGACATAATGATGGCCTTTGACGAATGTCCTCCAGGCGATGCACCTCACGACTACGCATCTAAGTCGTTAGCCCTCACCGAGCGATGGCTCGACAGATGCTTCAATCGCTACCATCAGACTGCGCCCAAGTGGGGCCACTATCAGGCCCTTTTCCCTATCGTGCAGGGCGCTGGCTATGCAGACCTTCGTGAGCGTGCTGCACGCAACGTGTTGCAGTACAACGCCGATGGCTATGCCATTGGTGGCTTGGCTGTGGGTGAGCCTACCGAGGTGATGTACTCGATGATTGAGGTTGTTAATGAGGTGCTACCAACGGATAGACCTCGCTATCTTATGGGTGTTGGTACTCCTGTGAACATCCTCGAGGCGATAGACCGCGGTGTCGATATGTTCGACTGTGTGATGCCCACGCGTAATGGCCGTAATGGTCAGCTCTTTACGTCGGAAGGCGTCATCAACATCCGCAATAAGAAGTGGGAGATGGACTTCTCGCCAATCGACCCCAATGGTGTGACCTTTGTCGATAAGCAGTATACCAAGGCCTACTTGCACCACTTGGTTGTATGTGGTGAGATGCTCGCGGCGCAGATAGCCTCGTTGCACAATACGGCATTCTACCTATGGTTGGTGGGGGAGGCGCGTAGACATATCATCGAGGGAGACTTCAAGTCGTGGAAGACGATGATGGTTGAGAAATTGTCGCGACGCTTGTAACAATTTGGTCGATAGGAGAGTATGAAATATAGACTAATACCCGACATCCCAGGCTTCAGAACGCTGGATAAGTATATTCTCGGAAAGTTCCTACGAATATACATATTCGGCCTTTTGGCTATGATTGTGATTATCGTCATCTTCGACTACTCGGAGAAGGTCGACGACTTCATGGAGAATGGTGCGCCCACCGAGGGCATTATATATAGCTATTACCTCAACTTCATCCCATACATCATCAATCAGTTTTCGGCGCTCTTCACCTTTATATCGGTGATATTCTTCACCTCAAAGATGGCAATGCAGACCGAGATAGTGGCGATATTGTCGGGTGGTGTAAGTTTTAGGCGTCTTATGTGGCCCTATATGTTGGGCTCGTTTGTCATTGCCTCTGCCAGCTTGGTGCTTAGCTTATGGGTAATCCCCGTGTCGCAGACCGAGAGTAACAAGTTCTTGGCCAAGTACATGAAGAAGAATCCTCAGCTGCGCTACGACCCCGTTGTTGTGCAGGAGGTCGCGCCCTATGAATACTTTATCGTGCAGGGATATAATCCCGCAAATGCGGTGATACCGGGTGTCTATCACGAGAAGTACAACGAGAATAAGGAACTGGAGGCAAAGCAGGAGGCTAAGAACGTCACTATCAATCCTGAGACCAAGGTGTGGGAGGCGGATCGTAGCAAGAAGTATACACGTGTAGCCGAGAATGAGTTTAGCGTTGAGCCACTGCCTCATTATAGCGAGACCCCAGATATCGACGAGCGAGAGTTGGGGCAGATAAAACCTTTGGTTAAGACCATGACCATCGAGGAACTCAACGCCTTCCGCGAGGAGCAGGTGCGCAAGGGTTCGAAGAGTGTAGCCATCATCGACGTTGAGCGCCATACGCGAGTGTCGTACCCCGTCTCGACGTTTATCCTTACAATCATTGGCGTTGCCCTGTCGTCGCGTAAGATACGTGGTGGTATGGGTATGCATCTTGGTTTAGGTATTGCGCTGTGCTTCAGCTATATCATGCTGGGACGTGTCACCGAGCAAGTTGCCATGGGTGGCTCCATGGAACCATGGTTGGGAGCGTGGCTGCCAAACATAGTATTTGCCGTAATTGCAGTAATAGTATATCATAAAGCCCCAAAATAACGATGCGAACGATTAATGAAATTGCGGATGGTGTTCGTCGTGGCGAGCGCATATCTACGGATGATGCCATCACACTATGGCGTGAGGCGCCGTTGTGGCTCTTGAGCGAGCTTGCTGTTGAGCGTAAGCGTAAGGCGAGTGGTGAGCTTGTGTATTACAACCGTAACGTACACCTTGAGCCTTCGAACATATGTCTCTTCAATTGCGAGTTCTGCTCGTTCCGTCGTCGTGAGGGTGATGCCGATGCGTGGTTTATGACCCTTGACGATGTCGAGGCACGCGCCATAGAGTTGCAGTCGAAGGATATCACTGAGGTGCATATCGTGGGTGGTGTACACCCCTCGCACACGTTGGATACATATTGCGAGATGATTAGCCGTGTGAAGCGAGCCCTGCCCCACGTATCTGTAAAGGCGTATACTGCCGTCGAGCTATTCTACATGATACGCAAGGCCGATGTTACGGTTGTGGAGGGCCTACGTCGCCTTATGGAGGCTGGCATGGATAGCATCCCCGGTGGTGGCGCCGAGATCTTCGATGAGGAGCTCCGCTCGAAGATATGCCCCGATAAGTGTAGCTCCGATGAGTGGTTGGCTGTCCATCGTGCTGCCCACCATATGGGTCTACATACTAACTGTACGATGCTGTATGGCCATATTGAGACTATCGAGCAGCGTGTGGACCACCTAAACCGCCTTCGCGAGTTGCAGGAGTATGCCCCAGGCTTTGACGCCTTCATCCCGCTTAAGTATCGTAGCCGCAACAATCGCATGTCCGAGATTGGCGAGTGCTCTACCGAAGATGACCTACGCACGATAGCCATGAGCCGTATCTTCCTCGATAACATACCACATATCAAGGCCTACTGGGTGGCATACGGCAAGGCGGTGACGGAACTGGCATTGGCATATGGCGCCGACGACATTGATGGTACTATCGACGATAGCACGAAGATATACTCTATGGCGGGTGCCGACCAGCGACCATCGATGAGTGTCGAGGAGCTTGAAGAGTTAGTGCGTGATGCCGGCTTTATCCCCGTCGAGCGTGATACATGCTACAATATCATCGACCGTGATGGACGATATGCGGCGCTCGGTATCAACGCGGGTGCTGGCCTTGGTGCTGCTGCGGCTGTTGCTGCTGTCGCGGTGGAGAGTGCTGTTGCCGCTACCGCAGAGGCTGTGGTTGAGGCTGCGGAGGTTAGCGTCGCAGAGGCTACCGATGTTGTCGCGGAGACTGCATCGGAGGCCACGCAGGGGCCATCCGTGGAGGCAGAGGTCTCGGAGGGAGATAGGCTTAGTCGTGCCGAGCAGATGGCGGCGGCGACCATCAGTGATGATAATTTAGACGAAAACAATATAGAGATGAGCAAGAAGGAGCGTGTAAAAGCATGGCTGAAGAGATTTTGGGAGGGCACGAAGCGCTCGTATAAGCGCTTCCGCATACTCTACCACATACTCTTCATCGCTATATTCTTGATGCTTGCCGTCGTGGTGCTCCACTTTGGTCTATTGAAGGGTACGCGACATGGCGAGAGCATCGAGCTTCCAGACTTTGAGGGTATGACCATTGACGAGGCGCGTGACCTTGCCGATGAGGTTGGTCTCGAGTTAGTAATACGCGAGGAGGTCTTCGACGATGAGATGGCCGCAGGATTGATTATCGACCAGGACCCATCGATATCTGACATCCGCACCGTGAGGGTTAAGCCTGGCCGCCGTATATATGTCACCATCATCACCGACCAGAGGGATGCTGTGCGTGTGCCATATGTGGCGCGTCAGCCTATCGCCCCAGCGTTGCAGCGTCTGCGTGCCGATGGTTTCACCATCGAGGAGCTCGTCTTTGTACGTGCCGAGAACTTCTCGAACCAGGTGCTTGGCCAGCTGGCTAATGGTCGCGAGATGACTGAGAATATGGATGTTACGCTGCCTCGTGGCTCGGGCGTGACACTCCGCGTGTCGTATACCAAGGATGATACCTCGACGACGGTGCCTATCCTTGTGGGTAAGTCGCTCACGGAGGCTCGCACGATGCTGTGGGAGTCGGGACTCAACGTCGGCGATGTCACCTACGACGGTAGTGTCAACATGCGTGACAGACGCTCGGCACGTGTATATATGCAGGACGTAGGTCCTAAGATGACAGTGCCTTATGGTAAGAGCGTATCGCTATATATGAGTGAGGATGCGGCACTCATAGACTCGATGAGGAGGGTAGCAGCAACCGAGGCTGAGGCAAATGTTCTAAGTAGAGCGACAATAGCCGGTACGCCCGATGGCAAGCCTCTGCCATTAAGTGACGAGGAGGGTGACGAGAGTAACGAGATGGAGAGCAGCGATGAGCCGTTTGACGGGATGGAGGATGAAGAGTGGGAGTATGACTACGACTACGAGAATGTTGATGACCCATATTACGATAACGCATATACCATCTACGAGGAGCAACCCGTTGAGGAGGAGCCTCTGCTTGAGGTAGATAATAGCGGTGGTATTGACGATTTCTTTGAGTTGTAGTGATGACAGATAAGCAAACGAACATAGCTCTCGATGACGAGCTTATGGATGATATAGATACGTCGGTTAGCGACGGCGTCGACGAGGGTGACGAGATGTATGAGCACTTCGCGGTGACCGTGGATAAGGGACAGTCGATGATGCGTCTCGACAAGTTCCTCACCGCGCGTCTCGAGCACACCTCGCGCAACCGCATACAAGCAGCTGCCGATGGCCAGAATATCCTCGTCAACGGCAAGCCCCAGAAGTCGAGCTACAAGGTAAAACCCCTCGACCAGATATCTATCGTGATGCCCTATCCTCGCCGTAAGGAGGAGATAGTGCCCGAGAATATACCCCTCGACATTGTCTACGAGGATGACGACATCATCGTCGTAAATAAGGCCGCCGGCATGGTCGTGCACCCTGGCGTGGGCAACCATAGCGGCACCCTTGTACACGCCCTGTCGTACCACCTCCAAAACCTGCCCATGTTCTCGGAGGGCAATGCTCGTGCAGGCCTCGTGCATCGTATCGACAAGGATACCTCAGGACTCCTCGTCGTGGCTAAGAACGAGAGGTCTCATGCTGTGCTCGCCAAGCAGTTCTTCGACCATACTATCTATCGCCGCTATGTGGCCCTTGTATGGGGTAATATCGCTGAGGATGAGGGCACTATAATCGGAAACATCGGCCGTAGCCCCAAGGAGCGCTTGCAGATGTATGTCTTCGCCGACGGCTCCGATGGCAAGCATGCCGTGACCCACTTCAAGGTGTTGCGCCGCTATGGCTATGTAACCCTTGTCGAGTGTCGCTTAGAGACGGGACGTACGCATCAGATACGCGTTCACATGTCGTGGCAGGGACACCCCCTCTTCAACGACGAGCGCTACGGTGGCGACCGCATACTCAAGGGCACCACATTCCAGAAGTATAAGCAGTTTATAGAGAACTGCTTCAAGCTTATCCCTCGCCAGTCGCTGCATGCGCGCGCCCTCGGCTTCAACCACCCAACTACTGGCAAGTATATACAATTCGAGTCCGAGCTCCCCGACGACCTCAAGGCCGTACTTCAAAAGTGGGAGGGGTATACCGATTCCGTTGGCCTCGACATGGATTTGTTGTGATAAGGGGTCATTTTCGACCCATCCCAAAAGTAGACTACCGCAGGCTGTACGTCATAGTACTATCCTGCGGCAGTCTCTTTTGCGATAGGCCAAGCCTAACCCCTTCTAATAACAAATCTACTTGCCACGATAAGGCAGACATCTGCTACCGCTAACAAAAAGTCCCGACAATGAGCAGTACGTCAAGTACAGCCCATCGTCGGGATTTTTGCCGAGCGTTGCATCTGCTACCTTCTAACAACAAATCGGGTCGTGGTGCTAATTGATGTTATACTATATTGTCATTATCGGCACATCCCAAAAGTATACTACCGCAGGCTGTACGTCATAGTACTATCCTGCGACAGTCTCTTTTGCGATAGGCCAAGCCTAACCCCTTCTAACAACAAATCTATTTGCCACGATAAGGCAGACATCTACTACCGCTAACAACAAGCTTGTTAGTAAATCAGCACATAGTAAATGGGGATGACTAAAAAGTAAATTAGCATCCCCGATTTTGTTAGGAGGTTGAATAAAAAGATGTAGTTTTAGGCCTGCGAAGCCCGAAAAAGCGGAGTTTACTCGGCGTAAATGAGCATTTTGAGGGCGAGCATAACGACAAAATACACTTTTTATTCAGCCTCCTCTTTTATCTTGTGACCATACTGATAATGGCCTCGGCACAGCGCTCAGGCTCCTCGATAAAGCCCATATGGCCTGAGTTGTCGAGCCATACAACCTCCGCCTCGGGGTGGCGTGCTACAAGCTCCTCGGCAACATCGTTGGGAATGTAGAAGTCGTGGCGACCGAAGATAAACATGTGTGGGATGCCGCACGTGCGCAGCATATCGTTGCGGTCCTTACGCTCAATCATGCCACCAAGGATGGCGATAACGCCTTCATCCTCAGTTATCATGATAAGTTCCTCGAGGTCCTCGATATAATCCTTTAGGCGCTTCACATTATCGGGTGCAAAGCCCGCGTGGGGCACAAGGCGTGCCATGGTGCTCTTCTTGCCAGCCTTGACAAGCTCTATCTCGCGGCGGCGACGGTCGCACTTCTCAGCACTGTCTGCCGAGGGCGTAGAGCTAAGAAGGATGATAGAGTCGAGGTGCTCCTTATACTTGTCGTACATGGCAAGGGCTACGTAACCACCCATAGAGTGGCCCACGACGCTATATCGCTCGATGCCCAATGCCTCCATCGTAAGTGCCACGCAATCACCTAAATACTCCATGGTATGCACCTCGCCACGTATGTTCGAGATACCGTGGCCAGGGATGTCGAGCGTAACAACACGCATATGCTTACTTAGCAGTGGCACGAACTCGTCCCACACAACCATAGACTCAAGGTAGCCGTGAAGCAAAACAGCGCACTTGTCGCCCCTCTCTGTGTCGGCAACATGCATAGGCGTATCGCCTGCCATAATAAACATCTCCTTCATAATGCTCGATTTTTGTTTACAATATTAAGCAAAAAATAGCACAAAAGCAATAGCTATGCGAAAAAAGTATTCAAAGTTGCAGTTTAATTTTGTGGGCTCTAAAAAAAATTGTAACTTTGGGCATTATATATATGTACTAAACATAGGCGTATGGTATCCTCATTTGAGATAGTTAAGTGTCACGGCTCGGGTAACGACTTTATACTTGTCGATACCACACGCGATAGTATGCTCAGCGCTGTCGACTGGTCGGCATTTGCGCGCGTGGCATGCTCGCGCACGGAGGGCATAGGCAGCGATGGTGTGCTCCTCATTGTGCGCGACGAGCGTGGCTACTATGGCATGGACATGCTCAACCCCGATGGTACGCATGCGCAGATGTGTGGCAATGGAATACGTGCCGTGGCGCGCATGGCTGCGGAGCGTGGCTACTTAGGTGAGGGGGTGCTCTTCTCGGGAGGTCGCGACTTTAAGGTGGCGCACGAGAGCCCCATAGCCTATGATATAGAGACATTCTCGGTAGAGATACCCATAATGCGATGGAGTGATAGCTTCGCCTTCTTCCGTGAGGGTGAGTCGTTTGTCGGAAGACCCATCAAGGAGCTGCACGCCGATATATGTTTCACGGCGCTCAGCCTTGGCAATCCACACCTTGTTGCCCGTGTCGAGCATATCGACATGGAGCTACTCAAGAGTTGGGGAGAGGCTGTCATAGGGTTGCGTGAGCTCTTCCCCGAGGGTGTCAACGTCTCGATGTACGAGGTGCTGTCGCCAACAAAGATATTTGTTGCCACCTATGAGCGTGGCGCAGGCATAACGTTGTCGTGTGGCACGGCGATGACCGCCTCGGCAACGGCAGCGGCGTTACTCGGCTATGTCGAGAGTGGTGAACGTATTGAGGTTATCAACCGTGGTGGCAAGGTTTTCTGTACGCCGCGCATTGGCAGCACCATCGTTACACGTCTTGAGGGTAATGCCACCTTCGAGTGGTGGGGTGAGGCAACATTTGGAGATGGTCACTTCAGCTACTCGAAGCAGCGTGTGACGGGCGAACAGGAGCAGTGGCAACGCTTCGTAAAGGATATAAATAGGTAGTGATGCGTAGATGGCTGACATATATCGTTGTGATGCTGATGCTCGTGGTCGTAGTTGTGGGCTGCGATGTCACCAGCTCGTTGCCCGAGGGTAGCTATCTGCTCTCTAAGGTGACGGTGGAGGATGACAAGACTACCCCTGCCGATGAGCGTATCACCGTTGATAAGGATGGTATCGATGTCTACATCCGCCAGTCGCCCAACAAGCGCATCTTAGGCATGGACTTCTACGTATGGGTATACGAGAAGGCTGATACTACGAAGGATAACTGGTGGAATAAGTTTAAGGCGAAGATAGGCGAGGAGCCTGTGATATACGACAAGGCGCTTACAGATGTGTCGGTGCGCAACCTCAAGACATATCTTCAGACACGTGGCTACTTCGACTCGGATGTCACGGTGCGTGTAGATACCACGCGACGTCATCGCCGTGCCGAGGTGACATACACCATACGTCAGGGTGTTCCCACACGCATCAATGGCGTCAAGTATGAAATTCTTGACAAGGCGTTAAAGCCTCTCATCCTTGCTGATACGGCGAATACATTGCTATATCGTGACGACATGCTCGACATCGCGCTTCTCGACAAGGAGCGTGAGCGCATCGCCTCAAACCTCAACAACCAGGGTTTCTATGACTTCACGGTAAATAACATAGCATACGAGGTCGACACCCTCATAGCGCCATATCGCGCCAATGTGCGTATGATAGTGAAGCCTATGCTTAAGGGTTATAGTGTCACGGGCGTGCCCGAGTGGGAGGATAATGCCGTATATAGGTTGCGCAACATCAATGTATATCCCACCTATGACCCTATGTTGCGCTCTACGGGGGGCTTCAAGGGTGGCGCGCATATCGACACCACGCAATTCTATGGTCTAAATATCATCACCGACAGAAACGCTACGCCTAAGTTGCGCGATGCGGTGTTGCGTCGTACCATACCGCTCTATCCTAACTTTATCTACAACGCCGAGCAGGTAGAGCGAAGCTATAACGAGCTGATGTCTATCGGCTTCTTTAGAAACGCAAAGATTGACTTCGAGCGCGTAGATAGCGATGAGAGCTTCGTGTCGTATATCACCAACGACGGCGATGGCGATGTGTTAGTAAACACTCGTGAGGCGTTCCTCGACTGCAACATATACTGCACACCAGCGCTCAAGCAGAGTGTTAAGGTGGAGCTTGAGGCCACCACAACATCGACGTTCTACGGTATGGGTGCTACGCTCGGCTACTCGAATAGCAACGTCTTCAGGGGCGCTGAGGCCTTCGATATCTCGGCGGGCTTCGGCCTTGAGTTTATGTATGCTCGTGATGTTAAGAAGCGTAGTGCTCAGGAGTTTAGTATCACCGCGGGTCTGTCGTTCCCTCGCTTCCTTGCGCCTGTATACCCATCGCCTGAGAGCCGTGTATGGCAGCCCCGAACACGTCTTGAACTTGCGTTCGACTATCAGAATAGACCCTACTATCGTCGTAACCTCTTCAGCGCACGTTGGGCATATAGCTGGAATATGGGTCGTCGCTCGTCGTTTGTCGTTCGACCCATCGATATCAACTGGATTGATGTCAAGAGTGTCGACGAGAAGTTCTTGGAGGATATCGACAATAAGTATCTGCGTACCAGCTTCGAGTCACAGCTAAATGCCGGCTTGTCGGCATCGTATGTCTATAATACACAGCGTAGTACCAAGGAGATGGATGGTACGGCGCTGCGCCTAAATGTGGAGACCTCGGGCAACCTTATCCAGGGTCTTGAGAGCCTCTTCTCGCACCATGCCGAGGGCAAGAACTACTACGAGATATTGGGTATCCGTTACTCGCAGTATGTGCGTGCCGATGTTAACTTCAGCCATAAGATCGACTTCGGCCATAACCTAACACTGGCAGGTCGTATCTTCGGTGGTGTGGGTGTTACGTATGGTAACTCTGCGGGTCGCTCAATTCCGTTCGATAGAATGTTCTACTGCGGTGGTGCCAACTCGATGCGTGGCTGGGTGCCCCGAACATTGGGACCAGGAAATAAGCCACAGGTGCGTAATTCGCTCTACCCCGCACAAGTAGGTGATGTTCGCCTTGAGGCTAACCTCGAGTTCCGCTTCCCCATATGGTGGATATTCCATGGCGCTACATTTGTCGATGTGGGTAACATATGGTATCTACGCGATACGGAGGATAGCAACCCTGAGGAGGTCTTTCAGTTCGATAAGTTCTATAAGCAGTTAGGCCTAAATACGGGTCTTGGCCTGCGTATAGATGCAACGTTTGTAATCCTACGTATCGACTGGGGCCTTCAGCTCCACAACCCTGGATGGGCTGAGGGTCAGCGCTGGATACACAACTTCAAGTGGGAGAATATGGCCATCAACTTCGGTGTGGGCTACCCATTCTAATCTCATAACCGCTATGTCTGACCCAAAAATAACGATTATCATCCCCGTATATAATACCGAGGCGTTGCTCGCGCGATGCTTGGAGAGTGTCGTGGCGCAGAGCTTGCGCGACATCGAGATTATATGTGTCGACGACGGCTCTACCGATGCGTCGGGAGCGCTGCTCGATGAGTGGGCACGCCGCGATGAGCGCATTAGGGTCATACACCAGGCAAATGGCCGTCAGGGTAAGGCGCGTAATGCGGCACTCAACATTGCCAAGGGTGAGTATGTAGGCATGATAGATAGCGACGACTATATCCCCGAGGAGTACTTTGAGCGCCTATATAATGCTGCACGTGAGGCAGATGCCGATGTTGCGATGTGTGGTATTGTCAAGCAGAAGCCTATTGGCGAGCGTGTCGTTGTCGCCTTCGAACGTAGCGAGATAGCCACAGATGCCACAGAGAAGATGCGCCTATGTCACTGCCCTCCGGAGTTCCACCCCGTAAATAAGCTGTACCGCCGTGCTATGATAGAGCGCCTTGGTATGCGTTTTAGCGAGGACGTTCAGTATGAGGATGTTATGTTTGTGACACGCGCCATTGTCGAGAGCAACAAGGTTGTCACCGTACCTGGCATCAGTTACTACTATGTGCTTAACCCCACATCTACTGTAAAGTCGCGACAGACGGCCGCAAAGCAGCGTCAGAAGTATGAGGCACACCGTGCCATGGTGGAGTATACTGCGGAGCTTGGTGTTGACATAGCAGCACGCCATCGCACTATCACGGTGCGCTACGTGTCGCTGTGGGGCATCACATTGTGGAAGATTAAGGAGCGAGGCGAGCGTCGTACGTTGCGCCTCTTCGATGTGCTGCCCATATGGTGGTGGCGTCGTCACGAATAAAATATTTGTCAATAATGAGTAGTTCAGTTACATTCCCTATCGACCTTGTATATATGTGGGTCGATGGTAGCGACCCCAAGTGGCGCGAGCGTCGTAACCACTATATGGGTGGTGTGGTAGATGCAAATTCGGTTGTCGAGGCACGCTGGATAGATAACGAGGAGCTACGCTACTCGTTGCGCTCGGTGGAGAGCTATGCTCCATGGATTAACCATATATATATTGTTACAGATGGCCAGTGCCCCTCGTGGCTCAATACCTCGCACCCCAAGATAAGCATTGTCGACCACCGCGATATATTGCCTCACGATGCCCTACCTGTCTTTAGTGCGCTCGCTATCGAGAGCTGCATATATAAGATACCAGGCCTTAGCGAGCACTTTATCCTCGGTAATGACGATACGCTGTTTAATGCTCCAGTAACTCCCGAGACCTTCTTTCGTGCTGATGGACAGCCTATCATCCGTCTCAGTGGGCAGCGCTTCAACCGCAGTAAGGCGCAGCACAAGGGTAACTACGCAAGAGTCGTGGCACGCATGCAGCTACTCATAAAGGAGCAGTTTGGCAAAAACTTTAGCCATGCACCACACCATAACTTCGATGCTTACCGCCGTAGTGATTTCGAGAAGGCTGTGGCTGTGATGCCCGAGGCATGGCGTGATACTACATATAATCGTCTCCCTCGCCCGAGTGATATGCAACGCTGCTATGTTAGCTATCTGTCGGTTGTCAATGGTGATGCAGAGCTACGCCTTGTGGGTCGCTATAACCGCACGGGTGGCATTATGGGCGCTGTCAAGGCCTTCTTTGTGGGACGCTTTGCCTGCGACTCGCGTTGTATACCTCTTACAGAGCGAGATTACGATAGGGTGATAGCGAAGTATAACCCGCTGATGATATGTATGAACGATGGCGAGACTACGACGGATGCTGACCGCCAACGCCTTGTAGAGTTCTTGGATAGCCACTATCCCAATAAGAGTGGCTTCGAACGATTGTGATGGCAATATAGCTGTCACGGTGAGAGCTACAAAAAAGGATAAAAAATATCTTTTAGGGAGAACAAAATAAAAAAAAGTTGCTATATTTGCACCCCGAAAGGTTGAAGGTAGCCTTTAAGGAGAGGTGCCGGAGTGGTCGATCGGGCCGCACTCGAAATGCGGTGAACGGGCAACTGTTCCGGGGGTTCGAATCCCTCCCTCTCCGCAAAGACCAACGAAGCAAGAAGGTGTCGAGCAATCGACGCCTTTTGTTTTTATACCTACGGCGCAAGCTTGCTTGTAGACGGAGGTATAGAAAACAAAGGGACTACGCAGTAGCTTCTTGCTGAGTGTCACTCTTTGCAAGGGCCCCTGCGGCGAGCAGTGGGGAAAGGCGTTAAGCGGAGCAGATTTAGCTGCGTAGTAGCCAATCCCTCCCTCTCCTTTTGTTGTGGTCTGTGAGATGCTCCCTATTTCAACTTCTTGCCGTCGGCGAAGGCGTTGCCTACGATAGCGCCCAGCTCCACGTAGTGGTGGTTGATAGGGTCGTAGGTGATGGGTCGTAGCTTCGTGTAGTCTATCTTGCCGTCGGTGAGAATACGCTCGTCAGCACTGACGTTCACGATGCGACCTACAAGGTGGTTACTATCCTCGTCATACGACACCACCTCGCACTCCAAGGTCATGGGCAACTCGTTGATTATAGGTGCATTGACCAGCTCCGAGCGCGTTGCCGTGAAGCCTGCCTTGGCAAACTTGTCGGTCTCCTTATTTCCCGACACTATGCCCACATAGTCGCACTGAGCAAGCCTCTCGGCAGTTGCCATACTCACAGTAAAGGCGCCTATGGCACGTATATTCTTTGTTGTCTTGTGCCCCTCAGATATGCAGATGCCTATATGGTCATCCGTAAATATCCCTCCCCATGCGGCATTCATAGCATTAGGCACCCCCGCCTCGTCGTACGCCGCAACGATAAGCACTGGCATAGGATAGAGCCAGCTCTTTGCTCCAAAACTCTTTCGCATAACTTACTATCTCTTAAATGTATATCTCATCCATACGCTCTCGCCCATCTGTTTGACACTCTCAAGGTGTAGTCGTGTGGCTGGGCGATTTTTATCGGCTATGCCATCGAAGACCGCAGCCATACCTACGCGACCGTCAATGCCTGGGGCAACCATAAAGCTCACCTCGTCGAGGAGTTCCGCTTCGAGGAAGGCTCCGTTGATATGTCCGCCACCTGTTACCGCTAAGCGCTCGATGCCGAACTCTGTGGCTAACAGCTCCATGGCACGCGCAAGATTAATGCCGTTCTTGCCCGTGGCAATCCACGATATACCCTGCTCTGTAAGGCGGTCGTGGTAGGCCTTGGGGCACTCTTCGTCGGTTATGACAAGTAGCGCTTGTGCGTCGAACTCCGTTTCGCCCCATGCCAAACGGCCATGCGTGTCGATGGCTACGCAGTAGGCCTCCGCCTTGCGGGCAATGTGAAATGCCTCATGACCTATTGGTGTGGTATTTGGAGCCGTAAATGGCTCTGGTAGTGCATAGTGCATCTGCATCGTGACACGCCCCATAAGCATGGATGGGCAGTTTAGCGCCTCCAGTGCCTCGTAGTACTCGTTGCCACCCTCAATTTGCTCGGTCATGTCGCAATCTATACGACCATCCACCGAGGCTATCATATGACAAATGATATATGGTTTCATAATAGGTTGTTTTTTGGTCAATCTGGTCTATTATCGTAACCCTTATTTCTGTTAAACACTATACAAATATAGGCAATTTTTAGGCAAGTCATATAGCCGACAATACAAAAAAAGAGCGTTGCCCAACGACAACACTCTCTTTCATTCTATCTGCACTCTGGCATCTGCACTCTATCTCTTAGGGATATACTGCTTGATGATACCTCGCTTCGAGGCGCGGATAAACTCGATGAGCTTATTGCGCTCGGCGCTCTCGGGGAGCTCTGCCTCGGCCTTATCGCAGCCTGTGAGGTAGTTGAGTTCGCTCTGGAAGAGTATGCGGCATGTGTTGTGGATAGCCTCAATCTGCTCGGTGGTGAAGCCGCGGCGTGATAGACCTACCTTGTTGATACCTGCATAGTGAGCCTCGCCATTTGTTACGATGATAAATGGAGGTACATCCTGAGTGATGAGTGCGCCACCCTGAATCATGGCGTGGTCACCGATATGTATCCACTGGTGTAGTGCTGCATGGCCACCGATAACTACCCAGTCGCCAACCTCAACCTCGCCAGCGAGCGATACGCGGTTAGCGATAACGCAGTGGCTGCCGACAACGTCGTCGTGAGCCACATGTACATAGGCCATAAGGAGGTTGTGGTCGCCAACGATAGTTGTGCCGCGTGATGCTGTGCCACGTGCGATGGTCACGCACTCGCGAATATCGTTGTAGTCGCCAATAACGGCTGTTGTCTGCTCTCCGGCAAACTTCAAATCCTGTGGTAGGCAGGCGATACAAGCTCCTGGGTGAATCTTATTACCCTTGCCGATACGCGCGCCATTGTAGATGCTGGCGTGAGGTCCAATCCAGCAGTCATCGCCGATGACAACATCGCCCTCGATGTATGCGAAGGGCTCTACAGTAACGTTGTTGCCGAGCTTCGCATCGGGATGAACATAAGCTAAGTTACTTATCATAGTGTAAATGTTTGTGTTCGGTTAACGGTTCTTGGCAATCTGAGCTGTGAGCACAGCCTCGCAAGCGAGCTGTCCGCCTACGAATGCCTTACACTCGGCGGTGCAGATGCCGCGACGGAAGTCGGCGATATGGCACTCGAGCTGCAAGGTGTCACCAGGCACTACCTTACGCTTCCACTTAACGCCATCAGCCTTGAGGAAGTATGTAGAGTAGCACTCGGGGTTGTCTACGCCGCTGAGTACAAGGATGCCGCAGCACTGTGCCAAGGCCTCGATGATGAGCACGCCAGGCATAACAGGCTCATCGGGGAAGTGGCCCACGAAGAATGGCTCATTCATAGATACCTGCTTGATACCGCCAATGGCATTCTTCTCGATGTGGAATACGCGGTCAACGAGCAAGAATGGAGGACGGTGAGGGAGGAGTGCCTTGATGGCGTTAATGTCCATAAGTGGCTGCTCCTTAGCGCTATACTTGAACGATGGGCGGTCGCCGCTACGACGTATCATGCGCGATAGCTCCTTCATAAACTCGGTGTTGGCATAGTGGCCAGGACGAGTAGCCCATACACGGCCCTTGATGCGCATGCCAAGCAAGGCGAAGTCACCAAGAAGGTCGAGGAGCTTATGGCGTGCAAGCTCGTTGTTAGCGCGTAGCTGCTGGTTGTTGAGATATCCGCCAGTGATGCGTATATCATCCTTGCCGAAGATCTTCTTTAGGTGGTCGAGCTGCTCGTCAGATACTGGGTTCTCGACAACGACAATGGCGTTATCTAAGTCACCACCCTTGATGAGGTTCATCTTCATGAGTGGCTCTAACTCGTGCAAAAATACGAAGGTACGGCACATCGCTATCTTCTCAGCGTACTCATCCTTGCTGAAGTATGTAGCGTACTGGTTGCCCACAACCTTCGAGTTGTAGTCGACGTGTACCGATACCGAGAACTCGTCGTCGGGATATATTACGATGGCAACGCCCTTCTCTGGGAGTGTGAATACCTGCTTCTCGGTAACCTCGAAGTAGCGGCGCTCGGCCTCCTGCTCTACGATGCCCACCTTGGTGATAGCCTCGGCATACTCACGTGCCGAACCATCCATGATAGGGGTCTCAGGGGCGTTGATATCGACGATAGCGTTGTCGACACCGAGTGTCCACAATGCCGACATGATATGCTCTATGGTGCTCACCTTGGCATCGCCCTTCTCGATGGTTGTGCCACGTGAGGTGTCTGTAACATACTCGCACAAAGCGGGGACTTCTGGGGTGTTCTCAAGGTCTACACGACGGAACGTAATACCGTGGTTATCCTCAGCGGGATTTACCGTCATCTTCACTTGCAAACCTGTGTGCAAGCCTTTGCCCTCGAATGATATTGCCGAGGCAAGGGTACATTGTTTGGTAGCCATATGTACTAATTTTTTGTTAACTTCATACAATATTTTGACTTATCGGTGCAAATATACTAAAAATATTAAAAAAAATTACTATTTTTGTTCGGAAGATTTTACAATGATGACAACTAACGATAATCAACATATAGCTTCGCGTGGTGTCGAGGGGCGTCGTCCTCCTCGCCGTAAGGTCGTCGACCTCAGCTTCGAGCAGCATACGAGCTTCGGTGAGTGGATATATCAGTCGGCCCCATCCATCATCATCGTAGTCTTGTCGTTGGTGGTCTTCCTGCTGACGATGCTCCTCGTGCGATTTAATGTCGAGAAGCATCCTCCGCTTGTACTCGTCGAGGTGCAGATGGAGACGGACGATATTGTGGAGAGCGAGCCTGAACAGATGCAGGAGCCTCCCACCGAGAGTTTCGAGGACCTCCCCGACCTTAGAAATCAGATAAACAACGAGGTGCGTAACCTACAATCTAATGCCTCGGCATCGGAGAGTGGCGGCCAGCAGAGCCTCTTCGATGATGCCGAGATTAGTAGCATGATGGAGCAGGTCGCGGGTCACACAAAGTACTCGGTTGAGGATAGTGGAGGTACGAGCGAGAGCAGCACACCTGGTAGTGGTGGCTGGGGCAAGGGTACTGGTTACGGCGAAGGTGAAGGTGAAGGTAACGGCAATGGCAACGGCAAGGGCGATGCTAACTTCAGCGGCCGTGTGACCGTGTCGTATAAGTTCGAGAACCCTGTGCGCAATGCTCGTGGCCAGCTATATGCCCCTGCCTATCGTGCAGAGCATAGTGGTACGGTGGAAGTTACCGTGACGCTTGACCGTAATGGTTCGGTGAAGAGCGCCTATGTCTCTACGTCGTCAGGCATAAAGAGCCTCGACGATGAGGCGTTGCGTGCCGCCAAGCATAGTCGCACGATGTTCAACATTGATAGTTCGGCACCCGAGCGACATCGTGGTACGATAACCTATGTATTTATAGCTCAATGAGAGAGTTCAGAGATATAGTTCGTGTGATGCTAATTGCGTTTATGGCACTTGTCGCCTCGTCATTCGATGTCGAGGTGTCGGCGCGTGACTATAACTTAGAGCGACACACAACAAATGCTACGTCGCCGATGGACGATGAGGCACACCTATCGCTGCACGTCGCGCAGATGTGTCTTGCGTCGGAGACTCCTCAGGCGCCATCTACATCGTCGCTGACGAAGACTATACAGCGCGTGCATAGCGGCACTAATCACGATACGCTGAACATCAGCATTATAAGGTCGGTGAAGAGTGCTACCTATGCCAGTAGATACGGATTGTGTAACCATAAAATATTGTTCTCGGTGTACGCTCGTCATTACTATATTAATGGCCTGCGTCATCTTATTATTTAGTGGATGGATTGTAGCGTCATAGACGCCCTATACGTACATTATAAACCACTAAGTAATAAACCGTTAAATAGCAATATAATATGCTTACAGAAGATATTTGCAAGGCGTTGTACGCCTTGCCTGGTGGCGTTGTCAAACCCCGCCGCCGCACGGCAGTAAAGCCAGTAATAATCACCTTGATGGGTGCCGCTCTTTTAGTTATTAACTCGATGGCTGTGGAGGATAGCGCAGGTGATACGGCAATGACGCTCATCACAGCGGGTGTCATCCTCTTAGGCTATGGTATTGTAGCAACCATAGTACGTCTGAGGTCTACGGCTACGGTACCCTACGACGAGGAGGCTAAGTGCTACATGCATTACCGCGAGCGCTACTACGACCACGAGCTGTTGCCCGCAGTGCGCAGGGCCATCGCTGCGAACGATACGGAGGGCTTAGAGCAGTTGCCTACGAGCAACGTCTCTGCGATAATTGTAATCGAATATCGCACCCCTGGGGGACGTCGTACGGCATACGCCTTGTATGAGTACAAGGAGTTTGCATACAGGCTCATAGATCCGCCAGTGATTATTACACGATGACATAGAGTTATAACCACGTAAACGACGTAAATATGTTGACCGAAAACTTCCTACTTGTAGCAGCACTCCTACTATTCGTCTCAGTACTCGCGGGTAAGGCAGCGTATAGGCTTGGCGCCCCGGCACTCCTCCTATTCTTGGGTGTCGGCATCCTATTCGGCTATAACGACTTCGTTAAGTTCGACTCGGTTGAGGGTGCCCAGTTTATAGGTATGATAGCCATGTGTATCATCCTCTTCTCAGGAGGTATGGACACTAAGTTTTCGGATATTAAGCCAGTGCTAACACCCGGTATTGTCATGGCAACGCTGGGTGTAGTGCTGACAACGCTTATCGTCGGAGGCTTCATCTACTACATAGCACCCCACCTCGGCGTCGAGATACCTTTAACCATGGCCTTTCTAATAGCGGCAACAATGTCGTCAACGGACTCGGCATCGGTATTCTCCATCATGCGCTCCAAGAAGCAGGGTCTCAAGCAGAACCTACGCCCCATGTTGGAGCTTGAGAGTGGTAGTAACGACCCGATGGCATACATCCTCACCATCATGCTTGTGGGTATCGTCCACGACGGCACATCCATCGACTGGGTAGATGCCATGCGTGTCTTCATTGTGCAGATGATTGTGGGTGGAGCACTCGGCTATGGCTTTGGTCGTGCTACGGTGTGGATTATCAACCGCATAAACATACGTAGTAACCCCTCGCTATACTCGGTGCTACTCTTGGCTTGTGCCTTCTTCACCTACTCGTTCACCTCGTTGGTGAATGGTAATGGCTACCTCGCGGTATATATCGCGGGCCTTGTTGTGGGTAACTTCCGCATCGTCTACCGCAATATGCTCGGTAACTTCTTCGACAGTTTCACGTGGCTCTTGCAGATTATTCTCTTCTTGGCGCTGGGCCTCTTAGTTGATGTACACGACCTTTTGAAGCCCGATGTGTTATATATGGGCCTTGCCGTAGGTATCTTTATGATTCTTGTGGCACGCCCTATATCGACATTCATCTGCATGGCGCCATTCAGAGGCTATACCAAGACCGCGCGTACCTATGTGTCGTGGGTGGGCCTGCGTGGTGCTGTGCCCATCATCTTCGCACTATACCCAATAACAAGCGGTGTCCCTGGTGCTGAGTATATCTTCAACGTCGTATTCCTTGTCACTATCGTGTCGCTCATTATACAGGGTACAACGGTTAGCGCTATGGCTAACTGGCTAAACCTCTCCTTCGAGGAGCCTGAGAGCACCTTTAAACTCTCCGTACCCGACCATATACGTAGCGAGTTCTCCGAGGTCGAGGTAAACGAATCCATGCTGAGTGCTGGTGATACCCTCAAAGATATAAAGCTCCCAGGCAACACCCTTGTTGTTATGGTGTGTCGAGGCGATCAATACTTCGTGCCTAAGGGCTATACCAAGCTCCACACTCAAGATAAGCTGCTTGTTGTTTCCGACAATAACGAGGAACTTATTAAGAAGGCGAAGGATTTGGGTATTAAGAAGTTTGTCAAAGTCTGATTTGTTGTGATAAGGCAGCATCTGCTGCCGCTAACAAAAATAAATGCGAATAGGCAGTACGTCAAGTACAGCCTATCCGTATTTTTTTTGCCGAGCGTTGCATCTACTACCTTCTAACAACAAATTATATTGCTGTATAGCGGCGCAGTAACATCATCCTAATAACAAAATTTTTCTCTCGCCTAATTGCTAATTGTAAAAAAAAGAGAGCGCTGTCCGCGACAACGCCCATCTTTCATCTTTCCTCTCGTCTCTTACTTGTTTATCTTCGCCCACGTATCCTTCAACGTCACCGTGCGGTTGAAGACAAGGTGGTCTGGAGTCGACTCCTTGTCGACATTGAAGTAGCCGATACGCTGGAATTGCAAGTAGTCGTATGGCTTGGCGTCGGCCAAGAACTTCTCGACGTAGCACTCCGAGAGTACCTTCAACGAATCCTCGTTTATCATCTGCTTCATAGCCTCCAACGCCTCACAGCCTGTCTCCTTGCGGATGGCGGCCATCTCGTCGCGTGGGTTCTCCACCTTCCATAGGCGGTCGTAGAGGCGTACCTCAGCCTTGAGGCAGTGGCCGCAGCTAACCCAGTGCAACGTGCCTTTAACCTTGCGGTTGCTACCAGGCATGCCGGTTTTGGTATCAGGGTCGTACTCAGCATACACGGTCGTTATATTGCCATTCTCATCCTTCTCGCAGCCTGTGCACTTCACGATATAGGCATTCTTGAGGCGCACCTCCTGGCCTGGTGTCATGCGGTAGTACTTCTTAGGAGCATCCTCCATAAAGTCCTCGCGCTCCATCCATAGCTCGCGGCTAAACTCGATGGTGTGGGTGCCAGACTCTGGGTCCTCGGGGTTGTTGACAGCCTCCATAGCCTCAACCTGACCCTCAGGGTAGTTGGTGATGATGAGCTTCACAGGGTCGATAACGGCGCTCACACGCGTAGCACGCTTGTTAAGGTCGTCACGCACGGCACTCTCCAGCAACGCCATGTCGTTGAGGGCATCGTAGGTCGTATAACCAATCTTATCCACGAAGTTACGGATAGACTCTGGTGAGTAGCCACGGCGGCGGAAGCCGCACAATGTAGGCATACGTGGGTCATCCCAGCCATTCACCAAGCCCTCCTTAACGAGGATGAGCAGGTTACGCTTGCTCATAAGTGTATAGTTGAGGTTGAGCTTGTTGAACTCATACTGTCGTGGACGCTCATCCGAGGGATCTACACCCTCCTTAACCCAGTCAACAAACAAGTCGTAAAGTGGACGGTGAGGCACGAACTCAAGGGTACACAACGAGTGTGTCACGCCCTCGAAGTAGTCGCTCTGGCCGTGTGCGAAGTCGTACATAGGGTATACCTTCCACTTATCACCTGTGCGGTGGTGTGGGTGGTTGACAACGCGGTAGATGATAGGGTCGCGGAAGTGCATGTTCGAGCTTGCCATATCTATCTTTGCACGAAGCACCATCTTGCCCTCCTCAATCTCGCCATTTGTCATCTTCATAAAGAGGTCGAGGTTCTCCTCGATAGGGCGGTTGCGGTAGGGGCTCTCGGTGCCTGCCTGTGTGGGCGTGCCCTTCTGTGCAGCAATCTCCTCGGATGTCTGCTCGTCGATATAAGCCTTGCCCTGCTTGATAAGACGGATGGCGAAGTCCCACAGCTGCTGGAAGTAGTCCGAGGCGTAGTACTCTGCGCCCCACTTGAAGCCGAGCCACTCGATATCCTCCTTGATGGCATCTACATACTCTACATCCTCCTTCGTGGGGTTGGTGTCGTCGAAACGAAGGTTGCAGACGCCGCCATAGCGCTGTGCAACACCAAAGTCGAGGCATATAGCCTTCGCGTGACCAATATGTAGGTAGCCGTTGGGCTCGGGTGGGAAGCGCGTCTGAACACGCGTTTTACCCTTGGCTATCGCCTCCTCGATAACCTCCTCAACGAAGTTCAACGACTTCTCCTTTACTTCAGTTACTTCTGTTGTCATAATGATATATGTTTAATTGCTTGTTACTCAATATGTTGTTTGCGCTTTAACGATATCCCGTAGTCGAGTGCCACGTTCACCTGTAACCATTGTCGTGTGCCCCACGCCGTGCCGTCATACTCGGCAGTTATGCCTAACTCAACACCCACGGTATCATCGAAGAAACACTGCTCGTAGCTTAGTGAAATAGCGTCATATATACCTTTTGAGGTGCGATACATGGGGCAGCCGTGGTAGAGCTCCGCGCCGTAGCGGTTGTAGTAGGTGAGTAGCGACCCTGTGCCCACAAAGAGGCGGTTGGATAGTTCAAGACCCTGCCAGCCGAGGGCTACATACAGCTCGCCGCCCAGGGGTGCCTCCCACGTGCCCTCGTGGATGCGGTCGCGCTGCAACGACTGCACGTAGCTTAGCTTTGCATCGAGCGTCAGCGAATGCCTACCCTCCCCCAAGTCAAAAGCTCCATTGTAGTTCACATATGGTGTGAGTAGTATGTTGTCGACAACGCCATCTATTGTCTCGGGGTTGTTGTCCTTGGCATAGTGACCCATGTAGAAGTCGTAGCCGTAGGATACCTTATGTGCGCTCTGGCCGAGGGTGTGGCGTGCCGACGACATAATCATAAAGGCCTCGCGCGTGTCGAAGTCGCGCATGCCCGTATAGTCCATGGCAAGCTCTATATATCCCCTCTTGGGCCACTCGTAGCGCGCCAAGACGCCACCTATGCGGTTGTTGTAGTAGCGGTAGCTACGGTCGAAGTAAAGTGGGCTGTCGAGACCCTGCATCTTCGTACGTGAGAAGATACCCGCATATAGCTTAAGCCTGTTGCCCGTATAGCCGTAGTAGAGCTGCACGTTTACATCGGACAAAAACTTGGATTTGTGGCCGAAGTTCTGCACAAGGTCGACACCAAACATCAGCTCGTTGTGCTCGCGCCACTCTACACCCACGTGAGGCGTAAGACGTGCGCTAAAGAGTGTGCCTGAGATGTCGCCCTCCATGCCTGCATACTCCTTGTTGTCGAAGAGCGTGGTGAAGTCGGCACCCAAGCGTAGCTCCTGCGCCGATAGCGTCTGGCTCCCCCAGAGCGTGGTGGCCATGATAGCTACGATATATGTGATGACTCTGCGCATAGGCTTACCGACAAAAAACATTTGGCACAAAATTACTCAAAATATTTTATATTTTATTACTTTTGTAGCGTAATAATTAAAATTACTTAAAAATATATGCGTAAATTACTTAACGAGGAGCTTGGTCGCCCCACCCTTGAGGAGTGCGCCACCCTCGCCAAGCTACCCATAGTGGTCGTTCTCGATAACGTGCGCTCGGCGCAGAACGTAGGTTCATTCTTCCGCACTGCCGATGCCTTTGGTATTGAGCGTATTGCACTGTGTGGAATAAGCTCGACACCCCCAAATCGTGAGATACACAAGACAGCGTTGGGCTCGGAGCTTAGCGTGGCGTGGAGCTACCATGCCACGACCATGGAGTGCGTCGAGGCGCTACGCGCCGAGGGCTATGAGATACTCGCAATAGAGCAGATTGAGGACGCTACGATGCTCGATAGCTTTGAGGCTCAGATAGATAAAAAGTATGCCCTGATATTTGGTAACGAGGTGGATGGCGTCGACCAGGCTGTCGCCGATGTTGTGGATGGGGCGATAGAGATACCACAGGTAGGCATCAAGCACTCGCTGAATGTATCCGTCTCGGCAGGAGTCATCATGTGGGAGCTCTTTCGCCAGCTACATAGGTAGATGATAGCTTATCGCAGACTGTGTTAGCGCCACCTTCGGGTGGCGTTTTTTTGTTGACGAGGCTTACCTTCGCTGCGCTCGGTTTGCCTCACCGCTCCGCGGGGGTGCTTGAGCACCCATAGGGTTATATTTACATTCCTCCTAAATCCTCCTTTGCCAAAGGAGGACTTCAAGAGGTCACTCCTCAGAGCCTCTCCATCACCTAACAAATACAAGTGCTACCCGAAGGCAGCACTTGCATTTCGTGAGCTGTTGACGAGGCTTACCTTCGCTGCGCTCGGTTTGCCTCACCGCTCCGCGGGGGTGCTATCAATGAATTTGAAGCAAACCGCGATGCGGTCACTTGTCGTATATATATACTGTACTATGCAAGCATAGCAATACATATATACGACAAATGCCACCATTTGGTGGCACTTGCTTCAAATTCATTGAGCTGTTGATCAGGCTTGAACTGACGACCTCTTCCTTACCAAGGAAGTGCTCTACCACTGAGCTACAACAGCATTATTTCCATACTCCACTGAAAGAGTGCACAAAAGTACATAAGATTTTTGAAAATGCAAACTTTTTTGCACTTTTTTTATCTCCTGACATCCATATCCACCTTTGTTCTAAGCTATGTGCTGGTCTCCAATGGCTACGAAACTACTTGATAAGGTACATCAAACTCTCAAGCTGTGCCATGTCGTGGCGGTGCATCTGCTCGGGTGAGAAGAGTGCAAAGACGATGGTTATAATCTGCTTTCGCTCAGCATCGTATGTGTAGTAGCATACCATCGAGCCGCCCAGAGGGTAGCCCTCGACAGTCCAGCAGCAGCGTGCCTCATACCATCTACGGCCGTTGATCTCCTTAATGTCGAGGTAGAAGGGGCGCTCTTTGCTGATGCCCATAGCCGTACCCTCCTCGTCCTCGACAGAGATGATATTGAGGCGTTTGTCGACGATATCCTCGAAGCCGATGAACGTATTGAAATCCTCGCATGGCTCCGTGAAGATGAAGATATGCTGTGCCTTATTGTCGTACTTGCGTACAAACCACTTCATAATATCCTCCTTGGGCTTAGCGACGCTGAAGCCACCAGGGATGTGTATGTCGAGGCCCGTAACCTCCTTGGCAATCCTCTTAGGCTCATCGCTGACGGTAGAGGCAACAGTCTTATGGTGAATGGCGCGCTCGTTCTCCTCGAACGACTGGCGAATGTCGGCGCCATGATCCAAGATATACTCTGCAGCCCTCTCGACAGATGGCGAGTGCACGGTGACGATGGTCTGCATCGTGGCGTTAACATCCTTAGCTACATCGTGTCTTGTGCTCTCATTGGTGGCGTCTATACGTACAGCGAGGATATTGCTATGCTTGCGCTCCACGTCGTTGACAGCCTCGAAGCTCTTATGGTCGACGACATGGAAGAACTTCTCGGGGCGCACCAAGCCTGGCACCTCATCCTCAAGGACTATCTTTGCGACATCCTTGATGTAGCTCTCCCAGTGGTTGTCGTTGCAGATGACAAAGACCTCGTAGGGCTCGCCGATGCTTGTCTTAGGGGTGCTATTACTACCCGTAGCCTTATCGAACTGCTCGCGGCAGCCTGTGCTCACAAGCGTCGCAACCATTATTAATAGGTATAGTATGCTTCGTTTCATAGTGTTATAGTGTTTTTCTAAGTAACGTTTATGCGCTTCCAATGCGTATACAAAGATATGTATATTTTTCCATTTTGAAAAAAAAAGTTACATTTGCGCTGTAAATAGGGCGTTATGCCCTAATGATGATAGCGATATGCGAGTGAAGCCAGGCAAAATATTACGCTCACTCTTTCCGGGTGTAGTGTGGAAGATGGACGACGACGAGGGTATATATCTCACCTTCGACGATGGCCCTACGCCTGGTGTTACTGAGTGGATTCTCAACACGTTAGACCGCTACGATGCCAAGGCTACGTTCTTCGTGCTCGGCAAGAACGTAGAGCTATATCCCGACCTATACCAGATGATTCTCGATAGAGGACACAAGGTGGGTAACCACACCTACTCTCATCAGAAGGGGTGGCGTATGTCCATTGAACGCTACATCGAGGATGTAGACCTTGCGGGCGACATGGTGCATAGCGAGCTCTTCCGTCCTCCCTATGCGCAGATAACACGCACACAGCTACGCGAGGTATCTAAGCGCTACCGTGTGGTGCTGTGGAACGTGCTCTCGCGCGACTATAACCGCAACGTCTCGCCTAAGAAGTGCCTACGTGGTACCATCAAGGGTCTGCGTGGTGGCGATATCATCTCGTTGCACGACAGCGCCAAGTCGTTCCGTAATACGAGCTACGTGCTGCCTGCGCTGCTACGCACAGCACGCGAAAGGGGCTTAAAGTGTAAAATATTGGAGTTATAATATGAATGTCATCGTTGCCATAACGGGTGCCAGTGGCGCCATATATGCACGCCAGTGCCTCGATATACTCCTTGGCAGTAGCGCTGTCGAGCGCATAGCACTTGTTGTAAGCCGCCATGGTGAGGATGTTATCAAGGCCGAGGGTATCACACTCCCCGATGATGCGCGTATTGAGCGCTACGCAAATGACGATATGTGGTCGTCGGTGGCGAGTGGCTCGGCAGCGTGGGATGCTATGATTGTAGTGCCCGCATCTATGGGCAGCGTGGGGCGCATAGCCTCGGGCGTGTCGCAGAGCCTTATTGAGCGTGCTGCCGACGTTATGCTCAAGGAGCGCCGTCGCCTTGTCCTTGTTGTGCGCGAGACGCCCTACTCATTGATACACCTCCGTAATATGACCACCATCACCGAGGCTGGTGGCATCATCCTCCCCGCCTCACCATCGTTCTATATCCCTGCCGATAGCATCGAGCGCTTGGCGCTCAGCGTGAGCTGTCGTGCTGTCGAGATGTTGGGTGTCAATGTGGCTCACCCCTCGTGGGGCGACAGATAGCCATCCCGCAATATTATCGTTCGACAGTCAATCAAACGTATATAATAAAAGCAGCACTCCGCGAGGAGTGCTGCTTTGGTTTAATTGTTAACAACGGCTACAAGGTTGCAGAACCATTTGCATAAGTAGCATTAGCGAATGTGTAACCACTGCCACGTGAGAATAGAACATCAACGGTATTACCCTGAACGTCGAAGTACATATCCTTATATGCCTTGCCGTTAGTACTCAAGAACTGCATAGCATATGTCTGTGCTCCATTAGTACTCTTGTTCTCAACAATGTTATTCTTGAAGATTACTGTGCGACCCTCATTGCTGTAGTTCAAGCTAAGGACAGCGTTATTTCCATACATCTTAACAGTACAGCCGGTCATCTCGATGTTTGTCTTTGCGTAGATAGGGTTACCATTGCAGTCGATAGTACAATCCTTCAATGTTAGCTTAATGCCACCATAGTGAGTGATTGCACCTGGAGCATTTGCTGTGTTGTAACCCGACTTGCAAATGAACTCACAATTCTCAAATGTAACTGTATCGGCTGTACCACCATATACACCAACAATTGCTGGGTGACCCTTAGGATTACCTACGATATTACCAGAGAACTCCTTCACTGATGAGTCGTTATAGTCAAATTTAACGCCCTCAAACTTAGCTGTGGCGTTGATAGCCTCAACACGGCCCTTGATGGTAGCTTCGTCACCATAGATAGTTACGTTATCATAGTTGATAGTAAACTCGCCCTCAAATACACCTGACTGGAGGAAGATATTTGTCTTTTTAGACTCAAGAGCCTTCTTAAACTCATCAACGTTATAAACATAAGCATTCACAGTATCTGCAGCATCACGTGGGAATACCTTGAAGTTATCTGCGCCTGTGAGTGTGTACTCTGCAGGAGCTACGAAAGTAGCCTCATCGTCACCAGTAGTGAATACTACCTGATAGCCACCAGCAACCAAGTTGTTCTCACCTGTGAAGTTGATAGTGTAGTTCTTAGAGGTCTTGCGAGCTACAACAGGAAGCTTAGCTGTGATATTTACGTTCTCGATAGCGAGAGTAGCCTCTGCTGTGGCATCAACACGCAAACCGTAAGACTCAGCTACGAAAGTAGAGTTCTTAACAACGATGTTTGATGATACACCGAATGATACGCCACGACCACCATCAACAGTTACATCCTCGATAGTAACGCCCTCGACGTTCTTTAGCTGTGACAATGAGTGGAGACCAGTAGCAGTACATCTCTTAATTGTGAGGTTCTTGTCGCCACCAGTGTATGACTTAACAGCCACAGCACCTGGAACATTGAATGTACAGTCCTCAACAGTTACATTGCAAGTATAACGTGTAGCATTTGTGCCATTGCCCAAGCGGATGCAAGCATCAGCAGAGATAGTCTCAGCCTCGAAGTTGAGGTTCTTGATAGTTACACCAGCAGTAGTGTATGTCGCGCTCTTACCATCTACCACGATAACACCAGCATATTTGTGGTTGTTACCCTCGATAGCAATCTTAACATCAGCCTTCTGGCTAACGGTTACATCACCCTCGATGTCGGCAACAATCTTAACGGTATCGCCATCTACGGCGTTATCGAGAAGATACTGAAGACCAGCAGCGTTGTATGCGTACAAAGGCATCTCGTCACTTGGGAATACGATGAATTCATCAGCGCCCGTTACTGAGAAGTTGCTTGTTGGAGCTACGAATGCAGCCTTATCGCCACCCTGAGTGAATACGATGTCGTAGCCAGGAGCCTCCATAGTGTTCTCACCTGTTAGCTCAATAGCATAGTCAGCAGTGCACTGGCGAGCAATAACAGGCACCATTGCTGTGATGTTAACATTCTCAAGCTTAAGAGTAGTCTCCACTGAAGCGTCAGCACGCACGCCGTAATACCCAGTTACGAAAGTAGAGTTCTTAACAACGACGTTTGTTGATGTGCCGAATGATACACCACCCTCGCCTGCATTATTGAAATTAACACCATCGATAGTGATACCAGTACAGCCGTAGAACTGACCCAATGAGTGCATGCCAGAATCGTTAGCACGTGTTACACCGTCAGCTACGCAATTCTTGATAGTGATGTTGTAACCCTGTCGAATCTTAACTGCTACAACATTCACACCAGTAGCGCGGAATGAGCAGTTCTCGATAGTTACGTTGTGTGCGTAACGAACTGCGCCATTAGTGCTATTCTGCTCGATGAAGTTGATGTCTGAAGAGTCAGTCGCAAAGTTGAAGTTGCGGATTATAACAGTCTCAGTGCCATCGTTGCGAGAGTTACCATCGATGTAGATAGTACCGTCGTAGTTGTAGCCGTTACCATCGATTACATAATCCTTACCCTCAACCTGATCTACTGTAACATTGCCCTTGATGTCTGCATCGAGGATGATTGTCTGACCATTCACATAGTTGTCGAGTGCCTCCTGTAACTCCTTTGCAGTGTTAACAAATACCATGTTCTCGACATACTCACCAGCGAAGTTATCGTCGATGCGAACCTCAATCTCGGTAGCGGTAGTCAAGACGTTACCGATTACTGTTGTGAGCTTGTTACGCTCAACAGGAATATCAGTTGTGAAAGCTGTCTCCTTGATAACTACGCCAGCCTCATCCTTAACAACCATTGTGAAGTGGATAGGTGTCTGACCCTCAGGCAATGCGAGGATGTAGTCAGTAGCCAAGGTGATGTGTGTGTTGCGAACTGTGCCGTTTACAGCAGGAGCTGTCTTAGCATCGTAACCAGCATTGTAGATGTGGTTAGCCATGTTGTCACGTACCTTGTTGATGAAGGTAGTAGTGTACTTAGCGGTTGCGCTCTGGCCCTTGATAACACCTGTTACTGCGTCGAACTTGTTACAGTTGTAAGCATCGTATGCAATCTCAACGGTGTAAGGGTGTACATTGAGGTTGAGCTCAGCAAGGTCGGTAGCAACGACACGTACCTTACCATAAGGACGCTTCAACACGATGTCCTGAGCAGCAGAGTTAGTAACCTTGATGTCCTTTGTTGCGAAGTAAGCATCACCTACCTCGTCGTTGATAGACTCGTTGATAACCTCGATGTCTGCCAAGGTAGCACCAATCTTGTGGCGGATACCCGCAACGCCAAGCTGTGCGGTAGCATCCAATGCAGCGCCACCCTCAGCTACGAAGTCTGCGAATACTACGAAGCGGTAGTCGCGGTTAGGCACAAGGCGAAGGTCGAATACAACAGGCTCGTAAGAGTCCTTGATGATTACCTGACGGTCCTTCACAGGTGCGGTGCCAACAACAGCACCATCCTTAACGTCGTAAACCTCCAAAGTGTAACGAAGGTCTACCTCCTTCCAGTCAACACGGTAAGCATCAGCCTCCGTTGTTGTCTGCAAATAGTCGATAGCACCGAAGGCACTATCATAAGCTTTCTGCGTGTCGGCAGCACCATTCTCACCTGCACGTGTGGCAAGCTCAGGAGCAGCGACAGAGAGCTGGAAATCCACCTCGGCGTCAACAGCTGGGTTGACAACCTCTGGATCTGTCTGACATGATGCCAATCCAAGCACCAAGGCAGCCAAAGCTAAAAATCTTGCTTTCATAGAAATAAAGTTAATAAAATAATTAATAAAAAGTTAATAAAATAATTAATAATTAAAGTGTTTTATTTGTTGTTTCCCTTGTCAATTAAGTGTATAAATATAGCTATTTTCCGTATGTTATATCGTTCAAAATAGTAGCTTTGTGGCCACAATTCGCCCTTTCCCCACCAATATGGGAACGATACCTCAAAACAAATATAGTGCTGATAGTCGTAATTTCCAAATATTTACGCTATAATTTTTGGTCCTTTTTGTTGAATCTAATTTCAACGAAATGGCTTATTTTAATCGTAAATCCCCCCCCCATGTGTGCCAAACCCACTTTGAGTCTGCAATATCTATTCTTTTATCAATGTAATATATTTATCGTCTTTTGCTTAAATATCAATACATTCGTGCGAATAATTTGTATGTTAGAAATAAATTTGTACCTTTGTGCGGCTTTTGTGAAGAAGAGTAAGCCGACAAAAAGCGAATGTAGTGATTAACACGAAAAAATTTTAATCATAAAACAATATTTATATGACTATTACAGCATCAGACATTAAGATCGGTATGTGCGTAGAGATGGAGGGTAAGACATTTATCGTCGTTGACTTCCAGCACTGCAAGCCTGGTAAGGGCCCAGCTTTCGTGCGCTCAAAGCTCAAGAACCTCGAGAATGGTAACGTCCTCGACAAGACCTTCTCTTCAGTATCTCAGAAGATTGAGCAGGTACGCGTAGAGCGTCGCCCATATCAGTTCACCTATGAGGATGACCTCGGCGCTCACTTCATGCACACCGAGACATTCGAGGAGATTAACATCGACAAGAACCTTATCAACAACGCAGACCTTATGGCTGACGGCCAGATTGTTGAGGTTATGTTCCACACCGAGAAGGAGACAGTTCTCTCAGCTGAGCTTCCTCCAATCGTCGACATGGAGGTTACATACACCGAGCCAGGTGTTCGTGGCGATACCGCCTCAACTAACTCACTCAAGGCTGCTACCGTAAACACTGGTGCAACCATCAAGGTGCCTCTCTTCATCAATACTGGTGATAAGATTCGTGTTGATACACGTACTCGTGAGTATTATGAGCGCATCAAGTAATTTTTGATTAGAAGGGGTCATTCTCGGCCCATCCCAAAAAGTAGACTACCGCAGGCTGTACGTCATAAGTACTATCCTGCGGTAGTCTCTTTTGTGATAGACCAAGCCTGGCCCCTTCTAATCAAAAATTAATTTGTTGTGATAAGGGGCATCCTTCGACGCCTCAATCAAAAGAGCGAATGGGAAATACATCAAGTATGTCCCATCCGCTCTTTCTCTTTATCGGCGCCAAATTATGCCCCTTCTGACAACAAATTGGGGTTGCGGTGCTAATTAATGTTGCCTAACCCATTCTGACAACAAATTGTGTTGCGGCGCTATTTAATGTTGCCAATCTTTCCTCTCTTCTTGATATGCTTCATATTGAAGAATACTCGCTCCGACGAGCGCAACTTGTTAGGCTTCATGTGCTTATGCTCGAAGCTTGTGAGTAGTCCCCATGCCGCCTGCTCGACCTTATTCATAAGTAGTCGTGGGTAGTCGCGGTTATCATCCATCCAGCGGCACACCTCGGCGAAGGCCTCCTTTGAGCTATGGCCATCCAACAGCATGCCCACCCAGCTGCGAGGGAAGAAGATGTCGCCCGTGCGCTGCACCTCGCGCAACTCATCCAAGGCGGGGTAGATATACTTGACAGCCGTCCCCTGGCGCAGGTGGTGGTTCAGATAGCCGAGGGCTGCACTTGTCCAAGGCTCAGGACGTCTTTTGCTTGGCTCCATGAACATGGCAAATAGCTCGTTGCGCACCCTTCCGTCGGGGTGTATAGCGCGCATGATAAACTTGAACTGATCGCATCTGTCGGGGTTGGTGATACGTGCAAGCTGTCTCTCGTAAATCTCATCGTAATACATAGGATAGCGCACCGCAAGCTCGTAGGCGAGGGTCATATACTCCCTCTCATTAAGCTCCTTGTCGCCCTCGTTCCGCCATATATCGAAGTAATACTTTATGATGATCGTCTCGGAACGCATGGCGTGGGCAAGAGTCATCTTTAGGTTGCGGCGTAGCGAGCTATCGTCGTGCGTTGTGGCAATCTCCCATAGGCGCTCCTCATCCTCGGTGGTGCCCACACGAAGCATGGGTCGTATGAGGTAGTTGTTGAGTGTCGAGGCGATAAGGTAGTTATCCTCCTTCGGTAGGTAGCTTAGTATGAAGTCGAGCCAGCGGCGCGAGTCGAGGCTGCTTGACAACATCCAGCTATACTCATACACCTCGTTGAGTGTCATGATAAGTGACTGGCGCATAAGGTCATCCTCGATGGTTGCCATATTCTCGGTGAGCCATGCTACAACCTCTTTGGGTAGCATGAAGTAGCCATAGCCACGACCATCGCTATTGGGTAGTAGCACCTTGACGTCGCGTGGCGCGATATACTCCACGGTGCCCGCGGGGATTGTCACCTGCTCCATAGTGCCATCTTCGTAGACCAGTGCGCAGTTAAAGCTCTGCATTCGCGCCTTGCCATCAGGATTGGATAGCAGCCATCTGCCCTTGTGCTTGTATACGTAGATAGTGCCCATATGTGCCTTGCCTATCCAGTGGTGGCTCATACTGGCGATGTCGGCAACTGTGTGTCTGTCGAGTATCGCCACAAGGTCATCCCACGTTGCGTTGCCGTAGGCGTAGGTGCGCAGGTACTCCTGTATAGCCGCCCTAAATGCCTCCTCGCCCATAACCTCCACAATCTTCTCCATCACGATAGGCGCCTTATTATATATTATCTGTCCGTAGATAAGGCCGGCGTTATTTAGGTTGTCGAGCTCCTGGCGTATCGGGGTGCTGCCCGTGGTGCGGTCCTCGTTGTATGCGGTGGAGGTGTAGGTCTTCAGTCGGTTGAGAGCGTGGTTTACCTCAGGATATAGTGGCTCTGTCATGCGCGCTGCAAAGTAGTTGGCAAAGACCTCCTTGGTCCACACATCATCGAACCACGCCATCGTGACGTAGTCGCCAAACCACATATGTGCGGTCTCGTGCGCTATAAGTTGTGTGCGGCGGAGCTCCTCGTCGAGCGATGGGTTTTCGCCGAGGAACATCTGCGTGTCGTTATAGAGCGTAGCTCCCGTATGCTCCATACCGCCATACTGGAAGCCTGGGAGTATCACAAAGTCGTACTTCGCAAAGGGGTACTCTATACCCGTATACTCCTCTAACCACTCCAACGATGCTGCCACCTGCGCGAAGATGGTGTCGAGCTGCGCAAGGCGCTGAGGGTCTGTCTCGCGGTAGTATGCCGTGAAGCGGTGTTTGCCATCGTCATAGGTGCGGTGGTAGAGCTCGCCGGCAACGAACGAGAAGAGGTATGTACTAAGTGGCTCGGTAGGCTTGAAGCGTATTACATGACAGTCGCCAACGGTGTACTCCGAATCCACATCGGTATTCGACACCGCCACCCAGTTGTGGGGTATGCCGAGCGTCAATGTGTAGGTCGCCTTGAGGTCGGGCTGGTCGAAGCAGGGAAAGAGCGTGCGTGCGCGGTCGGGAACGAGCAGCGTGTATACAAAGTCACCACTATCGTTGAGCGACTGGTAGTCGATATCGAAGCGTATTGTAACACTATTCTCACCCTCGGTGCATGGCACTATGATATGCTCGTTAAGGAGCTTGTATCCATCCTTTAAGCCATTAACTGATAGTATGTTATCTAACTCGCGATAGTCGATGATTAGCTCGCCATCACACTTTGAGTTGAGAGTTATGGTAACCATGCCTTCGTCTGCCAATAGGTCGAACGATAGGTCATAACGTAGGTCGCTGATATTGGCCTTGCGGTGCTTGGCAAGTTCGCGGCTGACGCCCTCATCGTAGAGCGTCGTAGGCTGCTCGGCCATAGTTGCGGTGATGGCAAAGAGTAGAGTGAGTGTGGTAAATATTCTTCTCATAGTTGACGTGTGATTTTTCACAAAGATATGAATAATTCGCGAATATTTCCTATATTTGTAGGTGTAAAAATGACCTATCACCATGAAACGCATCGTTGTAGCTCTCGACTCATTCAAAGGGTCGTTAACATCGCTTGAGGCGGGCAGGGCATTTGCCGAGGGCTTTGCCGAGGTGTGTCCCGATGTGGAGGTGCGCGTCGTTGCCATCGCCGATGGTGGTGAGGGTACTGCCGAGGCGGTAGCTATGGATGGTAGGGGAGTGCTTTGCGAGGTGGCGACGTGCGATGCTCTGTGTCGACCCATTAAGGCGAGCTATGCTATTATGGATGAGGGCGCTACGGCTGTGGTTGCCATGGCTGCGGCATCGGGCTTAACGCACCTCGATAGTTCGGAGCGTAACCCTCTTATAGCCTCTTCGTATGGCACAGGCCTCTTGGTGCGTGATGCGCTGATGCAAGGCTGCCGAAAGATTGTCGTAGGCCTTGGCGGTAGCGCTACGACAGATTGCGGTGTGGGGATGCTTATGGCTTTGGGTTATCGCTTCTATAATGCTAATAACGAAGAACTTACAATACCGATAGATATTCTCGAAAGGGTGGCGTGCATATCAGCATCGGGGGTGTCGCCTGAGCTTGCTGATGCAACATTTGTAGTGGCCTCGGATGTCGATATACCGCTCTATGGTGAGCGTGGCGCGGCATATATCTTTGCACCGCAGAAGGGCGCCGATGGCGCTATGGTCGAGCGCCTCGATGTGGCGTTGCGACACTTCGCTACGGTGGTCGAGAGTGACCCTAAAACACCCCTTGCTTGTAGCGCTGGTATGGGTGCGGCAGGAGGTATGGGCTACGCTCTTGCAAGGTTTATGAATGCCACAGTGAGGCGTGGTATAGATATGCTCCTCGATATGGTCGACTTCGAACGGATGATTGCCGATGCCGACCTCGTTGTGACGGGTGAGGGATGTCTTGATAGTCAGACGCTTATGGGTAAGGCTCCTTCGGGTGTTCTGCAACGTGCCCAGCGCCTCGGTGTACCGTGTATCGCCGTTGGTGGTAGGGTAGTTGATAGCGTAGATTTTACCGCCCACGGCTTTGCTGCACTCTATGCCGTAACGCCTGATGATATGCCACTTGACAAGGCTATGCAACCCCATCAAGCCTATGATAATGTGCGACGTTGTGCCATGGTTGTAGCACAAGAGTTTGCCTATCGATAGACGACGCTATCTACCAATATATCGTGCTTGTCACAGGGTAGATTGTCGAAAATCTGGCAACTAAATGCTATGCCTATCTTCGTGGCGCGGAACGCTGGTAGCGACATATACTTATCGTAGAAGCCACCGCCACGACCAAGCCTCTCACCGCGCAGCGTAAAGGCGCGCGCAGGTACTATGATAAGGTCGATATCGCCCGCCGCGAACTCCTCGTCACCCATAGGCTCCTCAATGCCAAAAGCACCAGTCTGCATCCTCTCGGGCGAGTAGTCGTAGAAGCGCATGATGTCGCCCTCGACACGTGGTACAACAACATGTTTGCCGAGTTGTGGCCAGCGCTCCAATGCTATGGCCGTTGGCACCTCGTCGTTCATCGCCGCGAAGAGGGCTATGTTGTGTGCCGAGCGGAAAGACTCCATCGACTCGATATCGCTAAAAATATGCTCCGCTGCGCGGCTCTTTTCCTCCGTGCTCAATGCGCCAATTCGTCGACGCACCTCGCGTCTAATCTCCTTTTTATCGTTCATGCCGAGGCCAATTGTTACTAAATTATTAGAATTATTCGATTTTACTATGTAAAAAGTATGTTTTAGTATTGTTAATCTGTAAACAATTCTTATCTTTGCAGTAGCAAATGGGCATGTGTGCCCTATTTTTGCATCGAACAGAGATAATTTATTAGCCAAAACTATTTACAAATATAATAAAATTTTTACACTATGAGCTGTTTTTTAACTAATTCATCGGTGGGAAAGAAACTTGTTATGAGTATCTCGGGATGCTTCCTTGTGCTCTTCATCCTTTTCCACATGGCAATGAACCTCACGATGCTCTTCAGCCGCGAGGGTTACAATGCAATTTGTGAGTTCCTTGGCGCTAACTGGTACGCTCTTGCTGGTACCGCTCTGTTGGCTGCTGGTGTGGTTGTTCACATTATCTATGCCGTTATCCTTACTATCAACAACTACCGTGCTCGCGGTACACAGCGCTACGCTGTAACCGTACAGGAGAAGGGTGTTGCTTGGTCTTCTAAGAACATGCTTGTTTTGGGCGTTGTCGTTGCACTCGGTCTCTTGCTCCACCTCGTTCACTTCTGGTCGAAGATGCAGCTTGTTGAGATCATGGATGCTCATGCTGCAACAGTATCTTATGAGGGTATGGACAACCTCGAAGTGGCTCCACACAATGGCGCTGCTCTTATGTGCGTCATCTTCTCTAAGTGGTACAACGTAGTGCTCTACCTTATCTGGTTTGCTGCTTTGTGGTTCCACCTCACTCATGGTGTATGGTCAATGTTCCAGTCTGCAGGTTTCGCTAACGATACATGGTATCCACGCTTGAAGATGGGCGCTAACATCGTTGCTACTCTTATCTTCATCGGCTTCGCAGTTGTGGCCATCATGTGCTTCTTGAACCATGAGACATGGCTTGCAGAGTCAATTGTCGCTCATTAATAATGTGTTAACAATAAAAACTAATATATACTATGGCTTATAAATTAGATGCTAAAACACCAGCAGGTGCATTGGCCGAGAAGTGGAGCAACCATAAGGCGGCTATCAAGGTAGTGAGCCCTGCTAATAAGCGTAAGTTGGATATCATCGTTGTAGGTACCGGTCTCGGTGGCGCTTCTGCAGCTGCTTCACTCGGTGAGCTTGGCTACAACGTAAAGATATTCTGCATCTCTGACTCACCACGTCGTGCTCACTCTATCGCAGCACAGGGTGGTATCAATGCTGCAAAGAACTATCAGAACGATAACGACTCGGTATATCGTCTCTTCTACGATACAATCAAGGGTGGTGACTATCGTGCACGCGAGGCTAACGTATATCGTCTTGCTGAGGTCTCTAACCTTATCATCGACCAGTGCGTAGCACAGGGTGTACCTTTCGCACGTGAGTATGGTGGCTTGTTGGCTAACCGCTCGTTCGGTGGTGCTCAGGTATCTCGTACCTTCTATGCTCGTGGTCAGACCGGTCAGCAGCTCCTCTTGGGTGCTTATGCAGCTCTTAACAAGGAGATTGCAGCAGGCTCTGTAAAGTCATATCCTCGTCACGAGATGTTGGATGTTGTTGTTGAGAATGGTGAGGCTTGCGGTATCATCGCACGTAACCTCGTTACCGGTGAGATTGAGCGCCACGGTGCTCACGCCGTAGTTATCGCTACTGGTGGTTACGGTAACGTATTCTTCCTCTCGACAAACGCTATGGCATCTAACGGCTCGGCAGCATTCCAGTGCTACCGTAAGGGTGCAGGCTTTGCTAACCCATGCTTCACTCAGATTCACCCAACATGTATTCCAGTACACGGTACTCAGCAGTCTAAGCTAACACTTATGTCTGAGTCATTGCGTAACGATGGTCGTATCTGGGTTCCTAAGAAGATGGAGGACGTGGAGGCTATCCGCAAGGGTACAAAGCTCCCATCAGATATCGCCGAGGAGGATCGCGACTACTACTTGGAGCGTCGTTATCCTGCATTCGGTAACCTCGTGCCACGTGACGTTGCATCACGCGCTGCTAAGGAGCGTTGCGACGCTGGCTACGGCGTTAACGAGACAGGCTTGGCTGTATTCCTCGACTTCAAGACCGCTATCGAGCGTCTTGGTAAGGATACCATCAAGCAGCGTTATGGTAACCTCTTCGATATGTACGAGGAGATCACCGACGTTAACCCATACGAGCAGCCTATGCAGATCTTCCCAGCCGTACACTACACCATGGGTGGTATCTGGGTTGACTACAACCTTATGACCACTATCCCTGGCTTGTACGCTATTGGTGAGGCTAACTTCTCAGACCACGGTGCTAACCGTCTTGGTGCTTCTGCTCTTATGCAGGGCTTGGCCGATGGTTACTTCGTACTTCCTTATACTATTGGTGACTACCTCTCAAAGAAGATTCAGGCTCCTAAGGTGTCTACATCTACTCCTGCGTTCGACGCAGCAGAGAAGGGTGTTCGCGACCGTATCGAGCGTCTCTTTGCTATCAAGGGTAACCAGTCTGTTGACGACATCCACAAGCGTCTCGGTCTCATCATGTGGGACAACGTAGGTATGGCACGTACTAAGGAGTCATTGGAGAAGGCTATCGTCGAGATTCAGGCACTTCGTAAGGAGTTCTACAAGGACCTCAAGCTCGTAGGTACTGAGGACTCGTTCAACGTTGAGTTGGAGAAGGCATTGCGTCTTGAGGACTTCTTGGAGCTTGGTGAGCTTATGGCACGCGACGCCCTCAACCGTGAGGAGTCATGCGGTGGTCACTTCCGCTCTGAGCACCAGACAGAGGATGGCGAGGCTTTGCGTCACGACGACAAGTTCGCATATGCGGCTGTTTGGGAGTACAAGGGTATCGACAACGTTCCTGAGATGACCATCGAGCCTCTCGAGTATGAGTTTGTACACCGTGCTCAGCGTAACTACAAAGACTAATTTTTGACGTTAACCTTTAATAAAGACTAATTATGAATTTTACATTAAAGATATGGCGTCAAAGAGACGCTAAGTCACAGGGTGCCTTCGAGACCTACCAGGTATCGAATATCTCTGCCGACACCTCATTCCTTGAGATGATGGATATCCTCAACAACGACCTTATCCATAGCGGTAAGGAGCCTGTTGCCTTCGACCACGACTGTCGTGAGGGTATCTGTGGTATGTGCTCTATGCACATCAACGGCCACGCTCATGGCCCATCACAGGCTGTTACTACCTGCCAGATGTATATGCGTAAGTTCGCTGACGGCTCTACTATCGTTATCGAGCCATGGCGTTCTGCTGCATTCCCCGTAATCCGCGACCTCGTTGTTGACCGTAGCGCTTACGATAAGATTCTTCAGGCTGGTGGCTTTATCTCGGTGCGCACTAACTCAGTACCCGATGGTAACGCAATACCTATTCCTAAGAAGGATGCTGACGAGTCAATGGATGCTGCTGCTTGCGTAGGTTGTGGTGCTTGCGCTGCAACATGTAAGAACGGCTCAGCAATGTTGTTCGTTGCTGCACGCGTATCGTCACTCGCTAAGTTGCCTCAGGGCCGCGTTGAGGGTGCTCGTCGTGCTAAGGCGATGGTTGCTAAGATGGATGAGCTCGGCTTCGGTAACTGTACTAACACTGGTGCTTGCCAGGCACAGTGCCCTAAGTCAATCTCTATCGCTCACATCGCTCGTCTTAACCGCGAGTTCTTGGCAGCGAAGCTTCAGGACTAATCATGTGTCGCGGGGCGCATGCCCCGCTTCCGATACGAGGAGGCTATTCCGTAGGGAATGGCCTCCTCTTGTTTATAGATGAGTGTCGCCATGGGTTACTAAGGGTTATGATAGGTTAATATGGTGAGGAAGAAGATGAACAAGGGACATTCGTTGTCTCTATCCGCGACTATCGCTCTGTCGCTTTGTCCGCTGCCATCGCTCTGTCCGCAACAACGCTATCTTTCATCTCTTATCTTAAATCAGATGGCTGTAACCTCACGACGAGATTACAGCCATCACTGACACTTTATTTACTAACTTCGCACCCATGTTGGGCGCTTTCAACTTGCTATCTTACCTCGAAGTCTAAGGCTGTGCCGCTTGCCGAATCACCAGCAACCCACAACTGGAATTTGCCTGGCTCTACGACATACTCCATATCGCGATTCCAGTATGCCAACTCCGATACATTAAGCTCGTAGCGGCAGTGCTTGGTCTCGCCAGCCTTGAGCGTGATGCGCTCGAAGCCCTTAAGCTCCTTCACGGGGCGTACAACAGAGCCTACAAGGTCGCGAACGTATATCTGTGCCACCTCCGTAGCGTCGTACTTGCCGCTGTTGGTGAGGTCGTACTCGATGACGATGGTATCCTCAGCGCCGTATACAGCCTTGTCTATCTTGACGTTGCTATACTCAAATGTTGTGTACGACAAGCCATAGCCGAATGGTAGGTGAGGGCCATAGCCTGTATCAAGGTAGTACGATGTACAGCCTAACGATGTCTGACCCGCCTTAAGAGGAATATCGTAGAGAAGGGTCTCTGTGCCGTTATTTGGACGGCCTGTCATAGGATGGTTGTAGTAGAATGGTGCCTGACCTGCGTCGCGTAGGAAGGTCATTGGCGTCTTACCCGATGGCACAGCAACACCTGCTATAAGGTCTGCAAGGGCCTCGCCTCCCATAGTTCCTGGATGGAACGAGTAGAGCATGGCGTCGCAGTTCTGCATGTCGCGCTCGATGGTGAGTGGGCGGCCAGCGATGACAACAACGACCACAGGCTTGCCAGTGGCCTTCATAGCTGCTATAAGCTCGCTCTGTGCACCCTGGAGGTTGATGTCCGATAGTGAGTGTGCCTCACCCGAGAGGATGGCCTCCTCGCCGACGAAGACTACTATGGCGTCAGCCTTCTTAGCAGCCTTCTGCGCTGCCTTGAAGCTTGCGGTGCTCTTGTCGCGGCTATATGTGAGCGTTGGGGCGTTGATAACGTTGAAGTGTGCTCCTAACGCCTTAAGAGGCGTTACGGTGTACTGCTCCTCGCCGTCGAATGCCCATGTGCCGAGCTGGTCGTATGGTGCATCTGCCATAGGGCCTGTTACGAGGATGGTGCTACCCTTCGTTAGAGGAAGGGTGCTGTTATTGTTCTGAAGAAGTATTGCCGACTCGATAGCTGTCTGCTTTGCTGCTGCAAGGTGCTCGGGGGCGTATGCCACCTTACGTGCGAGGCTCTCGTCAACATATGGGTTTTCGAAGAGGCCGAGGCGGAATTTTAGTTTGAGGATGTTACGCACGGCGTTATCTATGGTGTCCATAGAAATCTTACCCTCCTCAACAAGAGCCTTGACATGCTGGATATAGCCCCATGACATCATATCCATATCGACGCCGGCATTTATAGATATCTTGGTTGCATCCTTCAAGTCCTCAGCAAAGCCGTGAGCTATCATCTCGCCCGACGAGTTCCAGTCGGTAACTACCATGCCGTCGAAGCCCCACTCCTCGCGTAGGATGTCGCGCAATAACCAGTTGTTACCTGTCGATGGGATGCCATCCACGTCGTTGAACGATGTCATAAGCGTAAGAGCTCCAGCATCCACACATGCCTTGAACGCAGGGAAGTAGGTGTTACGCAGTGCACGCTCCGAAATCATTGTTGTGTTGTAGTCGCGACCGCCCTCGGCAGCGCCATAGCCCACGAAGTGCTTGATACATGCAGCCATGCTTGTTGGGTCGGCGTAGTTATCACCCTGATAGCCCTTAACCATCGCTACACCCATCTGCACGTCGAGGTATGGGTCCTCGCCCGAGCCCTCGGCAACACGGCCCCAGCGTGGGTCGCGTGCTACGTCGAGCATAGGTGAGAATGTCCAGCGAACACCCGATGCGGTAGCCTCGATAGCTGCCACGCGTGCGCCCTGCTCAACAAGTGCGGGGTCGAACGTAGCGGCAAGACCGATAGGAATAGGGAAGATGGTGCGGAAGCCGTGGATGACGTCGCGGCTAACAAGAAGCGGAATGCCGAGACGGCTCTGCTCCACAGCTGCACGCTGGATGGCATTAATCTCCACAGGGTCAACGATATTGAGCACCGAGCCAACCTGGCCTGCCTTAATCATCTCCGTGTACTGGTAGCCACCCGATAGCTGGTTCATCTGACCAATCTTCTCCTCGAGTGTCATCTGCGAAAGTAGATCCTCTACGCGCTGATCTACGTCGTTGTTCTGCGCCATGGCAAACGTAGCGCTTGTCATAGCTACGATGAGTAGTAGTTGCTTAATTCTCATATTTGTGACATTTTAGTTTACTCAATCTTCTGGAATACACGAACATAGTCTATCTCGTATGTCGTGGGCAGGCAGCTCTCGTCAATGCCCATCGCACCGCCCCAGTTACCGCCCCACGCGAGGTTTAGCTTGAGGTAGAATGGCGCGTTGAAGGGCCATGTGTTCTTGTCGCCCTTGCCGTCATTGTTGAAGGTGAAGTGGAGCTTACCGTCGAAGTAGAATTTTAGATACTCGGGTGTCCACTCTACGGCGTAGGTGTGGAACTCCGATGTCGCCGTTGGGATATGTATCTCGTTGGTCTTCTGCGTGCCTATCGAGTGGTAGTATGCCTTGCAGTGGATAGACGACGATACGTAGTTTTCGTGGTAGCCCACATGCTCCATGATATCAATCTCGCCATCGTCGGGCCATGCGCGGAAGTTCTTGGGCATCATCCAGAATGCTGGCCATGTACCCTTGCCCTTGCATAGCTTCAGGCGACCCTCGAAGTAGCCATATGTCCACCCCTGCACGGTGTTCATACGTACCGAGCGCACCTTGCCATCAATCTTCTGCGCCGTGATTTTAAGCGTGCCATCCGATACCTCGGCTATGCGTGTGCCGTTGTACTTACCGCCCGACACGTAGTCCTGAAGCTCGTTGTTGCCCCAGCCACCATCGCCAGTCTCATACCACCAGTTGTCGGTCGAGGGTGACGATACGCCTGCCGTGTCGAACTCGTCATGCCATACAAGCTCGTAACCCTCGGGGGCGGCAATAGCAGGCTCTATGTACTCTGCGCCCTCGGGCTTTGTGAAGCCTGTGGGTGCTGTGAAGTTAAACCATACGTAGATTGTCGTAAGGTTCGCGTTATCGGTGCAGTCGAGCGTTGTGAGCTTCTGCAAGCGCTGTATGTCAAGCTCCGTAAGATTATTCCCTGAGCAGTCTAAGTACTCCAACTTCGTAAGCGACGTTACGTCTAACTCGGTAAGGGAGTTATCCGAGCAGTCGAGATATGTGATCTCGGTAAAGTATGTCGCAAGCTCGCTCATATTTGATATGCCCTTGCCCGAGCACTCAATCTTGCGCACCTCCGATGCCTCCTTCGTAGATAGTATGCCATCGCCATCCGTGTCGTGCTTCTCAATAAGTGCTGCGAGGAAATTTTCGTCGGCGATTGTCACAGCCTCAACGTCGTAGTTCTGCTTGATGGTGAGCTCGTATGTGGTGCCGCTGCGGCGGAACTCAACTACGCCCTCGCGCACATCACCCGTCTTGTTCTCCTCTATCGAGAGCTTCACGGTTGTTGTTCCCGATACGCCGCCACTTGGCTGGGTCTTAACCCACTCTACCTGTGGATAGACGCCCCACTGGCCATCTGCCTCAACAGTGATGCTCTGTGTCTGCTTCTCGTAGCCGACAGTCAGAACCTCAGCGCTGAGCGTCAATGTACCCTTCGGTGCGGGCTCCTCTTTTACCTTATCGTCGCAGGCAACAAACATAAGTGCTGCAACCATCAAACTCAAAACGTAACACATAATTTTTGTTTTCTATACCTTTATTATAAAATATGGGCAAGTAGGGGGTTAACCCTACCTGCCCAAATATTTAGAGGACTACTCAACGTGCTCCTGAAGAACAATGTCGCGAACCTCAACTACGCTACCAGGAACGCAGCCACCGAAGTCGAGAACAAGCTTCACAGGAGTACAATTCTTACCTGCAAATCCCCACTGCAAGTAGGTGAACTCCTCGAATGAGGTAACGCCTACCTTAGGATCGAAGTAGAATGGATCATCTGCTGCACCCTCCAAACCGTTGCAAAGCTTGATGGTGATAGCGTCAGCCTTCTGGTCAGTCTCAGAGTAGAGCTTAACCTGGAAGTCATACTTCTTACCCTCCTCAGTGTTGATGTCGGTAAGGATTGCTACCTGACCAGTCCACTGAGCACCACCAATCTCATTAGGGATGGTGAGCTTGAAGTTAGCACCGTCGACCTCTACCTCTGGATCAGCGATCTGACTCCATGCGCTGTTGGCAAACCAGTAGGTAGTTGCGTAGCCGCCCTTCCAAAGGTTAGTTGCAGCTGCTGGGTCGAGCTGTGAAGGCTTCTGAGCAAGCTTCTTAACCTCCATGTCGAGGATACCGTCGTTGTCGGTGAAGTAGAATGTGTAGTAACCAGGCTCTGTGCCCTCGATAGTGTGGATGTTACCATCGTCACCAGGGATGTGGAAGAAACCATTGTCAGTTACAGTGCCATACTTATCCTTTGTCCACTCAACGCCCCAGTCAGACTGACCGAATACCTTAACAGAGCCGCCCTCGGCCTTCATAGCCAATGTGATGCGGTATGTATTCTCACCAATCTTAGCACATGGAAGTGGTGCCTCGCCAGTGTTCCAGCCAATAAGGTTATCTACAGTAGGCTTACCACCACCGTCACCGATAATCCACAATGCCTTACCATTGTCGTAAGTTGCCTTCTCGCCATTGAACATAGGAACAACCTTGAACCACTTACCATCCCATGATATGCGGTAGTCGCCACTCTCGGCCAAGAACTTCAATGTAGAGTCGTTTACAATCTCGAAGAAGTCTGGGTCTATCCATGCCTCCTCAAAGTTAACACCAGTTACAGCAATCTCCTGACCCTGAGCGAGTGCAAGCTCAGCGAAGCCTGAAGCTACATCCTCGCCATCGAACGTTACGGCTGGAGCCTTGATGTCACGAGCCTTGAAGATCATCTGCCAGTAGCAACCAGGATTCTCGGCTACTACAACGAGCTTGGTCTCCGAAATCTCAGTTACGTGGAATACTGGATTATCCCAAACATAATCTGAAGGTACGTATACCATAGGAGTATTAGCTGCAAGAACGATATCAGTGCCATCGAAAGTATAAGTGCTCTCGGTGAGTGGCCACTCGATGTCGATATCAGGCTCTGCACCTGGGTTAGGACCAATCTTAGTTACGCCCCAGTTGATGTACATCTTGCCATCGGGACCTGGGTTGTAGATATACTTGCCATCAGGAGTGAAGGTAATCTCATCGTCGTAGAGACCTGTACCAGCCTTCTCATCAGCACCTGCTGACCACCAGCCTGCTGGGTTGCCAACAGAATCGCCGCAACCGAGGTGACCCTGAGCCATGTTATCCATAACCCATACCTTACCAGCTGCATCGGTACCTGCGAGCAACTCCTCAGGACCTGCAACGTGTACGAATGGTACGAACTGATACTTCCAAGCGATACCGCCACCGCCATTCTCCGTAGGCTCCTCGTTAACGAGCGACAAGGTCTTGCGGATGTTACCTACGTTAGTCTCAAGGAAACGGTAACGTGGGTTGTCGATAGCTGTCTGGTGAGGGATGTACGAGAGGTTGTGGCCTGGCTCAAGTACGAGGTAGATCTCCTCGATACCTGCTGCGTTCCAGTTATTCTCGATAGTGTAAGCACAAGTGAAGGCCTCGATAGGTGCCTGGTAGTCCTGCTCATCGTTAGCATAGTTGCCAGGATAGTTGCCGCCGGCAGCCATACCCCAGTTTACATATACTGCGCCATCCTCACCTGGGTTGTAGGTGTACTCGCCAGCCTCGGTGAAGGTGATAGTATCGTCGTAAAGACCAACGCCATCCTTGCCGTTAGGGCCGCACTTCCACCAGTCGGTACCGTCGGTAGTAGCCTGACCTGTCTCAGCGTTGATAGAGCCGCAACCGAAGTGGCCGTCAGTCTCCTTATCCCACTGCCATGTGTTAGCCAACGCCTTCATGTATGGAGAAGCATCGAATGGATCACGGTAGGTATTCTCCATAGTGAACTCGTAAACCTTTGAGCCTACTGATACACCATGAGCGTTGTAAGCCTTAACCTCTACAGAGTAGGTCTTAGCATCACGGAAACGCAATGAGATGCCGTTGCCAGTGTATGCAAAGGTCTTGTTTGCCTTACCGTCAATAGCCTCATCGCCGAAGATGAACATAGGAACCATACCCTTATTGTTTAGGGTGAAGGTAACGTAGTTAGTCTCCTGATTGATGTCAATGGTAACATCGAAATCCTCAGCATTAGGCGCCTTGCCCTGGTCTGGCTCGATGTAGTCGACTGTACAGCCAACAGCGAGCGTTGACACAGCTACAAGTGCCGCAGCCATATATTTAAACAATCTCTTCATAATTGTTACGTTTTAAGTTAACTAAATGGTTGCTGTTGTTTAGTAACCTACGTTCTGTACAAGGTTAGGATCCTTGTCGACCTCAGCCTGTGGCAATGGCCAGTACTTCTTGCCAGCGTGCCAGCCCTCGGTACGCCACTCGTGAGTGCCTGCTGCCAACACGGTCTCAGCCATGCCTGTACGAACCAAATCCCAGTAGCGCTTACCCTCGCCCAAGAACTCCTTACGGCGCTCAGCGATGATTGCTGCCTGATCGCTGCCTGTATCCTTACAGTTTGCGCGGTCGCGTACCTGCTGCAAGTACTGTGAGCCATCCTTGCCAGTGAGAACTGACAACTCAGCTGCGTTGAGCAAGGTCTCAGCATAGCGGTATACGCGGATGTTGTTGCAGTGGTTCATATCACCATCGGCAATCTGACCATGGTTACCATTACGACGAGCTACATACTTGAGCAAGTAGTAACCTGTACCCTGCCAACGCCACTTATCCTCAGGAATAGGATCGTATACAGAGTTGTAGTGAAGGATACCACCGTCACGACGGATATCATCCTCAGCGTACATGTCGTAAGCGTGCTTAGCTACAGGACCGAAGCCCCAGCCATCAGAGAAACCGCTGGCCTCAGTTGCGCCAGGAATACCGATAAGCATAGGATATACAGTACCACCAGTAGTCAATGGAGAACCCCATGAACGAGGTGCACCCTCAGAGGTGTAGTTAATCTCCCAAATTGACTCTGCGCCCCACTCGCCAGACTCCAACCAGATACCTGCGAAGTCCTCAACAAGAGCATACTGACCAGAGTTGATAATCTCCTCCATATAGGCCAAAGCCTGTGGGTAGCGCTCTGTATCGTTCTGATACATAACCATCTCGGCGTAGAGCATATATGCCATAGCCTTAGTTACGCGACCCTCCTCGCCAGCAACAGCCTTCATAGGAAGTGCATCCATAGCAAATACCTTCTCGAGGTTCTCTACGCACTTAGCGTAAACCTCGTCAGCTGTAAACTGCTTAGTGATATATGGAGCTGTAAGGTTCTTGTCATAGTATGGGATGTTACCCCAGTACTTCCACATGATGTTGTAGTAGAACGCCTTCAAGACGGTAGCCTCAGCAATGTAACGATTCTTCAAAGCCTCGTCCATACCAGGCACGCGGTCTACATACTCCAACACGATGCAAGAGCGGTTTACACCTGAGTAGCAGATAGTCCAGATACGGTCGAGCTGCTCGGTAGATGTAAGAGTGTAATAGTGGGTCTTAACGATTGAAGGCTGGTCACCCTCGTTAGAACCACCTGCATAGATATCGTCAGCCATAACATCCGAAGTGAGTGTCAAGGCGTTAACATACTGATCGAAGTAGTCGAGCCAGTTGAGTGAATCGTATGCAGCAACCAATGACTGATAGATACGACTCTCGTCGATGAAGTACTCATCCATTGGCTCCGAAGAGTTATGCTTCACGGTAACGAAGTCCTTACCGCACGATGAAAGCAATACGACACATGCGCTAAGTGCAAAAAATATCTTTTTCATAATCATCATTCGGTTTTAGGTTAGAATGTAAGGTTAACACCAACCGAGAAGGTACGTGACTGTGGATATACACCACGGTCGATACCAGCCTCAGTACCAAAGCCATTACCACCAGTAACCTCAGGATCGCAACCTGTGTACTTGGTAAGGGTGAAGAGGTTCTCTGCCATTACGAATACGCGAAGACGTGAGATAGCTGCCTTCTTAGTGATGTGCTGTGGCAAAGTGTAACCAATCTGCATGTTACGGCAACGCAAGAATGAGCCATCCTCCAACCAGAGGTCAGATACGCGGTAGTTCTCGTTTGCTGAGTCGAACATGAAGCGAGGATACTTGTTTGTTGAGCCCTCACCAGTCCAACGGTTCAAGATAGACTTGTTGAGGTTTACGTAGTAAAGGTCGGTACGGCGTGATACGTTGAAGATCTCGCAACCTGCCTGACCCTGCAACAACATGTTGAAGTCAAGACCCTTCCACTCGAAGCCGAGGTTCAAACCGAAGGTCCAGTCTGGCATACCCTTACCGAGCATTGTGCGGTCGTTATCGTCGATAATGCCATCACCATTGAGGTCCTTGAAGCGAACGTCACCAGGAGCTGCCTTAGGCTGCAACAAAGCACCGTCAGCATTTACGTGTGCGTTAACCTCAGCCTGGTTCTGGAAGATACCGTCAGTCTGGTAACCATAGAAGTATGGGAATGGAAGACCGATAGAACCACGTGTCAACTGACCAATCTTGTGGTTAGAGCCGTAGAGGTGTGTAGAGTCGTCACCGAGGTAAGTGAGCTTGTTCTGGTTCCATGTAGCGTTAGCAGAGATGTGGTAGTTGAAATCGCCTGCTGAGTCGCGCCAGCCAATCTCAAACTCGATACCGCTGTTAACCATGTCACCGAGGTTACCCGTAGGTGCTGAGTCACCTGCATAGCCAGGAACAGGCATCGAGAGAAGCATACCTGCTGTCTCCTTGCGGTACCAGTCGAAGTTGAAGGTGAGTCGGTTGTTGAAGAAGCCTGCATCCAAACCAACGTTTGTCTGACGTGACTCCTCCCAACGTGCATCAGGGTTAGCCAAGCCTGAAGGCTTCGCACCAAGGTTGATAGTCTCTGAGCCGTTACCGCCAGAGCCGAAGATGTAGTTGTTACCAGAGTTCATGTATACTGCGTATACAAAGTTACCGATAGCATCGTTACCATTGATACCCCAAGATGCACGGAGCTTCAATGCTGAGAGCCACTCTGCATTCTCCATGAATGCCTCGTTCTTGATGTTCCAACCAATAGATACTGATGGGAAGTTACCCCACTTGTTGTTGTCACCGAAGCGGCTTGAACCATCACGACGGAAGGTTACCTCAGCCATGTAGCGCTCGTCGTAGTTGTAAGATACACGACCGAAGTATGATGCCAAGCGGTAAGGAATTGAGTTCCAAGAACCCCAACCATTGCGGTCGCCATCAGCCTGCTGGCCGAGAGTGTTGTTTACGGTAATCTTATATGGATCGTATGGGTACATAATACCGCGAGCCGATGCACCTACATTCTGTGATGAAGATGAGATAGCTGACTGACCCAAAAGGATTGATAGAGAGTGCTTACCGAAGGTCTTATCGTATGAAAGAACGTTCTCAACCTGATACTGGAAGCTACGGTTCATAGACTGTGATACAGACTCTGCGTAGTTTGTCTTCTCAGTAACGGTTGCGTTACCATCCTTGTCGTAAGTAGTCTCCGAAGCTACGGTGTTGTAGCTGTAACGCTTAGATGATAGGAAGTACTGCTTGCTGTAGCCGTGATCGCCCCAGAATGCGAGGTCGATACCTACTGATGAGCGGAACTTAAGACCGTCGAAGATCTGAAGCTCGCCTGCGAAGTTAGCGATGAACTTATCAGTCTCGTACTTTGTGCCAGGCAATGAGAGGAATGCCAATGGGTTGGTCTGCTCGTTGTAGATACCACCATCAACAACGGTGTATGCACGACCCTCAGCATCGCGAACGATGTGCTGGTAGCCCTCTGGATAGAGAGTCCTGTATGCCTCTTCCTCCTCAGGAGTTGCGTATACATCCAAAAGTGGAGACATCGAGATAGCCGAGCCGAGTGGTGAGCCATACTCCGAGTTAGCCTCGATACCTGTTGCTAATATACGCGCGTATGAAGCAGAGGTCGATACAGTAAGTTTGTTGAGCCAGTTACGCTGCTTAGAGCTATCGAATACAGTTACGCCGATGTTAGCGCGAGCTGTGATACGCTCATAGTTAGAACGGTCGAAGTTACCACCAACGGTACCCTCGCGTGTGAGGTAGCCTGCTGAAAGAGCATAAGTGACGTTGTCGCTACCACCCGAAATAGAGAGGTCATGCTTCATGATAGGAGCATTCTGGTTGAGAACCTCACCTACCCAATCGGTACCTACGCCAAACTCGTATGGATTATCGTAGATGGGGGCCTGACCAGCGTTGATGTAACCCTCGTTCATGATGATTGCATACTCTGTGGCGTTGAGCACGTCGGGCTTACGCCATGGGTTCTGCCAACCATAAGAGAAGTCGTAGTTAACGGTAGCGCGACCCTTCGCACCCTTCTTTGTGGTTACGAGGATAACACCGTTAGCTGCACGTGCACCGTATACAGCGCCTGATGCGGCATCCTTCAATACCTCGATACGCTCGATATCGTTAGGGTTGAGGTAGTCGATACCACCCGAGATGGCCATACCGTCAACGATGTACAGAGGCTCTGAGTTGTTGATAGAGCCGACACCACGGATACGTACCTGTGCTGCTGCGTCAGGAGCACCTGATGGAGCTGTTACCGTAACACCTGATGTCATACCCTGAAGTACGCTCTCGATACGGTTGTTCGACTGTGCCTTAAGGTCATCAGCCGTAATTGATGAGATTGCTGCGGTCACAACGCTCTTCTTCTGAGTGCCATAACCAACGACTACAACCTCTTCCATGTTCTGTCGGTCCTCCTCAAGAACAATCTCATAGAGGGTTCTTCCCCCCCCCACAGCTACCTCCTGGGTAACGTAACCGATAAAGGATACGACCAGGGTAGAACCATCCTTAGCCTCGATAGTAAAGCTACCATCAATGCCGGTGGTTGTGCCGGTAGAAGTACCGTCAACAACGACAGTGGCTCCGATGATGGGGTCGCCTGCCGTACCCTTAACAGTACCCTTCACTTGTTGAGCAGATGCCGAAACACTGCCCACGCAGATGATCGCGAGGATCAATGCGATTCTGTAAGTCAAGTTTTTCATAGGCTTTGTTATTAGTTTGTGTTTGTGTTTGGTTTCTGTAAGCAATGTGCACCTTGTGAAAATATGAGTTTTATGCTCTTCTTGTGTGCCTATATGTAGTATTTTCTCACTATAAAATTAAGCATAATTATAAATATAACCAAGAAATTTAGTAATTATTTCTAACCTATATTTATGCTAATATAGATGGTCTGAAAACGTAAATTCCTGAGTAATAGTCATATGAATTGTAATGTGCCTTCCTAATAAGTGGATTCAGTATGATAGATTATTTTGCACACTAATCGTCTGTTTTTTAGATATAAATTTAATAGTGATAAAAAGTGGATAAATACGATGTTAAATTAATAGCAATATATTGAAAACCAGTTGTTAACAATTATTTCATGTTGTAAGAAAAGTGGAATTACTACACTTTGTATACTATTGCACGGCTCGATTATTGACCATATTAATCATATTTATTACTTGTAAATTGTCGGAAGAGGTGTTTGTCCGTAACAATATATTTTGGTTGTTTTCTGTGCTTATTGTTCACATGTTATATGGGCGCTTTATCTTGTGATTGAAATAAAAAATATCCCATAGGCAAAAACCATTTGCCTATGGGATTGTTCTATTATTGTATTTTCTTCTCTACTTTAGTGGCGAGTCTGGCTCCTTGGCCATAGCGTTGTAGAAGAGCCTATCTACAAGTCCTGGGAAGAACTTCTTAAGCAGGTGTGTGCCTCGTCCCTCCCACTCCATAAGGCAGAGGCGCTTGCGACGACGTATGCCCTTCTCGACGATGTGTGCAACCTCAACGGGTGTCATCATCTTCGCCTCGTTGCGAGGTGTCTCGCCCTGCTGCGAGCCGTCGGCAGTGAGTGCCGAGAAGCGCACATTCGATGCGGTGAAGCCTGGACATGCGGTCATCACATGTACCCCCTTCTTGAGGTTCTCGACGCGGATGGTGTCGAGGAAGCCTGTCATCGCATACTTCGATGCCGAGTAGCCCGTGCGGCCAGGTAGACCATGGATGCCCGCTACTGATGAGATGCCCACAAGAGAGCCCTTCGACTTCTGCAACCAGGGCAGCGCATACTTCGTGCAGTTAACCGTACCCCAGAAGTTTACGTCCATAAGGCGGTGAAGCACCTTGAGGTCGCAGTCGTCAAATAGAGCACGCATCGAGAGTCCAGCATTGCATATCATAACGTCGATACCGCCGAAGTTCTCGATAGCTGTGTCGATAAGGTGCTTGCAATCCTCCTCCTTGACAACATCGCATGCGGCATATGCCACCTTGCCACCCGTAGCCTTAATCTCGTCGGCAATGCGCTTGAGCTCATCCTCGCGGCGTGCGCCCATTACGACCTTAGCGCCCATCTTGGCGTACTCGCGTGCCATGGCTTCGCCGATACCCGACGATGCTCCGGTCACAACAACAACCTTTCCGTTAAGTTTCTGTCCCATCGTATACTATTTTTCGTTAATCTCTATTTGTAGCCCGTCGTATGCGAACTTCACATGCTCGGGCAGTCGCTCTTCGGCCTCGCCGTGCAATCCTATGTCGTGCGACATATGTGTTAGGTAGGCCACATCTGGCTTGATACGCTCGATAAGTGCCGTGGCATCATCCACCGAGAAGTGTGAGTCGTGCCTCTTCCATCTGAGGGCATTCACGACCATCGTTCTCACACCCGCGAGCTTCTCTACCTCTGAGTCATCTATCGAGCTGAAGTCTGTCAGGTATGCAAAGTCACCTATACGGTAGCCTATGGCTGTGAAGCGCGACGAGTGGTGACCTACGATAGGTGTGATTTTGATACCCTTGACCACGAATGGTTGCTGCTCGTCGAAGGTGTGAAGCTCAATGACAGGTACTCCACGATATTTATTCTCGGCAAAGGCGTAGTCGAAATCCTTGCGTATGCTTCGCGCTGTGCGCTCGTTGGCGTAGATGTGCATATTGTGGATGGTGGGGTAGTCCACAAAGTTGAAGGCGCGAACATCGTCGATGCCGCCAGTATGGTCCTTATGCTCGTGTGTGAGCAGTATGGCATCGAGGTGTGTTACCCCCTCGCGTAACATCTGCTGACGGAAGTCGGGGCCCGCGTCGATGACGAGTCGCACGTCGTCGACCTCAATCATTGCCGATGTGCGTAGACGCCTATCGCGCCTATCCTCCGATAGACACACCTTGCATCTGCACCCAATGACGGGGACTCCCTGTGACGTACCTGTGCCAAGAAATGTTACCTTCATAGTGCAAAGATATGAAAAATATGGCTAACATATCTTTCGATATGCAATCTTTTTCCTCGCCTGTCATAAATATAAAGGCTGGCTACGATGAATAGCCAGCCTTTGGTTGCTCTCTTTTATGTCGTAGATTACTGCTTATCGCTCATCTCCTTAGACATCACGATAACTGCACAACGGTTGATCTTAGCCTTGTGAGGAGCGCCGAATGCAATCTTAGTGTCGCCGTGATTCTCGACTGTAATCATTGTCTCCTTAGCACCCTTCTCGATGAGGTACTGCTTAACAGCCTCGGTGCGCTCGCCTGAAAGCTCCATATTACGCTTAGCGCTACCAGTCTCACCATCGGCATAGCCATAGATGGTAATCTTGAAGTTGTTGTTAATCATATTCTGTGCAGCCTTGTCAAGCGATGCCTTAGCATAGTCGCTAAGCGTAGACTTGCCAATCTCGAAGAATGCTACGTTGTCGATAGATATGTCGCCCAACTCCTTAACAATAGCCTCGTATAGCTTCTTAAGCTCCTCCTTCTCCTTAGCGAGCTTGTCAGCCTCAGCCTGAGCATCCTCTGTAAGCTTCTCCTGATCTGCAAGAGCCTTCTTGAGACGCTCAATCTCAGCCAAGTAACCATCTACCTCAGACTGTGGGTGTGATGCGCTCCAGCCACGCTTGTTGAAGCGATATGCTACACCTACCGATGCCGAGAACGCAAAGTTGTATGCGCCACCGCCATAAATCTCAGCAGGTACGCTATTCTCGGGGAATAGCCATGTGCGGATATCAAGCTCAATATCGATCTGCTTGCATACGCGGAACTTGTTGAGCAAACCACCTGTAACTGAGAACTCGCCGTCGTATGAGCCAGCCGACTTCTTAGTCCATGATAGTGCTGTGTAACCGAAACCAGCGTATGGAATAGCGTAGTATACGCGATCCTCGCGGTAGCCACCAATCCAGTTAGAGAGGTTAAGCATCAAGTCACCATGAAGGAATACGTATGGAGTCTTGAAAGCATCGCTGCCGTAGGCATCCATATCGAATGACTTGTTTCTGAACGAGCCACCATCGAGCTGCAAGCGAGCACCCACGATAGGCAAGAACCACTTGGTAGCTGCGATGTTGATGTTCCAGCTGTTGTTAGCGAAGAAGCCTGCGGGGTTGTGAGCGCCACCCTTAGTGGCCACATCAAGCATTGAGGTACCAGCGCCAATCTTGACCTCCCAGTTGTCACCCAACGAGTTGGTCTCGATACCCTTCCAATAGAGCTTGTCGCTCTTCTTCTCCTGAGCCATTGCATCTGTTGATGCCATCGCCAAAAGAGCTGCTGTTAAGCAAAATAGAACCTTTTTCATTTGAGTATGTTTTAGTTTTAATCTCTGTTTTTAGCCCCTCTTAAAGAGCAAATTTGGGTGCAAAGATATCTATTTTGTGTTAACAACAATACTTTTTTCGTAGATTTCTGTTATATTTTTTATTTGTTGTAAAATATTTCCGATTGGTGTGAACTTTACTCTTCGTATATATTATAAATAGGTGTGGTATATTACAAAAGAAGAGTCCCGAGGTTGTACTCGCGTACACCTCGGGACCTATTTGGGGATGGGCCGAAGCCCTATCTATCTAAGATTAGATGATACCCTGCTCAAGCATAGCCTGTGCAACCTTCATGAAGCCTGCAACGTTAGCACCCTTAACATAGTTAACAGTACCGTCTGGCTGCTCACCGAACTTCACACATGCCTCGTGGATAGACTCCATGATGAAGTGAAGCTTCTCGTCAACCTCCTTGCCTGACCATGAAATGTGCATACAGTTCTGAGTCATCTCAAGACCAGAAGTTGCTACACCACCTGCGTTAACAGCCTTACCTGGAGCGAAGAGGATGCCAGCTGACTGGAATGCGTGGATAGCACCTGGAGTACAACCCATGTTAGAAACCTCAGCGCAGCACCATGTACCGTTAGCCAAAAGCTCCTTAGCATCGTCCTCGTTCAACTCGTTCTGGAATGCGCAAGGAAGAGCGATGTCGCACTTTACAGACCAAGCCTTCTTACCAGCGGTGAACTTACAAGCCTCTGGGAACTTAGTTGCCATATCCTCAACCTTGTTGCGGTTTGAAGAACGCATAACGAGCATATAGTCAATCATCTCCTTAGTGATACCGCCTGGGATCTCGCAAACGCCATCAGGACCAGAGATTGCAACAACCTTTGCGCCGAGCTCTACAGCCTTAGTAGAAGCACCCCAAGCTACGTTACCGAAGCCTGAAACAGCAACAGTCTTACCCTTAAGATCCTTACCAGCCTTAGCCAACATGTGCTCAGTGAAGTACAAAGCACCGAAACCTGTAGCCTCAGGACGGAGGATAGAGCCACCCCATGTCATACCCTTACCGGTCAAAACGCCAGTGTGGTACTTACGAGCGAGCTTCTGATACATACCGTTGAGGAAGCCAATCTCACGACCGCCAACACCTACGTCACCTGCTGGTACGTCAGTGTCAACACCGATGTTGTTCCACAACTCCTGCATGAATGCCTGGCAGAAGCGCATAATCTCAGCATCTGACTTGCCAACAGGGTTGAAGTCTGAACCACCCTTTGCACCACCCATAGGAAGGGTTGTCAAAGCGTTCTTGAAAGTCTGCTCGAAACCGAGGAACTTCAACATTGAAGGGTTAACTGCTGGGTGGAAACGCAAACCGCCCTTGTAAGGACCGATAGCTGAGTTGAACTGTACACGGTAACCGAGGTTAGTCTGAACCTCACCATTGTCGTCTACCCATGTTACACGGAAAGTGAAGATACGATCTGGCTCAACGATACGCTCAACGATCTTTGCCTTCTCGAACTCGGGGTGCTGGTTGTATACCTCCTCGATAGACTCCAATACCTCCTGAACCGCCTGCAAGTACTCGCTCTCGCCTGGGTGCTTGGCCTCCAAATTGGCCATGATAACTTTTACATCCATAGTTTTAGTTTAAGTTAAAAGGTTATAATTTAATAAAAACTTGTGTTTGTGTTACTTATTTTGCACATGTTGGGGAGTGCCTCCCCGAATAACTCTACAAATATACGAATAATAATCGTAATTGTTTCCCTCTTTGATGTTTTTTTTCAAAAAGGTAGTAAAATAGCTTAGTCGACACCTTAAAAGATGTCGACCAGCTACTATTTTAATCGTTATACGAATGGGAGACGTATTACCTCTGCCTTCAAAAGACGGCCACGAACGACTACCGCAATCTGTGTACCTGCCTTAGCAAACTCAGGCTTAACGTAACCCATACCGATACCCACCTTCAAGCATGGTGACATGGTGCCCGATGTAACGTGGCCGATAGGGTTGCCCTCAAGGTCTGCCAACTCATACTCGTGACGAGGTACGCCGCGGTCGATAAGCTTGAAGCCTACGAGCTTGCGTGTAACACCCTCCTTCTTCTGACGCTCCATCAACTCACGGTCGATGAATGGCTTGTTCTCCACAAACTTGGTGAGCCAGTTAAGGCCAGCCTCGATAGGTGATGTGGTGTCGTCGATATCGTTGCCATAGAGGCAGAAGCCCTTCTCAAGACGCAAAGTGTCGCGAGCACCAAGACCGATGTTCTTAAGGCCGAACTCCTCGCCTACCTTCCACATAGCCTCCCAGATGGTGTCGGCATCCTCGTTGTACATGTAGATTTCGCAACCGCCAGAGCCAGTGTAGCCTGTGGTCGAGAGGATAACGTCACAACCAGCAACCTTGCAGAGCTTGAAAGTGTAGTACTCCATATCCTCCACCTGCTCCTCGGTCATCTTCTGCACGAGCTTCATAGCCAAAGGACCCTGGATGGCGAGCTGTGCGGTCTTGTCTGAGCTGTTCTCAAGCTCCTCACCAGCCTTCATGCCATACTCCTCACCCTGCTTGCAGATGTGAGCCCAGTCCTTGTCGATGTTAGCAGCGTTAACGCAGAGCATATACTTCTGCTCGTTGATGCGATATACCAAGATATCGTCGACGATACCGCCCTTGCCGTTAGGCATGGTTGTGTACTGCACCTTGCCGTCGAAGAGGTCGCATACGTTGTTTGTTGTTATGCGCTGCAAGAACTCGGTAGCGCGAGGGCCCTTAACCCAAATCTCACCCATATGGCTAACGTCGAATACGCCACACTTCTCGCGAACGTTGATATGCTCGTCGTTGATACCTGAGAACTCGATAGGCATGTTGTAGCCTGCGAACTCTGCCATCTTAGCACCATTAGCAATGTGGTACTTGGTAAATGCTGTTGTTTTCATTTAGTCTTTGTGTTTTAGTTGTTGTTTATAGATTCTATTTTTTTACTCCTTTGCGGGTGCTGCCTCCTCAGCCTTTGCAGGCTCCTCTACCTTAGGGCGAGGCTTGAAGCCCACCTTAGGGCAGCGCGTAAACTCCTTGGTGCGGTCGAAGAGATAGCGGTAGGTGGTGTGTACCTTGTGCTTGCGAGCACAGATGTAACGCTCCACCATACGGTTCATCACAGGGTTGAAGTCGCCAATCCATGCGAACTCGATGGTGCGGTACTCGTTCTTGTCGGTGCGCACGTAGCGCTCTAACATCTCCTTCATAAAGCCTGACTCTACACCCTTGCCCTGGAACTCTGGGGTGATGCCAAAGATGATGGCGAAGACGCGGTCACACTTCTTTCTTACCTTCAAATCCCACATCATACGTAGCTTGTTGATGATGCCGAACTTGCCGTTGTACTTGCCGATAAGACGGTTGAGGTCGGGAACCATGATGAAGAAGCCAATAGGCTCATCGTTGAAGTATGCAAACCAGATGAGGTTGCGGTCGACGATAGGTGCCATCGTGTCGGCCATCTTGCGTGCCTCCTCCTCGGTCATAGGCTGTACGCCTGTGAAGAGTGACCACGCCTTGTTATATATCACGCGGAACTTCTCAACGGCCGAGTGTAGATTCTCGTTGCCAATAGGCGAGAAGCGGTAGCCTGGGGTCGACATAAGACGCTTAACGCGGTCGTATACCACCTCGTTTACATCGTCGTCGTATACCTTCCATACATAGGTGTTCTGGTTGAAGTAGTTCTGGAAACCGTAGTTCTCAAAGAGCTCCTTGTAGTAGGGAGGGTTGTATGGGTTCTCGAAGAGTGGCTGATACTCGTAGCCCTCAACAAGCAGACCCCACCAGGCATCGCGTGAGCCGAAGTTCACAGGACCATCCATAGCCTCCATGCCGCGCTCCTTGAGCCAGTCGCGCGAGGCATCGAAGAGAAGGTTTGCAAGCTCCTGGTCGTCGATAGCCTCGAAGAAGCCGCAACCACCCGTAGGCTGCTCATAGCCGTAGGCGTGTGTCTTGTCGTAGAATGCGGCGATACGTCCTACGCACTCGCCCTGTGCATTGTGTGCCACCCAGCGAATGGCCTCGCCATCCTGAAATAGTTTATTCTTTGTTGGGTCGAATACGGCCTTTATGGAGCTGTCGAATGGGCACACCCAGTTAGGGTTACCCTTGTATAATCTCTTTGGAAGCTCCAAGAACTCGCGCTCGAGGCGCTTGTCGCCTGCCTTAATCTCAAGCAACGTATACTTTGTGTTTGCCATATGCTGATGTTTTACAATCTTCTATACTTTTTGCGCTCTTTTCGTAGCATATAGATACAGTTATATCCATACAAAGGTAAACAAAAATTCACAATAGACAATGCACAAATACTATTTTTTTATTGCTTATTGTGAATTGGTTTGTATCTTTGCGCGTTGAATGATATTTTTGAGGAAATAAATACCACATAGATATGGCACTCATAGATGAAATAACACGCCGCCGTACGTTTGCGGTCATAGCACACCCTGATGCTGGTAAGACAACGCTCACCGAGAAGCTACTCCTCTTCGGTGGCGCTATCCATGTGGCGGGTGCGGTGAAGAGCAACAAGATTAAGAAGGGCGCTACATCCGACTTTATGGAGATTGAGCGTCAGCGAGGTATCTCTGTTGCAACCTCTGTTATGGGCTTCGAGTACAAGGATGTCAAGATTAACATCCTCGACACCCCAGGTCACGAGGACTTTGCCGAGGATACATACCGCACGCTGACTGCCGTAGACTCAGTAATCATCGTCATCGATGGTGCCAAGGGTGTCGAGACGCAGACACGTCGTCTGATGGACGTGTGCCGTATGCGTAAGACCCCAGTTATCGTCTTCGTAAACAAGATGGACCGCCCCTCGAAGGACCCCTTCGACCTGCTCGACGAGATTGAGAGCGAACTTAAAATCAAGGTGCGCCCCTTGGCATTCCCCATATCGTCGGGCGATACGTTCAAGGGCGTATACAACATCTACGAGCACAACCTGTCGCTCTTCACATCTGACGAGCGACAGACCGCCGATGCCGAGACTGTCGACATCGCCGACCTCGCATCAACAGACGTCGAGCGATATATTGGCGATAAGTTTGCGCAGCAGCTACGCGAGAATGTCGACCTTGTTGAGGGTGTCTACGACGACTTCGAGCGCGACGCCTACCTCGCCGGTGAGCTCGCCCCCGTATTCTTCGGCTCGGCAGTAAACAACTTCGGCGTGCGCGAGCTCCTCGAGTGCTTCATACGCATAGCACCATCGCCACGCACCGCTCCCACCGAGACACGCATCGTAGAGCCTGCTGAGGCCAAGCTCACAGGCTTCATCTTCAAGATACACGCCAATATGGACCCCAACCACCGCGACCGTATCGCCTTTATGAAGATATGTTCGGGTAAGTTCGAGCGTAACAAGAACTACCTACATGTGCGCTCAGGTAAGCAGCTTAAGTTCTCATCACCTACGGCATTTATGGCGGAGAAGAAGTCCGTTATCGACGAGGCATTCCCTGGCGATATCGTAGGTCTCCACGACACCGGTACTTTTATGATTGGCGACACCTTCACCGAGGGCGAGAAACTCAAGTTTACGGGCATCCCATCATTCTCGCCAGAGCACTTCCGCTATATCGAGAATGCCGACCCTATGAAGTTCAAGCAGCTCGCCAAGGGTATTGACCAGCTTATGGATGAGGGCGTTGCGCAGCTATTCACCTCCTCTCTTAACGGCCGTAAGATTATCGGTACCGTTGGTGCGCTCCAGTTCGAGGTCATCCAGTATCGTCTTGAGCACGAGTACGGCGCTAAGTGTCGCTGGGAGCCTATATCCATACACAAGGCGTGCTGGATAGAGTCCGACAACGAGGCTCAGCTCTCCGACTTCAAGCGTCGTAAGCATACCAACATGGCCATCGACAAGCATGGCCGCGACGTCTTCCTCGCCGACACAAGTTATGCACTTGCGCTCGCGCAGGAGAACTTCAAGGATATACGCTTTAAGTTCACCTCCGAAGTGTAATTTTCGATTTTATAGGGCATCTTTAGCCCATCCCAAACAAAACCTCTTGGGCTGTACTTCGTGTACTATCCCAAGAGGTTTCTTATTGCGATAGACTAAATCTGCTCCTCTAAAATCAAAAATTAATTTGTTGTGATAAGGGGCATCCTTCGACGCCTCAATCAAAAGAGCGAATGGGAAATACGTCAAGTATGTCCCATCCGCTCTTTCTCTTTATCGGCGCCAAATTATGCCCCTTCTGACAACAAATTGGGGTTGCGGTGCTAATTAATGTTGCCTAATCCATTCTAACAACAAATTAATTTGTTGTGATAGCGGCACATTAGCGACGCTTCAATCAATGCTCCGAATGGAATGTACTCCAAGTACTATCCATCCAGAGCATTTTCATGTCAGCGCCACTACTGCACCACTCTGACAACAAATTGGGGCTGCGGGGCTAATCGCGGTTGCGATTAATGAGTTTAGAGAATTTAGGGAGGTTAGAGAATATGGGGAAAGTGGGGAAGTTGCTTCCCTAAGTTCCATAAGCTCCTTAACTTCCTTAATCTCTCTCCCTCTATCATGCAGGCTCTGCCTGCCCATTTTCTATCTTACAAAAAGAGCCACCCTGCAGGATGGCTCTTCATGGTTATATGTCGCGCATATTAGCGAACGATGCTCTTTGGCAACTGTATAGCGTAGCTCTTGCTCTTTGGCTGTGCGCCCTTGCTGAGTGCGTAGCCACTTGAGTAAGGATTAGCAGTTACTGAACCGGTAATCTTGTAGCCCTGATCATCTGTGCAGTCGAATGTATATGTCTGAGTGCCATCACCGTTAAGAGTCACAGTAACAGTACCCTCGGTCAATGGAGCCTTTACTCCAGTTGCGGCACCATCCTCAAGCTCAGCGTACCAGCTGCCTGCCAAGTAACCATCATCGACATAACCCGATAGGAAGGTGTTGATGCCATAACTATCTGAGCATGTGAATGTACCGCTATGGTCTACACATGTAGCATAGTCAGCCAAGAGGTCAAGTACGAAATATCTACCATTGCCACTCTCGGCATCCTCGAAGAGCTGGATATAATAGTTGTCTGTATCATCATTGTAGTACTGTCCGTAGTACTCAACTATCACATCCCAACCTGTGGCGTTAATCTCAATATCCTCGGTGATGCTTGCTCCTGCAAGTGAGAGGCTACCCTCGTATGTAACGATATGCTTTGCACCATCGGTCAAGATAAGCTCTGCAACAATCTTATTGTCACTTACGGTTAACTTGCTGCCCTCAGCATACAGATACCATGTTGGAACACCATCAGTATATAGGAAACCATAGCCATACTCCTCGGTGAATGTGCCATTAGCGTAGCTATTTGAGGCGTCAAAGGTGTAGGTGCCATTAGGTACTGACAGATCCTCAGTCTCCACACCAGCATAGATGTCGAAATAGTAGTATGTAGCGCCATTAACACCAAAGTCGCCTGTTACCTCAGCGTCTGATACAACAATATAGTAGTTGCCATCGCCGTAGTATGTGCCACCAAAGTATGTTGCAGTGAACTCTACAGTCTCACCTGGCTGTGGAGTGTCTCCACCTGTTGAGAAGGTGAAACCTGCGATTACGCCTGTCCAGTCGATGTTAAGACGCTGGCCATACTCAGATTCGATGTAGCCCTTGATTGTTGATGTGCCATCCTCATTGTGAGTAAGCTCAATCTCTGCAGCACCAAGGTATGCACCCTCGCCAGTTTCTACGTTAACCACAAAGTTTGACCAGTCTGTAATTGTGGTACTATAAGCGTAGCTACCTGCTGAGAGGTACTTGTCGTTAGGATTTACGTTATCCTGCATGTCGAGTGAGTGGTAGAGCGAATCGTTGATGAAGAGCTGAAGCTCGAAGTTACCAAGATCCCAATGTGCCTCACGGTAAGCCTCAACCTTTACTGGTACAAATGCCTCAGGCTCTGGCTTCTCTGCTGGCTCCATGTTAAGGACGGTGCCCTCATAGGTGAAGTGGTAGAGCTTGCCATCAGCGTCTGCAAACTCCATGTCGAATGTGTATGTCTCACCCTCAACAGCTACGGTAACAATACCATCAGCGAATGTGTACGATGCAGCAGGCTCCCATACGAATACCTCGCAAGCGTCGATAAGAAGTGTCTCAGCCTCGCTTGTGTAGTTGCCAGCCTTAAGGGTAGTCTCGCCCTCTGCGCCCTTAAGCACGATGCCAAGCTCGGTGTTCTCTGCGTCATCAACAAATGCCAATGCGAAGTAGTTGTCTGCAAGTTCAACCTCGGCGCTTGGGATACGTTCAGCAGCGGCCAACTTAACGTCCAAAGCGTACTCTGGCTCCTCGCCCTTAGCAGCCTGCTTTACGACAACATCGAAACTCTTGTCAACATATGTTACGTTAATCTTGGTCTCACGAGCCTCTGCCTTGTTAGCAGCAACGGTGAAGGTGATATTCTCGGCTACGCCATTGATGGTTACCCACTCAGCCTCACATGTAGCCTCAACCGTTGGTATGAAGTCGCGAGTTACCTCAACCAGAACCATCTTAGCGGTATAGGTGATTACACCCTCGCCACCTGCGGCATCGAAATTCATCTCAGCCTCAGAGGTAAGTGTTAGCTCAGCTGCATACTCCTTCTCAGGCTCTGGTGCGGGCTCTGGCTCACATGCCACCATGAATAGTGGTAAGGCCAAAAGAATAGCAAGTAAATGTTTAATTCTCATAGTCTTATAGGTTTTAATTGTTAGATAATATTTGTTTCAGCGTTAGTCACACATCGTTTATTAATACAAAATTAAGTAAAATTATGTGAAGATGCAAATATTTTAGTCTTTTTTATTACGATTGTTTCTTTTAGAACTATATGTTGGTTTGGGATGGTCAAAGCACGATATTTGCTGAGGTATATTGATAGACCTCTCATTGTTAAGACAAAAGCGCCACCCCGAAGGATGGCGCTTGCACTATTATAGCATATCAATGTTTAGCGAACGCGAAGTGTTGTGCTCTTAGTTGCTGTTGTGTTGGTAGCCTCAATCTTGTTCTTATCCATAGCTACAACCTTGTGAGAAGTTCTCTTTGCGGGCTGTGCCGAGAGTGCCGATGCTGAGTAGTCGATAGGATTAGCTACTACTGTACCTGTAATCTTATGGCCTGCGTCATCTACGCAGTCAAATGTGATGGTGTATCCTCCGTCTACGTACTCAATCTTAATCTCGCCATCGGTGATAGGTGCCATAGCTGTAACATCTACGCCCTCAACCATCTCGGTGTACCATACGCCATACATATCATCGCCATCGACATAGCCTGGGAAGTAGGTGTACTGCTCGTATGTCGAGTCGCCATTATCTGCAACGTATGTACCTGCGATATTGTCAGCATATGGGTCGCAGAGGAAGTCGAGCATGATGAATGCGCCATCCATAGTCACTGTGTCCTCGTAGATATAGAGCATCCAGTTGTCGGTGTCTGCACTGAAGTAGTCACCGTAGTACTCCAAAGCGTATGATGCGTTGGTGATGTTAAGCTCTACATCGCCTGTAAGTGTCGAGTAGCTCTCGCCAGGTGTTGGCTGGTCTGGGTCCTCAGGGTCTGGATCTACTGGCTCCTCCTCTGTGTCACGACCATCAAAGATGGTGATATCGCCCTCATACTCGATGTTGTAAGTGTTGCCACCAGCAGTAACCTCCGCAGTAATCTTATTACCCGCCTTAGTGAGCGTACCAGAGGTTATGTAGTATGCTGCCGAATAGTCGTAGCCATACTCATCTACAGCGTAGTACAACGAATAATAATAGCCAAATGTACCAGGTGCACAAGAGTCGTTCACGTCGAGAGTGTATGTACCATCAGGCAGTGTTATACCATTGGTAGTATCTACCAACTCTGAATAGAGATCGAAGCGGAAGTACTGACCATTAGCCACCTCATATCCCTCCTCGTCAAGACCAAGGTCAGAGAGGAAGAAGAAGAAGTTGTCTGCCGTGCCTTCAGAATACTGGTCACCGTAGTAGACAGCATAGGCATAGTTAGCTGTAAACTCAGCGGGGCCAGCCTCTGCGGTATAGTCTACAAACTCGCCCTTACCCTCATAGCTTACGGTATGCTCCTCGCCATTGATTGTAGCGGTGAATGTTAGGCCACTCTCTGTGACAACCAAAGTGGCTGCTGTGTATGGTGCGCCTGTCTCGCCTGTGGTGCAGTAGCCGTTCTCATCGAATACGATATATGCCGAGTAATAGTTGCCGATAGTCCACTCTACCATAGTGTCGTTAGCATCGAAGTTGTATGTTCCCACTGGGAGCGACACCTCGCCATCGCCCTCGAACAAAGGGCCGTAGAGGTCCAAGCGATAGTATGTACCACCAGCGTATGCGCTACCCTCCTCGTCAAGACCGAGGTCAGAGAGGTATACGTAGTAGTTACCAACACCAGGAGAGTACTGGTCGCCATAGTAGTAGCCCTGGAGGTAACTTGCTTCGAACTTAACGCCATCCTCTGGCTCTGGCTCCTCGTTCTGCTTAGCAGCCTGCTTTACGGCCACCTCAAACGACTTGTCGCCGTAGGTTACAACAACCTTAGTCTCACGTGCCTCTGCCTCGTTAGCAACCACCTTGAAGGTGATGTTCTCTGCAACCACAAGGTCGGTTACCCAATCAGCCTCACATGTAGCCTCAACCTCAGGCTGTGGAACAGGGCTCTCGCGAGTTACCTCAACCATCTTAGCGGTATAGGTGATTACACCCTCGCCACCCTCGGCTGGGAACTCCAATGTTGCCTCAGAGGTAAGTGTTAGCTCAGCAGCATACTCCTTCTCAGGCTCTGGCTGAGGAGCTGGCTCTGGCTCACACGCTGCAAATACCAATGGTAGTGCAAGTAGCATGTAGAATAGATTTCTGATTTTCATAGTCTTTCGATTATTAGTTATGTGTTAATAATTATTATAGTCTCGTGCTATCTTTCGATTAGTTATTACAAAATTATGCAAATTTAGAAGCTGTTTGAATTTTATTTCGAGATTATTTGAGAGCTAATTTCGTGTAAATTTTCATTTGGGGTATGCAGGTAATAGTGGACTATTTCCAATTATCACAAATGAAAAGTTGCCGAAAAGAGCCTCAAAGAAGCCGAAACTATCTTTTGCAGCAACAGACAAACTCTTTCAATAAAATTCAAAACAGATTCTTATTTGGGAATACAAATATTTTAGTCTATTAAATGGCGATTACTCCTCATCCTTTGCTTCGTAGATTTTTGCTGTGCCCTCGAACGTAAGGGTATGCTTGGCCTCGTCAAACCATACCTCGGCCTTTATTCCGTTCTCGTCTACTGTTAATGAAGCCATAGTGGGGTAGACGCTCTCGTTATAGCCTGAGCCCTCCTCATTCACACTATAATACTTAGTATAGTAGGCGCTGATGGTGCCTGCCGCGAGAGTGTCCTTATCATCCCACGTATATGTGCCGTAGGGTAGTGTCATGTTATCGACAAGCTCGGTGTAGAGGTCGAAGGCGTAGTAGATGCCTCCAACCTGCTCGAAGCCATACTCATCAAGCCCCTTATCACTTAAATATAGGTAGAAGTTGTCGGCCTGGCCAGGTGTGAACCTATCGCCATAGTATAGGGCATAGGCATGTTCTACCTTCAACTCTCGGTTCTCCATAGGTTTGGGGGTCACGTTGGCGATGATATGCTCACCCTTGAATGTAACGATATATGTTGTGCCCTCAACGACGCCTGTGAATGTGGTTAGCTCCTCGGTAACAACGAGAGTGCCCGACTCAAACTTTAGTTTGGCAGATACCTCCGTGTCGTTTGTTGTGACATACTCCGAGTAGTCGGCCGAGAATGTCCACTCGGCATAGGTGTTGTTGGCGTCGTAGTGGTACTCGCCCGCGGGTAGTGGCATATACTCCTGCCACGGGCCATCGTACTTTGGTGCGTAGAGGTCGAGACGGAAGTATGTCGAGTTGGGCTGTACATAGCCGTTGGCGTCGAAGCCATTGTCGGACAACGAGATAAAGTAGTTGTCTACACCTGGTGAGTACTGGTCGGCATAGTATGCACCGCTTGAGTATGTGGCCTCAAAATGGGTCCCCTCTGGCTCTTCAACAACCTTTGCAGCCTGTTTAACGGCCACCTCAAAACTCTTATCTACATATGTTACAACAATCTTTGCCTCGCGTGCCTCGCCCTCGTTAGCGCCAATTTCGAAGCTACACTTCTCAAAATCAGTGGTGTTGAGTGTTACCCACTCTGCATCACACTTCGCCTCAGGGGCTGGGGTATCTTCAGTGCGCGTCACCTCAACCATCTGGGCAGTGTAGTAGATTACACCCTCGCCACCCTCGGCTGCAAACTTCATGGTTGCTTCCGATGTAAGTGTTAATTCGGGCGCATACGTTGGCTCAATATTGTCGGGAGCGGGTTTTTGCTCACATGCTGCAAATAGAAGTGGCAGAGCCACGGCCATAAATAGTTGATTCTTAATCTTCATATCACCATCCTGATTTTTATTTTCGTTAAGCAAATATATAAATTTTGATTTATTTCTCCAAATTTATGAATAAAAGAATAAGGGTGAAGTAAAACTATATTTCTGAGCTATGCTTGACCATACACTGCTCATTTACACCAAGTAAACTGCCTCTTTTAGGTTTTCGTGTGCCTACGACTACATCTCTCTATTCAACCTCAACAAAATGGGGAGGCTAATTTGCTTTTAGCCTCCCCAGGTGATACAATGTTATATGCTCGTTAGAATGCGAGGATAGCACGAGCGGTGTAGAATGCAGCGCTGTCGCTCTTGAAGCCTTTAGGCATCTGGCCATTCATAGGCATCATCAACCCTGCAAACTCCCAGTCGAACTCGGTGCTCGACCAATAGAACATCATTACAGGGATTTGTGCGCCAATCTGCCATGCACCCTCAATCTGCTCAAGCTTCTTGTTTACCTGCTTCTTATTTTCGATGGTAATACCCTGGTCGCGGATATCCCAGATATTCTGGTCGTAGTTGCCCGACACGAGCAGCGAGTACTCCTTAGATGAGCCTAAGTACCAGTCGCTACTTGTCGCTGGCGCTGGGACCTTTGTGCGGTACTCAACAACATAGTTAACGGCCTCTACCTGCCATGCAGCGTTCTCTTCTGCAGCGTTGAAGGCCTCGATAGCCTTGGTGTTATGGTAGCCCATAGGACGGTTGAGGTTATCGCCAAGTTCAAATCCTGAGGTGATAGTCTCATACTCGGTGTTAAGCTCTACCCAGCGGCCCACCGTGTCGTTATACTCCTGGTAGTTTGGCTGCCAGCCAATCTCGATTTTTTCATCGAGGGCTACGACAAGACCATGTGTGCAGTATGGGTGGTCAGCCTTGAGTGCTGGGTCGGTAGCTGTGATATCGCCAACGTAGAATACTACGCCAATAGGTGTACGTGTAGGGTCGAGCGATTGTGACCATGAACCATCTGAGTAGTAGAAGTCACCCACTGCGAGAGGTGCTGCTGTGACGGTAACTACGCACTCATCCGTAAAGTTGCCTGCCTTGGCGGTGATGGTTGCCTCGCCAGGACGTAGTGCTGTGAGGTTACCCGCGCCATTAACCTTAACAATCTCAGGTGCGGATGATGTCCACAATATTGATTTGTTGTCGGCATCCTCAGGGGTGATTGTCGCCGAGAGTGTAAATGCGCCACCCTCCTCCATCTCAAGCTCATGGTAGTTTAGCGTGATAGACTCTACGGGGGTGCCTACGACTGTAACGGTGCAGTTGCCGGTCTTGTCGCCCGCCTTAGCCATAACGATGGCTGTGCCTGGTGCAATACCCTTAATGTTGCCATCGGCAACGGTAACAATATCGCTATTTGTCGATATCCACTCGATGGTGTACTCTGCGTCGGCGGGATACACCTCAACGCTCAAACTCTCTTCGCCATCAACAGTTAGTTCGCACGATGCGGGGGTAACTACGACACTCTCAACTGCGATTGGCTCTTCGGGTGTTTCGATAGGCTTTTGCTCCTTATCGCACGCCACAAATAAAATACTGCAAAAGGCAAATAGTAATGCAAATCTTTTCATAGGACACAATATATTAATTAGGGGTTATTTAATTCTTTTGCAAAATTAAGAAAATTATTTCAAAATTCAAAACAAATCGGTCAATTTCTATTACGAAAAAGCTGTTTGATGCGGCTCATCAAGAAGCTAAAGAGTCGCTCATAAATCTTCTGCTCCCATGTATATACCTAATTATAAACTATCATAAAAGAACAAAACCCCAATGGAGAGATTCTTCCTTTGGGATTTTGTTTGCGATGGGCTAACGAAGCCCACTTCGATTACTTAGAATCTGTTTTGAATTTTATTAAACAAGTTAATTTGTGATTACTAAGAGTAGTTTCGGCTTCTTTGAGACTCTTTTCGGCATCTATCCATTTTGGGAATTTGAAAATAGCTCGCTATTCCCTGCATCCCCAAAATGAATATCTGCTCAAAAATAGTCCTCAAATAATCTCGAAATAAAATTCAAACAGATTACTCAAGGCCGCCTGTGTAGGTAGCAGTAATTTTATCGTCGTTGATACTTACGCGATATACAATAGTGTAGCTGCCACCTCCATTATCTATAACCTCAATGGTATCACCATCAACAAATGATGTAGTGCCACCAAATAGGCCATACTGTGATGTTGCGTGACCAGCAAGCAGAATGTCCTCGCTCTTGTTATCGCCCGCAAGGTTAAACTTGCCGGCTGTAATTCCATTGCGGAAGTTGGTCATGATGTATATAGACTCATTGTTTACGCGGGCATATACGGTATTATCCTGATATGCGAGTAGCATGAGCTTAACATCGCGACCATCCCACTGCTCGCCACCATCGCCAGGATTCTCAGGCTCCTCGCCACCACCATTAGGGTCAGCCTCGGTAGTGAACGTTGCAGTACCAGCGTCAGATGCTGTGTTAACAGTTGCGTCGGCAGGGTTAGCAACAACCGATACGCTGTAAGTAGTTGAGTACTCAAGGTCGTTCAAAACGATGTAGGCAGTCTCTACGGTGCTGATATATGTGCCGTTGAGCGATACTGAGTAATCCTTAGCACCTGCTACGGCCTGCCAGCTGATTGTTGCTGCGTTACCCGATACAAGACCCGATACTGAAGGTGTAGCAAGCTTTGTAGGCTCGCCTGGAGTGTTGCCGCCCTCACCAATAGGACCATTGTATACTACAACAAGCTCATCACCAGAGTCCATGAAGAGGTTTAGTGTGATGCCTACATTTGCACCATCGTTGGTTACAACCATCGTTGAGTTTATCTGTGGCTTATACTTGATGCCATCCATCTTGAAGTTATCGACGAAGAAGTAACCCTCAGAACCAGAGAAGCTCTTCATAGGAGCATATGAGAAGCTACCTGCGTTGATAGTTGTTGCAGTAGACTGATAGTCGTTTACAATGAGGTCGAATGTTACACTCTCGTTTGCACCCTTGAATGTGTACCAACCATATGAGCTGTTGAAGACACCCTCTGCAAGTGAGGTTATCACGATATCTGAACCACCGACATCCTCCTTCTCGTTGAGCTTGCCGTTGTATGCAATAACATACTTAACGCCATCACGGCCATCAAGTATAAGCTGAATAGCATACTCCTCACCCTCAACAGCTACCTTAGCCGAACCAGAGTCAACAGCTACTGATGTGCCATTAACAGTGAACGAACGTGTTGTAAACTCATTCTCGAAGTCGTTGTAGCCAAACATTGTGGTAGAGGTCCAAGTGTAGTCGCCAGCGGTGAGTGTATACTCCGCAGCGTACTGGGCTGGGAAGTGAACATCCACTGAGAAGCCCTCGCCAACAACCTGGTACTTGTTGCCATAGTTTGATGCGCCGCCCCACAACCACTTATCGGCGGTGTGTGTAGCCTCCAATGGCTCGTCTGGGTCTTGACCTGGGTCTGGCTCCTCATTACCGTCGAAGCGGAGGTTGCCCTCGAATACTACGTTGTGGATAGTGCCATTCTCCATCATAATCTTAGCCTCAATCTTGCCGTCGCTGACGGTTACTGTACCCTGCTTGTAGAGTGAATAGGTAGGAACACCATCAACAATCTTGATGTGGGCACCATAGTCGCCAAGGCCGAAGGTGCCAGCGTTAGAGGTATCCGATGCTGTGTACTTACCGTTAGGGAGCGTGAAGTTGTTGTTCTGAGCGCTATCAGCTGCGAAGATGTCTAACATGTAGTACTCGCCATTCTGCTTGAAGTTGCCATTCTCGTTGAGACCATTGTCCGAGAGAAATACCTGATAGTTGTATGCTGCAGAGTACTGAGTGCCGTAGTAGAACACCTCGTATACTGTTGCTGTGAAGTTAACCTCATCATCAGGCTCCTGGCCCTGCTCCTTGGCTGCCTGCTTAACCTTTACCTCGAACGAGAGGTCGCCATAAGTAGCGGTAATCTTACCCTCGCGTGGCTCGTAGAGAGTGTTGCCTTCTACGATGTAAGCAATCTTCTCACCTGCGGTAACAGTAATCCACTCTACATCAGCCTCGGCCTCAACCTCAGTGCCCTCGATAGGGTTAATAATCTCGTATTCAATTTCACCCTTGCCGCCATCAGCCGTGAACTCAACCTCAGCAGCAGATGTGCGCTTAAACTGAGTAGTCTCCTCGGTTGCAGCGATGGTAGTCATCTTAATCTCCTTCTTATCAACAGCCTTAGAGTTCTTTACAACAGCCACAATGGTGTACTCTGTGCCATCCTTAAGCTCTGTTGCCTTGCACTCTACGCTCCTGTTGGCCTCAATCTTTGTACCGTTAGCCAATACCTCCGAAGCAGTAGGTGTAGCCTCCGAAGCCTCAATAGCGAGCCATGCTACGTCAGTAGCCTCGGTTGTGGCGATTGTGAACGATAGGGTGAACTCTGTTGCCTCACCAGCTGTTAGCTCGATGGTGGGGTTCTTAACCTCATCGACAGGTGTGTTCTCCTCTTCGCACGCTACCATAAGCATTGGCAACGCCAGAAGAAGATAAAATAAGTTTTTGATTCTCATGATTTTATAGGTTTTAATATTTGGAATTTGTACGTTACCTAACTATATTTGGTCACAAATATACGACTTTTTTCTGAAATAACAAACTGTTGCGTGTGAGGAGAATTTCTTGTTGCGAGTGGGGATGATGGGGATAACCGCAAGTGGGGTTTGCTTTGGGGATATTGGGGATGCTGGGGAATAGCTCCTACCCCCCCCCACCTGCAACCTCAATTTGTTGTCAGAGTGGTATTGATACGATTTTTGATTAGAAGGTCGTAGCTGTGGCCTCCTAACAAATTGGGGATGGCTAAAATGCTTTTTAGTCACCCCCTATAATCGAAAATTATTTGAGGTATTTGTTCAGCCAACCGAAGAACTCGCGATTCCACACGATGTTGTTCTGTGGCTGGAATACCTGGTGTGCCTCATTCTCGAACGATACCAGGCGAGCGTCGATACCCTGTACGCGTGCTGCGGTGAATGCCTCAAGCGACTGGCTGTAAGGTATACGATAGTCCTTCTCGCCAGTGATGATCATAATTGGCGAATCCCACTTATGCACGAACTTGTGTGGCGAGTTGGCATACGAGCGCTGTGCCACGGCGTTGTCCTTCTCCCAGTATGCACCACCGTAGTCGTTCGTCACAAAGAAGAGCTCCTCGGTGTGGCCATACATAGACTCAAAGTTGAAGATGCCGCAGTGTGCGATAAATGCCTTGAAGCGACCCTCGTGGTTACCTGCGAGGAAGTATGTCGAGTAGCCACCATACGAAGCGCCTACGCAGCCACGACGATCCTTGTCGACGAATGGCTCCTTAGATACCTCGTCGATAGCGCGGAGGTAGTCCTGGATGTTAAGACCTGAGTAGTCACCCGATATCTGGTCTGTCCACTCCTGGCCGAACGATGGGCAGCCACGACGGTTAGGTGCTACGATGATGTAGCCCTCGGCAGCCATAAGCTGGAAGTTCCAGCGGTAGCTCCAGAACTGCGATACGGTGCTCTGTGGACCACCCTGGCAGTAGAGAAGTGTTGGGTACTTCTTTGTCTCGTCGAAGTGTGGGGGATAGATAACCCATACGAGCATCTTCTTGCCGTCGACAGTCTCTATCCAGCGCTCCTCAACCTTGCCGAAGTCCATGTTGTCGTAGATCTCGCGGTTTACGTCGGTGAGCTGTTTGAGCTCACCTGTTTCGAGGTTAACGTCGTATAGCTCTACGGCCTTCGACATGGTGTTCATGTTGGCTATGAGCTTGCCATTAGCGAAGGTGAACGAGTTGATGTCGTGGTTCCCCTTGGTGATATCTCGCTTGTTACCCGCAAGGTCGATGTGTGCCACCTGGTGTGTGCCGCGCCATGGCAGTACAAAGTACATGGCGTCGTTGCCATCCCATGCTACCTCTGTTACGCAGTAGTCCTGACCACGTGTGATATATGTGCACTCGTCGGTGTTAAGGTCGTAAACCCAAAGACGCTGTTGGTCGGCCTCGTTGCCTGGACGACGCTGCGAGCGGAAGGCAATCTTGGTGCCGTCGGGCGAGAATACGGGGTACTTGTCGTAGCCCACGAATGGCTCATCACCCTTGGCTGCTGCCTCCTTCGAGAGGTTGCGTGTAGCCTTCGATGCGAAGTCGTAGAGGAAGATGTCCGAGTCGGTGGATAGTGCATACTCGGTGCCTGTCAATGGCTTGCAGGTGTATGCAAGCTTCGAGCCGTCGGGCGATAGACGTATCTCAGCATTGTCGAAGTATGGCGCTAATGGTGCGTCGTATGCCTTGTCGGCACCTATGATGTCCACGCCCTCGGCAATCTTGCCATCCTTGTAGTCGGCTGCAAAGATGTGCAAGTATGAGCCATCATCCCAGTAGTCCCAGTGGCGTACCATAAGGTCGTCATAGATACGCGCCTTCGACTTGTCCATGTCTTCATACTTGTTTGAGCCCTTGAGCTTTGCCACCTCCACGCGCTGAACATAGAAGGCATGGTCGCCAGCGATGCCGAAGCCCTCGACATCCTTCGCGAAGTTGGTTAGTTGACGCACGTTCTCACCCTTGTAGTTCATCGCCCAAACCTGTGATGAGCCAGAGCGGTTCGAGAGGAATGCGATGTTCTCGTTGTCGAGCCACTGTGGTGAGTGGTTGTTCGAGGTGTTGTAGGTTATGCGCTGCTCCTTGCCCGATGCCATATCGCGCATCCATAGGAAGGTTATGCCGCGGTTCTCCTCAAGGTTGTACTGTGTCACGGTGTAGATGAGCTTTGTGCCGTCGGGTGATAGCGCCTGGCTACCTATACGGCTCATCTTCCACATCACCTCGGGGGTGAACTTACGCGCCGCCTTCTCGGCGTCGGTGAGGGCGTTGTTGATGACCAATGGTGTGGGGGCAGGTGCTGCCTCCTCCTGGCTCTTCTCAAGTGGCTTGTCGCCGCCACAGCTTGCAAGAAGCGCTGCAAATGTCATGATAAAGAGTGTTTTTTTCATAGATAAGTTTTATAGTTTTAGTTTGTTGTTGTCGCTTTTTTGTATATTTGCATCTGCAATTATGAAACAGAGCGCACCATATACGATATATTTCGGGGATGCGAGGGTCGATATCACCTCGTCGCAGCCCGATAATTGCTCGTCGCTACTTGTGGTCGATGATACTCTCTCTGTTTTGCGAGCGAAAGTAATAAAAAAAGTTGAGACTGACAAATTTGTAACCATATTATCTCCGAACCCCCGCCAGACATTCAGCCTCTTGGCTGCCCAGTTTGTCGAGGTGCGCGCCGCAGGTGGTGTGGTGATAAATGAGGGAGGCGAGCTTCTAATGATATACCTTCGTAAGCGCTGGGATCTGCCTAAGGGCCATATCGAGGATGGCGAGAGTAGTGCCGAGGCTGCCTGCCGCGAGGTGCTCGAGGAGACGGGTATTGAGGCTGTGGTGGTAGACGATAAGCCATTGATAACTACGCTTCATGCCTACGATACATATGGCCGCTGGGAGCTTAAATATACCGACTGGTGGCGTATGACGGCCGTCGGCGGAGAGCTACGCCCCCAAACCGAGGAGGGAATTTGTGGCATTGGGTGGTATTCGGGCATAGGACTTGCCGAGCGACTTAATTCAACCTATCCCACAATTAAAGAGGTCATCGATGCGTTAAAGCAGTAAACGAAATTATTGAGCTATGAATAAGATACTTTGGGTTGATGATGAGATAGACCTACTCAAGCCCCACGTTATGTTTCTGCAATCGAAGGGCTACGAGGTAGATACGTGTAACAATGGCTACGATGCTGTCGATATGGTCGGTAGCACTGCCTACGACCTCGTTATCCTCGATGAGATGATGCCTGGTATGACGGGCCTCGAGACACTGCCACTTATCAAGGCGGCATGCCCCTCGTTGCCCGTGATTATGGTCACCAAGAGCGAGGAGGAGAATATCATGGATAAGGCCATAGGCTCGAAGATTGCCGACTATATTATTAAGCCTGTAAATCCTAATCAGGTGCTACTTTCGATAAAGAAAAACCTGCACTCGCAACAGCTTGTAACAGAGCAAACTACGGCAGACTACCGCTCGGAGTTCGGGCGTATCAGCTCACAGCAGCAAGCTGCCTCTACCTTTGCCGAGTGGTGTGCCCTATATCGTAAGATTGTGGGGTGGGAGATTGAGCTATCGTCGTCGTCGGACAATAGCATAAAAGAGGTGTTGGCATATCAGAAGAACGAGGCAAATACCGAGTTCTCGAAGTTCGTGCGCCGCAACTACTACGACTGGATAAATCGTCGTGTCGATGATGAGCAGATACCCGTGATGTCGCATACGCTGATGCGCCGCCGCATACTTCCCGAGGTCGACAAGGGTAAGACAACGCTTATCCTTATTGATAATATGCGCTACGACCAGTGGCGTACCATCGAGCCGCTGCTACGCGGTCTCTTCGATATCGCTGCCGACGACTTCTACTGCGCCATACTACCCACGGCAACGCAGTATGCGCGTAACGCCCTCTTTGCGGGTCTTATGCCATTAGCTATTGATAAGCTGATGCCCGAAAAGTGGCTCAACGATAATGAGGATGGAGGTAAGAATATGTACGAGGAGGAGTTCCTACGCCGCCTTTTGCAGCAGTCTGGTAAGCAGTATCGACTGTCGTTCGATAAGCTCGTGCGCCCTGAGGCGGGACGTCGCCTCTTAGATAATATGCAGCGTGTCTACGATGCCGACTTCTCGGTTATTGTCTACAACTTCCTCGATATCCTGTCGCACGCCCGCACGGAGACCGATATCATCCGTGACCTCACGGATGATGAGGCTGCCTTCCGCTCGCTGACACGCTCGTGGTTCGAACACTCGGAGCTATACACGATGTTGAAGCTCCTCTCTGAGCGCGGCCACCAGGTTATCATCACCTCGGACCACGGCACAATACGTGTCGACAACCCTGTGCGCGTGACGGGCGATAGGGAGACATCGCCAAACCTTAGATATAAGACCGGCCGAAACCTCGCGTATAATGCCCGCGATGTATATGAGGTGACGCGCCCCGAGGATATTCAGTTGCCATCGGGAAGACTAACATCGAGCTATATCTTCGCATATAATCGCGACTTCTTGGTTTATAACAACGACGCTAACAAATATATACGCTACTATAAAAATACCTTCCAGCATGGCGGTATCTCGATGGAGGAGATGATAGTGCCGTTTGCCGTACTCAAGCCTAAGGCAAGGTAGATAATAACGACGATTACACAACATATATTTATGGAAAAGATTATAGAGATAGAGTCTCTCGCTGAGCTCGACGACGTGGCACAAGCCGTGCTCGACGCCCTTGATGGTCGCACCGTGGTGGCCTTCGATGCCCCCATGGGTGCAGGCAAGACAACGCTTATCAGCCGCATAGCAGCGCTGCTTGGCGCCGACGATGCGGTGACAAGCCCAACGTTTGCCATCGTCAACCAGTATGAGGGCTCGCGCACCATCTACCACTTCGATATGTACCGTATAGAGCGTATCGAGGAGGCTCTCGACTTTGGCTCAGAGGAGTACCTCTCGTCGGGCGAGCTATGCCTCGTTGAGTGGCCCGAGAAGATCGAGGCGCTGCTCCCTGATGACACGATGGTCGTAAAGATTGAAATATTGTCGGATACGGCGCGCCGTTTTGTTATTCGTTAAAAAAAGTATATCTTTGCGTCTCAAAAATTTGAGGATATGGAGAAATACGAATCGAAACAACAGCAGATACACCACCCCGCAGCGCTGATATTCCCTATCATCTCGCGTATGGACTTCCTTAGCCCAGCGATGAAGGATAAGGTCGAGGAGTGGGAGGCTACGCCCGATAGCTGCTCGTTCAAGGTGAAGGGCATGAAGGTATGCTTGCGTATTGCCGAGAAGGTTGAGAATAAGCATGTTAAGATTGTTGCAGACGAGGGCGGCATCCCCATCGACTTCACATTCTGGATTCAGCTACACGAGGTTGACGCGCACGATACACGTGTGAGGATGGTGCTCCACGCCGAGCTTAACATGATGATGAAGATGATGATTGGCGGCAAGATACAGTCGGGTCTTGATCAGGCTGTTGAGGGCTTGGCTACGGCACTTAACAACTTTAGATAGTTGGCTCGTGGTGCGATAATATTTGCAAAAACAGAGTGTTGCAAAGAGGAGTTAATATATTTTTTTAAGATTTTTGTTGCAAATTAACTCAATTAGCCGTATATTTGCCCACTCTTTGCGAGGAACATACACAAATTTGCGGTCAAATCGTGTCGATGCGACCGGATGTTTTGTGGCGTTTGATTATGTAAAACACTTGTTATTAATAAACTTAAATAAAAACTTTTAAGATCATGACAAAGGCAGATATCGTAAATCAGATTGCGAAGTCAACTGGCGTTGAGAAGGTTCAGGTTCAGGCTATCGTAGAGGCATTTATGGAGAGCGTTAAGGACGCAATGGTTAATGGTGAGAATGTATATCTTCGCGGCTTCGGCAGCTTCATCATCAAGAAGCGTGCTATGAAGGTTGCTCGTAATATCTCGAAGAACACAACCATCACTATCCCTGAGCACAACATCCCAGCTTTCAAGCCATCTAAGAGCTTCGCTGGCGAGATTAAGTAAGGTGCCAACAAAATACCGAGGAGCGCTAACCGAGGGGTCGGCAAACAAACGACGATTACTGAGGGGACAGGAACCGAGGGCAATAGAGAAACATTTAACCTATAAATAGTATTACAATTATGCCAAACGGAAAGAAGCACAAGCGCCATAAGATGGCGACGCACAAGCGTAAGAAGCGTCTTCGCAAGAATCGTCATAAGAAGAAGTAAGCGTCTTCTTATTGTACAATAGATGAGGCTAAGGGTGTAGTGCTCTTAGCTTCCTCTATTTTGAAGAGACTGTGCGCAACACAATATGCCACAGTGGTTTACCAAATAGATTTACATTGCAGAAACATGAATAGAGAACTTATCATCAATGTAAATCCAACGGAGGTGTCGATAGCACTTTGCGAAGATAAGGTGCTTGTCGAACTAAACAAAGAGCAGTGTCAGACGGGCTTTGCCGTAGGCGATATATATCTTGGTCGTGTACGCAAGATTATGCCCGGACTGAACGCAGCATTCGTAAACATAGGTCACGAGAAGGATGCCTTTATCCACTACTTAGACCTTGGTGCCAACTTCGAGTCGCTACAACGTGTTGTCGACAGCCGCGATGCTAACAAGCGCCCCGTGCGTGTCGAGAGCATGAAGCTCGAACCAGCATTAGCCAAGGAGGGCCGCATAGGCGACCATATCAAGGTGGGGGATACCATAATGGTGCAGATTGCCAAGGAGGCTATCTCGACCAAGGGTCCACGACTTACGGCTGATATATCGTTAGCGGGACGTAATGTGGTTCTTGTACCCTTCTCAAATAAGGTGTATGTATCTACCAAGATACGCTCGAACGCCGCAAAGAAACGACTTCGTAAGGTAGCACAAGAGGTGCTTCCACAAAACTTCGGTGTCATCGTACGTACGGCAGCTGCCGATGCTGAGGACATCGACATTATGCAAGACATACTCTCTCTTGTCGAGAGATGGAATAAGGCCGTAGGAGCCATGCGCAAGAATGAGGCTCCTGCTCGCTTAGTTAGCGAGATGAGCCGTGTGAATACTATTATTCGCGACTCGCTGAACGATACTTTCTCGCAGATATTGGTCGACGATGAGACCATGCACGCTGAGATAAAGAGCTATATCCGCGCTATCAAACCAGAGATGGAGCGCATGGTGAAGCTCTACAAGGGCAAGGTGCCCATCTTTGATCAGTACGATGTCGCAAAACAGATTAAGTCGTTATTTGCAAAGTATGTGTCGCTCAAGCGCGGCGCCTATCTTATCATCGAGCATACGGAGGCTATGCACGTCATCGACGTCAACTCCGGCAACCGAACAAAGGCCGAGGACGACCAGGAGCAGACAGCTTTAGAGGTGAACCTCGCGGCAGCAGCCGAGATTGCCCGCCAGCTACGACTCCGCGATATGGGCGGTATTGTCATCATCGACTTTATCGACCTACGCAAGGCGCAGAGCCGACAGATACTTCAGCAGGAGATGCAGAAGCTCATGGCGACGGACAAGGCTAAGCATACCATCTTGCCGCTCACGAAGTTCGGTCTTATGCAGATCACGCGACAGCGCGTGCGCCCTATCGCCATGGCGGAGACATCGGACGTATGTCCAACGTGCCACGGTACGGGTAAGGTAGAGCCTACGATACTCTTCGAGGAGAAGATTGAGGACCAGATACAGCTCCTTGCGGAGAGAGGTTGCAGATATGTTAACTTGCGCCTCAGCCCCTATGTTGCAGCATACTTGCGCCGCGGATTGTGGTCGCTACGCCTGCGTTGGATGTTTAAGTACAAGCTGCGCATCAAGATAACGGCCGACCAGAGTGTCGGAATGATTGACGTCAGCTACCTCGATAAACGAGGTAAGTCGCTTCTTGATATTGACAATAAGGGTTGATTGCCATCGAAGCGATATGAATAATTTTAAGAGTGTTGTTCGTGGCTCCAAACGCGCGAACGAACTAAAAAAATGTTTGGGTAAGCAGGGCTCTACCGTCCATCTTGAACAGATGGTCGGCGGAGCCTATTCGCTTTATGCTGCCGATACGGTGGAGCGCTGCGGAGGTATTCACATCTTTCTTGCCGAGGATAAAGACCGTGCTGCGTATCTTGTGAACGACTTCTACGAACTGCTTGATGAGGAGCGTGTTGTCTTCTTCTCGTCGGGCTATAAGCGTTCGGCAGCCTATGGCGCGGAGGATGCTCAGGGTGTGGTGCGCCGCACCGCAGCCCTCAATGCCATCACCGCCTTCAAGCGCGGCTATCTCGTCGTGTGTACATACCCTGAGGCGTTGGCCGAGGCGGTCACCGAGCGCGAAAACCTTGTGAGTGTTTCGCGCCGCATACGTGTGGGCGATAGGGTGTCGCAAGGGGAGCTTGTCGAGTGGCTCGAGGAGCATGGTTTCTCGAGGGTGGACTTTGTCTATGAACCTGGCCAGTACTCGGTACGTGGTGGTCTTGTCGACATATTTTCATATGTGGAGTCGCGGCCCTATCGTGTAGACCTCTTTGGTGATGAGGTGGAGTCGTTGCGTCGCTTCGATATATCGAGCCAGCTCTCGGCGGAGCGCCCCGAGGAGGTGGAGATTATACCTAATATCATGCGCGACGATGCGGAGCGTGAGCGTGTCTCGCTCGCCCGCTTTGCCGAGGGTGCTACATGGTGGATGGAGGATGGTGACTTTGCGCTGCGTAAGGTTAACGATATACGTCGCAGGGTGCTGGAGCAGACCGCCGAGGATGAGGATGCTGAGGTTGTGGCACGCCGCGTGACATCGCGCCAGACAATACTCAAGGACTTGGAGAGTAGCACTGTGGTGCTGCTTAGAGATAACATACGTGAGCGCCGTGCCGATACCACGATATGCTTCGACACCACGCCACAGCCCGCCTTCAACCGTAACTTCGAGATGCTCGCCGACGACATACGTTGGAATACGGAGCGTGGATATACAACCATCATACTCTCGCACAACAAGGCGCAGATAGAGCGTCTGACGAACATCTTCCATCAGGTGGGGCGCCGCCAAGTTGAGTTCCGCGCCGAAGATGTAGTGCTTCACGAGGGTTTTGTGGATAATAGTCTCAAGCTGTGCGTATATACCGACCATCAGATATTTGACCGCTATCAGCGCTATCGCATACGTGGCGAGATTAAGCGCGACGAGCAGATGACCGTTGCGGAGCTTAATGCCCTCAAGGTGGGCGATTATGTTGTGCATATTGACCATGGTGTGGGGCGTTTCGGAGGCCTTGTTAAGCTCAATGAGGGAGGCCGCACGAAGGAGGCTATCAAGCTGATATATAAGGATAACGATATACTCTTCGTAAATGTTCACGCGCTACATCGCATATCGCGATATAAGAGTGGCGATGGTGAGCCCCCGAAGATTTATAAGCTCGGCAATGGCGCATGGCAGAAGCTCAAGGCGACCACGAAGAAGGCCGTAAAGGATATCTCGCGCGAGCTTATCGCTCTGTATGCTAAGCGTAAGGCATCCAAGGGCTTTGCTTTCTCCGAGGATGGATACTTGCAGCAGGAGCTCGAGGCCTCGTTCAAGTGGGAGGATACGCCCGATCAGGTTACGGCCATCGCCGCTGTAAAGCGCGATATGGAGTCCGAGCAGCCGATGGATAGATTGGTGTGTGGCGATGTTGGCTTTGGTAAGACCGAGGTGGCTATACGTGCAGCCTTCAAGGCGGCGTGCGACGGTAAGCAGACGGCGGTGCTGGTGCCAACGACAATCCTTGCGTTGCAACACTATCGCTCGTTCTCGGAGCGATTGAGAGACCTCCCTGTTACCGTCGAGTATATAAATCGTACAAAGTCGACCAAAGATGCACGACGTATCGCCGACGAGCTGAAGGCGGGGAAGATAGATATACTTATTGGTACGCATAAGATGCTCTCGAAGAGCATAGAGTTCCATGACTTGGGTCTGCTCATCATCGACGAGGAGCAGAAGTTTGGTGTGGCAGCCAAGGAGAAGCTAACACAGATGGCTGTGTCGGTAGATACGCTTACGCTCACGGCGACGCCTATTCCGCGTACGTTGCAGTTCTCGCTTATGGGGTCGCGCGACCTGTCGGTAATATCGACACCACCGCCCAACCGCCAGCCTATTGTCACCGAGTCGCACATATTTAGCGAGGAGGTAATTCGTGATGCCATAGAGGAGGAGCTTGCGCGTGGTGGTCAGGTATACTTCGTGCACAACCGTGTTGAGGACCTTACGACGATGCAGGGTATGATTACACGCCTATGTCCTAAGGCGCGTGTGGCAATAGGTCACGGCCGTATGCCTGCCGACCAACTTGAGAAGCTGATTATGGACTTCATATATGGCGAGTTCGACGTCCTACTCTCGACGACGATTGTCGAGAATGGCATAGATATCGCCAATGCTAACACCATCATTATCAACGATGCACACCGCTTCGGACTGAGCGACTTGCATCAGCTACGTGGTCGTGTTGGTCGCTCCGACCGCAAGGGCTTCTGCTACTTGCTCTCGCCACCCGAAGAGCTTATCGGTGGTGATGCACGCCGTAGGTTGCGTGCTATCGAGGAGTTCTCGGACTTAGGTTCGGGCTTCAATATCGCGATGCAGGACCTTGACATACGTGGTGCGGGTAACTTGCTCGGTGCCGAGCAGAGTGGCTTTATTGCCGACGTGGGCATCGAGACCTACCAGAAGATATTGCAGCAGGCCATATCGGAGCTTCGTGCCGAGGGCCTCGATACTTCGGGCTTGAGCCAGGCGGAGAACGATGCAATGAAGGATATCTCGTTTGTTGACGATGCAACGATAGATGTCGATGTCGATGCCTCGATACCTGATAGTTACGTGCGCTCGCAGAGCGAGAAGCTACGCCTCTATCGCGAGATAGATGCGATGCGTACCGACGAGCAGTTTGAGGGCTTTGCGGCACGCTTGTTAGACCGCTTTGGCGCACTCCCACAGCCCGTACGCGAGTTGATGGATGTTGTGAAGCTACGCCGCGAGGCCGTAAACCTCGGTATGGAGCACGTCAAGGTGAAGAACGGATTGATGATTGTGCGCTTCGTGGGCGACAACAACTCACCATTCTTCAAGACCGACACGTTCCTCAATATGTTGCGCCGTGTGGTTGCCGAGCCAGAGCGTTTTGTTGTCAAGCAATACAATAATCGCCTCTCGATGACCGTTAGAAAGATAAATACCATTGCCGAGGGTGTTGCCATGTTGCGCCATTTGGCGAGTGTTGCGGCAGCCGAGCAGAAGTAAACAGATAGAGAATGAATCTTATTGTAGATATAGGCAATAGCCGCATGAAGGCGGTCGTCATGAGTGGCGATAAGGTGGTTGCGGAGTATGTCACCTCAGGCGTTGATATAGAGTGGGTTGGCTCTATTGCACAGGCGCACAAGGAGCTACGCCGTGCCATAGTGTCGTCTACGGGAGGCCATGAGCAGGAGGTAGCTGCGGCGCTACAACGCTATGTGGAGTATGCCTTATGCTTCAAGCCCGCTACGACGCCTGTGCCCATAGGCAATGCCTACGCTACGCCAGCGACCTTGGGTGCTGATAGGTTGGCAGCAGCCGTAGGAGGTGTCGAGATGTTTCCCGATAGCGACCTTCTGATTGTCGACTTTGGCACGGCAATAACTGTCGACTATGTCGAGGATGGGACTTTCCGTGGGGGTAACATATCGCCCGGTATGACCACCCGTTTTCGAGCTCTTGCCGACTATACAGCAAAGCTGCCACTTTGCTCTCCTTCGGATGAGGAGTTACCATATGGTAGGACTACCATCGAGGCTATCGAACAGGGGGTGATGCAGGGGATTACGCACGAGATTGAGGGCTATATTGAGGCCTTTTCGAAGAAAAAAACAAAAAAATGCACAATTTTTACTGGTGGTGACGCAAAATATTTTGTAAAGAGAATTAAAAATGCGATATTTGCAGACTGTGAGCCAGTGATTATTGGACTCAACAGAATATTGAACTATAATGCTGAGAAAAATTAACATACTTGCACTGCTCGTTTTGGCGATTGTTATGGTGCCTCTCTGCGCCTCGGCACAGACAAGTAGCGTGAACGCATACTCGCCATACTCGATGTATGGCCCTGGTGAGTTGCTCACCCCAGGATCGGTGCAGATGCGTGCTATGGGTGGCGTGGGTATCGCTCAGCGTTCGATAACAAATGTCAATACGCTCAACCCTGCGGCAGCAAGCATAGCCCCCCAGAAGAGCTTCCTCTTCGAGGTGGGCGTAGATGCTACTCACTATCGTAACAACCAGGCGAAGTTCGGCCCCGATGGTGCGCGTGTTGGCAAGGCTCGTACGGCGTACAACACCGTAAACGTACATAACATCTCGTTGTTGTTCCCACTGGCTAAGTCGCTTGGCGTGAGTATGAGTATCGCCCCATACAGCAGCGTAGGCTACAAGATGAAACTGCCAGATGAGAATCAGGATAATTGGGCGGATATAGGCCGTGTGATGTATGGTTATAGTGGCGAGGGTGATATCTCGGAGGTTAAGTTGTCGGTGGGCTGGGCTCCATGGCGCAACTTCTCGATAGGTGTTGCTGCCAAGTATTTCTGGGGAAGCATCGACCGCAACTATGTTACCGAGGTGACACACACGATAACTGGTTCGGGAGCCTTCAATGCCACACGAGGTGTCGACAAATATGTTGTCAACAACTTCAAGATGCAGGTGGGTGTTCAGTGGAACGCAATACTTAGCGAGACGCGCATCCTTACTTTTGGTGCTACCTACGACCTTGGCGGTAGACTAAATCCCAAGCGCCAGAGCTACGTGTATACCGACAATACGGTTAACTCGATAAGCCCGTTCCCTGTTCGTAACGACCTTCAGACACTCGAGTTGGTAGTGCCACATCAGGTAGGTGTGGGTCTATTCTATCAAGACCGCGTGGTGGCGTGGGGCGTAGACTACAACTATTCTGCATGGGGTAAGAACAACAGTTCGTTCAACGAGAATGCAAGCTACGATGTGCCAGTGCAGTACATGGATACCCACTTCATCAAGGCTGGCTTCGAGATAACACCACGACGCAACGACGTGCGTAACTACTTCAACCGTATGAGCTACCGTATTGGTGCTCGCGTTGGTAACTACTACCAGTCGTTCGGTGGTGCTCGTATCAACCAGATGGCCATCACGGCGGGTATAGGCTTCCCTGTTAAGGTGTGGGGCTCATCGTCGATAAACATCGCCTTCGAGTATGGCCGCATGTCGTCGCCTAAGACGGTGCAGATTGATGCTCGCAAGGTGGGCTTAACGACGCAGAACTACTACAAAATTAGCCTCGGCTTCGACCTCTTCTCGGTTGATACGTCAGACTACTGGTTCGTACGCCAGAAGTTCGATTAGTGGATGGTGACAACATAATGTTTTAACAGAAACAAAAAGATAAATAAAACTCAGATTTATGAAAAGCGTAAAGTTTATTTTGGCTGCTGCAGCGATGCTTATCACAGTATCAGCATCGGCGCAGAACGATTACAGCGATGATGTCAAGTATGGCAAGTGGGGTGCTACCGTTGAGGAGCGTGCTGCAAACATCGAGGCACAGAACCTCCTCAAGGATGCTATTGACAACAAGCAGTATGATGAGGCTATCCCACACCTCAACACCCTGTTGCAGAACTGCCCAGCAGCATCTGTAAACACCTTCACTCGTGGTGTCACTCTCTATCGTGCTAAGATTCAGCGTTCACGCAGCGTTGACGAGAAGAAGGAGTATGTACAGCGATTGGTAGAGCTCTACGACCTCCGCGCTCAGTACTTCGGTGACCGCGCTGAGAAGGGTCGCGACTTTATCCTCGATGCTAAGGCTCGTGATATGATTAAGTATCAGACCTCAGTTGAGGCTGCTGACCTTCGTGGCGCTCTCAAGGCTGCTATCGACGCATCTATCGAGAAGAACTACATCAAGTATGACTTGGCTTCGATGTACTTCAAGAACATCTGCGATGCGTATGACTACAACCAGGATGAGACCATCACCAGCACCTTGATTCTCGATGAGTATGAGCGTCTTAGCCCATTCTTCAACGAGGTAGCCGAGGATGATGCTCAGTATAAGGAGCTCTTCGAGAACTCGTTTGCTAATAGCAGCGCTGCTAACTGCTCTAACCTTGAGGCATTGTTCAAGGAGAAGCTTGCTGCTGATCCTGACAATGAGGAGCTTCTCGCCAAGGCTGTAGCACTTTTGGCTCGTAGAAAGTGTACAAGCGAGTTCTACTTCGATTTGCTTGTGAAGTACTACGATATCAACCCATCGGCTGATACCGCTATCTACCTCGCTGAGGGTTTCTTGGAGCGTGGTGATAATGAGAAGGCTCTCAAGTACTTGCGTGAGACTCTCGCAATTGTTACTGACCCTGCTGCAAAGGAGTCATTGTATGCTAAGATTGCAGTTATCGAGCTCTCTCGTGGTAACTACTCTTCAGCAGCCAACACAGCTCGTCAGCTCCGCGCACTTAACCCACAGAACCCATATTCATTCTTCGTTCTCGGTCAGTGCTATGCTTCAACAAATTGTCCTGACGACAAGATTGGTGGTACATCTAACATGTGGGCAGCATACGATGCAATGGTAAGTGCCTCTAACTACTTCAAGGCAGATCCAGAGATGCAGCGTGTATCAATGAACTTGGCCAACAGCTATAAGGCCAGCTTCCCAACTCAGGAGGCTTGCTTCTTCGCTGAGATGCCAGAGGGCTCAACATATACCATTACTTGCGGCTTCGCTGCTGGTATCACAACAACAGTACGTTACCGCTAACCATCGGAGGCATAGATATTTGACTATGCACCGAATCGCTAAAAAATGTGCAGTGATAGCACTCCTCGTCATGGGGAGTGCTACATTGCTATTCTCGTGTAAGCAGGAGCCACCAGCCACGGTCTACGACTTCGAGACACTGATGACCGAATCGAGCGAGAATAGAACAATCTCAATGATTGAGGATGGTAGATGTGCCTATACCTTCTATGCACCGCTTATCGAGGGCTATAGCATGGCTACTAATCCCTATCAGGAGTTCAGACGAGGTATTCGTTTGGTTACGTATCGTCAAGATACAATAAAGGCTATTGCCGACACTACGTTTATCGCAAACTTGGTCGACGCGACCATAACGGCTAACTATGCTATATATTATGAGAAGCAGCAGTTGTGGGAGGCTAAGGGTGATGTCGTCGTAATCAAGCAGGAGAGGGAGGATGGCGATACCATCGTCACCGGCACAACCGAGGTGTACACACAGCAGCTATACTGGAATGCTACCATCGGCAAGATATACTCTAATGTTGATACACATGTAGTTACGGCCGATGGCCCACAGTTTGGCGAGGGCTTCGATACGGATGAGGAGCTCAAAGAGATACACTTCAGAAAGTATATCGGCGAGGTGGCCTTTGACTTCAAACCTGCAAACCGAGATAAGGCTGATAGCCTATCACACGATGAGACGGCACCACGTGCCGAGCAGGGGAGTGCCAACTCGCAACCAACCGTAAAGCCTAATACAAGGCCCACTGCGCCTGCTACACGCCCCAATCAACCACGTCGCTTAGAACCCGATGTTGCTGAGCCACCGCGTGTCGATGTCCCCTCTTCGGATGTGAAATCATCGAACATGAACCTCAGCGCGAGACTAAATAGTAATCTTTAATGGCTGAAATATGGGATCTTATGTTGCAATAATTGCCGTCATGCTACTCTTCTCGGCATTCTTCTCGGGCATGGAGATCGCCTTCTTGGGGCGTAACCGTCTGCGTGAGGAGATTGACCGTAAGCAGAGCCCCATGTTCGACCATATAGCCAACCTCTTTTCGCGCAACTCAAGCAACTATATTACGACTATCCTTGTCGGTAACAACATCGCGTTGGTTATCTACTCGATGTATATGTCGTTGTTGCTCGTCGAGCTCTTTGACCTACAAGATGCTCTCTCGCAGACTATTATCTCGACAGTTGTCATCATCTTTATCGGTGAGTATATCCCCAAGTCGATAGTTCGTCGTAATCCAAACTTCTACTACCTCGTACTCTCGCCTATAATATACTTCTTCTACATTATCCTGTACCCCATCACGCGCCTTACTACAATGTTGTCGTATGGCTTGATGCGTCTTACGGGGCGTCGTATAGAGCAGCGTGCCGAGCCTACAGAGTTCAACCGCGACGACCTTGCATCGCTTGTCGAGGCCGAGAATGTCGAGGCACACGAGGAGCAGGAGGAGGATATACGTCTCTTCCAGAATGCTCTCGACTTTGCCGACCTGCGCGTTAGAGATTGCATGGTGCAGCGTGTCGATGTTGAGGCTGTCGACCTTGAGTCGACGACTATTGAGGAGCTGACGGAGCGCTTCGTGGAGACCAAGTTCTCGCGTATCTTCGTTTGGCACGATACTATTGATAACATCATCGGCTATGTCAACTCGAAGAGTCTCTTTGAGAATCCAAAGTCGATATCCGATGTCCTCATAAAGACGATATACGTCGCCGAGACCATGCCGTTGCAGGCGATGTTGGAGACCTTCACGAAGCGTAAGGCGAGCATCGCTGTCGTTATCGACGAGTTCGGTGGCACGGCGGGCATCATCTCGTTGGAGGATGTGTTGGAGCAGATCTTTGGCGAGATTGAGGATGAGCACGATGTCCAGGAGATGGTCGAGAGGTGCGAGGATGAGAATACGTGGATGTTCTCGGCGCGCCTTGAGGTGGAGTATCTCAATGAGACATACTCGCTAAATCTTGCCGAGAGCGAGGAGTATGATACTTTGGCGGGCTATATTATTGCTGCCTATGGCGGTATCCCTCATGAGGGCGAGCATATTAAAGTCGAGGGATATGAGATAACAATATTGAAGCGCGAGCAGTCGCGTCTGGATCTTGTGCGCCTTCATCGCATGGAGTAGTACTTAGGCCTAAATATTAGTACGATATGGATGGTTGTGCCTTGTGTACAACCATTTTATTTCAATGTTTTTTGAAATAATCACCCATAAAAAGTGGGGTAAATGACCTATCTGTTAAAAAAAAGAGAGTTATGTTTCGCCATTTCATAAAAAATTACTACCTTTGAAGGCTTATTTAGAAATAACAATAAAAATAGATATTTTATGGCATCATTAAACACATTAAGAACCAAGTACGGTATTGTACTTTCAGTACTTATTGCACTTGTACTTGTTGCATTTATCCTTGGTGATCAGCTCTCAATGCGTGGCGGTCAGGAGACTCCAGATGAGGTAGAGCTTATTGTTAATGGCAAGGAGATTAAGACTAAGGAGTTCCAGGAGGCATACCAGGTTGTTGGTAACGAGGAGGATGTTCGTCCTTACTTGGTATATGAGAACTACTACGGTCCTGAGTTGAATAAGGTTGGTTTGACCAAGCTCTCTGATAAGGAGATGAAGCGTGCTATCGTGCAGGCTATGGCTGCTGAGGGCGCTACAAAAGAGCAGACTGGCGCATTCCTTAACAACTTGACTCCTGCATTGTTGCAGTACGTATATGCTCAGTACTCGGCATCTACCGCTGTGGGTGAGAGCTTCAACCTTAATATCGCAGACCTCACAGCATTCGAGGCTCAGGATAAGCTATCGTTCGACGGTCGCTTCGTGCGCTACCCATATAGCACTGTTGCTGATGCTGAGGTGACTGTAACCGACGAGGATGTTCGCGCATACTACGACTCACACCGTCTTCTTAATCCTAACATGGGTCAGCGTGCTCTCGTATATGTTGAGTTCCCACACGCTGCAGTCCTTTCGGATGTTGAGGCAGAGGGTGAGGTCGTGTCTGCACCTGCAAAGACAGATCCAAACAGCGTTGTAGAGGCTGTTAATGCATTCAAGGTTGCTGCTAAGGGTGATGCTGAGTCATTCCGCAAAGCTGCTACTGAGGCTGGTTATGTAGTTAACGAGATGGTTAGCAACGTTGCATTCCAGCTTGGTTCTGACCAGCTCTATCGCTGGGCTCTTGAGTCACCTGCTGGTGCTATCAGCAACTTCGTAGTTGAGGGTAAGACCTATGTTGTGATGGTTGAGTCTGTTGATAAGAATAAGTATATCCCATTCGCTGAGCGCGAGATGGACATCCGCACTAAGCTTATCAATGCTAAGAAGTATGCTATTATCGCTGAGACCATGACTATTGGCGCTGATGCTGAGAAGTTCGAGGGCGTTAAGTTCACCGACAATAGCCGCGATATGCATCTCGTAGGTGCTATCTGCGCATCTAAGGAGGCAGGTAACGAGGTTAAGGTTATGGGTGATGACGCTGCGTACATCTTCGTTGTTGACAAGATTAATGGTGAGCTTGGTGACGTTAAGTCGCAGTCTGTTGCACACCACGACAAGCGCCGTGCAGGCTTTGTTCAGAGCATTAGCTCGGCTTATGGTGATAAGCTCAACGTTGAGGATCCTCGCCGTCAGAACTAATATTTGTATGATATATCGAGAGTGGCTATCCGCGAGGGTAGCCACTCTTTTTGTTGTGGTGACAGAATGGGAATATACATCAAGTGAATTATGCCATCAACGGCACCTCTATCTTCAATCTTCATACGAAAGGGGGTGGCTAATTTTTATTGGCCACCCCCTGTACGGCTACAACTCACGGTCGATAATATCTATGCGCTTGCGCGTAATCTCTACCATGCGATCTATCGCCTCATCCTTCGAGAGCCACTCGTCACCATTGATGTTGGTGCCTATGTTCCACATCTTGAAGTTCTTATCCCACGATGCAGACATATACTCGCGCTCGCGCTCTATAAAGTCGAATACCGTCTCAAACATTGGTTTGAGTATCTCCCAACGCTCCGAGGCAAGAGCCTTGAAATAGGGGTCGTCAAACAAACGGCCATACCACCATGCCCACTGCATAAATAGCCCACTCTGTGCTGCTGGCGAGGCATTGAACGAGAACGTGCCCCAGTCGAAGTCCCACACTGGGCCGGCGTGAAGCTTGCCACCACGGTCCTTCCATAGGAAGACGCTGCCAGGGTTGGCAAGCTCGTGGTTTACGCATATCTCGTATATGAGCCAGTAGTCGATAAATGACTGTGCATCAATATATTTACGATAGCCATTGGTCTCATCCTTAAAGTTGTTGCCGTAGAGCGTTCGCTCCACCTCGCCAATGTAGTTTATAATCCAGTCGAACTGCTGCTGTGTCAGGTCCTCCTCGTCGGGGTACTTAACGGCAAATGGCACGTTGCGCTGTGTGTGCCACTGCCACTGGTTGTCGAAGTGGAAGTCGAGCTCTAAGAGGTAGCCGCCAGTGATGGCATCACCCGAGTTATCCTGCGGTGTCATCTCGGTAATTGCTATGCGGTCGTTGTCTACGCGCACCTGCTCACAGAGAAGGTACTGGCCGAGGTGTACACCATTAAGGATGAGTTCGACAAACTCGCAGTGGGGTGTCCACGCCAAGGATGTCTGCTCGGCGAGGTAGTAGGCCACGCGGTTACGAAGCAGTGTGCGGTCCATGTAGTTGGCGAGTAGCACCCACCTCTTATGCTTGGGCATGCCCATCACCCTCTGCTTCTCGGTAAATTTGATGGCGTATGGCTTCTTTTCGTAGCCCCATGTTGAGTTGCCGCGACCACGAATGGCCATCTCGACACCCTCGATGTCCTCGAAGCGCGCCATGCCGTCGAGCCATAGCTTCGACCCCTCGACCCACACATCCTTTGACCATACACTCTGGCGATTAGGTGTCTCGATGCGTAGCACGGGGAGTCCCGTGAAGCATGTTAGGTGTAGCTTGTATTCGGCCTTTATACCCGATATGGTGGCGGTGATGGTGGCATCATGGCTGAAGTCTATGGGCGTGCCTGCCGCATCTATCCTCTTGCCATCAACCTCTATGCTATCGACGCCCTCCGTTGTAAACTCTGGGATGAATACTCTGTCGGCGATATACTCGTCAAGATGGGCGCTGAATGTTCTTGTCTTGGCATCGTACTCAAACTCGACATCTCCTTTAAGCGAGGGGTTACTACTCTTCGTGAGTCGCACGCCACTTATGCCTCCCACGTAGTTTGATGATGCTACGCGCACGGCATTGGATAGTATCAGCTCACCAGACTCCAGCTTAATTGCGATATGCACCATATGGTTGTACATCTTGCCTGAGCCTATGTCCGAGATCATGGCGTGGTATAATCCCTGCTCCTCGTCGTCGGCGCGAACGCGTAGCAGTGTGAACTCCTCGGGCTTACGACCTCTATCCTCCTTTAGGCGTAGTTGCACCTGAAAGCCGTCGGATGATGCCGCGTAGTTGAAGAGTGCCCGAGGCTCATCAACGCGAAAGGGTATCTCTGCGGTGCCGCGCTCGTCGAGCATATAACTACCAATGTCGCATGTTATGGAGCGTATCACAGCCTGAGGAGGTGTGTTGATGACCTCGTCCTCAGACTTGCTACACGCCGTAATTGCGATTAGGCATAGGAGTATGTATGCTACGCGGCGCATCGTTGCTATTACCAGCTAAGTGATGTTACTGAGCGTCCAGCCAAGGTGAGCGTGAAGTCACCCTTAGGGCTCTTCACAACTACCTGCTTATCCTCGTCCTTGTCGTTGAGTATCACTGCTGCGAACGTTCCATCGGGGTTCTCGAATGCCGAGAGTGTCACGCCCGAGCCAGAACTCTTGATGCGGTAAGCACCACGCTGTATGACCTTCGACATATGACCTATGGCGTACCAGTGGCTACGATAGGTGAGGGTGTTGTAGGCGTACGAAGCATCGCAATCTACAAAGCCGTAGCATGTCGTACAGCCACCTGGGCGGTTGGGGCCGCGCTCGGCGTCGAGCATAAAGTTCCAGAGTACTACGGCGCGACAGTAGTTATTGATGGTGCCGAGACATACCTCGCGGATGTGCCATAGGAGGTTATCGCCAAAGTTGGGACACCATGTGCCGATGCTCTGCTCCGTAAAGTAGATGCTCTTCGATGGGTCGGCCTTGTATATCTGTGCAAGGGCCGATGAGCTACCGCCATAGGCGTGCCATGCTGAGCCCTCGACATACTTCGAGGCCTCCTTATCGGCGTAGATGTTCTTCACGAAGTCAGTAACATCGAAGTTGTGGTCGTAGATCCATATCTTGGTGTCGAGACCCGCAGCCTCGAATGCTGGACCGAGGTTGTTCTTGATGAAGTTGCGCTGCTGCTCCCACGACATATATGTCGATGCCGAGTTACCATCGTGCAGAGGCTCATTCTGTGGCGTTATAGACTCTATCTCGAAGCCGTTAGCCTCCATCTCCTCAACCCACATTACGAGGTACTCCGCATACTCATCATAGTAGTCGGGGTTGAGCTTACCTCCTGCCCACTTGTTATATGGGTTGTTGTCGTAGCGGCCTACCTTCATCCATAGCGGAGCGGTCCATGGCGCTGCGATAATCTTAACGTCGGGGTTTATGGCGAGTATCTCACGAAGGATGGGGAATAGATAGGTCTTGTCATCCTCGTGTACGCCGAAGAACTCCAAGCCCTCCTGGTCGCACCATGTGAACTCCTGTAGCGAGAAGTCCGAGCAGCCGATAGATACGCGGATATAGTTGTAGCCAAGGCCCTCCTTAGGGTCGAACGCTGCCTTCAATATCTTCTCGCGGTCGGCAGGCTTCATCTTCGATAGGTTGTAGGCTGCCGAGCCTGTGATGGCGGGGCCAAAGCCCTCCATTGCCTGGTAGCGTGTGTTGTTGTCGATGGTGATGGTTGCTACGTCGTCGCCAATGCCACTCACATCCTCAACCTCAATGTCCTTGAATAGGCTCTTCTTGTCTGCCGTAGTGGTGAATGCCTCGACGCCCGCGTCGGGGAAGTTGTAGTCTATCTCACCCGATGTCTTAACCTCCAACGCAGTGACATTCGAGTAGGTGCCATTCTTGCCTGCGATGCCAAAGACCTCGTATGTGTAGCCCGCTTCAAGGCCGTCGAATGTAATGGTGCCACTCTCGGTGAGCTTCTCTCCCTTCATCATCTCGAGGGTAGAGGGGGTTGCAGCACCCTCATCTCGAAGTAGGCAGTACGCTACATCGGCATTGCTAATGACAACCTTAACCTCTACGGAGGTGTTGGTCGTCGTGCTCGCCTCCAATGTGATAGAGGGCGCCGTATCGTCATTTGTCGACGGTGTCTGGGACTCGCTACCGCAGCTTGAGATAAGCGTGCAGAGTAGCAGTGTGATTGATGTTAGCATTATTCTCTTCATAATCATAGTGTTTACTTCGACTACAACAAAGTTACAAAAAATATTAATTGGTCGTATATATATGTGTATACGCGTAGAAAAAATATGGAACGTAAAATTACAATGCTTTGATTTTAAAATGAATAGCCGATTATAAAAGTGGAACGCGCTATTGTAATTTTCCCATATTATTTATATCTTTGCGCTATCATGAATAGAGGTAACCGTATAATAGCAACCATAGCCGTTGCACTAATGCTGCTCGTTCCCACCTCGTTAAGGGCCCAGGAGCAGGAGCTAATCAAACTTGATCATGCGCTCGATATATCGCAGACCTATATCGATACGCATAATGCATATATACTGGAACTCAACACCCTGCTTGGTGATAGCTCCCTTTCGCTTCAGCGCCGTTACGATGTGTTGTGCTCGCTGTATGAGGCCTATCGCTCGTTCCAATTCGACAAGGCTATCGAAACCCTTTATGAGAGGGAGAGTGTGGCTCGCCAACTTGGCAATGATTCGCTACTCGACGATGTTGATCTCGACCGTGCGCAACTCTACTCGATGGCGGGTATGTTCCTTGAGTCACACCAGGTGCTCGACAACAACATAGATACGATGCGCCTAAATAAGCGCCAGCTAATTCGTTATTACGATGTTCAACAGCGCTTCTACTCTAACTTCTCGGACTATACGAGCGATGCGCATACGCGCGACCAGTCGTTCGATATGCGTAGCTACTATCGTAATCGCATCCTTGAACTGAGCGACCCAACCGATGAGATATATCAGCAAATGGTTGTGGCAAACCATATTGAGTGTGGAGAGTATGAGGCTGCTGAACGTGTCAATTTAGAGATATTATCGAAGTATCAGCCTCACGAGCATGAGTACGCTATGTTTGCCTACGACCAGGCGCGTATCTGCGAGCAGCTGGAGCGTCGCGCTGATATGAAGATGTGGCTTGCACGCTCGGCAATGGCCGATATATGTAGCGCTACAAAAGACCACGCCTCGTTGTGTAGCCTTGCACAGCTACTCATCACTGAAAATGATATTGACCGTGCCTTTCGTTATGTGACCATCTCGCTTAATGACGCGCTGTTCTACAATGCAAAGTTGCGCCCATGGCAGATATCGGCAATAATCCCTGAGATTGAGGGTGCCTATGCCGATAAGCAGCGTCAAAACTTGCTCAGACAGGAGGAACACCAACGTATACTCGAGGATAATCAGCGCATCCTCGAAGAGAAGGAGGAGCACTCACGTCAGCAGGCACGCATAATATCAATCCTTGCCGTAGCCCTCTTCATAATTTGTGTATTTCTGGTAATCAGCCTATTGCGCTCGCGCAAGGCGGCACGCAAGATTCACAATATGAACGAACGTATTGGCAATACCAACACCGAGTTGCAGGAGCTTAACACGAAGCTTGCATCTGTTAATAGCGATCTTCGAGAGGCCAATGCCGTGAAGGAGGAGTATATCGCCCTCTTCCTCTCGATGTGTTCGGATTATATTGAGAAGATTACATCGTTGCGCCGTAACGTGCGCCGTAAGATATCGCAAGGCAAGGTTGAGGAGTTGGATAAGGAGTTGAGCTCGTCGAGCTACCTCGATGAGGAGCTTAATAGCTTCTATGAGATGTTCGACAACGCCTTCTTGAGCCTATATCCTAACTTCGTTGAGGAGTTCAATGCTATGCTCAAGCCCGATGCACATATAGAGCTTAAGCGTGGTGAGCGACTAAATACGGAGCTTCGAATATTTGCACTCATCCGTCTTGGTATCACCGACTCGTCGCGCATCGCTGCACTACTTCGCTACTCGGTGAATACCATATATAACTATCGCGCGCGCACGAAGAACAATGCCCTTGTGGATCGCGATACCTTCGAGGAGCGCATCAAGACAATTGGTAGATAGTTAAGAGCATAAACAATAGATGCCGACCACGTATGTAGTCGGCATCTATTGTTTATGCTCTTAATGCTCTATCGTAGCGACAGCCAGTTGATATTCACGCGGCCAGCCATCACACCTACGCGCATCACGCTCTCGCCCTTTGCGGGGGAGATGTATACGCGCTCGGTACGCCAGTTACCGTCGCCCGTAGCAGGGAAGGCGTGACGTACAACCTGATCGCCGAGCGTAAACGTAAGGATAGCATCCGAGGGTGCGGTGTAGCGTACCCACAAGGCGCGCTCAGCACCATCGGGTGAGCGTAGTCCATACTCTACCCACTGGTTGCCAAACATATCGGCAATCTCCAATATGCCCGTAACATCGGACGTAGGCTGAAGCTGCACGTATGGCTCCCAACCGCTCTCGGTGGCTGTTGCCGAGGCGTTGCACTCTCTGAACGACTCTGCGGGGATTACCTCCTCAGGCGCGTAGTATGTTGTCTTGTCGAATGACGAGTAGTTGACATAGAGGTTGCCAAGATATGTCAGCGAGAGAGGCTGTGTCTTGGTGAGTAGTGCGTAGTAGGGGTATGTGTTCTCATCAGCTGCACCACGTGGTATAAACCATGCGTAGCCCGCAACGTTGGGGTCGCTCTCCAAGTAACCCAAACACTGCGACATGAAGCGTGCCTGAGCCTTAGCACTACCTACACTCTCTTCCCATGCGCAGAACTCCGTAAGCCAGATGGGAAGGTCGTACTTGTAGAAGCGCTGAACGTAGCTTTTGAGTGCTGCGGGTGATGCCATATAGCAGTGTATGGCGATGCCATTGACATCCTCTATCGGCACAATCGAGAAGAACTCATCGAGCCACTTGATGGGGTCGTGGTAGTTTGCCAGTGTGCCGTAGTTCATTGCAGGGGCTATGAGCTTCATATCCAGCTCCTTGGCAAGCGCTACAAGGCGTGGCCAGTGCTCGGCCGCCTTTTGAGGCGTCATGTTAGCCTGGTCGGTGAGGTTTGGCTCGTTGAAGGCTAAGATATACTCGGTCTCTGGGTGTGCCTGCTTCCAAGCGCGTATCTGGCCCTCGTTGAAGCTGCCGTTCCACGCCATAGGGTAGAAGCGCATATCGTGGGCTACCATGCTCTCGACAATCGAAGCGCCACCCTGAGCTGGACCCCAGTTGTATGACCAACTTACACCCTTACCAAGCAGTGCTACATCCTCGGCAAACTGGAAGTTGAACGATACGCCACGCTTGGCGCTACGTGTCTGCTTGATGTTGTAGCTTAGGCGAATGCCCGATACATCCTCCTCAGGGGTGTTGCTCTTATCGTCGGGTGTGACCTCCTCACATGCTACCATGCCTGCGAGGAGTATTGTTGCTATCCAAAATATCTTTCTCATACTACTTATTTTTCTGATATACACGAACATAGTCGACATACATATGTGCCTCGCCACCGCTGAGGGCTGTGACCTTGTCAATATCCCAGATGCCTGTGAAGTTACCACCAACGGCGAGGTTGAAGATGATGAAGAAGTCGTGGTGGAAGTAGTTGCCTGGCGACTTATCCGACGACCTGTCGTCGATATTCATCACGAAGTATGGCTCAGCATCTGGGTAGAGGTGCAGGTCGAGGTATGTAGCCACCCTCTCTTCATCCCATACCAAGGTAAAGAGGTGGAAGCCATCTTGCAGTGAGTATGGTGCATCCGATGCCTTGGCGTAGTTGGGATATCCGCCACCCTCGTAGTAGCCCCAGTGACACGCTCCGTTGAAGTAGCGCTCCTGCATGCCGCGACGTATGCCCGTAGAGTTACCCATCTCGAGGATGTCTATCTCGCCACAGCGTGGCCAGCCCACCTGCTTGTAGTCGGCGCCAAGCAGCCAGAATGCAGGCCATAGGCCATCGGCAGTCTTGGGCAGACGAATGAGTGCGTCGATGCGACCATGCGTAAACGTATATCCATTGCTGGTATTCACACGACCCGATGATGCGGTCTTACCACGATACTGCTCCTTGCGTGCCGTGAGGATTAGGCAGTCGCGACCACTATCTGGCTCCTTGCCCATAGAGACACCTCGTGAGTCGTAGTATTGTAGCTCGTTGTTACCACCGCCATTGCCATTATCCTCAATAAGCCACTTCGTGAGGTCAAGCTCCGACGAGTTAAACTCATCGCTCCATACCAGCGTGTACTCCGCGGGGATTACCGCCTCGGGAATCTCGTCGGGGAACTCTTTGTCGCTGTCGGGGTCGTTGGCTGTTGTCACGGTGAGTGTCGCCCATGCCGAAGGCTTGTGTGTCTTGGCATCAGTGGGTAGTGCCTGCATCTTTACCGTATATGCCGTTGTGGGTTCAAGACCCGATACGGCATAGAATAGCTCCGAGGTGGTTGCTACCTCGCCATCGTTGATGGTTATGTCGTAGCTGCCAGCACCCTCGACTGCCTCCCAGATGAGTGTAAACGAGGTTGTAGTGAGTGAGCCTGCGAATATATTGGGCTGTGGTGCAGCGAGCTCTATGGCATCGGCAGGGGGTGTTATCGTGCTATCATCCGATGGGGTGTTGGGCTGCTCGGTAGTGCACGAACTGCCAATAGCAAGTAGTAGGGTTGTAAGTAGCGTGTATATCATCTTCATAGGTTGTATCTATCTCTGTTACTGCTTTTGGTATAGACGTACGTAGTCGACCTTCATCACTACACCATCGTTGAACGACGCATCGTCGATATCTCCACCCATAAGGCCACCCATCGCGAGGTTAAGCACGACATAGAAGTAGCTGTTGAAGGGCCAGCGCGATGTATCCTCCACACCGTTGGCTGAGACTTCGGGTTAGGTTCCGAGGTATCGTTGTTGCATGCCACTGCGAGTAGCATTAGAGGTAGGAGTATCTTGCGCATAATGCTTGTTGAATGATTTGTGGTATAGCGGAGAGCCAACCCCGCTATACCTATGTTTGTCTGGCTATGACAGACTATTTCTTATAGATGAAGAAGGCATCGATATCGAAGCCGGCAGGCATTGTGCCGTCGTCGCCCTGAACTATGGCAAGTACGTTCATGCCCTCAGCAGGAATGTTCTCAGCACGATAGTATAGACCCTTGCCGAAGAATACGGTCATTGGAATCTCAATTTCGTGCCACTCGCCATCACGCTTGAAGCCATACTCAGCATTCTCATCGCCGATGTATACCTTAGCCTCTGCTGAGTTGTCGTACATAACTACGCTGTAAGTACCTGTGTAAGTACCCATCCATGCCATATGTAGGTAGTAGCCCTCGCCATTAACTGCTGCAATCTCAGCGAGCTTGTCGAGCTCAGCCTTCTGGTTAGAGAAGAAGCCTGCACCGAACCAACCCTTGCCATTGTAAACAAGTGATGTCCAAGCCTCACCAGCGTTGCCATAGTAGCCAAGACCCGATGTCGTGCCGCCGAGCAATGTCTCCTCCCAAACATAGAGAAAGTTGGTTGTGTCGTTAGGACGGTAGTCAGCCTTCACACGATCCTTAACGCTCTCGTATGATGTGGCGTCGAGGAGGATGAGGTAGTAGTCCGTACCGTTGAGACAAGCGTGTGAGCTTGTGCCACCCTGCGATGCAGCCTTAGTGGTCACGGTGCAAGAGCCCCAGTCCGAGTCGAGATTCTTAGCAGTGTCGCCTGACAAGGCGCGTACCTTGAATGTGTAGGTAGTATCGGCAGTCAAGCCTGTAACCTGTACAGAGTTGATAGCGAGGCTCTGTGGAGCGCTGTCGTTAACGGTGTAGAGGTAACCAATAGCACCCTGAACGGCTGGCCATGCTACGGTGAAGCTGTTTGTGGTTACAGATGCCTGGTCTACGGTAGGTGCAGGTGTAGCAAGTGCTGCAACGCCATCACCGCCACCTGGAGTAGGAGTGTCGCCACCTTCCTTGTCGCAACCTACGAATGCAAACGCTGCAAGGGCGATTGCCATCATGCTGAAAAACTTTTTCATAGTTGTAATGTGTTTAGTTAATAGATTGATTTATTGATTGTTGATTAATATCCTGGATTCTGTGTAAGACCACCTAAGCGCACCTCCTCGGCAGGTATCGGCATAAGCTCGTGCTTGCCAGCGATAAACTCTGCCATCTCGGCACGTGCCTCGGCGCTCTCCTGTGCCTTGTAGGCATCCATCACCTCCTTGGCGATACCCCAGCGGCATAGGTCAAACCAGCGGTGACCCTCCATGGCAAGCTCTACACGGCGCTCGTGGCGCAGCGATTCCCATGTGAGCGATACAGCCTCGAGGCCTACACGAGCACGCACCTCGTTGAGTGCTGCCTCGCCCTTCGCCACGTCTGTATTCGAGCCCAAGCACGCTTCAGCATACATAAGTAGAGCATCGGCATAGCGTATCTGCTTGTTGTTGATAGGACCGCGTGCGTGGTGCGAGAGTTTTACGTATTTGCCGTCGTCGCCAATAAGGGCATACTTACGGTTGAGATATCTTGAGCCGAGGTATATCTCCTGCTCAGGGGTCTGAATCTCGGCGTCGGTAGGGTTGTGGATGGTGGCGTCACGTCGTGGGTCACCCTCCTCATACTCGTCGTAGAGGTTCTGCGTAGGTTTGTTGAAGCCCCAGCCACTATCTCCAAAGGCCGATGAGCGTGAGCGTGTGAGAATCATCGTGAACGTACCTCGTGAGAAGCCATAACCCTCGCCATAGTCCGACATCGGGTCGTCGGTATACTGAATCTCGAAGATTGACTCGGGGCCATTCTCGCCCTCGAGAGTGAAGTTAGCGGCATAGTCGGCACATAGCGAGTACTCGCCCGATGCGATTAGCTTCTCACCCCACTGGCGTGCCTCGTCGTAGTTCTTCGTATAGAGGTTGACCTTGAGGAGCATTGCTTGTGCTGCGCCCTTTGTGGCGATGCCAAGCTCCTCGGCAGCAACCTCCGAGCGTGGCCATAGGTTCTCCTCGGCAACCTCCAAGTCAGTAATAATCTGCTCGTAGACCTCCTCCTTAGCCACACGTGGGTAGTTCTTCCACTCCTGAGAGTTGACAATAGGCTCTGTGGTCATCGGAACATCGCCAAATAGGCGTACAAGGCGGAAGTAATAGAAGGCACGTAGGAAGTGCGCCTCGCCCAAAAGACGCGACTTAAGGCGCTCGTCCATAGTGTCGTCTGGCTCTACATTGGGGATATTGCTTATTGCCAAATTACAGCGGCTAATACCCTGATACTGCGCACGATAGTAGTCCAGTAGTAGCTGGTTCGAAGCATTCGTTTTGAAGTTCTCCATGTCGTATGCTGCGGCCATATCGCCCGTATTCTCACCGCCCTTAAGCGCATCATCCGAGGCAACATCGCCGATAAACCACTCGCTGAAGTATGTGCCTCCATACTCCCACATCAATGGGTGGTAGGCAGCGATAATCGACTGCTTGCAAGTTGTGCCGCTGGTGTAGAAGTCCTTAAGCTCAGTGCTACCTGGTGTAGGCTCCGTAAGCCAGTTGTTACACGAGGTGGCAATCACAAGGAGTGCTGCAAGAGCAGCTTTTCGTATATCTTTAATATATCGCATAGCTCAGAGTATTAGAAGTTTATATTTGTGCCGAACATCACGGTACGTGACTGTGGGTAGTTGCCGTAGTCTACGCCGCCACCCACCTCAGGGTCGTAGCCCGAGTACTTGGTGATGGTGAAGAGGTTGCTTGCCGAGATGTAGAATCTCCAGCGCTGCATATGCATCTTATCTGTCCACCTCTTGGGCAGGGTATAGCCTATGGTGACATCCTTGAGACGTAGGTATGAGCCATCCTCAACATAGCGGCTTGAGTTCTCGAAGTTACGTGAGCTGCCCCAAGGGTTTGGTATCGAGCCCTTAGGATTTGTTATGCTCCACACATCGCGCATCGTGGTGCTGAGCGTAGCCTCCTGACCCTTACCCTCGGTACGAAGACGTAGAGCGTTGTATATCTCGTTGCCATAGACGCCCTGGAAGAAGATTGCTACGTCGAGACCCTTCCACTCAAGACCGAGGTTAAGACCGTAGGTAAGCCATGGGAATGGGTTACCGATGTCCACAAGGTCGTCATCGTTGATAAGACCGTCACCATTCTGATCCTTGTAGCGTGCATCACCCGCATGCTCCGTGACGGTTAGTGCCGACTGTGCGTGCTGGTGCTCGAGTACCTCCTCGTTGGTGCGGTAGATACCCTCGTACTCGTAGCCCCACAAGGTCCATAGTGCCAAGCCCTTGTCGCAGATAGAGCGGTCGCCATAGACGCGCTCACCACCATTGAGAGCCGTAAGTTCGTTCTTGATGAATGACATGTTCCCGCTAATCGAGTAGTTGACTTCGCCCACGCGGTTGTAGTGTGCCAATGTAATTTCGAGACCCTTGTTCGATACCGTACCTACGTTTGCTGTCGACGAGTAGCGGTTGCCGACGTGTGCAGGAGCTGCCACCGAGAGTAGCATATCCTTCGTGTCGCGCTTGAAGAGGTCGACAGTGGCGATAAGCTTGCCATCCCACATGCCGAGGTCGACACCCACGTTAATCTGCTCGGTGGTCTCCCACTTACCGCCAGTATTCACATAGGTAAGTACCGTTGCACCTGGCATAAGCTCTTGGTTGACGCCGAGAGGGTAGTCCACAAAGGTGGGACCAGCGTTGAACATAAGCTGTGTGAAACTGTTGCTACCAATCTTGTCGTTACCAATCTGTCCCCAACCTACGCGCAACTTGAGGTTGTCCAATATCTCGTTGTCGCGCAAGAAAGGCTCTTCCGAGATGCGCCATGCTATGGCCGTTGATGGGAAGTAGCCCCAAAGGTTTTGGGGGAACTTCGACGAGGCGTCGGCACGGAAATTAAGGGTTATAAGGTAGCGATTGTCGTATGAGTAGTGCAGACGACCCAAGAGAGAGAACATGCGTGTACGGCTTGCTGAGTCGCCAGCCTCCGATTTATCCTCGGTAGACTGATTTAGATACCAGTTGTTAGGTGCAGGATTGGTGATAGTAGCGCCCGAACCACCTATCGAGTAGTAGTCGTACTGCTCGGTGGTCTGACCAACCATCGCCGTTAGCGAGTGCTTGCCCCAGTTGCCGTTATAGGTAAGTACGTTATCGTAGCGCATTGTGATGCCACGACTCATGTCGCGCGAGATAAAGTTCTTGTCGTTCTTATCGTAATCCGAGTAGTAGTACTTCTCCTTGAACGTACGCGACATGCCGTTGACAAGGTCCATGCTCACCTCCGAGCGGAGGGTAAGACCCTTGACGGGCTGAAGCTCGAGGAAGATATTGCCTATCCAACGCTCTGTCTTGTTTAGAGGATGCGACATCTCAACCATCGAGAATGGGTTTGTCACGTTACGGAAGTTCGACGATGCTGCAATGCGACCGCTGAGGTCCTCGCCGAGGCTGTTCACCGAGCCAGCAGGGTAGTGCGTAGGGTCCCAAGGTGCCATGGCTATGGCCGCTGAGAGTATCGATGCACCAGGGCTTGAGCTGTTGTTCATGGCGTTGCGACCCTCGGAGGTTACAAACGAGATGTTCTCGCCAATCTTGAGCCACTTGGTGATGGTGTAGGTGGTATTCGAGCGCAGTGTGAAACGCTTGAAGTTAGAGCCCATGATTGTACCATCCTGGTCGAAGTAGCTGGCGCTGAGGGCATATGTCGTCTTCTCGCCTCCACCAGATACCGAGACGTGGTAGTTTTGGATTACGGCATTCGACTTGAAAACCTCATCCTGCCAGTCGGTATTGATTGCCGAGTAGTCGAGGCCCGAGGGGTTTGCATCGCTCTTTATTACGGGGTAGAACGTGCTGCTGCCGAGCTTGTATGTCGAGAGCCACTGGTTGAAGCCATTCTGATTGAAGTAGTTAATCTGAGACTGCTGACCCTGCATCGTCACCTCGGTACGTGCCTGCTCCTCGGCGCCCATCAAGTCGAGCTTGTTCCAACGATTTTGAATACCTACGTAGGCGTTAAATTCGACATTTACCTTTGACTTCTGTGTGCCACTCTTCGTGGTGATGATGATAACACCGTTGGCACCACGCGAACCGTAGATAGCCGTAGATGAGGCATCCTTCAAAATTTCTGTCGAGGCTATGTCGTTGGGGTTTAGGTAGTTGATGTCCGATGTGATTACGCCATCAACAACATATATTGGCGACGAGTCATTCACCGTGCCGATACCACGGATGCGTACCTCAGCGCCAGCACCAGGCTGTCCCGATGAGGCGTTCACCGTGACGCCTGCGGCACGTCCTTGCAACGCCTTGTCGATACCTGCTGCGGGGGTCTTGATAAGCTCATCTCTTGATATCGAGGTCACAGCACCTGTAACGTCACTCTTGCGCATCGTACCGTAGCCGATGGCGACCACCTCGTCCATCATTGTCGCGTCGCTCTGCATGACAACATCTATGCGAGTGGTTGTTGGCGATGCCTTACGTACTACACGGCTATATCCGATGTAGGAGTATTCGATGGTGTGCTCAGCCGCCGATGGCAGAGTAATCACATAGTGTCCGTTGACATCGGTTGATGTTCCGGTGAATGTGCCTTGGATTGCCACTGTCACACCGATAAGAGGCTGCCCATCCTCCTCGGAGGTGACCACACCCTCTACCTTGACGCCCTGAGCATGGAGCGTCGTGGCGCAGATGGTGGCGAACAGAATAAGTATGAGTCGTCTCATAGAGTATTGTGTGTTTGGTTTTTGCCCTGTGATTGGTTATCTGTTGCAGAAATTTACTTTGTAAAATTAATGTTTTTTCTTGGAAAATCATAGTATTGTAACATACAATGTAGAGAACTTTCTCAATAAATGATTGCAATGTGTTGGTAATCAGATGCTAATATATTAATTCGTTTTGTAAAAAGTGGAGAGTGATTTGATGACAGGCTGTTGGCTCTTGTGTTATTAGATGCGGACAGGCTCGCCATGTTATACCACTTTTTGGAAGTTGGTCGACTAATGTAAGTGTCGATAAATCAGCATGTTATAATGCGATGTTTTTTTTACTGTCCACTTATTCGCGTTATGCGACATAAATTCGCCAAAAATTTAGTAACTTTACGATGGTTAATTTACAAAATATTGATTTTTGTTGAAAAATAGATTAATAATATAAAAACTTTTTAGACTATGAAAAAGGATTACAAATCTCCAGATTTGGAGCAGCTCAACATTGAGGTGGAGCGTGGCTTTGAGGGCTCGGAGCCATGGTACGAAGAGGGCGGTAAGGGCGATTTCACCTACGGCACCGAAACTGAAGATAGATGGGAATAATCAACCTAAGAATTAATAATCAAAACGGATACAGATATGAAACGAATCTTTAAGTCGATGATGTTCATGGCAGCCTTTGCCTTGTCGCTTGGCGCTATGACAGCTTGCTCGGAGGATGGTACTGATACTCCCAACAAGCCTAATGATGACAATACCGAGGAGCCTAAGCCAGAACCGGAGCCTACAACTGTAAGCTACGTCGTTGAGGCTGTGATTGGTGATGACGCTACCCGCGTGGCGCTCAACGATGGCGAGAGCCTCAAGTGGTTGGATACCGATAAGGTCGTTGCTTGGTACGTGGGTGCTGATGGCAGCGCATCGTATGCCTTGCGCGAGGAGCAGACTATCGCCTCTATTGCGGAGGATGGCAAGGGTACATTCAACTTCGCAGCAATGCCACAGGGAGGTAAGGCTTGGATTGCCTACGGCTCGAATGCTGCATACGATGGTTGCTCGGCACGTAAGGTAGAGCTTAACTACAACGCTGCTCAGACACAGGCTGCTGCTGGCGCTATCAACCCTGAGTATGTGCGTATGGTCAGCGGTCGTATCGACGTTCCCGTAGTGGAGGAGGGTCAGACAGAGATTAAGATGGAGGCACAGTTCGATATTGTGGGTACTATACTTCGCTTCTTGCCTTACTCGGCAACAGGCGTATATGCCGATGAGCAGATTAAGTCAGTAGAGCTTGTATCGGTAGATAACCCTATCGCAGGTGCAGGTGCTGCTATCGCTCGTAACTATGCTGACTACTACACAACTGAGCAGGGCTACAAGTGGCATACAACCGATGCTGCGGTATTTGCTGACGAGGCTGTAATCTTCTGGGATGCTACATCTAAGAGCATCGTAACAACGCTTACTACACCTCTTGCATTGGATGGTCTTACATCGGCAGAGACACCAGGTAACGGCATCTATATGGCTGTTCCTCCTGTAAGCGTGGGTGGCTACAAATATGTTGTGACTACCGATAAGGCTAAGTATACGTTCGACGCTTCGGAGACTGCATACAAGTTTGAGGATAACAAGCTCAAGAACGTATTGCTCGACATTGAGAAGGCAACACGTCTTGACCTCGATGCAGTGAAGGGCGACTTGCAGTATATCGGTGACCTTAACGCTGCTTTGCAGAAAATCTCGTGCGACGGCGTAACAGATAGAGATGGAGGTTACTGGTATGCTCAGACACGCGACACTGGTGCTGATTGGGTAAATCGCGAGGGCGCACAGAATACGCAGTTCTACACAGGCGTAGAGTTCGAGTGTATCGACAATGCTACTGGCGAGGCTGCTGAGTGGCTCACAGTATCATACCGCACCGATGGTAACACTCACTGGTTTATCACCGCACAGCCTAACGAGGATACCGCAGAGCGCTCTGCAACCGTAACGGCTACATTCCCCGATGTTGATGGCTACATCGTAACTGAGGCTTGCCGCACTAAGGTTATCACCATAACACAGGGTGGCTTCACAACATCTAAGATCTTGACGTTTGGTGGTGGTGTAGGCGACCAGGTAATCTCTGGCGCTGGTGTTGACAAGCTGAGCCTTGGCTGGTGCGTAATCGCAGTAAATGGTACTTATGCTGAGTCTTGGGGCGATGATAGAAACAACGAGCAGTTGCTTTATAGCAGCGTTGTTATCGAGTGCCGCGAGGGTGCTGCAAATGGCCCTATCGTTGATTGGCTCACGGTAGAGTATGGCAAGGATGCTGAGGGTAAGCACAACTCTACACACCTTCTTGCAACAGCTTCTGAGAATAACACTGGCGCAGAGCGTAAGGCTTTGGTATGTTGCACATATAACGCTCCTGAGGGCTACGAGTTCGAGGGTGGTGCTAAGTCGGCATTCAGGCAGTTCTTCGTAACTCAGCCATCTAACTCTGGCGTTAAGAGTATTGAGTTCTGGGGTGCCCTCGGCGCAGAGTTCCAGCACGATGCGGCAGCACAGCAGGATTGGGGCTTGAGCTATTGGGTAATCAAGGTTGATGGCGCAGATGCTACCGATTGGGGTGGCGACTCGCGCAACGAGCAGTTGCTCTATGGCAGCGCTGAGTTCAAGTGCTACGACTACACTAATGGTGTGCGTGGCGCTGAGGTTGACTGGGTAAAGGTTGACTATAAGCGTGATGGCGATGGTAAGGTTATCGACACATGGTGGTTGGCCGATATCGAGGCTAACACAGGCGCTGCACGTGCTTGCGAGGTGGTATGTACATTCCCTGAGCACGAGGGTTACACATATAAGAATGGTCAGAATGTTAAGTCGACGATTATCCGTCAGGCTGGCACATCTGCTGGTGGCGACGAGGGTGGCAACGAAGGTGGTGACGACCCTGTTGTTGAGGGCTTCTCATACACTATCTTCAACAATGCTGCTGATGGCTCTAAGGGTACAGGCTTTGGCCCTGGTGCTGGCTCAGTAGGCGACTGGTATCGCTTCGAGAATATCACTATCAATGGTAAGACCTACACCCCTGGTGATGAGATTAAGAACCTCGCATCTAACACCGAGCTTATGTCTGAGCTTATGGCTAAGGCATTTAGCTTTGGTGAGATTACCAATGACGATGTTCAGATTCCTGGCACAGACCCACTTACCACTAACCCTGAGAGCTTCGTAACGCTTGAGCCATGGAGCAATGGTGGTGCAGCAATCTATGTTCGCATCGTGCTTACGGCTAACGACTCTGGCGCACGCCGCACATTCAAGATTATCACTAAGGATGGCGAGGGCGCACAGAAATCATCGGTAGTTTACTTCCAGAATAACTAATTTGCTGAAGTAACTTACGCTTCACTACCCCCCAGGAGGAGAGCCTCTTGGGGGTAGTTTTTGTCTAACGGAACTTAGGATTTCGTTAAATCTCTTAACATTCCCTAATTTCGGTAACCCTCAAAGTGGCCATTGTTTGAACAAAAAATGGAAGTAAATAGCGTCGCTTAGCACCAACGAGCAATAAACACCCAACCAAAACGTTATCCTACAAGAGATACGAATATTTAATAGCGTCTGCCAATTCTCTATTATTGATATTTAGGCAGACTCATCAACTCGTTGTTATATGAAATGGCTATTGTTGCTTTGTCTGCCACTTTGTGTAGACACCTCGTGGGCACAAACCTCTGGTGAAACTCTTGATATTGAGAGTATCAAGCGACGTTCGGTTGCTGTGAAAGATAGTGCTGCAGCTATCTGTGACCTTCAGACGGCACATTATGGTGATTGGGACGATTTGCCAATTAGTGCGACACATCCTACTGTTGATTCGCTGCTGACCCCGACAATAAAGGCGGAGCTGCTTCAGCAGATAAACATACGCTGCGCACAATTGGGTAAGGATACGCTGCTAACCTCTGATTTGTTTTACATATTACGTCCCTATATCGACTGGCTGCACGACACCGACCCACACTATCGTATAGGTGCCAGAATACCAATTGACGCTCGTGTCTACAAGACCAAGAGGGACTTCCTTAAAAAACGTCGAGGTCTTGGTTTCAACTTGCTGATGGTTGAAGATACCTTAATTGTAAACACCTCCGTAAACCCACTATTTCATAGAGGAGATATGATTGTTGCGATTAATGGCATAAAATCATCCGAAATGTTTGAATACAATTACCACGATCGTTACACCTCGCCTGATTTTTTGCTGCAAAACTACTATTTTCAGCATCTTCCAAAGGATTATACTATACAGCTAATTCGTAATGGTGAGCTGATGACGATAACAACAGAGGGTATGAAGTCCCAAAAAGCCTCTTCATCGTTAGCGTTTGAGGAGTCAATGGATAATAATATTCGTATATACGACTCGGCTAAATGTGGTTATATCGCATTGCCGAAGTTCACTCGCTTTTATAATCCGAGAATTATCAAAGTCTTGCAATCAAATATTGAAAAGTTCAAGGCGAAGGGTTGCAAAAACATTATCCTCGACCTCAGATACAATACAGGTGGTAGTGGGTATATGTTTGATAACCTTTTATCTCTGTTTATCAATCGCCACACAATCCCCTATATGAAATCGCAAAGAGTTAGAGTTTCTCCGCAAACAGAAGCCGACTATGAGTTTATTACGGAGGATATGGTGGGGCAAACAATCGCATTACCCGATAGTTGTGTAGTGAAGACAATCGAACTCAATCCTGAGTTATATATGTGCGATGATGTGCATATCTACATTTTAATGAGCAAAAATACATCCTCGATAGCAGCTTCATTCTGTAACATATTGCAATACAACGCATCTGCTACATTAGTAGGAGAATCGCTTTGGCGCAATGCCCTTCGTTATGGGGAGGCCGTGACAGGAGATGTATGGTTTTCGTCGCTGTTGTACGAAACATCGGTATCGACTACTGAGTATGATGAATATACCCTTGCTGTTGATGGAGTATTGATGCCCGACATTGCTATTCCATATGTGGCCGAAGATTACCTTTCGGGGAAGGATGCAATGTTGGAGAAATTGTTGGATATTATAAAAAATTAGACAGTAAGACACAATTGACATTTTCTTTAAAGCGGAGGGCACTGGATTCGAAGCGCAGGGCGCAAGCCCAAGCTCGCGGGGATACCTCTTAAAAATACGCAGGCCAAAGGCCGAGTAATAAACCTATGTAATATCCCCGCAACCAGCCTTAAGTGAGAGTCAGCTCCAAAGAAAATGTCAATCGTGAGTCACGTCATTGTTTTATATTGCGGTGTATGCTCGCATAAAACTGCGATATAAAACAAAAAAGACCGAGCTTAACTCGGTCATTGACATTTTCATTATAAGCGGAGGGCACTGGATTCGAACCAGCGGATACCTTACGATATCGGCAGTTTAGCAAACTGCTGGTTTAAGCCACTCACCCAACCCTCCTTAAACCATCTCTACGAAAGAGTGGTGCAAATATACGACTATTTTTGAAATCTACAAAATTTTAACGAAATAATTTCTGCGCGCCACCATCTGCCACCTCTCACTCGGCATATCTTCTATCGCCGAACGAGAGGCGCGATGTCGTCTGAGGCTTAGTATATGCCATTGTCGTTGACGTCGAAGTAGTCGCCTGCCTCGCCCTCGTCACCGTAGCTCGTGGTGAACCCCGCCTCGACACCCACCATATTGATGTCTATCTCGGGAGCTATATACTCGATGTCGCCTATGGTTATCATAGTGTAGATTGTTGTTTATGCGTATGCGCCCTACTACCTCTTGAATAGTAGCTGTGCGAAGTCGGTGAGGTATATGCGCCAGTTGCGCCATACATGGCCACCGCCACTCTCGACATAGGTGTAGTCGTAGCCCTTCTCGTCGAGGAACTTGCGATATTCGACATTCTCGGCGTAGAGGAAGTCATCCTTGCCGATGGCTATCCAGTATAGCGCGGGCTTGAATGAGAACTGCTCGGCGAGCTTCGCGTCGCGGTTGTCGTAGAGTGCCACGCCCTCCTTATGGCGCATCACGGCTGCCGAGAAGAGACCCACATAGTCGAACATCGTGGGGTACTCCTTAGATATCTGCAACGAGTGGAAGCCACCCATCGAGAGGCCTGCTATGGCGCGGTACTCCATCTGAGAGCGTGTGCGGTAGTTGTCATCAACCCACTCGACGATGGTTGGGAACATAGCCTCAAATGAGCCATCCATCGAGCCACTCATATATGGGCGCCACATGCCCTCGTGCGAGAAGCCGGGTGCCGATACGTGCGCCGTGCAGCCGTTGGTCATCACGACAATCATAGGCTCGGCCTTACCCTGGGCGATAAGGTTATCCATAATCTCGGCGAGGCGGCCTGTGGCTATCCACGCCTCCTCGTCGCCACCCATGCCGTGGAGTAGGTAGAGCACGGGGTACTTCGTCTTCTTGTTAGACTCGTAGCCCGCTGGGGTGTAGACAACCATGCGGCGCTCGCGGCCATCCTCCATAGGTGCCCATACGCGCGACACGCTGCCGTGGGGCACATCTTGTGCTGTGTAGATGTCGCCACGACCACCTGGGATTATGAAGTAGCTCATCTGTCGGCCCACGTCGCGCACAACGTAGCTATTCGCGGGGTCACACAGATCGCTCGACCCATCTATATTGAACCAGTAGCAGTACATCTCCGAGGCGAGAGGCTCGGTGCGATACTCCCAGACGCCACCATCGCGGCGTGTCATCGCGCGCGCCTCGCTATTGTAGGCATCGAACATATCGCCACACACCATGACGCGCTCAGCATTAGGAGCATAGAGGCGCAGTGTCACACTGCCATCGGCAGCTATCTCGGGAGATATAACCTCCTGCTTCTGCCATAGGTTCTGCTGTGCCATGGCGCTCACAGAGGCTATAACCATGACCATAGCGACGATTGTTGAGCGAAGAATTTTCATAATCTCACAAATTATTGGTTATCACTATGACAAAGTTATAAAAATTTTCCTACTTTTGCCATAGTTGTAAAAGATTATTTACGATGAAGATAGGTATTATATCAGATACGCATGGTACGTTCGACGATGTGTTGCGCAACTTCTTGGCGCCGTGTGACGAGATATGGCACGCTGGCGACATAGGGTCGTTGGAGCTTGCCGACGAGATAAACGCCTTCAAGCCGCTGCGTGCCGTATATGGCAATGTTGACGGCGGCATGACACGTCGTGTATATTCGGAGTTCGCATTCTTCGAGGTCGAGGGTGTCAAGGTGCTGATGACACATATCGGAGGCTACCCTCGTAAGTATGCCCCTAAGGCGCTACAACATATACACGGTGCGCGTCCTAAGCTCTTCGTAGCGGGCCATTCGCACATATTAAAGGTCATTTACGACCCTGTGTATGAGCTGTTGCACATTAATCCTGGCGGTGCGGGCAACTATGGCATACATAGTGTACGTACGGCGGTGCGCTTCGATATCGAGGCGGGCGAGATAAAGAATATGGAGATTGGCGAGTGGCCACGAACAATGAGATAAACAACGAACTATGAGAGAGATAATCGTAACCTTACTATTTGCGCTTGTCGCCACGTGTGGCTATGCGCAGTCGGCAGTGACCAAGCGTAGCGTACACTACGCCACTCACGACAATCAAGAGCTGATGATGGATATCTACACCGCGCCTGTGGCGGAGGATGCAGAGCCACGTGCAGCGATGATATTTGCCTTTGGTGGTGGCTTCGTAGGCGGCCAGCGCGACCACGAGTACTACGATGTATACTTCGACCGCCTTGCTCGCGAGGGTATCGTCGTCGTGAGCATCGACTATCGTCTGGGTCTACGTAACCTAAAGAGGGATATGGGCATTGCGGAGATGATTGCTGCCATGCAGCGCGCCGTAGATATAGCCACGGAGGATATGTACGCTGCAACGAACTACCTTATCGCTCATTGCGAGGAGCTTGGTGTCGACACCACAAAGATTATGCTTAGCGGCTCAAGTGCTGGAGCTATCGCCGCCGTGCAGGCCGAGTGGCAGCGGTGCAACCGCGCCCCTATTGCTGATGTTCTCCCCGATGACTTCCGCTATGCTGGTGTCGTTGCGTGTGCAGGAGCTATATTCTCGACAAAGGGCAAGCCTAAGTTTAATGATACGCCCGCACCGATGCTTCTCTTCCACGGCACGTCGGACAGCAACGTCCCCTACAACAAGGCCTCTATCATGGGTATCGGCTTCTATGGCTCGAAGTATATCGCCAAGCAGCTCGATAGGGTAGATGGAGCGTATATGTTCTGCTCGGCAGCGTATGTCGACCACAGCCTTGCTGTGACACCCCTTATCTCGGGTTGCGATACAATCATGCAGTTCATACGCGACTATGTATACGATGGTTATAAGCTACGCACAAGTGTAGTGGTCGAGAGCATTAATGGCGACAAGCGACCTACACGCTTCGGGCCTATGGATTATCTGAAGACCAACTATGCTAATCGTTAGTGGTGATACATATATGTAATAAGTAGCCGAGCACATTACTCGGCTACTTATTTTATGTAGTTGAGAGGTTGCAGATGCCCGCATATCACGTCAAATAAATTTGTTGTCAGAGTGGTGCAGTAGTGGCGCTGACATGATAAATCCCCGGATGGGACATACTATGCTGTATTTCCCATTCGGGGATTTGATTGAAGCGTCGCTGATGACTCAGTATCACCGCAAGCTAATTTGTTGTCAGAAGGGGTTAGATGTGGCCTCGACATGAAATTGGGCTGGATAGGACATACTTGACGTATTTCCTATTCAGCCCAATAATTGAGAGGTCGCAGATGACCCCTTATCACAACAAATTAGTATGATTTGGCAAATAATACACGATACTTCGATGGCTTGCCTGAGAATACGCACTTGCCCTCCTCCTCGACAACATCCATCGGTATGCAGCGTATGGTAGCCTTCGTAGCCTCCTTGATAGCCTGCTCGGTCTCGGGTGTGCCATCCCAGTGTGCCGAGATGAAGCCGCCCTTCTCGTTGAGCACCTGCTGGAACTCCTCCCATGTGTCTACCTTCGTAATCATTGAGTTACGGTAGTCGAGAGCCTTCTGGAAGATGTTATGCTGTATCTCGTCGAGCAACGCTACGATGCGCTCCGTCAGACCCTCCTGCGATACTACCTCCTTGGTGAGGGTGTCGCGGCGGGCAAGCTCGATGGTGCCATTCTCCATGTCGCGAGGACCGAGAGCCAAGCGTACAGGAACACCCTTCAACTCGTACTCGGCGAACTTGAAGCCCGAACGCACGTTGTCACGAGCGTCGACCTTGACAGATACACCCTTTGCACGTAGCTCCTTGGCCATCTCCTCGAGGCGTGCCGCCACCTGAAGGCGCTGCTCCTCACCCTTGTATATAGGCACCATGACAACTTGTATAGGTGCGAGCTTTGGAGGAAGCACAAGGCCGTTGTTGTCGGAGTGTGCCATAATCAAGGCACCCATAAGACGTGTCGATACGCCCCACGACGTAGCCCATACGTACTCCTGCTTACCCTCCTTAGAGGTGTACTGCACGTCGAAGGCCTTGGCGAAGTTCTGGCCGAGGAAGTGCGATGTACCACTCTGCAACGCCTTGCCATCCTGCATCAATGCCTCGATGGTGAGGGTGTCGACAGCACCTGCAAAGCGCTCGTTAGGCGACTTGTGGCCCACGATAACGGGCACGCCCATCCACTCCTCGGCGAATGTTCGGTAGACGTTAATCATGCGCTCGGTCTCCTCCATAGCCTCCTCGGCTGTGGCGTGTGCTGTGTGACCCTCCTGCCATAGGAACTCGGCAGTACGCAAGAAGAGACGTGTACGCATCTCCCAACGTACCACGTTTGCCCACTGGTTGCAGAGGATAGGTAGGTCGCGGTATGAGGTAATCCAGTTCTTGTATGTGTTCCAGATGATGGTCTCCGACGTAGGACGCACGATAAGCTCCTCCTCGAGACGTGCTGCAGGGTCTACAACAACGCCATTGCCCTCGGGGTCGTTCTTTAGTCGATAGTGCGTAACCACGGCGCACTCCTTGGCGAAGCCCTCAACGTGGCTTGCCTCGCGCGAGAAGAATGACTTGGGGATGAAGAGTGGGAAGTAGGCGTTCTCGTGGCCTGTCTCCTTGAACATCTTGTCGAGCACCTCGTGCATCTTCTCCCAGATGGCATAGCCATAGGGCTTGATAACCATACAGCCACGCACAGCAGAGTTCTCTGCCAAGCCTGCCTTGATAACCAAATCGTTGTACCACTGCGAGTAGTTCTCGTCGCTCTTGGTAAGGTCTTTTAATTCAACTGCCATATATCGTAAAAATTATTATTTTCGCTTGGTTGTGGCTCTGTAAGAGCATCGAACGGACAAAGGTACGAAAAAAACTGCAAATCGAAATATTTTGTTCGCTATAATTTGTGCTTTGTCGCTTGATGGCGCTCCGCTTAGGATGGCGCTTTGCTTGTGAGGGCGCAGACAAAGCCTGCTTGCGAGGGCGCTTCGCTTGATGAAAATTAAGGAGCTATGCTCCACCCTAATAGAGAGCTTTCGCTATGTCCGATGAAGGTAGCTCCGCTCCCGCCCGAACGAGGGCTCTGCCCGCCCGACAATGTGGGCAATGCCAGTAACCATTGTTCGTTGAACAAAAAAATAGGCGGGAGTTCCGCCTATTTGTATCAGCACACCAAAAGCCTTACCATGTCTCTCCCATCCTACTTAATGCCGTTTTAGCCTCGGCATCGCCCTGTTCAGCAACCTTGCGATACCACTTAACAGCCTCAGCGTAATTCTGCTATACTCCTATGCCATGTTCGTAGCAAACGCCTAAATTATATTGTGCATTGGCATGGCCCTGCTCGGCCGCCTTGCGGTACCACTTAACAGCTTCAGCGTAATTTTGGGCTACACCTTGGCCAAAACAGTAGCAAACACCTAAATTATATTGTGCACTGGCAACGCCCTGCTCGGCCGCCTTGCGATACCACTTAACGGCTTCGGCGTAACTCTGGTCTACACCTCGCCCATCATAGTAGCATTGGCCTAAATTATATTGTGCCTCGGCATGACCCTGCTCGGCAGCCTTGCGACACCACTTAACAGCTTCGGCGTAATTCTGGTCTACACCTTTGCCAAAATAGTAGCATTGGCCTAAATTATATTGTGCCTCGGCAACGCCCTGCTCGGCCGCCTTGCGACACCACTTAATGGTTTCGGCGTAACTCTGGTCTACACCTCGCCCATGATAGTAGCAAACGCCTAAATTATATTGTGCCTCGGCATGGCCCTGCTCGGCCGCCTTGCGATACCACTTAACAGCCTCAGCGTAACTCTGGTCTACACCTAGGCCAAATTCATAGCAACCGCCTAAATTACATTGTGCCTCGGCATGGCCCTGCTCGGCCGCCTTGCGACACCACTTAACGGCTTCGGCGTAACTCTGGTCTACACCTCGCCCATCATAGTAGCAAACACCTAAATTATATTGTGCCTCGGCATAGCCCTGCTCGGCCGCCTTGCGAAACCACTTAACAGCCTCAGCGTAATCCTGGGCTACACCTTGGTCCAAACAGTAGCAAACACCTAAATTATATTGCGCCTCAGCAACGCCCTGCTCGGCCTCAACTCTATAATCATCTGCCGACTGTGCCGATGCGTTTGTAGGCACGAACAGTGCGATGATAGCAGCTGCCAAGAGTTGCAACAGCGAAAAATGAAGACTTTGTTTCATAGTCGTAAAAAGTTATGTGTTAGATTAATTACACAAATATATCAAATAAAACTCATTTAACCAAATATTTGTGCAATATTAATCTCTGTTGTTTCTCAGGCAGACCATTGCTCATTGATAAGAAAAATGGGCGCTGTCCGCGACAACGCCCATCTTTGAACACTCATCTTACAACATTAGATATCGTTGTTGAGCTGTGGGATATCGGTCGATGTCTGCTTCTCGCCCAAGAGGTGCTCCGAGAAGTAGTCGGCCATGCGCCAGAAGAAGTACTCGTTCATATCACCAAAGCCGTGGCGCTGACCAGGCAACAGAAGCATGTCGAAGCGCTTGTTGGCACGAATCAAAGCGTCCACAACGCGGAGCGTACAACCAGGGTGTACGTTCTCGTCGATGTCGCCATGTACGAGCAGCAGCTTGCCCTTAAGGCGCGATGCTATCTCGTGGTTTGCCGAAATCTGGTACTCGAAGACAATCTCGCCATCTACCTCCTTCTCCATGATGCCGTGGTGCTTCTCGCTCCACCAGCGGTTGTAGATGTTGTTGTCGTGGTTACCGGCGCACGATACCGCAACATCGAAGAAGTCGGGGTACATGAGGATAGCAGCTGTCGACATGAAGCCACCACCTGAGTGACCGTGGATACCTACGCGCTCGATGTCGATGAATGAGTGGCGTGCTGCGAGCTGCTGCGCTGCAACAACCTTATCCTTAAGACCGTAGTCGCGTAAGTTGCCATAGCCGTAGTTATGGTACCACTTCGAGCGGTCGGGGTGACCACCGCGGTTACCTACGGTGATGACGATGAAGCCCATCTGCGCAAGGCGGTCGGTGCGTACAAGTGGGTGATACCACGACTGCTCAACAGCCTCGGTCTGAGGACCAGGGTATACGTACTCGATGATAGGGTACTTCTTATTTGGGTCGAAGTCGTAAGGCTTGTACATCACGCCGTGGAGGTCGGTGATGCCGTCGGCAGCCTTAACAACGAATGGCTCAGGGTACTGGTAGCCTACGGCGAATAGAGGGTCGAGGTTGACACTCTCAAGCTCCATTACCTTGCGGCCATCGGTGCTATAAAGGTCGGCCTTGGGCGCTGCATCTACGCGCGAGTAGTTGGCAACGAAGAAGCGACGGTCATCCGACAGTGAGAATGTGCCGTTGAAATCCTTGGGGTCGAGCTGCTTGAGGCCTGTGCCGTCGTAGTTCACGCGGAAGAGGTGCAAGAAGTAGGGGTTCTCATCCTTGTTGTAGCCCGTAGCAGTGAAGTAGATGACGCGCTTGCTGTCGTCGACGCCCAATACCTCCGATACGTGCCACTCGCCCTTTGTGATTGGGTTAAGAAGCTCACCATCAACGCTATAACGATAGAGGTGTGCCCAGCCTGTGCGCTCCGACCACTGGATAAACTCCTTGTCGCCATTTATGAGCTTAGGCATCTGCCACTCGATAGAGGTGTTCATCTGCTCGACAACAACATCCTTAGCCGTTGCCGTAGCCACGTCGACAACGCAGAGGTCGGCACGCTTGATGTCACGGCTCTGACGTATTACGTAGAACTTGGTGTTGTCACCCTGCCATACCATGCGCATAGGGCGCTTATACATATCGGCATGCTTCATAGGGCGGTTGCAGATGAAGAGCATCTGCTCGGCATACTTCGCCATATCCACCTCGCGGCGCTCAAACTTTTCGGTGTCGAAGAGCTCAAGCCAGAACTTAGGGCTCTCCTCACCAGGCATCTGATACTTGTAGGTGAAGAGCTCGGGGCGCTCCTTGAGGATGTTGATAACCCAGAAGTCCTTGAGTGCCGACACGTCGCTACGTACCGTTGCAAAGTGCTTCGAGTCGGGCGACCACTGCAAGTATACGCGGTAGCGCTCGTCGGGCTTAATCTGCTCTATGCAGTCCTCGAACCAGTGGTAGGCGGTATTCTCCTCGGCATCGGTGGTTATCTGATGCTCGACAATAGTCGTATCCTCAGGGTTCTTGGCGAGCTTCTCGACATCCTCCATCGACATATACCATAGGTTGTTGTTCTTCTGGTATACGGCAATCTTGCCATCGGGAGAGACGTTAGCCCACTCTGGGATGTCGGCCTTGCGCTCATCTATCTGCTCGAGGCTCTGCGCAGCTATGTCCCACTTGAAGTGGAAGACAAGCGCCTTACCCTCATCATCCTTTGGCGCGTAGACATTATTCTCGACCATCACCTTGTGTGGTGCTATGTCGAAGAGCACGACGTTGTCCTGCTCAAGCTCGATATTCTCGATTGGTAGGTGCTGAGCATCGAAGGGGTAGTTCGTGGCGATGGTCACCTTCTCCGCGAGGTCGCTCATCGACCACATCTCGCTCTTCTTGCCCGAGGCGGGGTCAACAATGTAGTAGTGGATGTCGTCGATGGTCTGCCACTTGTACCAGAACTTGTTAGATGACTCGAACCAGTTGGCGCGAACCGATGTCTGTGGCACAAGACGGCGCACCTTCGTAGGTGAGAACTGCTCAGCGAGGTTGTAGTTGGGCGTCACAGCCTCGGGCTCCGAGGCGTGAGCACCGCTTGCTGCGACAATGGCGAGCGCAGCAATAAGTAGACTCTTTAGATTTCGTATCATATAGTTTTAGGTTTGATTGCTTATTGTTGGTGCAAACTCTCGCAAAGATAAGAAAAAAAGATGAAAGTTCAAAGACTTACTACAAATGAGCAATTAGCAATGAGCAGAGAGCAACCATTGCTCATTTCTCATTGAAAAAAGAAGGGGCGCTGTCCTGCGACAACGCCCATCTTTCATCCGTACTCTGTACTCTTAAAACGCAACTCCCGCATTAATAAGTGCGTAGTGGCGGTTAGAGGTAGGGTTATATGTGTAACCCACGCTCACGGGGATGGTGGCCGCACCAACCTCAAACTCGCGGCTCAGCTGCAACGATAGGTTCGTCACGTTGAAGCCCTCTGGGAGATTGTCGAAGTCGAGCTCATAGCCCCCATCGACCATCTTGCGAGGACCGGCACACCAGAAGGGCGCTGTCCAGGGCGAGGCACCAGCCGTAATCTCAATGTCGAAGAGCTCTTTAACAGGCTGAGTATATGCGACCTCGAAGTATGACGAGAAGGCGCGACGCCTCTTCGAGCCATCGTCGTTATAGAGCCAGTCTGCCGCGTGTAGGAATGTCGTACCCCAGTGCAGGCGCAGGCGGTCGAAGAGGGTATACTCGATGGTAGCGGTGAGGCTATGGTTCTCGTCATCGAGGAAGTCGTTCTGCCAGAAGGCCTTGCCATAGTCGCACCACACGTCGTAGACCGTGATGGATAGGTTCTCGTAGTCGAAGCCGAGGGTTATGTCGAGCTCCTGATAGGTGCTCAGCGTCGAGTAGTTATACCATAGGTCGACGTAGAAAGCACCGAGGCCGAGCGTCACGCTGGGCTGTATAGCGGGGTCGAAGATGTTGCCATAGTACGACTGGTCGTAGCCACGCCATAGGTAGTTCGAAGTGATATTTGCACCTGCCTCCCACCAGAAGAGACCCTCGTCGTCATCCTCTACATCCGAGGGTAGTGCCGTTGTGGGGGTAGGTGTTGTTGCAGGCGTTGCTGTGTTACCTGTCTCGTTGTTGTTGGTTGATGCCTGCGCAGACACTGCAAGTGCAATGGTGGCAAGCAAAAGAGTAATCTTTCTTGTCATCGTTGTACTGATTCTATGTTAGGTTAGTCTATTTCGTTGCCTTACGCTCGCTGTGCTTGCGGCGCTTGAGCATCTTATTTAGTTTGCGGCGCTTGGCTACCTTGCGCCATATGGCCCAGATGATGAGCGCCGAGAAGAAGATGATAATGCCGTAGAGCATCACTGGCGAGAGGTTGTCACCCTTCACGCGCGACCACATCTCGAGCATCTTATCTGTCTGCTCGCCACTATCGTGCATCATGGCACAGCGGTCGATAACCGACTTGTCGGGGTAGAGTATAGGGTCTACATATACGCTGTCGGCATGTATCTCGTAGCCCGCCTCGTTAGTGAAGACTAAAGGCTCGCCATTCTCGTCTTTGAAGAAGTAGCTGAGGTCAACAGGACCCATCTCCAATATCGCATCACGCTCCTCCTCGAGCTCTCGGCGTCTGTCGGCATCGTTGCACTCCTCCAACTCGGCGAGTATAGGCGTTAGAAGCTCCATCGACTCAAGGGTCTCGGCGCTGCCCACAACGCTTACATAGCCCGTTGCATCCATGTTACGCACGGCATTCTCGGGCTTACACATATAGTTGATGAAGTAGCGCGCAGCACGCTTATTCTGTGCATACTTAGGTATCACCCAGCCGTCGAACCATACGCAACTGCCCTCCTCAGGCACCTCGTAGTCGAGTTCTACGCCCACCTCGGCAGCCTCCTCGATGGCCCACACAGCATCGCCACTCCACATAAGGTTTATCCAAGCCTTATTTTGTGTCATCATCTCCTTGCCAAAGTCGGCCTCCCAGCCAGCCACAAGGCGCTTCATATCCTTAAGGTAGCTCTCTACAAGGGCAATAGACTCATCCGAGGCGTCGTACATAAGACCCTCGATGGTGGGCACCCTAAGTTTACCTCGCTCATCGAATAGGTTCGCGCGGCCCTTTGCTGCCTCATCATTGAGTGGAAGTGTCTCATTAGCGCCAAGAATACCTGCCCTGCGTGCCTCCAACGTCTTGGCGTATACCAACATCGGCGAGTATACATCGCGGAAGGCATCCTTAACGAGAATCTTACCCTCAAGGCGCTCGTCGAACATCAAGTCCCACGACGAGGCCTCCTCGGCAGTGACATACTCCGTGTTATATAGTATGCCCGTAGTACCCCACATGTAGCCTACCGAGTAGTCGTTAGGGTCGTGGCCCTCGGGGGCTATGATATGGCTGAACTGATTGACGATGTATGGTGATACGTTACCCAAGTAGTTCTCCGTGCCCGTTGCTTCGAGGTCGGCAAGGAACTCATCGGTGACGATAGGCTCCAGCAAGTTGTGGCGCATCATACGCTCGATGATATACTCCGAGGGGCATACCACGTCGAAGTCGGCCTCACCCTTCTCAATCTTGGCGAGCATGACCTCATTAATGTCGAATGTCTGGTACACGACCTTTACAGGGCAGCCTGTCTGCTCCTCGTACCACTCCTCAAACTCCGCAATAAGCTCCTCGTCGATGTAGTCACCCCAGTTGTACACCTTGAGTATCTCCTCGCGCGGAGGCTCGTTGCACGAGCTTAGTGCTATCCCCATTGTAACGACAACAAGAAGACTACGCACTATATAGTTTATAAATGTGTTTCTCATCGGCGCGAATAGTTTTTAATCTGTTTAGCCTGCTGCTCGGCACGCTTCGACTGGCGGTATGAGCGTAGGTTGACAATCACCAAGAGTAGAAGCACCACAACAAGGATGATTGTCGACAGGGCGCGAAGCTCTGGCGTAAGGCCACCCTTACGAGCATCGGCATAGATAAATGTAGATAGCGTCTCCAAACCATCGGTGCCATTGGTGAAGATGGTCACGGCGAAGTCGTCGATAGAGAGTGTAAAGGCGAGGATAAAGCCCGAAATCATGCCTGGGCGTATCTCTGGGATGATGACACGACGCATGGCCTGCATAGGTGTTGCGCCGAGGTCCAAAGCTGCCTCATATATGTTGGGATTCATCTGCATTAGGCGTGGCATAACGCTGAGCACGACATATGGTGTGCAGAAGGCGATATGCGCCAGGATAACCGTCGTATAACCCTGTGTTATGCCCAACGACACGAAGAGCAGGAACAACGAGATACCAGTGATGATATCGGGGTTAAGGATAGGTATGTTGTTCACGAAGTTGACAACCCTGCGCTTGCGGTAGCGAAGGTCGTGGATGCCGATAGCAGCGATGGTGCCAAGAATGGTCGATACCGTAGCTGCTGTGAGTGCTATAAGGAACGTATTCTGTATAGCATCAATAAGGCGGTCGCTGACACCTCCCGAGAAGAGCGATGTGTATAGCTCCGTAGAGAAGCCTGTCCAGTTACCCAACACCTTCGACTCGGTGAACGAGAATATGGCGATGATGATGATTGGGGCGTAGAGCATCACTAACAAAAGTAGCAAGTAGCCACCCGAAAACAATCTCTTCATAGTTATAGCAAGCCTCCATCATTAGCGCTATTCTCCTCGTCGGAGTCGCCGAATAGCGTGGTTATACCAATAATAATAAGCATTATGAACGACAACGCTGCGCCGTAGTGCCACATACCATTGTTGATATTCTCCTGTATTGTGGTACCAAAGAGCTTGATGTTGTTCATCGTCAGAAGCTCGGCAATGGCGAAGGTCGAGATTGTGGGCATAAAGACCATCATAATGCCACTCACAACACCTGGCATCGAGAGTGGGAATACAACCTTCGTAAATACCTGACGTGGTGTTGCGCCGAGGTCCTCGGCAGCCTCGATTAGCGAGTGGTCCATCTTCTGCAACACGTTGTAGATAGGGTATATCATGAATGGCAGGAAGTTGTAGACCATGCCAAAGATGAGTGCACCCTCACCGAGGGGTAGTGTCAGGAAGTCGAAGAGTGCTACCGTGGCGAGTGTTCTTACCAAGACGTTAATCCACATCGGCAGTATGAAGAGCATCACCACAAGGCGTGCTGTCGAGGGTCGCATCTTCGAGAGAATGTATGCCGCAGGGTAGCCCAAGAAGATACATATAAGCGTGGTTATCAGAGCTATGCCTATCGAGTAGATAAAGGTGTTCATAGCCTCACGCTGGTGTACGAACTTCTCGAAGTTCGCAAAGGTGAAGCCGCCATCCTCGCTCTGGAAGGCATATATCATGATGAGCACCAGGGGTGCCACTACGAATACTGCAAGGAAGAGAACGTAGGGCAGACTCCAGTTGCGTCGTCGCGAAAAGAACTTAACAAATTTATTCATTCTTATCAGCCGTGCGTTACGTTAACTACTTCGCGAGCTTGGTGATGCGTAGTGCCGATGGCGCTATCTTGATACCTACCTCGTCCAAATCCTCCCATACATCGTGGGTGTCGACAAAGATATCCTCACCCTCGTCGGTACGTATGGTGAGGTGGTAGCGGTCACCCTTGTAGAGAATGAAGCGTATAGTACCCCACGATGTACCATCGTCGGGGTCGTCGGTAAGCTCTACTGCTGAGAAGTCGAAAGCGACATCTACACTCTCGCCAGACTCGATGCCCTCCACTGCCTCGCACTCGAAGCTCTCGCCGAGAATCTCCACGTGAGTGGCATCAATGAGCGTGCCCTCGATGTGGTTCTCGGTGCGCTCCTTGCGCATGACGTGTATGTCGGCAGGCTTAATCATCATGCCTACCTCGGTGCCTGGCTCAAAGCAGTTATAGTCCTGAATCTGAATTTCGTAGCCGTCGGGCGTCTCCACGAACATCTCGTAGTGTACACCCTTGAATATGCACGAGCGCACCGTGCCGTGGAACATTGCAGCCTCGGCATTGCGGATGATATATACATCCTCGGGGCGGATGACAACATCCACAGGGGTATTCTCGCCGAAGCCCTCGTCGATACACTCGAACTCCTTGTCCATGAAGCGCACAAGGCGGTCGTGTACCATAGTGGCGTTGAGGATGTTACTCTCGCCAATGAAGTCGGCAACAAAGGCGTTGCATGGCTCGTTGTATATATCCGTAGGTGTGCCTATCTGCTGTATTACACCCTCGTTCATCACGACGATGGTATCCGAAAGTGTCAGTGCCTCCTCCTGGTCGTGGGTAACATATACGAATGTGATACCCAAGTCCTTGTGCATCTCCTTGAGCTCCATCTGCATATCCTTGCGCATCTTCAAATCGAGGGCTGCAAGGGGCTCATCGAGGAGCAAAACTTGAGGTCTGTTGACAATAGCACGAGCTATGGCCACACGTTGCTGCTGGCCACCCGATAGTGACTGCACATCGCGGTGCTCGTAGTCGGTCATACCCACCATCTTGAGGGCACGTTTGACACGCTGCTCAATCTCCTTCTTGTCGACCTTGTGTAGTTTAAGGCCGAAGGCGATATTGTCATAGACGTTGTAATTAGGGAATAGGGCGTAGCGCTGGAACACCGTATTCACGGGACGCTTGTGGGGAGGTACGTTGGTCATATCCTCTCCGTCGATGTTGATTTCGCCCTTGCTTGCGGAGTTAAAGCCCGCCAAAAGACGCAGTAATGTTGTCTTACCACAACCAGAGGGACCAAGAATTGTCAAAAACTCACCCCTCTTTACTGACAAACTGACATCATCGAGAACCATCTTGTCGCTGAACGACTTGCTGATGTTCTTAAGCTCGATGATGTAATTTGAATTCACCATTAAGCAAATAAGTATTAGTAGTTAATAAACCCCATGTGGCTCATACAGATAGCTCCACCCTTCGTAGTGCGCCGATGGCTCTGATATCTCATCAGCATCGACAATATCAAGGTAGCTGACCCCTCTGTTTGGACCACACAAAAAATCTACAAACTATATACCTGCGTATATATTGTCCGCAAATATACGAAAAAATTATAAATTGCATCTGCACAATCAAAAAAAATAGAAAAAATAACTGTCGTAGCCATTAAAATTATCATTTTTCGACGCTCAACTTTTCACTTTCGTAATAATTTCATACCTTTGCGTCTTAGAACAGTTAACATCCCAACAGATATGAATGCTATTGTAAAGAACAACTTTGAGTTCGAGGGCCAGAAGGGCCACTATGTAGGTAAGGTACGCGATGTCTATAACATCAACGACGACTACCTCGTGATGGTCGTGTCGGACCGTATCTCAGCCTTTGACGTAGTGCTCCCTAAGGGTATACCCTTTAAGGGCCAGGTGCTCAACCAGATTGCAGCCAAGTTCCTGGATGCCACAGCCGATATCCTTCCAAATTGGAAGATAGCTGTGCCCGACCCTATGGTGACGGTAGGTCACCGTTGCGAGCCATACAAGGTGGAGATGGTCATCCGTGGTTATCTTTCGGGTCACGCTTGGCGTGAGTATAAGGCTGGTAAGCGCACCATCTGCGGCGTCGCGATGCCCGACGGCATGGTCGAGAACCAGAAGTTCCCAGAGCCTATCATCACCCCTACAACCAAGGCTGATGAGGGCCACGATGAGGATATTTCGAAGGAGGAGATTATCGCTCAGGGACTTGTGTCGCGTGAGGAGTATGAGCAGCTTGAGGCATATACACGTGCTATCTTCCAGCGCGGTACCGAGATTGCTGCGAAGATGGGTCTTATCCTCGTGGATACGAAGTATGAGTTCGGTAAGAAGAATGGGGTCATCTACCTTATGGATGAGATACATACGCCCGACTCATCGCGCTACTTCTATAAGGAGGGTTACGAGGAGCGCTTGGCGCGTGGCGAGAAGCAGAAGCAGCTCTCTAAGGAGTTTGTTCGTGAGTGGCTTATGGACAACGGCTTCCAGGGCTTGGAGGGTCAGCAAGTGCCAGAGATGACCGAGGAGGTTGTGGCAGGCATTACAGAGCGCTATATCGAGCTATATGAGGCTGTTACGGGTGAGAAGTTCGTACGTGCCGAGGCCGATGATGTGGAGAAGCGCATCGAGGAGAATGTCGCTGCATACTTGCGCACGTTGTAGTACGCACCACATACAAATACGAAGAGACGAGGCATCAAACCTCGTCTCTTTGTTTTAATGGCGCGCTGTCCGCGACAACGCCCATCTTTTATCCTAATCAAGAGGGTATGCGGCAACGAAGCAGTCGCCGACGCGTAGCTCCTCCTGATGTGCCTTGAGGTTAGCGATGGTCACATCACCCACGATATAGTTGTACTTATCTGACGAATACTGCTCGCGTATCTTCTGGAAGTTGAGCAGGTTGCGCTGCTCGGCACTCTTATAGCGGAAGTAGACGCGGAAGGTGTGGTCCGTAGTGTACTTGGGTAGTACCGAGTCGTTACGCTTCTTGTACTCGTAGCGATAGTTATAGGCACATGCCGTGATGTCGCTGAGCACTGCCGAGCCTGTGGGGTGGCCACCAGCACCACGACCAAACATAAACTGCTTGTCGTAGAAGAGACCCTTGATGACTACGCCGTTGAACTCATCCTCGACACTATATATATACTTATTGCGCGATATGAGTTGAGGCAGTACGCACATGATGAGGCGGTCGTCGACCTTCTCGACGTGTGCAACGAGCTTTATGCGGCGGTCCTTCTCCAAAGCGAAGCGTATATCCGAGTCGTTCATCGTCGATATGCCGTAGGTGAGGATGTCGTCGGGAGCGACGTATACGCCAAAGGCGTGCATGGTGATGATAATAAGTTTGTAGAGCGAGTCCCAGCCGTCGATGTCGAGCGTAGGGTTGCTCTCGGCAAAGCCGAGCTCCTGAGCCAAGCGCAGAGCATCGCCATAGGACATATGCTCGTTAAATATCTTCGATAGGATGAAGTTCGACGAGCCGTTGAGGATGCCCTTTACCGAGCAGAGCAGGTCGTTGTCGTAGTACTCCTCGAGGTTGCGGATTACGGGTATCGAGCCACACGCCGAGGCGTCGTAGAGTAGCGCCGTGTTGTACTGCTCCTGAAGGTCGATAAGCTCGACGATATGGTGACCGAGCATCTTCTTGTTGCCCGACACTACGGGGATGCGGCTTTTGAGGGCGCGCTTGACGATGGTATATGCTGCCTCGGCATCGTCGATAACTTCGACGATGAGGTTGATATCCTTATCCTCGAAGATATCGTCGGGGTTGTCAGTAAACGAGGCGTTGACGCCGCGCTCCTTTGTTATGTCGCGCACGCATATACGCTTGATATGTACGTTGTCGGAGTTGATGCGGTTAAGTACATCGTAGAGGCCGCGGCCCACATTTCCAAAGCCAAAGAGGCCGATATTCAAATTCTTCATGGTATATATGTTTTATCTGTTACTCATAAAATTCTCAATAATACGGTTTAGCTTCTCGTGCTCGACGAGGAAGCCGTCGTGCCCAAACTCCGACTCTATGAGGTGGTAGCTGTTGCGGGCAATATGCTGACGCATAGGCTCGTGTGCCTCTGGCGGAAAGAGTATGTCCGAGGTGATGGCAACAATAAGCGTTTGTGCTTCAATCTGTTTCAGGGCCTCGGCTATGCTACCCCTGCCACGCGCTATGTTGTGCGAGTCGACAGCCTCGGATAGACGGTAGTACGATAGGGCGTTAAACCTGCGGCGTAGCTTCTCTCCCTGGTAGCGCTGGTAGCTGTGTGCTCGGCGCTCGAAGGAGGCCTCCTCGGGAGTTGTGAGCTCCTGCTGTGTAGCGTTGTAGGCGGCACCTCCGCGATAGCTGATAAGGGCTATGGAGCGTGCTACGGCCATGCCGTCGATGCCGGCGTCGTCGCTCTTTGTGCCCCACGTGGGGTCGAGACGTATGGCCATGCGCTGCGACTCGTTGAAGGCGGCGGCCCAAGGTTCGCTGCATGTCGTTGTCGCGATAAGTGCTAAGCGCTCCATGAAGTGAGGCTCAAGGATTGCCCACTCCATACATTGGAAGCCGCCTATCGAGCTGCCTATGAGAAGTTTGACGCGCTCTATGCCGAGGTGCTTGGCCAGACGCTGATGGGCCGCAACCATGTCGCGCACGGTGATACGCGGGAAGTCGTAGTAGTACTTCTCGCCTGTCGCTGGGTTTATGCTTAGTGGCGATGTTGTGCCGTAGTGCGAGCCGAGGAAGTTGGCGCAGATGATGAAGTAGCGCTCGGGGTCGAGAAACTTATCTCGCTCGACGGTATGTGGCCACCAGTCGGCAACATCGGAGTTTGCCGTTAGGGCGTGACACACCCAGATGACATTATCCTTCGCCTCGTTCAGCGTGCCGTAGGTGTCGTATGCGATGTCCAGCTCCGCGAGTACCTCGCCCGACTCCAATAGCAATGGGGTATTATCGTGGTATAGCTTGCTCATCGTTATACTCTCTCCAATGCCTGTTCGTAGTCTGCAATGATATCCTCAACATTTTCCAAGCCCAGTGATATGCGTAGTAGGGTAGGTGTAATGCCTGCGGCACGCTTAGCCTCGTCAGAGAGCTGCTTATGCGTTGTCGAGGCGGGGTGTGTGACAACAGATATAGAGTCGCCAATCATGGTCATATTGCCCGATAGACGTAGGCTCTCGACGAAGCGTACCGTAGATTCGAGAGTGCCTTTAAGCTCGATGGTGAGCACCGCTGAGGCTCCATAACGGAAGTATTTTTTCGCTAATTCGTGGCTTGGGTGCTCCTCGAAGCCCACGAAGCTTACGCGCTCAATCTTGGGGTGCTGGCGGCAGAACTCCGCGAGCTTGTAGGCAGACTCCACCTCGTGCTTTACGCGTAGCGATAGGGTCTCCAAACCGAGTAGCATTAGGTAGGCGTCGAATGCCGAAGGGCAGCAGCCGAAGTCGCGCATGCCATCGACACGACACTTTACGATAAAGGCCTGATTGCCAAATGCATCAACAAGATTTAGACCGTGGTAACCCTCCGATGGTCCGTCAATATTTGGGAACTTGCCCGACTTGCGCCAGTCGAAATTACCGCTGTCAACGATGATGCCACCCATAGCTGTGCCGTGGCCATTTATCCACTTCGTTGCCGAGTCGGTGATGATGTCGGCACCCCAATCAAAGGGGTTGCAGAGATATCCACCAGCACCAAACGTATTATCTACGATAAGTGGAATATGGTTTTTGTGTGCCACCTCGGCCAATGCCTCGATATCGGCTACTCGACATGTTGGGTTGCCCATCGACTCGACAAATATGGCGCGTGTATTCTCGTCGATAAGCTCTGCTATATCCTTAGCCTCGTCGCTCTTTGCCAAGCGACACTCGATACCGAGGTTGCGTAGCGAGATTACGAACTGGTTGTGAGTGCCACCATAGAGATATGGCGAGGTTACGATATTCTCACCTGCCTTGGCTAATGCCGTTACGGTGAGTAGTATTGCCGACATGCCCGACGCTGTGGCTAAAGCGCCAACACCACCATAGAGAGCTGCGATGCGCTCCTCGTAGGATGCCGTTGTGGGGTTGTGAAGGCGTGTATAGATGTAGCCTGGCTCGCTCAGCGTAAATAGGTTAGCGGCGTAGTCGCACGTAGGGAAGTGGTAGGCGGCGGTAGGGTGTATGGCGATGCCGCGTGCCTGTGTTGCGTCGACATGGTAACCGCCGTGTATCTGAATTGTCTCGAAGTGTAGTTTGTTATTGCTCATAGTAGTACAATGTTAGCATGAAAAATGGGCGTATCAACCGCAAGGCTGATATCTAAATTGTATGGTTAGGTTGGAGAGGGTGCGGCGCGTAGTCGCACATAGAATAAGTAGTGCCTAACGGCACATTCGCATAGACATATCCATAATCATAGTAGCCATCACTGCTGACGACTTTGCTGATAGATGTATGTTTATGCTCGTGTTCATCTCGGTAGTAGTTTGTGCAAAGATAAATAAAAATTTTTAATTATCCAAATTATCCACAATCGAAGTAACATTGGTCATATAGCCCGAATGGTGAAATTATTTGTGTGATGAGGGTTGTGCTTCGGTTTTTTTTTGTATCTTTGCCGCGATTATACTTTTAGTATAAGTGATAAACACGATAACTATCAACGAACATGAATATTTTAAAGATAATATTTTTCGGTCTGCTTGCTTTTATTGAGCGACACCCTATCTTCTGTACCATCCTTGTTCTGCTTGCAATCTTTGCGCCTTTCGTATTTGAGATTGTTGGCTGGATAATCCTTGGTATCATCGCACTGCTCCTCATCGTCTTTGGCATCCTTGCATGGAAGGTCTACAAGATGAAGCGTGAGATGAAGAAGCGCTTTGAGCAGGGTGGAGCTAACTTCAGTGGTGGTAGCTTTGGTGGCCAGAACTTCGGTGGTCACTTCTACGCTGGCGGCATGACCCTCGAGGAGCTCGTGCGACAGATGCAGGCGCAGGCAGATGCTCAGCAGCGCGCACAGCAGCAGCGCAAGAGTGGTGGCGATAACACCACAACAACATCTGGCTCGGCGCAGAAGCGTGTGAGCGACCAGGTGGGCGACTACGTTGACTTCGAGGAGGTAGAATAAAAAGGTGAAAGGTGAAAACTGAAAGGTGTGCAGACCAATTTCTCATTTCTCATTTCTCATTTCTCATTTATAATTCCTAATTGCTAATTTGTGAATAATGATAAAACTATTTGAAAACATAGGTCGTTACTTCCAGCTTCTGGGTAAGGTGTTCTCGCGCCCAGAGAAGATACGTATCTATAGACAGCGAATATGGTTCGAGATTGACGCCCTCGGCTTCAACTCTATATCGCTCACGGCGATTATCTCGGCATTTATCGGTGCCGTAGTGGCACTGCAGATGGCCATCACCCTCGAGTCGCCATTCATCCCTCAGTTCATGATTGGTTACGCTACACGTGAGGTTATGGTGCTCGAGTTCTCATCTACGGTTGTGGCACTTATCCTCGCCGGTAAGGTGGGTTCGAATATCGCATCCGAGATAGGCACAATGCGTATCACCGAGCAGATTGATGCCCTTGAGATTATGGGCGTCAACTCAGCGTCGTACCTCATCCTACCGAAGATTGTGGCTACCGTAATCTTCTTCCCTATCCTCACCCTCTTTAGTATTATCGTGGGTATCATCGGCGGTTATGCCATTGCATACTTTACGGGCATCATGCTTACGGGTGACTATATCGAGGGCCTCTTCTACTGCTTCGAGCCATTTGCTATCACCTATGCCTTGGTGAAGGGAGCCGTATTCGCATTCATTATCACCTCCATCTCTGCCTACTGCGGCTACTACGCCAAGGGTAACTCACTGGAGGTGGGCCGTGCCTCGACACTCGCTGTTGTGGCAAGTTCGGTGACAATCATGATTTTTGACCTTATCCTAACACAAATAATGCGCGTATGATACGAGCTGACCATGTATCTAAGGCCTTCGAGGGCCGCCCTATCCTCAAGGATGTATCTGTTGAGTTCGACACAGGTAAGACAAACCTTATCATAGGCCGTAGTGGTTCGGGTAAGACCGTGCTACTAAAATCGCTTGTGGGCCTGCATGAGGTGGATAGCGGCAAGATTTACTACGACGATGTATGTTATAGCGACCTCGGCTTCAAGGAGCGCAAGGCGATACGTAAGGACATAGGTATGATTTTCCAAGGTGGTGCGCTGCTCGACTCGTCAACCGTTCGCGAGAATGTGCGTCTGCCTCTCGACCTCTTCACTGAGATGGCCGAGGGCGAGAAGCGTGATAGGGTAGACTTCTGCTTGGAGCGTGTGCGCCTTACGGGTGCCGACCACCTATACCCGTCGGAGCTCAGTGGTGGTATGGTGAAGCGTGCCGCCATAGCCCGCGCCATAGTGCTCAACCCCCGCTATCTCTTCTGCGACGAGCCTAACTCAGGTCTCGACCCCCAGACATCGGTAGTCATCGACAACCTAATCCACGATATTACCAAGGAGTACAACATAACAACAATCATCAACACCCACGACATGAACTCGGTGATGGAGATTGGCGAGAAAATTGTCTATATCCACGAAGGCAACAAGTGGTGGGAGGGCACCAAGGACGATATCCTCCTCGCCGAGAACCCCGAGCTCAACGACTTCGTCTTTGCCTCGGCGATGGCTAAGCGCGCTAAGAGCGTGGCAAAGAGATAGTAACAGCTATGATGGGCATATTGGTAGTGTATTTACTAAAAAATTTAAAAAATAATTTGCTAAATCGTTAGAAAGTTTATACTTTTGTAGCATCATAAGAGCAATTCATTAACTAATAATAAAACAATTGACTATGTCACAGATTAAGATTGGTATCAACGGTTTCGGACGTATCGGCCGTATGGTATTTCGTGCAGCATGCGCTCAGCCTGAGAAGTTCCAGGTTGTAGGTATTAACGACCTTTGCCCAGTAGACTACTTGGCATATATGCTCAAGTATGACACTATGCACGGCAAGTTCGACGGTACTGTTGACTACTGCACAGAGAAGAACACACTCATCGTTAACGGCAATGCTATCCGCGTAACTGCTGAGAAGGATCCTGCTAACTTGAAGTGGAACGAGGTTGAGGCTGAGTATGTTGTTGAGTCAACAGGCTTGTTCCTCACTGCTGAGAAGGCTCAGGCTCACATCACAGCTGGTGCTAAGTACGTTGTTATGTCAGCTCCTTCAAAGGACGACACCCCAATGTTCGTATGCGGCGTGAACACCGCTGAGTACGCTGGTCAGCAGATTGTATCTAACGCTTCATGTACTACAAACTGCTTGGCTCCTATCGCTAAGGTTCTTAACGACAACTTTGGCCTTGTAAATGGCCTTATGACTACTGTTCACTCAGTGACCGCTACACAGAAGACCGTTGATGGTCCATCACTCAAGGACTGGCGTGGTGGCCGTGCTGCTTGCGGCAACATCATCCCATCTTCAACAGGTGCTGCTAAGGCAGTAGGTAAGGTTATCCCAGCGCTTAAGGGTAAGCTTACAGGTATGTCAATGCGTGTTCCTACCCTCGACGTATCTGTTGTTGACCTCACTGTAAACCTTGAGAAGCCAGCTACCTATGAGGAGGTATGTGCTGCTATGAAGCGCGCATCAGAGAACGAGTTCAAGGGTATCCTTGGCTACACCGACGAGGCTGTGGTATCTTCAGACTTCCTCGGCGACGCTCGTACCTCTATCTTCGACGCTACCGCTGGTATCGCTATCAACGAGACCTTCATGAAGGTTGTATCTTGGTACGACAACGAGTGGGGTTACTCGAACAAGGTGCTTGATCTTATTGCGATTATGAAGAACTACAACAAGTAATTTGTTGTGATAAGGGGCATCCTTTGACGCCTCAATCCAAAGAGCGAATGGGAAATACATCATGTATGTCCCATCCGCTCTTTCTCTTTATCGGCGCCAAATTATACCCCTTCTGACAACAAATTAATTTGCTGTGATAAGGCAGCATCTGCTGCCGCTAACAAAAATAGATGCGAATGAGCAGTACGCCAAGTACATCCCATCCGCATCTTTCTTGCCGAGCGTTGCATCTACTACCTTCTGACAACAAATTGATTTGCTGTGTTAAGGGTTGATTGCCCCCCTCCTCATTGCTATTTGCTACTTCCTGAGAAATGCCGTTGTCACGCGGCTGCGGCGGCAGTGCACCTCGCGCTCGACAATACCTGTAAGCACATCGGCAGCGTCATCGTGCTTATTAGCACGGAATAGCCGCTTATACGTCGTAAGGTTCGAGTAGAACGCTGGCCAGCGCAGATTCCATCCGCGCGGCATACGTATCGTGTGGACAACCGTAGCTGAGTTGGAGAGTATGCGCGCCTCCTTATTAGCGCTCTGGTGGAACCACTCGACCCTGACCATCGGCGCAAGGCGTTGCAGTGAGCGTGCAAAGCCGCGACCACCATTATTACTCTCCACCACAGCCTCGCGAATATCATTTCGCTCGAGCATCGTGGCTACCATCCTCTCGCTAACTTCCATAGCCTCCTGCGTATAGGTGACATCCGTAACGTATATCACACCATCGCTATCTACGGCATACGCCACCGAACATAGGTAGTCACCACCGCCATCTGCCGTATCGGTATATGCTCCGCGGCGCACAATGTCGCGTGGCAGCTCGTCGTACTCCCTAAAGCTATCGCCATAGAGTAGTCCTTCACGCGCAGTGGGGTGTCCCTGGTACATCGCCTCGAAGCGTATTGGGTCGAGGCGACGCTTGCCCTCAAGTAGCGCTATGCTATGCTGCTCGGGCCATAGCGCCTCGCCCTCCTTGCGGGGGTCAATTTCGGTGGGTGGCGACTGCTTGATAGCCTCGAAGTTGAGATATAGCCACTCGTCTTCTGCTACATCGTCGATATCGCTCCACCTCTCGAGCATACGCACGCGCTCGGTAGTCATAAGCTGACCTATAAGGTCTTCCTCGTGCCAGCGTGTGAAGACGATTATCTCGCGCGAGGCGTTGTGCATACGTGTGCGCACAACAGATGTGTACCACTCCCAGCAGTTCTGACGTATCAAGGGCGACTGCGCCTCCATAGCATCCTTATATAGGTCGTCGAGGATGAAGCAGTCGACGCGGTTACCCGTGAGCGAGCCCTCGCGACCTACCGAGAGCAGCTCGCCCTTATGGCCTATAATCTCCACCTCGTCGGAGGTACGTATGTAGCCCGCGGGCTTTGTGCCCTGCTTGATGGTGGTATCAGGGAATAGCGCCCCGTACTCGCGTGACTCTATGATGCGCTGCACACGGCGGTTGAAGCGCGAGGCGAGCGTACCGGAGTAGGAGGCGATGGCTATACGCGCATCGGGGTCGAGGCCGAGCATATAGGCTGGTAGCAGTGTTGTGGCACCCACGCTCTTGCCATGCTGTGGTGGCACCGATACTATGAGCTTACGAATACGTCCACGGGCATATAGCTCAAGGATGCGGTAGTAGGTGCGATGGAATTGTGTGATTTCGAGAAAGGGGTATACCTCCCCTGCAAAGTGCTCAAACGAGCACGTTGAGTCTTTGTGTTGCATAATAAAATGAGAAATAAGAGATGAGAAAGCAGATGCTTTTAATCGAATAGCTCCTCACATAACTCGCGAAACGAGAAGTCGTTGAGGCGCTCCTCACCATCGATGATGGTGTGGAACTCCCACCAGATGGGTATTAGTGCAGTGATAGGGGAAAAACAACGCCCCTCTGTCGGAACTCCATTATGTTCGACAATTAGCGTGCATATTAGGCGACACTCAACATCGCCATGCGTAAGGTCGACACTCCCTGAGAAGAACTCCTTACGGCCGATGGCGCCAATTAGGCGGTCGCCAATCTTGCGATAAATAGATGGGGAAATCTCATACATTGCTGATTTATTGAATAAAAAGTTGATAAATGATTTGCAAAGTCGGATAAATTGCTTAACTTTGTAGTGCAAATATACGTTCAATAATTTGCTTTGTCAAGAGTTTAATACAAAAATTTAATATAAAACTTTCTGATATGAATACTGTAGGTGAGCGACTAAGACTTATACGTCAGCAGCTCGAAATGACGCAAGAGCAACTTGCTCAGCGACTTGGCGTGGGCAAGGCGGCCCTCTCAATGGTCGAGACAGGCAAGGCTCGACTATCGACACGTAACAAGAATATCTTGGTTCAAGATTTTAATGTTAACCCTGATTGGGTAGATACGGGACATGGCCCGATGTTTAATGCCGAGCCTAATATGACGCCATATAGCCACCGTACCGATAAGTCGCTACCATTGCAGAGTGTGCCTCTATATTCGATAGAGGGTACGGCAGGCATTGTTCCCATCTTCCAGAACGGGAATGAGATAAAGCCAATCAGTCATATCCACATTCCGAACCTTCCGAAGTGTGATGGCGCGATATATGTTGTTGGAGACTCGATGTATCCGCTGCTCAAGAGTGGCGACATAATCCTTTACAAGCAGCTCAACGACGTGCGCGACGTATTCTGGGGTGATATGTATCTGCTATCTATCGACATTGACGGCGAGGAGTACATCACCGTCAAGTATGTTCAGAAGTCGGAGCATGAGGGATATGTGAAGCTCGTGAGCCAGAACCAGCACCATGCCGACAAGGAGGTGGCCATAGAGCGTATTCGTGCCATTGCCCTTATCAAGGCGTCGGTGCGTATGCATACGATTGGTTAGTATTTAATATAAATAGGTATGACAACGCCTAAAGATAGACTTTGGACACGCGACTACATCTTTGTCTGCATGGCAGCCTTTTTGATGTCGTTCTCGTTCTTTATCCTTGTTCCCACACTCCCTCTATACCTTGTGGATACTTTCCACATCGGGCAGTCGCTGGTGGGTGTTGTCCTCTCGTGCTATGTCATAGCTGTGCTTAGCGTACGACCCATGGCGGGCTTTGTGGCAGATGCCCTGCCGCGTAAAAAGGTCTATATCGTCGCCTACGCACTCTTCGTTGCCACGTTTCTGGGCTACTTTGCCATAACGGCATCGCTGGCGATGTTCATCCTGCTGCGTATCTTTCATGGCTTCAGCTTCGGTATGCTTACCACGGCGGGTAACACGCTCGTCATCGACGTCATGCCATCGTCGCGACGTGGCGAGGGCCTGGGCTACTATGGCGTCACGAACAACCTCGCCATGGCCTTTGGTCCAATGGTGGGACTCTTCATCGTTGGCACGGGTAACTATATGCTGCTATTTACTACATCGTTGGTTACGGGCGCTATCGGCCTTATGCTTGGCTCTATGGTGCGCGTGCCACGCCGTGAGTTACAGCCCATGGGTGAGTTCAAGCTCTCGGCAGACCGCTTCTTCCTCAAGGAGGGTATACGCGCCTGCATAGCATTCTTCCTATTGGCCATACCCTACGGTATGACATCGAGCTATATTGCTCTCTACGCCTTGGAGTCGGGTATAACACATAGCGCGGGCCTCTTCTTCACGGTAATGGCGGCGGGTCTTATAGCCTCGCGCCTACATTCTGGCAAGCGAGTCGACAGGGGTTTTATTACGGAGACCATACGCGTCGGTATATGTATCGCCTTTGTGGGTGCACTGGGCGAAGCTATGCTCTACGAGACGGCGACGCTCAACATCACCGCGGGATATATTCTATACTTTGCTACGGCCTTCCTCTTCGGCTATGGCTATGGCACGATGTTCCCAGCGTATAACACGCTCTTTATCAACCTCGCGCCTAACTCGCGCCGCGCCACGGCAAATGCCACCTATCTCACAGGATGGGACGTAGGTATTGGCTGCGGTATGTTGTTTGGTGGTTACCTTGCGGAGTGGGGCTATGAGTATTGTTATGGCCTTGGTGCTGCACTCATCCTTGTCGCCTTGGTATTCTTTGTGCGTGTCGTGACGCCTCACTTCCACGCGCATAAGGTGAGATAGGCGGAAGACTCAGCTATCCCACGTGGGCAACACCCACCCATCGTTCATCATAAAAAAATAATGGAGCGGACAGCCGCTCCATTATTGCTTTGATTGCTACTCCATCTTGCTGCGCTTAACGTAGCTCTGGTAGCGCCACTTGGCGTTCTCCTCGGCAGCCTCGAAGAGCTGCTCAGCCTCAGCAGGGAATGCCTTCTTGAGCGAGGTGTAACGCACCTCCTTCATGAGGAAGTCACGGAACTTCGACCAGTCTGGCTCCTTAGAGTCGAGAACAAATGGGTTCTTGCCCTCAGCCTCAAGCTCTGGATTGTAGTGCCACAAGTGCCAGTAGCCACACTCTACGGCCTGCTTACCTACGGTCTGCGTACGTGTCATACCGCCCTTGATACCGTGGTTGATACATGGCGCATAGGCGATGATGAGTGATGGACCTGGATATGCCTCAGCCTCCTTCAAGACGTTGAAGAACTGCTGCTGCGATGCGCCGATAGATACCTGTGCCACGTATACATAGCCGTAGGTCATGGCGATAGCGCCGATATCCTTCTTGCGGATGCGCTTACCTGCCGATGCGAACTTAGCAACAGCACCCACAGGTGTAGCCTTCGATGACTGACCACCAGTATTTGAGTATACCTCGGTATCGACGATAAGGATGTTCACATCCTCGCCCGATGCCAAGACGTGGTCAACACCGCCGAAACCGATGTCGTAGCCCCAGCCGTCGCCACCGATGATCCACTGCGACTTCTTAACGAGCCAATCCTTGTAGTCGAGGATGGTCTTGCAGTAGCTACAGTCGCAAGCCTCGACGAGTGGCAAGAGGCGAGCTGTTACCTCTGCCGACTTAGCAGCGAGGTGACGAGCGTCAATCCACTCCTGCATTACGCCCTTGAGCTCCTCAGAGCAGCATGAGCACTCGGCGATAGCCTTGCGCATTACATCCTCAAGGCCCTGGCGTACCTTCTCAACGCCGATACGCATACCGAGGCCGAACTCGGCGTTATCCTCGAAGAGTGAGTTTGCCCATGCAGGACCCTGACCCTTAGCGTTTGTGCAGTAAGGTGTCGAAGGTGCTGAGCCCGAGTAGATAGATGTACAGCCCGTAGCATTAGCAACCATCATGCGGTCGCCGAAGAGCTGTGTGATAGTCTTAATATAAGGTGTCTCACCGCAACCAGCACAAGCACCCGAGAACTCGAACAGAGGCTGCGAGAACTGCAAGTTCTTAACAGACTTCGTCTTATCTACGCGCTCCTCGTAGCCAATATTCTTGGTGATGTAGTCCCAATTCTTAGCCTCGGCAAGCTGCTCGGCCAAAGGACGCATAACGAGAGCCTTCTCCTTGGCAGGACATACGTCAACGCAGTTGTTACAGCCAGTACAGTCGAGTGGCGATACCTGGATGCGGAACTTGAGAGTCTTAGTCTCGCCCAAACCCTGCTTCCACTCTACGCCCGATGCTGCTGCCTGCTCCTCGGTAGCGAGGAATGGGCGGATGGCAGCGTGAGGACACACGTATGCACACTGGTTACACTGGATACAGTTCTCAATCTTCCACTGTGGTACGGCTGTGGCGATGCCGCGCTTCTCGTAGGCAGCGGTGCCATTATCCCAAGTACCATCCTCGCGGCCGTTGAATGCCGATACTGGAAGTGAGTCGCCCTTGAGAGCGTCGATAGGCTCGCAGACGTTACGTACGAAGGCTGGAACATCGCTCTTTGCCTCGTGCTCTGCAATCTCGGCCTCGATGTTTGCCCACTCGGCAGGAACCTCGACCTTAACAACAGCCTCGCAACCAGCATCTACCGCTGCGTAGTTCATGTTGACGATATCCTCGCCCTTGTTGCCATAAGATTTGTATATGGCCTTCTTCATCTCCTCGACAGCCTTCTCGATAGGAATGATGTCGGCAATCTTGAAGAACGCCGCCTGCATGATGGTGTTGGTGCGTGAGCCCAAGCCAAGCTCCTCGGCAATCTTCGTTGCGTTGATGATGTAGAAGTTGATACCCTTCTTTGCAAGGTATGCCTTCATGTGTGCTGGGAGTGTGCGGCATGTTGTCTCAGCGTCGTTTACCGAGTTGAGGAGGAACGAGCCACCACGCTTCAAGCCCTTGAGCACGTCGTACTTATCTACGTACGATGGCACGTGGCAGGCCACGAAGTCTGGTGTAGTCACCAAGTAGGGCGATGTGATTGGGTTGTCACCAAAGCGGAGGTGCGATGATGTGTAACCACCCGACTTCTTAGAGTCGTATGAGAAGTAAGCTTGGCAATACTTGTTTGTCGAGCCACCGATAATCTTGATTGAGTTCTTGTTAGCACCCACAGTACCATCAGAGCCAAGGCCGAAGAACAACGCCTCGAAGGTACCCTCCTTAGCCATCGACACCTCCTTGCCTACTGGCAACGAGAGCATCGTAACATCATCGTTGATACCTACGGTAAAGTGGTTCTTAGGTGCGTCAAGCTCCATGTTAGCAAATACGGCGAGCATCTGCGCAGGAGTTGTGTCCTTTGATGATAGACCATAGCGGCCACCGATAATCATAGGACGGTTCTCGCAATCGTAGAAGGCATCGCGGATGTCAAGTAAGAGTGGCTCGCCATTAGCGCCTGGCTCCTTGGTGCGGTCGAGCACGGTGATGCGCTTCACGGTTGCAGGAAGTACGTTGAAGAGGTACTTCGCTGAGAATGGACGGTAGAGGTGTACGGTGATGACACCCACCTTCTTGCCCTGTGTGCGGAGGTAGTCTACACACTCCTTCACGGTCTCGGTCACTGAGCCCATGGCGATGATAATCTGCTCTGCCTCGGGGTCACCATAGTAGGTGAATGGCTTGTACTCACGACCTGTAATCTTCGATATCTCGGCCATTGTCTCAGCCACCATGTCGGGCACGGCGTTGTAGAACTTATTAGAGGCCTCGCGTGTCTGGAAGTAGATGTCGGGGTTCTGTGCAGTACCGCGTGTCACAGGGCGCTCAGGGTTGAGCGCACGCATGCGGAAGTCGCGCAACGCCTCGCGGTCGAACATAGCGCCGAGTGATGCCTCGTCGATAAGCTCAATCTTCTGTATCTCGTGCGATGTGCGGAAGCCATCGAAGAAGTGTACGAAAGGTATGCGTGCCTTGAGGGCTACGATGTGAGCCACACCTGCGAGGTCCATAACCTCTTGTACAGATGATGTTGCGAGCATCGCGAAGCCTGTCTGACGCACAGCCATCACATCCTGGTGGTCACCAAAGATTGAAAGCGACTGTGCTGCGAGGGCACGTGCCGATACGTGGAATACGCCAGGGAGCAACTCGCCAGCTATTTTATACATATTAGGGACCATCAATAGGAGTCCCTGTGATGCTGTGAATGTTGATGTTAACGCACCGCTCTGCAATGAGCCGTGTACGGCGCCTGCAGCGCCAGCCTCTGACTGCATCTCCACCACCTTTACGGTGTCGCCTAAGATATTCTTCTTACCCTGTGCTGACCACTCATCAACGAGCTCTGCCATTGTTGACGATGGGGTGATGGGGTAGATGGCTGCTACCTCCGAGAACATATATGCGATATGTGCTGCGGCGTAGTTACCATCACATGTGATAAATTTCTTCTCTGCCATATATAATCACTTATTGATAATTTTTCAGTTTCGTACTCTTTCTCTCTTGCGCTACGGCCTCGTCTTTTTCGTTTGCGTCGAGGGCTTTTGCGCTTCGTATTAGTCACTTTAGTGACAATACCTTCGCTTTAACTCTGCAAAAATCTGGGCAAAGGTACATAATTCAACTGAAATTTCATAGTATTTTCGTTGTTAACTTTTTAACACTTCAATATTGGTCAAAATTACTTATTTGTGTTAATCTGCTAACAGATAAAAGAGCGACGAGGATGCCCCCATTTCTGGGTGACATCCTCCTCTGTTTACTATGGTTAGGATTGCTGTTTTTATACTCTTCGGCTACCTCTTCACACAGGCCGCCTCAAGCTCCACGAAGCGTGGAAAGAGTATGTTGTTCTCGATGTGGATATGCTCGAAGAGGGCATCCATAAACTCCTCTAACTCGGCGAGCATCAGTCGGTAGGTGTTGCACGCATCGTCGGGTGCGCGGAAGTCGTTCATAAGGTTGCGGATATATTTGTAGCGTATGCCCTCGTCGTTGTGCTCGCGGAGCATTACGCGTATAGGGTTTGCCACCGTGCCGCAGTGCATAGGCTGATACTCCGCCCCTTGCTCTTGCGACTCGATAAGTTTGTAGCAGTAGGGGAACAATACCTGCTCCTCCTTTTGTAGGTGCTCCTCAAGGTCGGCTAACGAGTACTCGAATAGCTCGATAAGCTCCTTTAGTTCGGGATGTGACGCGCCATGCGCACGCTCCACCTTGCGGATAAGCTCCAATAGGCCTGGGCCGTTGGCGCGTATGCGGCGGTGGTGAATCTTCAGTACGTAGTCAATAAGTAGGTCTGTGGGCCACGTGTCGAAGGGTATAGCCGCACTCTTCTGCTCTTTCGCACGCTCAATCTCGGCTACTATCTCCTCGACGTCGGCATCAGCTATGCGGCACGCCTCGTGAAGCTGCGCATGACCACCGCAGCAGAAGTCTATATGGTGGGCCTTGAATATCTTGGCTGTGGCAAAGTTGTCGTTGACAATCTCGCTAACGCTCCTTAATCTGATGTTAGTACTCATATTTATATTGCTTAAATGTTTATCTTTTTCGTCTGCAAATATAGGGCAAATATACGACTCCGCAAATCGGAAATTTTTATCTCGATATAGGAATTACTGATGTGGCGTGCCGCGAATAGATTATTTTTATTACCTTTGTACTACACTAACCGTTTTTTATCTATGCAACTTAAGAGTGGTGCTATACTTCAGGGTGGCCGTTACCGCATTGTCGACTCCCTCGGTCGTGGAGGCTTCGGCATCACATACCTCGCCGAGCAGGTTATGGCCAAGCGTCGAGTATGCATCAAGGAGTTTTTCCCTAAGGACTACTATAAGCGCGATGGCGACACTGGCGCGCTGACACTGTCGTCGGATGGCTTTGGCGAGATGATGGGCAAGTTTAAGGCTAAGTTCGTCAAGGAGGCTAAGACCATAGCCCACCTCGACCACCCCAATATTATCCATATCCTCGATGTCTTCGAGGAGAACAATACGTGTTACTACGTGATGGACTATATCGAGGGTGAGTCGCTTAGCGAACGTGTTAAACGCGGTGGTGCTATGAGTGAGCGCGATGCTGTGGCCTATATTAGGCAAGTGGCTTCGGCATTGGGCTATATCCACGAGCGCACAATAAACCACCTCGACGTGAAGCCGGGCAATATCATGGTGCGCGAGGAGGATAATCGCGCCATATTGATTGATTTCGGTCTCTCGAAGCACTACGATGCAACGAGTGGCGAGGCTACCTCGACAACGCCCGTAGGCGTGAGCCATGGCTTTGCCCCTATGGAGCAGTACCAGGATGGTGGCGTTAGCACCTTCTCACCCGAAACAGATATCTACTCGTTGGGTGCAACACTCTATTTTCTTGTTACGGGCAACGTGCCACCCCAGGCTACGGTTGTTGCCGAGCAGGGACTTCCCAATCTCGACGGCCTTTCGTCAAACATCCGCAAGGCCATAGAGATATCTATGTCCTATTGGCGCAAGGATAGACCACATACTATAAAGGATTTCTTGGCATTGTTGGATAACGACGAGCCTATTGTTGCGGTGCTTGCTGATGAGTCGGAGAAGACAAAGATTGCCCCTCATAAGCCCACATCTAAACGTGAAAGCAACGAAGATAAGCCCAAGCAGAAGAGAAACCGTTGGTGGTCGTGGTGTCTTTTGCTACTATTTATTGTTGTGTTGTGTATCTCACTCATGGATTTATTCCGAAGTGGCGATAATGCTAAAGAGGTCGCAAAGGAGGAAAAAAGAGTTGAAATGCCTGCTGTGGAGGTTGTTACTACTCCTATAGAGTCTGAACCAGATGTTCTCGGAGAGCAAGTAGAGGATGAAGAAGTAGTCACAGTGGTTGACCCAGAGGAAGAGACAGCCCCAGGTGAAGAGCCAGAAACCTCTACCACATATAATGTTGGCGACTACTATAATGTGAATGGCAAGCAGGGCGTTGTCTTTGAGGTTTGGGATAATGGTCGTCATGGAAAGATTGTGTCGCTCGATGAGGCTGAACTTGCTTGGGACTCGCGCATTGAGTGGAGTGATTCAGCACTAGACTTCATTAATGGTACCGAGATAGGCGCCAATGATATGAGTGATGGCAAGGCGAATACCGATAAGGTGATGCAGCGTAGTGATAGCGACCAATATCCCCCCTTTGTTTGGTGTCGCAAAAAGGGTGCAGATTGGTATCTACCAGCTTATGATGAGTTAAAGACTATATCCAATAATAAGTCAGCGATTAATTCCACTTTGGCTAAATATGGTACTGAACTAAATGATTGGCATTGGTCGTCAACGGAGTATGAAGACGATCCTAAGTTTCACGCGTGGCATGTCGATATGTACGAAGGCTACACCTACGAGTACGATAAGGACGCCTTCGACTATGTGCGCGCTGTCTCCGCTTTTTAAGATTTAGGCTTGTCGGTTGCGGCCGCAGCTTTACTATTTCTCCTCGCGCTTTTCGGGCGCGAGGATTTTTTTGTTCAGTGAGGATTTGTTGCGGACGCTGCCCGCATGGCGCGTACTCAGAGAGCTCTCAGGAAACGCCAAATTTCTTCCTGTTTTCTCTCTGAAAAGATTCTGGGTAGAGTGGGTATGGTGGGTATAGTGGGTAGAGCCGTGCGCAATGGCGCACTCTGGGTAAAATAGGAGGCACAACACCCAGAGCAAAACAAAACTCCCCAGAATTACCCATAGCGAAGCGGAACTACCCAAAACTCCTCAGCTCTGTGGTGCTACGCTTGCGAGGGCGGAGCGTAGCTCCTTAGTAGGGCGCTTCGCTTGCGTTACTATGGGTTAAGATGGATTGGGAAGATGAATGATAGGCGTTAGATGTCTTTGTCCGCGGCCATCTCCTTGTCCCTATCTGCCGTAGGAACAAAAAAGGTTGACTTTAACAAGCCAACCATAAAGTGCCCAGGATAGGACTCGAAGCGCAGCGACGAAGTCGCCAGCTCGCGCGGATACCTTTAAGCGCAGACCGTAGGTCGAGCAATATGCCCAATCATATCCGCGCAACCTCACGCTGTGAGCAGTGGTATACTGGGTAATCAAGATGAGCCTACTGCGAAGCAGTCTATATTATTGCATTAATCTTCGAGCTTGCGCGTGCGATAAATGCAATAATATAGGTTGACATCGTAGATGTTGGCTCATCGACAAATAAAAAAGGCCTTCTCTCAAGAGAAAGCCAAGTGCCCAGGATAGGACTCGAAGCGCAGCGACGAAGTCGCCAGCTCGCGCGGATACCTTTAAGCGCAGACCGTAGGTCGAGCAATATGCCCAATCATATCCGCGCAACCTCACGCTGTGAGCAGTGGTATACTGGGTAATCAAGATGAGCCTACTGCGAAGCAGTCTATATTATTGCATTAATCTTCGAGCTTGCGCGTGCGATAAATGCAATAATATAGGTTGACATCGTAGATGTTGGCTCATCGACAAATAAAAAAGGCCTTCTCTCAAGAGAAAGCCAAGTGCCCAGGATAGGACTCGAACCTACATGCCGCTAAGCACTCGCACCTGAAACGAGCGCGTCTACCATTTCGCCACCTGGGCCGATAATAGTAGCGCAAAAGTAGTATATTTTTTTTAATTTTTGTATATTTGTGGCAAATTTATTTGTTTTTCGCGGATAAGCCCTTGGCCGCCGCACAATGTTAAGGATAGTATGTTTAAGTCGTTGAACTGTTCGCGCCTCACCATGGGGCATAAGATAGCTATATGGACCACGTTGCTTGTCGCCCTCGACCAGGTGGTGAAAATCCTCGTGCACACCCATCTTCATGTGGGCGAGTCGATAGAGGTCTTCCCTTGGTTCAACCTCTGCTATGTCGAGAATCCAGGCTTCGCCTTCGGTATGCAGCTCGGCGGCGATGGCGGCAAGATTGTGTTGAGCCTCTTCCGTATGGTGATGATTGGCGCTCTTATCTACGGCATACGCTACCTTATCAACAAGGGCTCGGAGGTGCCTAAGGGTGTTATTGTCGGTGCGGTGCTTATCCTCGCTGGTGCCATAGGCAATATGGTCGACAGCGCCTTCTATGGCCTCTTTATCGAGGAGCAGGGCACAGGCTTCCTCACAGGCAGGGTTATCGACATGATACATCTGCCTCTCTTCAAGTGGGAGAATGCCCCCGACTTCCTCGGCTTCCTTGTTGGTCATGATGGCTACTTCTTCGGCGCTGTATTCAATGTCGCCGACGCCTATATCTCGTGCGCTGTTGTCTACTTGCTTATCTTCCAGTATAAGTTCTTCAACAAGTAGCATGACTGGGGTATGAGTGTTGTCGACGATTTCCTTCGCCATATAGAGGGGGAGCGACGCTTCTCGCCTCTCACCGTGCGCAACTATCGTCACGACATCCTCGCCTTTGTCGAGTGGCTCGGCATCACCCCCGATGAGTTCGATGCCGACACCATCGAGCGTGGCCATATCGAGGACTGGATGCAACACCTTATCGAGGATGGGGGTCTTAAGGCCTCGTCGGTAAATCGCTCTATCGCCTCGCTGCGCTCATTCTGGCGCTGGATGCTCGCCCATGGGCGTACCAAGCGCGATATAATCTCAACCATAAAGCCGCAGCGCACATCGCGCCGTCTGCCTACGTTTGTCCCCGACACACGCATGGAGAGCGTGGTTGCCGATGTTGTCGACGACATAGCCTCCGATGAGTTCGAGAGGGTGAGGGATGCTGTTGTCGTGGTGCTCTTCTACACTCTCGGCCTGCGTCTCAGCGAGCTGCATGGCGCCAACGATGACGATATCTCAGCCGATTTCAAGCATATACGTGTTACGGGTAAGGGTGATAAGATGCGCGTAGTACCTATCATCGGCGCTGTGGGCGAGATTATAAAAAAGTATTTTAGCCTAAAATATTCGCAAAATATTTGCATAGCTCAAAAAAAAGCATTAATTTTATCTTCGAAAGGGGAGCGTTTGAGTCAGCGTACGTTGCAACGTATCGTAGATAGGCGACTCAAAAGTTCGGGGGTGCAGGGTAAGAGCTCGCCCCACGTATTGCGCCACACGTTTGCCACGCATCTGTTGAACATGGGTGCCGACCTACGCGAGATACAGGAGCTCCTCGGACATAGCTCGTTGAAGGCTACGCAGGTGTATACGCACAACAGCATCGAGCAGCTTAAGGAGGTGTACAGCGTTGCGCACCCACACGAGCGAGATAGGTAGTTGGTGACCGGACAGCCCACGCCACGAGAGCAGTGGGTACTATATATAAACTTAATACATTTGAGCTATGAACGTACAGATTCAGTCGGTGAAATTCGATGCAGGCCAGCAGTTGCTTGACTTTATTCAGAAGAAGATGGATAGATTGGATCGCTTTGTCGATGAGAGAGCAGGGGATGTGGAGGTCGTTTTGCGCCTCGATCCCGATTCAGAGAAGGGCAACAAAGTAGTAGTAGTATCACTACACGTTCCTGGCAGCGATATTCGCGTAGAGGAGCGTGCATTTACTTTCGAGGAGGCTATCGACAACTCGATGGATGTTATCAAGCGTCAGCTTGAGAAGGCTAAGGCAAAGTTCGAGAAATAGAGATAATAGCGAGAGGAAATATCAAAGATTAAGAATTAACAAGAGAGCGCTGCCCACGGACAGCGCTCTCTTTTGTTGAAAGAATTAGAAATGAGGAATGAGCAATTAGAAATTAGCAATATTTGCGGGCGTTGCTTGCATGGGTTTCTATGAGTTAAGATGGGTTAATATGGAGGCGTTGTCTATATCAACTACCTAAAAATACAAAGCCCTCCACAGTGATGCGGGTATTAAAAAAGATACCCGCATCTCTGAGGGTATCTTTCAATTAGCAATGTGGAGTTAGCGGAGAGTGGTGGGTAACTTGAGTTGTTGTGATAATTGTCCCCGCCTTATCTATTTAAATTCTTCCTGCGCCTTTGCAACGTGTACATTTCCCATTACCGCCGCATACGCCACATTTGTGACTATAATCAACGCCAGTGCCAAACGAATTGTCAGTTCTGTATCCAGAGCCATGGCAGCTATGACATTTGCCATTACCGCAGCATAGCGTACATAAGTTAGTCGATGAGTTGCTGCTCGATGAGCTGCTACTACTTGATGAACTGCTGCTCGATGAACTTGAACTATATGAGCTACTATATGAGCTAATATATGGGGTCGCTGTATACGTGCCATAGCCATATGGGTTATACCCCAAACCACTCATCACACCTTGCGTGACTGCTTGCATTTCCTCGTCTGAACTTGCTGTTGCAAAACACACAAATATAATTAGTGTTAGCAACTGCATGAGCTTTTTCTTGTGCATAATATAAAAATTAATAGGGTTAGTAAATAAGCTAATATGTCGTTCCAATCAAAAGTTCCTGACACAAAACCAATTCGTTGCAGTACCTCGTATACAAATGGTAGGGTTACAGTTGTCAATATCATTATCCTGCTAAATAAGGTGTTGCTACGCAGTTGATACTCAATTATTAACAATGAACCATACCATAGTGCATCGGCCAACGAGTATAGGAAAAAACCTCCCATAAATGACTCTGCGTTAATCAAGTGCCCATAGTGGGGTATTTCTGCCCACCATATACTGGGAATCCATGATGTAAACAACACGGGCTCGCGGAAGAAGAGATATATTGCTCCTCCGAGGGTAAGCATCGTAAATGCAAGAATCGATTGAAATAGGTCGTTTTGTGTCACGTTAAAAACAACGGCGCATAGAATCAGTCAATGATACAATTATCAGACTATAATCTAACCACACACCAATGTGGCGCAAAAATAAACAAAATTTTCAATCTATAAAAATAACCATTGCTAATTGCTCATTTCTATTGAATAAAAAAAGATAAGGCCGCCACAAATGTGGCAGCCTTACTGAACTTAAATACCAAGGGACTACTCCTCCTTCTTAACGATACGGCGCTCCTTGATACGTGCCTTCTTACCCGTAAGATCACGCAAATAGTAGATACGTGCACGGCGAACAACACCATACTTGTTTACCTCGATCTTGTCGATATGAGGTGAGTAGAGAGGGAAGATACGCTCTACACCCACGCCATTCGATACCTTACGAATGGTAAACATCTTAGTCTTGCCAGTACCCTTGATCTGGATTACCACACCACGGAAGCTCTGCAAGCGCTCCTTGTTACCCTCCACGATACGATAAGTTACCGTGATGGTGTCACCGGCACCAAACTTAGGCACATCTGCCTCGCTCTTGGTCCACATCTGCTCGTTAACGAGTCTAATCAATGCATCCTTGTTCATTGTTGCAACAATTGTTAAATGGTTATCGCTCAACATTATCGCTGCGCCGGCTATACCATATCGACACCTTCGCCGATAATCCCCAGTGGCCTTTCTACAGCCACCGCTACCAAGCCTACGCCCTTTATAAGAGGTTGATACGGGTTGCAAAGGTAAGAAAAAAATCTCAACTTGCAACCCGTATGATGTTTTTTTTGCTGATTAGCCGCCATTTAGCCTGCTAAGCTATGCGGTATCGGCACTATTTAGATTGTATGTACTCGTCGATAGCCTTCGCTGCCTTACGTCCTGCGCCCATGGCGAGGATGACGGTAGCAGCGCCTGTCACAGCATCACCACCAGCGAAGACACCCTCGCGTGATGTAGCACCCACCTCGTTAGCCTCGATACAGCCGCGGCGGTTGATATTCAGGCCACCTGTTGTAGATGCGATAAGTGGGTTGGGTGATGTGCCGAGTGCCATGATGACAACATCGCAGTCAATGGTGAAGTCCGAACCCGCCTTCTCGACAGGTGAGCGACGTCCCGATGCGTCGGGCTCGCCAAGCTCCATCTCCACGCAGTTGATACCCTTGACCCAACCATCGTCGGTGCCGAGGATGTGTGTAGGGTTGGTGAGCATGCGGAACTCAATGCCCTCCTCCTTGGCGTGGTGTACCTCCTCCTTACGTGCTGGAAGCTCGGCCTCGCCACGGCGATAGACGATAACGGCCTCAGCACCAAGACGCTTGGCGGTACGCACAGCATCCATAGCCACGTTACCACCACCCACAACAACGACCTTGCGGCCTACGTATACGGGGGTGTCGTTATGTGCTGGGTCCCAAGCGCCCATAAGGTTTACACGTGTGAGGAACTCGTTAGCCGAGAGTACGCCGTTGAGGTTCTCGCCCTCGATGCCCATGAAGCGTGGAAGACCAGCGCCAGAGCCTACGAAGACAGCGTCGTAGCCCTCGTTGTCGAGCAGCGAGTCGATAGTCATCGTGCGGCCTATGATGACGTCTGTCTCGAACTTAACGCCGAGCTTCTTAACCTCGTTAATCTCGCGAGCGACAACTCTATCCTTAGGAAGACGGAACTCAGGGATGCCGTATGACAATACGCCACCGAGGCGGTGTAGAGCCTCGAAGACGTCAACCTTATAGCCCATCTTTGCAAGGTCCGAGGCGCATGCCAAGCCGGCAGGACCACTACCTACGATAGCCACACGCTTGCCGTTAGGCTCAATCTTAGGAGCCTCCACCTCGTTGCTATGCTCCAAGTACCAGTCGCCGACGAAGCGCTCCAACTTACCGATAGCCACAGGTTCACCCTTGATGCCGAGCACGCATGAGCCCTCGCACTGCGACTCCTGAGGACATACGCGGCCACAGATTGATGGCAAAGAGCTGTCGAGGTGAATGGTGTCGGCAGCAGCACGTATATCGCCCTCGGTGAGGTGGTGGATAAAGTCGGGAATATGGATGTTTACAGGGCAGGCAGCCACGCAGCGTGGGTTCTTGCAGTTTAGGCAGCGTGTTGCCTCCAATAGTGCCTCCTCCTGGTTGTAGCCGTAGCACACCTCCTCGAAGTTTGTGGCACGCACCTTTGGGTCTTGTTCGCGTACTGCGACGCGTGGTATCTTATTCGCCATAGCATTTACATTTGTGTTCGCGGTTGTCGTTGTCTAATCTCTCCTGGTTCTTATACATCGCCTGGCGACGCATAGCCTCGTCGAAGTCTACCTTGTGGCCGTCGAACTCAGGACCATCTACGCAGGTGAAGAGCGTCTTGCCACCTACCGATACGCGGCATGCACCACACATACCTGTACCATCCACCATCAGCGCGTTGAGCGATACGGTGGTCTGCATGTTCCAAGGTAGGGTGGTGAGGCATACGAACTTCATCATAATCATAGGACCGATACATACGCACTCGTCATACTTGCGACCCTCGCCCTCTACAAGCTCCTTCATAAGGGCTGTAACCATACCCTTGAAGCCCTCGGTGCCATCGTCGGTGGCGATATGTACGTTGCCCACCTTGCGCATCTCGTCGATGTAGATAAGCATACCCTTGGTCTTGGCGCCGATGATAACGTCGCACTCTACGCCATGCTCGTGCAACCACTTAACTTGTGGGTATACAGGCGCTGTGCCCACACCGCCTGCCACGAAGAGATACTTGCGTGAGCGAAGCTCTTCAAGAGGCATATGTACGAACTCCGAAGGACGGCCCAATGGACCAGCGAAGTCGGCGAGGAAGTCGCCTACCTCGAGTGAGCATATCTTCTTTGTCGAGTGGCCGATAGTCTGTGTAACGATGGTTACCGTGCCAGCCTCCACGTCGTAATCGGCGATGGTGAGAGGTATGCGCTCGCTGCTCTCGTCGGAGCGGACAATGACAAACTGTCCGGGAAGGGCAGCGCGTGCCACACGCTCAGCAGCAATCTTCATCTCGTAGATGTTCTCTGCCAACTTGCGTTTTTCAACAATCTTAAACATCTTGTTCTCTTTTAAGTTTTTATTGTAATAGTTTGTGTCTTAACATGTTAATTTGCCTACTCCTCGATTATAGCGGTATGGCGTTTACTCGTATCACCTGCATTGGCGTTATCGGGTCGTTGCATATCACCCTGATGCGCGAGACAAAGGGGTTATCGCAATCCTCGATAAGCGCGGTGTTGAGCCTTATGCGTAGCGTGACAACATCGCCCTTCGCGATGCTCATATCGCCATCGACAGTGACCTCTACGGCTGGCGAGTCGCTCTCCACACGACGTATGATAAGTGGCATCTCGCCACTATTGCTTAGCGTCGTGCTTAGCTCTAATACTTGGTTATTGAGTAATATCTCCCCAAATTTAATAATTTTTTTTGAAACAACAGCCGTTGGAGCCAAAATATCCTCCACAAGATCGAAATTATCTACCGCAATGGCGTATGTCGATATCAGCGTTCTGTTGCACGCGCCATCCACCTCGAACTGAAAGATATCGCTGAGTGTGCCATATGTAGTCGACTCCTCGTCGAGAGCGTAGCTGAGTACAATATCTCCCTTGGCGTGGGGCGCAATGGTCGCGGGGTAGGTCACCGTAAGCGCACCGGTGCTCTCTATCTTGCGCATAGATAGACTTATCGTGCGGTCGCTGTGGTTGACGTATCCTATGCGTTCCTCAATCTGCTTGCCGTGCTCGAGGTAGGCAAAGGCGTGGAAGTTACTCTCCATGCGCAGGCCACCACCCATGTCGAAGGGGTATATCTCATATACGGTGCGCTCGCGAGGCGTGACATAGCCGATAAGGTTGATTACTATGGCGTCGTCGCTGTCCGACACGATGACGGCAATCTGCTTGTCTATGCGCCCGGGGCGGTTGCGAGGGTCATAGGTGATGCCTATCTTCACACGCTCCTTGGGCATGATGGCGTCGCGCCGAAACTCCACCTTCGTGCAACCGCAGGTGGTGACAACCTCCTTTATATATACAGGTGTGGTGCCGCTATTTGTGGCCTCCATATATGCAGTCGTAGGGCCATCCTCCTCGGCGATGGTCCCCATCTCTACACGGCTCGATGTGAAGCGCAGTGTTGACATCTGTGCCGTTGCGGAGAATATCGTGAAGAGCATGATGGCTAATAACGCGATGTGTCGATAAAAATATTTCATACTACAAAGATATGATTATTAATCGTTTTTTGGCAGAAGAATGAAATTTTTGAAAAAAAAGTTGCAAAAAGTTTGCAGAATAAAAAAAATGCCTTACCTTTGCACCGCAATCGAAAGATAACGGTTCTTTAAAAATGCCTGAATAGCTCAGTTGGTTAGAGCACATGACTGTTAATCATGGGGTCCTAGGTTCAAGTCCTTGTTCAGGCGCTAAAGTGCGAGGGATGCACTAAGAGGGTAGCAAACGATAAGGCTGCAAGATGTGGCGGATGTCGAGCAGATGCAAGACGGAGGCTGTTGAGATAAGCAGACGACGCGGTCGAGCTTCTTGAGAAAGATGACAAGACTCTTAAAAAACTTATCGAAAAATTTGCAGAATAAAAAATAATGTCTACCTTTGCAGTCCCGAGCCTTAACAATTAGGGAGCATAGCTCAGCTGGTTCAGAGCATCTGCCTTACAAGCAGAGGGTCAGGGGTTCGAATCCCTTTGCTCCCACAACCATAAGCCACTTGATTTTTCAAGTGGTTTTTTGTTTTTGTATGGTCGAGTAGTGCGGGTTGCACCCGTTGCGACGGAGTAGTGGCGGTAGTGATGTGCGACATCCCACCGCCACTGCTCATTCGCGCAGCAGTGCTGCCACCACTCCACCATCCATCTAACCTATAACGAGGCAGCATAGTGAGTTCGAATATAGGAGGGTTGAGCCGATATATATGTGTTTATTGCTCGACCTATGGTCTGCGCTACAAGGTATCGGCTCTACGACAATGTCGTTCGAATCCCTTTGCCCCCACAACCATAAGCCACTTGATTATTCAAGTGTTTTTTTGTTTTTGTACGGTGTTGGTGGCGTGGTGCGGGTTGCACCCGAATGCGAAGTAGCAGTGCTGCCACCACTCCACCATCCATCTAACCTATAGCGAGGCAGCATAGTGAGTTCGAATTTAGGAGGGGTTGCACCCGAATGTGAAGAATTGAGTCGTCGTCATACGACGAAGTCGGGTAGCTATAAAAAAGCAGCGGCAACCATCTCTGATTGCCGCTTTGTGACTCCGACAGGATTCAAACCTGTAACCGCTTGATCCGTAGTCAAGTACTCTATTCAGTTGAGCTACGGAGCCATTCCTTTGCTTTTGCGAGTGCAAATGTACGACAAATATTTTATCTGTGCAAACTTTTCATCGAAAATTTTTAAAAAAAAGACGACACCATTCGATGTCGTCTTTTCCATGTTCTGTAAATCAGCTACTTACTCTATATACTTAGCAAGTGTTTTTTCGATGTCCTCACCGCGTAAACCGATAGCAACGATCTCGCCATCGGGTGAAACAAGGAAGTTTGATGGGATATACTCCACGCCATAGGCCTCGGCAGCGGGGCACTGGCGAGACTCGTCATAACCCCACACGTTAGTCCATGTCATCTCATTCTCCGCAATAAACCTCCTCCATGCATTTTCGCGACCTGGGCCGCAGAGCGACACACCGTAGATCTCGAAGCCCTTAGGTGCAAACTTCTCGTATGCTGCAACAAGATGAGGTATCTCCGCACGGCATGGACCGCACCATGTAGCCCAGAAGTCGATAAGTACCCACTTGCCCTCGGCAAGAAGGTCCGAAACGGCTACCACTTTGCCATCCTCCGTGGCAAGGGCGATATCTATATACTTGTCGCCAACATCAATAGATGAGTTGCTCTCTGGTGTTGCGGCGTAGCTCATACCAAAAGCCATCACACCGCACAATAATGCTAATATCTTTTTCATAGTCATAATGTTTTAGGTTCGTTTTGTTGTTTACTTGATATTTTCTGAGAGGATTCTATCAACATCCTCGCCGCGAAGGTTCTTGGCAACAAGCTTGCCATCGGGAGAGTAGAGGAAGTTAGCTGGTATGCCGTTGACGCCGTAGGCCTCGCCTGCAGCCCATGAGCCATCCTCGCCCGTGCCCCAGACATTCACCCATGCCATGCCATTCTCATCGATAAAGCTCTTCCACTTCTCCTCGGTGCCATTTCTGTCGAAGCTCACGCCATATATCTCAAAACCCTTAGGGGCGAACTTGGCGTAGGCATCAACAAGGTGTGGTATCTCACCACGGCAGGGTCCGCACCATGTAGCCCAGAAGTCAACGAGTACCCACTTGCCACTCTTGCAGATGTCGGCAACGCTGACAATCTCACCCTCGGTATTAGGTAGGCGGAGGTCGACAATGTCGGCACCTATCATCGTGTTGCTCATCGCCTTATAAGCATCGAGGTGGGCAAACTTCTTGTCGATCTTTGCAAAGAGCTCGGCACCCTTATCGGCATCACCACCAAAGCCCATATATGTAGATAGGGCGAAGAGCGATAGACGGTTATCGCAGTTCTCAAGGATGAAGTTATACATGTAGTCCATAAACTCCTCGTAGAGTTGCTCCATCTCCTCCTCGCTTGTGGCAGTATATATAGCCTCCACCTTCGCAGATGCCTCGTTCTCGTACTTGACCATCTTGTCGTAGAGCGTAGAGCCCTCGACGCTGATAGTGCCATCTGCGTCAGTTGTGATGTGCATGTCGTTGCCCTCGCTTATAAGACGCTCGATATTCTCCTTGCCAAGAGCGATGGTGATGATCTCGCCCTCAAGAGCCTCTATCTCTGCGCTAAACGACCAGTTATCGTCAAGCGCTGCGGTCACCTGACGGTCCTTGTCTATGCGCAAAGTAACCTCGGCATTTCCGCCCTCAAACAGAGGCGCATACTCCTCCTTGAGCCATGCGAGGTCACCACTTATGGTGATGCCATTCACCTCAGACGCCTCCTCGCAAGCTGCCTGAGCCTCTGTGTTGGTAGCTGCTACTGAGCCTGCCTTATCCTGAGCCTTCTCGTTCTTCTTCTGCTCGCCGCCGCATGCTACGATAAGCATCGCGAAGCTTATGATTGCAAATATTTGTCTCATAATATAAAATGTTTAGTTATACTCCTTTAACGCGATGTTAGCCGCTTTATTGTCTCTTGATCCTGTCGGGATTTGATTTGATGAAACTCTCCCACGACGAACTGCCCTTACGCGCCTTGCTGTCACCACCCAAGCCCTTGCGCTTGTCGCCCGCTGTGGCGCGCGTCAGAACGTTGCTCGATGTAAACCAGTGACATAACGCCACAGCCATGCCATCCGTAGCATCGAGCTTGCGCGGCTTATAGTCGGTGCCAAGTATCGAGTTTATCATCGTCGCCACCTGCTCCTTGGTCGCCTGACCGCGACCCGTGATAGCCTGCTTGATGCGTGAGGGGGCGTACTCCTCAATACATATGTCGCCCTCGACGCTCAACACCGCGGCTATGGCGACGCCCTGTGCTCGGCCGAGCTTGAGCATCGACTGCACGTTTGTTCCAAAGAACGGTGACTCGAAGGCTACCTCCGTGGGGTGGTAGGTCTCCGTGAGGTTGCGCACACGGTCGAAGATGTAGCGTAGCTTTTGGTGAGCATCCCTAATTTTGTGCATATCTATCTCGCCGAGTACCAACGCCTCAGGCTTGCCGTCACGAATCTCGATGACGCCATAGCCCATATAGTTGGTGCCTGGGTCGATGCCCATTATGCGGATGCTCTCTGCCACGTTATATGTGGGGTGTTACTCCTCAAGTTTTGCTATGCGCTTCTCCATCTCGCGTACCTTCGATGCCATGTCTGGAAGCTGGCGGAAGATGGCAAACGAGCGGTGGTACTGCATGCCTGGAAGAGCAGGGTAGCCGAAGCGTATCTCGTCGTCAGCGACATTCTTGTCGATACCCGACTTCGAGCCAATCTTCACGCGGTTGCCGATGGTGACGTGGTCGGCAACACCCACCTGGCCTGCCACGAAGCAGTTGCTGCCCACCTTCGAGGTGCCAGCAATGCCAACTTGTGCCGACATAACGGTATTTGCACCCACCTCGACGTTGTGACCTATCTGTATGAGGTTGTCGAGCTTAACTCCCGAGCGGATGATTGTAGAGTCGGTCTTTGCGCGGTCGATACATGTGTTAGCGCCAAGCTCTACGTTATCCTCGATGACGACGTTGCCGAGCTGTGGAATCTTCGCGAATGTGCCATCCTCCTTTGGTGCGAAGCCGAAGCCATCGGCGCCGATGACAACGCCCGAGTGAAGGATACAGTTCTTGCCGATGACACAACCCTCATAGATCTTAACGCCTGGGTATATCTTCGTGCCCTCGCCGATAACGACATTGTCGCCAACGTAGCACTGTGGGTATAGCTGTACGTTGTTGCCAATCTTAGCACCCGCCTCGATTACAGTGAAGTCGCCAACGTAGCAGTTCTCGCCCATCTGTGCAGCCTCGTTTATAGAGGCAAGCTTCGAGATGCCCGTCTTGCGAGGACGTGTGGCATTGTACATCTCAAGGAGGTTGAGCACACACTGGCCCACGTTCTCCACCTTGATAAGTGTTGTTGTCACCTCCTGCTTAGGCTCGAAGGTCTTGTCCACAAGGACGATAGATGCCTCGGTGGTGTATAGATACTGCTCGTATGCTGGGTTAGTAAGGTAGGCGAGAGAGCCCGCCTTGCCGCCGTCGATAGATGAAACGGTAGATACCGTTGCGCCCTTGTCGCCAACGATTTCTCCGCCAAGAAGTCCGGCAATCATCTCTGCTGTAAACTGCATATTCTATTGGGTTTTAGTTATTTGTACTTTTCATGTAATCCTCCAAGCGTATCCCCTCGGGGAGTAGCGCTCGGGTGTCGTGGCCAAAGGCGTGAAGCTCACGCACCAACGACGACGATATATGCTCCACCTCGGCAGGGGCGATGACCACTACGGTGCGAAGCTCTGGGAATATGGCGCGGTTGGCATGATCCATGGTACGCTCATAGTCGAAGTCGGCGGCGTTACGCACGCTGCGTATCATCGTCGTCGCACCCACACGGCGTGCCTCGTCGCCCGTAAGCGTCGTGTATACCGATACCTCCACACGGCTCTCGCCCTCGTAGACCCTCTCTATCAGGCGCTTGCGCGACTCTACGTCGAGCATGCCACGCTTAGCAGGGTTGTGGCCTATGGCTATGACAACCTTGTCGAAGAGGCGTAATGCCTCCTCCACTACGGCCTCATGGCCTCGTGTGAATGGGTCGAATGACCCTGGAAATATCGCTACTCGCTCCATACCTTTAAACAATATATCACGCAAAGATAGTAAAAATTTCGATAAACATCCATATTTGCCTCATAAATAGCGTGGAGCGCTACCTACGTCGTCGGCGTGGTAGCTCAATATACTCGGTATAGACGAGCTTCGTGTGTGGGTTAGACGATACTATCTCCTGGCGTATAGCCTTTGTGCCGTAGCGTATAAACCAGAACTTGCGCGGCACACGATGCACAACTTGGTAGAGCGTATCTACGCTATGTAGCGCGTAGGCGATGCTATCTGCCTTGACGATGCCGCGTATCGTGCTCCACCTGTCGCTACCCTCGAACGTGCGCACCGTATCGCGAATGGTATCGCGAATGATTACGGTGTCGCGCAGCAGTAGCGTGGCTTCGTAGTCGCTCTCGGTAGCGCTCTTCGCAAAACTCTCGGCACGTCGAAGTCGTATGCCTAACTCCTTGATGCGTGTGGCATCTGCGGCGCGGTGCTCGCGAAACTCGTCGAGTCGGAGCTCCAACGCCTCGACCGAGGCTGCCGACTCACCAGCCTTGGTTTGATAGAGCTCGACGTCGCTAAGGAGCGAATGTTGGTTGCGTCTAAGGCGCTGATTGTCACCATATAGGTGCACAATGATAAGGCCACAAATAATGGTGGCGATGGTGGCAACGGATGCCACCACAATAACTATTTTTCTCATAATTGTGTAGATTTTTACTTTGTGACAGAGTTGTCACACGACAAAGATACAACACCGTCCAGGCGATGTTTTCTACACTTTGTGGAATAGTGCAAAAATAAATTTCGACTTTTCAATACGAGTTTGTGAATTATTTTATACCTTTGTATAATGTATCACTGCGTGATAATTCTAAACAATAACAATTATATAACTAAAACAACCTATTATGGCTACTAATTTTTCAGGTAAAACTCGTCTTGAGAGTGATCTTATTGGTGAGATGCAGGTGCCCGTTGAGGCTCTTTATGGTGTGCAGACATTGCGCGGTATCGAGAACTTCCCTATCAGCCGCTTCCACCTCTGTGACTACCCACTATTCATCAACGGCCTCGCCATCACCAAGCTCGCAGCAGCTGAGGCTAACCACCAGCTCGGCCTCTTGACTGATGCTCAGTTTGATGGTATCTCTAAGGCTTGTCTTGAGATTATGCAGGGTCAGCACCACGACCAGTTCCCATGCGACATGATCCAGGGTGGCGCTGGTACTACTACCAACATGAACGCTAACGAGGTTATCGCTAACCGTGCCCTCCAGATTATGGGCCACGAGGCTGGTGAGTATCAGTACTGCTCACCTAACGACCACGTTAACTGCTCACAGTCGACAAACGACGCCTACCCATGTGGTATCCACCTCGGCCTCTACGCTACACACCAGGTATTCATGAAGCACTACAACGCCCTTATCGAGTCATTCGAGAAGAAGGCTAAGGAGTTCGCTCACATCATCAAGATGGGTCGTACTCAGCTTGAGGACGCAGTGCCTATGACCCTCGGTCAGACATTCGGTGCCTTTGCACAGATTCTTAAGGAGGAGCGCAAGAACCTCGAGTTCGCCGCTGAGGAGTTCCTAACAGTAAACATGGGTGCTACAGCTATCGGTACTGGTATCTGCTCTGAGCCAGGCTACTCTGAGAAGTGTATCGCTGCTCTTCGCCAGATTACCGGCTGGGATATCAAGCTCGCTGAGGACCTCGTGGCTGCTACATCTGACACATCGTGCATGGTGGGCTACTCATCGGCTCTTCGCCGCGTAGCTGTCAAGCTCAACAAGATATGTAACGACCTTCGCCTCTTGGCTTCAGGTCCTCGTTGCGGTCTCCATGAGTTCGACCTCCCAGCACGTCAGCCAGGCTCTTCAATCATGCCAGGTAAGGTTAACCCAGTTATCCCTGAGGTGATGAACCAGATTTGCTATAAGGTTATCGGTAACGACGCGTGCGTGGCAATGTGTGGCCAGGAGGCTCAGATGGAGCTCAACGCTATGGAGCCTACAATGGCACAGTGCTGCTTCGAGTCTGCTGAGATTATGATGAACGGCTTCGACACCCTCCGCGTAAACTGCGTTGATGGTATCAAGGCTAACGAGGAGCAGTGCCGCAAGTATGTTCAGGATAGCTTCGGTATTGTGACAGCTCTCAACCCAATCATCGGCTACAAGAACTCTACAAAGATTGCTAAGAAGGCTATGGCTACCGGTGGTCGCGTATACGATATCGTACTCGAGGAGGGTATCCTCACCAAGGAGGAGCTTGATACTATTCTTCTTCCAGAGAATATGATTAAGCCTGTTAAGCTTGATATCAAACCTCGCCGATAATTTTCGATTATAAGGCCGCATCTGCGGCACATTGCAAAAAGTATGAGACCTCGGGCTGTACTTCGTGTACTATCCCGAGGTCTCTTCTTTTGCGATGCCCCACATCTGCAGCCTTCTAATCAAAAATATAGTTCGCTCCCATATACCCCTAATCTCATTATACTCCCTAAATTCCTGCCCCCCTAATTTTTAATTCACTGATTATCAGGCTGCTATATCATATTTCAGTGAGGCGAGTTTTGCCGTACGCGTAACTCGTTGATAATCAATACTATGAAATAATAGTCAAGATTAATTTTTCATATCGTTGATAATCAATGTATTACGGTGTCGTTTGCGGAAAAATCTCGCGCCCAAAAATTTGGCTATCGCTCTTTGTAGGTGTAATTTTGCAGTAACAATCAATCGCAATTATTCACCTATATTTATAATATTATGAGACGACTATTTTTTGTGTGTGCCGTAGTGGCAGCAATGGTGGCTACAAGCTGCGAGAGGATTATTGGTGGCGATTACATTAAGGACGAGCCAAAGATTGCATTCGAGGAGGAGCAGATGGTTGTATCTGCCGAGGGTGGCGAGGTCATTATCCCCATAAACTCTACGGGTATTGACAACGTCTTCATCGAGTCGGATAGTAACTGGATAAGGGATGAGAATGGTGACCTTATACCTATTGACGAGTGGATAGAGATTGTCAAGGTCATCGACGAGTATGACGCCGAGGAGGGCACACGTGCGCTGCCGATGTATAAGTCTGCTATCGTTATCAAGGTCTTGCCTAACGACACAGGTTATGGCCGCAGTGCCACGCTTAGTGCGCGTAGCTTCACTGTGAGCGACCGTATCATCATCCGCCAGCCAGCAGCTGAGCAGTAAAGAGAGCGTATCACACTGCGTCATAAGGCAGTGGCTACCTTACGTGTGGCCGCTGCCTTTGGTATGTCGTCTGCCACCCTCTGTCAAAATGGCGTTGGTGGCAATTATGAGTGGGCATTTTGTCTTGTTGGGAGTGTCGATGTGTCGTTGCGTGGTGACAGAATTTCGTGTTTTGTCGATTGGCAGGAGTTTTGTCGCAGGGTGTGTTGAAAGCATAAAATATAATTATTATGAACGTTAACACACTAACTATCAAGGCGCAGGAGCTGTTGCAGAGCGCGATCGCTACTGCGCGTCAACACAAGCAGCAGGCACTCGAGCCGCTGCATATCCTCGATGCGGCTATCGCCGATGATAACTCCGTTGCGAGCTATCTTATTGGTCGTGTGGGTGGTAACCTTCAGTCTATACGTCGCGAGGTGGCCGAGGCCATCAAGCATCTACCTCGTGTCGAGGCTGCGGATGACAATATATACTTCTCGCGCGAGACGTCGGCACTTATTCAGCGTGCTGTGGATATAACAACGAAGCTCTCGGACCGCTATGCCTCGGTGGAGCACCTTATTGCGGCCATGGCACATGAGCGTTCCGCAGCGCGTGACATTCTTCGTCGCGAAGGCATTAGCGAGGAGCAGTTACTCGAGGCGATACGCGAGTTCCGCAAGGGGCAGACCATAGACTCGCCGACCGAGGAGGTGGAGTTTGATGCCCTCGGCAAGTATGCAATAAACCTAAATGCGGAGGCTCGTTCGGGGCGCTTAGACCCTGTGATTGGCCGTGATGAGGAGATACGTCGTGTATTGCAGATACTATCGCGACGAACAAAGAACAACCCTATATTGGTCGGTGAGGCAGGTGTCGGTAAGACGGCTATTGCCGAGGGTATTGCCCATCGTATTATTGATGGCGACGTACCCGAGAACCTCAAAGATAAGGTTATATACTCGCTCGATATGGGTGCTCTGATTGCTGGCGCTAAGTACAAAGGTGAGTTCGAGGAGCGATTAAAGAGTGTCGTGCGCGAGGTGACCTCGGCGGAGGGGCGCGTGCTACTCTTCATAGATGAGATACATACGCTTGTCGGTGCTGGTAAGAGCGAAGGTGCGATGGATGCTGCCAATATCCTGAAGCCAGCCTTAGCGCGTGGTGAACTACGCACGATAGGCGCCACAACGCTCGACGAGTACCAGAAGTACTTCGAGAGCGACAAGGCTCTTGAGCGTCGTTTCCAGAAGGTGATGGTGGCGGAGCCAACGATGGAGGATGCTATATCAATTATGCGTGGCCTCAAGGAGCGCTACGAGAACCACCACCGTGTACGTATCAAGGATGAGGCGATAGTGGCCTCAGTAGAGCTCTCGCACCGCTACATCACGGATCGTTTTCTTCCGGATAAGGCTATCGACCTTATCGACGAGGCGGCGGCGCATATGCGTCTTGAGATGAACTCAGTGCCTGAGGAGATAGATCAGCTCGACAGACATATTCGTCAGTTGGAGATTGAGCGCGAGGCGATACGTCGCGAGAACGACAAGGAGCGTATCAGTCGTCTCGATGCCGAGATTGAGGATCGTAAGTCGGAGTGTGCGCAGCTCAGAGCTAAGTGGCAGTCGGAGCGCGACCGTCTTGCGGAGTTGCAGCGAGCAAAGGAGAGTATCGAGCAGGCAAAGATTGAGGCGCAGCAGGCGGAACGCGCAGGAGATTATGGCCGTGTGGCAGAGTTGCGCTACGGCACTATCGTCGAGTTGGAGCGACGTGTCGCCACGCTCGAGGAGGAGCTACGCCTAATATCGGATACGGCGATGATTAAGGAGGAGGTAGACTCGGAGGATATCGCCGAGGTTGTCTCTCGATGGACGGGAATACCCGTGAAGCGTATGTTGGCCTCGGAGCGCGAGAAGCTCCTACATATGGAGGAGGAGCTACGTCGTAGGGTCGTGGGCCAGGAGGAGGCCATCACGGTGGTGTCGGATGCTGTGCGTCGCTCGCGTGCAGGGCTCTCGGATGCTCGTCGCCCCATAGGCTCGTTTATCTTCCTCGGCACCACGGGTGTCGGTAAGACGGAACTTGCCAAGGCCCTCGCCGAGTTCTTGTTCAACGACGATCAGATGCTTACGCGTATAGATATGTCGGAGTACCAGGAGCGTCACTCGGTATCGCGCCTTGTGGGAGCCCCTCCGGGATATGTGGGCTATGATGAGGGTGGTCAGCTTACGGAGGCTGTACGTCGCAAGCCATACTCTGTGGTGCTACTCGACGAGATTGAGAAGGCGCACCCCGATGTCTTTAATATCTTGTTGCAGGTGCTCGACGATGGTCGTCTTACGGATAATAAGGGGCGTACGGTGGACTTCCGCAATACCATCGTCATCATGACCTCAAACCTCGGCTCGTCGATAATCTCGGAGCGCTTCTCCGAGGTGGGCAATGAGCCTTCGGCAGATGTCCGTGAGGGTGTCAAGCAGGAGGTGATAGAGCTTATGAAGCAGCAGTTGAAGCCTGAGTTTATAAATCGTCTCGACGAGATAGTGATGTTCGAACCGCTTGATAGGGGCTCTATTGAGAAGATTGTCGACATTCAGCTTCACGAGGTGCAGCGTATGTTGCGCGATAATGGCATCGAGCTTAACTATACTGCTGAGGCACGTCGCCATATTGCAGATGTGGGCTTCGACCCTATCTATGGTGCTCGACCTATCAAGCGAGCTATTCAGCGCGAGGTCGTCAACACTCTGTCGAAGCGTATCCTTGCAGGTAATGTCGACCGCTCAACGCCTATTACCATCGATTCGGATGGCGCGACGCTCACCTTCTCGAATTAGCTTTGATTAAAGCGCAGCATCTGCTGCCTCTTCACCGCAACTAATTTGTTGTTAGAGGGGGGCAGATGTGGCCTCGACATGAAAAATGAGGCTGGATAGGACATACTATGCGTATTTCCTATTCAGCCCAATGATTGAGAGGTCGCAGATGACTCAGTATCACAGCATATTAATTTGTTGTCAGAAGGGGTTAGATGTGGCCTCGACATGAAAAATCCCCGGATGGGACATACTGTACGTATTTCCCATTCGGGGATTTGATTGAGAGGTCGCAGATGACCCCTTATCACAACAAATTACCAGTTGAGGATCTTACGGAAGTCATACTCCTCAGGGTTGGGGAGATATGCCTTTGCAGCCTCATAGTCATCCTCGGTGATGTAGTGCATGAGGTTGTCGATCACCTGGTGAATCTTGTCGGCGTTGATATCTACCAAGCGTGGTGGAATCTTGCCTGTCTCAGGATCCTGCAAGTCGCGCAAGTAGAGTGGCGATACGTAGCCCTCCTGGCTGATGTATACCATACAGCCGGTCTTACCCTCCGAGAAGAGCTTGTAAACACCCATACCGAGCTGTGAGCAGTATACGAGGTCGAAGGCGCATGGTGTCTGGCAGCGTACCTCGTAGCCAATCTCCACGGGGCGTGACTTAACCTTGATGCCGAGAGCCTTGCAGCGCTTCTCGAGGAGCGTGTTGAACATCTCAGCCTTTGATACCTTGCCGAGCTCTGGGTGGCCGTGGTCGTCGTATGAGAAGTGGATGCCCGACTTGAGAATCTCCTCCTCGTCAAGAGCGTGGAATACACCCTCCGATACCATCGCTGCGCCGTAGTCCATGTTGAGGAGCTTACGCTTCACGATAGCCGATACGATAAGGCTGATAATCTTGTCGATGGTAATCTTTGTCTTGTTGAACATCTCAGGGATGATGATCATAGGGTAGTGGCAAGCCGATGCGATACCGAAGGCGAGGTGACCTGCCGAACGACCCATAGCAGCTACTACGAACCAGTTAGCCGATGTACGGGCGTCGTTGTATACAGCGCGGCCGATAACAGCGCCTGCGTTCTTTGCTGACTGGTAGCCAAAGGTAGGCATGCCTGCTGGCAATGGGAGGTCGTTGTCGATGGTCTTAGGTACGTGGATGTTGGCAATAGGATACTGCTTCTCCTCAAGGAACTTAGCGATGCGGTTAGCCGTAGATGCTGTGTCATCACCACCTACCGTAACGAGCAACTTGATGTTGTTCTCCTTGAAGAAGTTGAGGTTGAAGTTCTTCTGGAAGTCCTCGTCCGATGGCTTGAAACGGCTCATGGTGAGGTACGAACCACCCTGGTTGAAGATGTAGTCGACACGGAACATGTCGAGATCCTCATAACGAGGGTTGGGGTTGAATAGTCCCGAGTAGCCGTAGTGTAGGCCGATAACACGGTAACCCTTTGCAAGGAAGGTCTTGGCAACAGAGCCAACAACGGTATTCATACCTGGCGCTGGACCGCCACCTGTAAGAATAGCAATAGCCTCTTTCATAGTGATTTATCTATTTTAATTAGTAATTGTCGTTTTCGTTGGTACAAAGATAATAAATATTTTTAAGAATATAACAAATATTTTGCGACTATTGCACAATTTATAATTAATATGTAAATTTGTAGTGACTTAAATGATGGGGTATGAAAAGATTGATGCTTGCGATGGTGATGCTTGGTATAGCTATAGGTGCTATGGCGCAGAGACCATTCAACGGTAAGATTACGCGCAGTGATGGCAAGGGCGTCAGGGCGCGTATATATGTTGTGGGCAAGGATAAGCAGACAATGTCGGATGGCAAGGGTCGCTTTGGCCTTACGGATATCGAGGCCGACGATACGTTGGAGATTGTCATCAAGCGCGATACCTTGCGTATCGCCGTTGAGGGTCGCCGTAGTATCGATATTGTGTGGGATATGGAGCGCTCGGAGTATGTTGCCGAGGAGTCGGAGGAGCTTATGAACTATGGCTTTGGCTATGTCAATCGTCGCGAGAGTACCGACTACTCGTCGGGTATCTCGGGTGATAGGCTGCGTGCCACAGGCGCCAAGGGTCTTGTTGAGGCTATACAGATGTGTTATCCTGGTTTGAGGTATGTTAATGGCGAGCTATGCCTACTCACGCAGAACTCCATCAATGGTTCGTCGGCCGTACTGGTGCTATGTGATGGCATGGAGGTGCGCCCCGAGATGATTAACCTCTATGATGTTAAAGAGGTGGAGATTATCAAGGGCTCAAATATGTATGGCTTTAGGGGTGTCAATGGTGTTGTGCTTATCACGACAATGACGGCACAGGATGCCCTCAATCGTCAGCGATAGATAATCATATAATATAAATATGTGTGCCCTGGGTGTTTGCCTGGGGCTTTGTTTTGGGGTAATGATGTAAAAAGTGGTACAAAAAAATACCGTCGGGATAGCCTAAGCCATCCTGACGGCATCTTTACAGTGTGCGCTGTAATGTGTTACGAGGCCATAGTACAATATTTGTTGTACATCTTCATCACCTCGCGGACATAGCCCAAAGTCTGACGACTGCCGTTGAACTTGCCATGGTGCACCGTCTCACGTGTGTAGTAGGCGGGGTCTGCCATAAGCTCGAGGTAGCGGCTGACATCTGCCCATGAGTGGGGGTTAGCGCCCTCGCTACGTGCCAAGCGGCATGCGTCGTGAATACGACCAATACCAGCGTTATAGCTGGCGAGGATGATGCTCAGACGATCCTGCTCAGATATCGAGGCTGGAAGGTTAAGCAGATCATCCAACTCTGCGAGTAGCATGCCTGCAACGCGGATGTTTGTCTCCGTGTCGGATAGCGACTCAACGGGAATGTTGAAGTGTCGTGCTACGACTGGGCGTATCTGCATGATGCCTACGGCACCGCGCGACGATACAAGGTCCTCTTTAAATCGCGACTCGTTATAAGCGATAGCGCTCATAAATCGCCAATCATATCCCTGCTCCTCGCCCACCTTACGCATAATAGGGTCGAAGGCTGAGATTGTGTACGGCAGCTCTGCGGTCTCGGCTAACTGCTCGTCGGTTGTTTGGGTGGTCTCGGTCGTCGTTGTTAGCGCCTCTGTGGCGCTCTCGACTACTGCGGGGCTACTCATGCCCTCGGTGTAGCTCTGACGAGTCTGACCTTGTGATGTCTCGTATACCACGGTTGTGGCGATACAGAGTATCACAAACGATAAGAATTTTGACATTGTTAAGTGCTTTGTGGGCTGCTATACGGGCTCAAAACGCATCTTAGTCGTAGAACGACCACGAGATACCAAGCTTAAACATTCTCGGGTTGAGAGGGTAGTGAGCGACCTGGAAGTACTCACCATTGCCAAACAAGTTTTGGTTGAGGTGTTGAAGCTTGAGCAGAATACGCATGCGCTTCCACTTGGCAGACACAAAGACGTCGAGGTATGGATAGTTGCCTATCTTCACCTCGCGCTGGTTGTAGAATGCCGAGAGTGCAGGGTTGTAACTTGGGGCGTAGTATGACGTGTTGAAACGACCGTCGACGCCAATCTGCACACGTAACACATCGCGCTTCACCCAGAACTCGTAGTAGTACGATAGGTAGGCGCTGAATGTTGGTACGGGAAGGACACTCTCATTGGATGTGATTTGCACCAATGCCCTGTGATCAAGATGGAGTCCCGCGATGCGGAAATCCTTGCGAGCGTACAAACTCGTGAGACTAACCGTGCCGGAGTGCTGGGCAACATAGCTCTTGTCGTCATAGTATATCATGTTACCTATGACACCCTGCCATGCGCCAATCTCCAAGGCGTAGTCCGGCACCGAGAAGTTAACCTCGAAACGAGTTTCAGACTCCTTGTTGAAGGAGTTAAACCACGCATAGTGGTTTGAGAATAGATTCTCATGCCAGTAGCCTGGCGAGCGTAGCTCCTGTCGGAAGCGGCCAGTGAGAATCAGGGGATGTTCACGGATGTAGGCCCTCAGTGTGATGTTGGCATCCACCGAGAGGTCTCCACCACGATAGCCCGAAGGGTAGTACTTGACGCCTACACCCCAGTCGGCATATCGCTTTATCTTACCGCCCGTCGAGCCGTATACGTACCACGACGTGCGTCTATCTCGCGTCATCTTGCCTGTAAGGTAGTCGTTGAGACGCAGATATGAGTATGTATGTACATCGACACCTATACCACCGTCGATGGTCGACACTATGCCGTTACGGTCCCAGGGCTGCACCTGCACGAATATCTTGTTCGATAGCAGTCGCTCCGAGATAGAGTCGCGAGTGGTATTGGGTGTGATAAACCAGTTTTCGTAGTATGAGTGTGTGGTAGGCACATACTTGCCATCCTCGGTAACCTCGCCTCGCTCATTGGTGTACTGTGCGCGCTTATCGGTATAGACCTTCGACCATGTGTTGTACTCTATTTGGTGTCCGATATATACGGCCGAGAGGTCGGCCAACGAGAAGTCATACTCGGTGACACGTTGCAGAGGTATGGCAAATGCTTGGCGTAGCACCACCGCATGGTTGCGATAGTGGTTGTGTGCCTCGGATGAAGCCAGTCGCATTGGTACGCCCGATGGCATCTCGAATACCGTATCGGCGATGGCCCACTTGCCTACAACACCACCATTCTCGCGAGTGTCAATGTTGTTGTGCATATAGGCTGCATGCACCGAGTAGCGCTTGCCTGTGTGGGCTACAGCGACAGATAGAACATGGTTCTTTGTTCGCTGCCAATCATACTTGCCCATCGTGCTTCGCGCCTTGTAGCTCACGTTTGCCGATGTCGAGGGGGTGATATTTTGCGAGTGTGTCAACTCGAAGTGCTCCTCACGATAGCGCTTCTGTCCCGACTCGAGGTAGGTCATGTTCGTGAGAGGCTTCTTGCTGTTGTAGTAGGGTACGTTGTCGGGGCGCGCGGTGTAGGCGTCGTAGCTACGTGCAAATGTGAAATCCTCGCCCTGACGACGGTCAAACCAGTTGACAGCTTGTGTCGACTGACCTAAGCCGCCGAGCGCCATGTCACCAACGCCCTTGCGGTAGAAGACATAGTCGATGCGCCAATCCGCCAGTGTGGTGTCGAGTGGCATGATTTTCAGACGGTTGTAGTCTCTATCGACATTCCACTTCCAGTTTGGTAGGGCTCGTGTCTTGTCGTCGAAGTAGTACGACTCCAAGGGTCGCTTCTGGCGCTTCTTCTTGGTCTCTGTCGAGTCTGCCTGCTCACCCTCCATGCCCTCTTCGCCCATCATGCCGTTCATGCCATTCTGGATGGGGTTGCCGTAGATGTCTGTACCCTGACCCTCACGTTGCGCACGTGCCAATGCCGCAGCGTCAATCTGGGCATACGACACCCTTGGTAGCAGTGCTACAAAGGCGCATATTAGGGCTATTATGGATAGAAATCTACGCATCGGCGGTTGTTCGTATGTGTGTTAGCTGCGCGAGAATAACCAGCGCACAGTTGATAGTGCAATGTATATAACGATAATCGCCAGTACAGAGTATGCCGGCACGGCAATAATTATTATGAGCGATAGCAGCATGAAGGCGTAGCGTAGCTCGTTGCCCTTGATGCCGAAGCCCTTAAACTTGAGCGCAAACATGCGTATTGGGCTGATTAGCAAGAGGGCAGCAGCCACCGAGATAAGTGCGATATGCTCCTGATATAGTGCCACATGTCCCTGTTCGGCAAGCACGGCGAGCGACATGAGCATCATGGCGTTGGCTGGTGTCGGTAGACCTGCGAACTCGGTGCTCTGCGTGGTGTCGATGTTGAACTTTGCAAGGCGCAGTGCCGAGAAGGCGGCAATTATGAGAGTCACGTAGCCAAGAGGCTCGATGATGTCTGCCGAGAGGTTATAGTAAGATGTGCTCTGACCATACATGTCGAACATCACCACTGCGGGGGCGAGGCCAAACGAGATGTCGTCGGCAAGCGAGTCGAGCTGTACGCCAAGGGGTGATGACTGCTTTAGGAGTCGTGCCGCAAAGCCATCGAAGAAGTCGCATACGGCAGCGGCGATGATTAGCCAGAAGGCCGACTCGTAGGCGTGAAAGCGCAAGGTGAGTGTGATGGCTATCGCTCCTGCTACGAGGTTTGCCAATGTGAGCATGTTTGGCAAGGTGAAAAGCCTGATATTCAATGTTTTATTATTCTCCACAATCTCAAAAAATGGGGTTTTAACCCCTTAAAATTATTCCAAAGATTTTGCAAAGATATAAAAAATTTTTATCTTTGTGTAAATTTGTAAAATTTAACCCCAAAAAATAGCTCATGAATAGCAATCGATATTGTGTGATTATGGCGGGTGGCATCGGCTCGCGCTTTTGGCCTATGAGTCGTCAGTCGTGCCCCAAGCAGTTTCTCGATATCCTCGGTACGGGTCGTTCATTTATTCGACATACGTACGAGAGATTTGCCAAAATTATCCCTAATGAGAACTTCATTGTAGTGACCAATAGACGCTACAAGCAGCAGGTCTTGGAGCATATTCCTGAGCTTAGTGAGGAGCAGATTTTGTGTGAGCCAATAGGTCGAAATACGGCTCCATGTATTGCTTATGCCGCCTATACGTTAAAGCAGAAAAACCCTAATGCCGAGATGATTGTCTCGCCGGCTGACCATTTGATACTCAATGAGAATGAGTTTATTAGGGTGCTGGAAAGCTCCCTCGAGTTTATCTCCAAAAACTCGGCGCTTATGACTATTGGCATAACGCCTACGCGCCCCGAGACGGGCTACGGATATATCCAGCGTACGACAAACGACACAATCAGTGCAGTGAAGTGTTTTACCGAAAAACCTAACCGCGAAATGGCGCAAGCATTTTTGGATTGTGGTGAATTTTTGTGGAACTCGGGAATCTTCATTTGGCGCCTTGCGGATATCATCGCAGCCTTCGAGAAGTATCTGCCTGAGCATAGTGCTCTCTTTGGGGCTATCGAGCGCAAGTTGGGTACTGAGGCAGAGGCAGAGGCTATCGAGTTGGTCTTCTCTCAGTGCAAGTCAATCTCCATAGATTATGGCGTGATGGAGAAGGCTGATAATGTCTATGTCCATTCTGGTGACTTCGGCTGGAGTGATGTGGGTACCTGGGGTTCGGTGTATCAGCAGTCGCGCAAGGATAGGTATGCCAATGTGCTTAACGGCTCTACGATACAGACCTATAATACTCGTAACTCGTTGATATCGTTACCTAAGGATAAGGTTGCGGTGGTGAGCGGTTTGAAGGACTACATTATCGTTGACACAGACGATGTGTTGATGATATGCCCCAAGGATGAGGAGCAGAATATAAAGAGTTTTATTGAGGATGTCAAATATGTGACGGGTGACAAACATATTTAGAGTCGCACCATAGTCGACTGAATAAAGGGCAATAAATGGTTTAAAGCAGCGTTTTTCTGAGTGAGAAATGCTGCTTTGGCTTTTAGTTTGTCAACAAAATGTTATAAAGAAAATGGGCCATGAGCTTATTTCTATGAAATAAATTCGTATATTTGCGCGAATGATTTATTGAGAATATGAATAAAAGCGATAAAGAATTAGATGAGATGGGCTTGGTGCCAGAGCTTTTCGATGGCAAGCATCAGGTGATACCCATCATTTCGGGTGGCGATGATATTATCGAGGAGGTTAAGATTCCCGAGATACTTCCAATACTCACCTTGCGTAGCTCGGTGATATTCCCTGGCTCGGTGACCCCCATCACCGTAGGTCGTCCCAAGTCGATAGCCTTGGTACGTGCTGTGGAGGCGACAGATGGTCTGCTTGGCGCTGTGCTTCAGATTGATAGCAGTGTTGAGGACCCTCAGCCCGACGACATGCACAAGGTGGGAACATCGGCCCGAATATTGAAAATATTGGAGATGCCAAATGGCAATCTTACGGTAATCCTCGCTGGTCTCGAGAAGATTGAGGTCAACGAGTATGTGGCTACACAGCCATACTTCAAGGCTAATGTTACCCCTATTCAGGACACTGCACCCGATCCTAAGAGTGTAGAGTTTATGGCCCTTGTTGACTCCATCCGCGAGGTGGCACTCAACATTATCAATATCTCGCCTTCGATACCCAAGGAGGCGGCATTTGCCATTAAGAACCTCGATTCGAGCCGTGCGATAGTCAACTTTATATGCTCGAACATGGAGCTTAGCGATGATGACCGTCAGCATCTGCTTGAGGCACCAGGACTCTTGGCTCGTTCACGTCGTCTGCTTGAGATATTGGTGCGAGAGCAGCAGCTCGCCGAGTTGAAGAACGATATCCAAAATAAGGTCAAGCAGGATATAGATAAGCAGCAGCGCGACTACTACCTTCAGCAGCAGATGCGCGTAATCCAGGATGAGTTAGGTGACGGCATGGATGCCGACATCGAGCGACTTAGGGAGGATGCCAAAAAGAAGAAGTGGTCGAAGAGTGTTGCCGAGCTATTCGAGAAGGAGGTGGCGCGTCTGGAGCGTCTCAACCCTGCCGTTGCCGAGTACTCGGTGCAGATAAACTACTTGCAGCTTATGCTCGACTTGCCATGGGATGAGGTTACCGAAGACCGTCTCGACCTTAAGGCTGTGCGCGAGCAGTTAGATAGGGACCACTTTGGCTTGGATGAGGTTAAGGAGCGCCTGTTGGAGCACCTCGCTGTCATCAAGCTCAAGGGCGATTTGAAGTCGCCTATATTGTGTCTCTATGGCCCTCCAGGTGTTGGTAAGACCTCACTTGGTAGGTCGGTGGCGGAGGCTATGGGTCGTAAGTTTGGTCGTATCTCACTTGGTGGCTTGCACGACGAGTCGGAGATACGTGGTCACCGCCGCACATATATCGGCGCTATGCCTGGTCGTATCATCGAGACCATTAAGCGCTGTGGCGCCTCGAATCCTGTCATCATCCTCGATGAGATTGATAAGGTGTCGCGCTCGAACCATGGTGACCCATCGAGTGCTCTCCTTGAAGTGCTCGACCCAGAGCAGAATACCACGTTCCACGATAACTATCTCGATACGGAGTATGACCTGTCGAAGGTTCTGTTCATCGCTACGGCAAACAATGTAAATAACATCTCGGCAGCGTTGCGCGACCGTATGGAGATGATTAATATCCCTGGTTACATCCTTGAGGATAAGGTGCAGATTGCTCAGAACCACCTTGTTAAGAAGCAGCGTGAGGCGCATGGCATCAAGGAGGAGCAGCTCTCGCTGACGGATAAGGCTGTGGTGACAATTATCGAGGACTACACTCGTGAGTCGGGTGTTCGTGGCCTCGACAAGAATATCGCAAAGATTGCTCGTAACCGCGCCAAGATTGTGGCATTAGAGGATAGTTACACTGCGGTTGTCGATAGCTCGGATATCGAGGCGTTATTAGGCAAGCCAAAGTTCCGCAACGACCGCTACGATATCGCAGGTATGCGTGGCGTGGTAACGGGCTTGGCATGGACAGAGGTGGGTGGCGACATCCTCTACATAGAGTCTATATTGACTCCAGGAAAGGGTAAGTTGACGCTTACCGGTAACCTCGGCGATGTGATGAAGGAGTCGGCAACCATTGCCCACGAGTGGGTCATGGCGCACCACGCCGAGTTGGGCATCGACCGTAAGATGTTCGAGGAGTGGGATCTAAACATCCATGTTCCCGAGGGCGCAGTGCCTAAGGATGGCCCTTCGGCGGGTATTACGATGGTGACATCTATCGCCTCTACGTATACTGGTCGCGAGGTCAAGGAGCGCATCGCTATGACTGGCGAGACGACGCTGCGTGGTCGTGTGACGGCTGTTGGTGGCATCAAGGAGAAGATCTTGGCTGCCAAGCGTGCTGGCATCACCGAGCTTATCCTCTCGGAGGAGAACCGCAAAGATATCGAGGAGATTAAGGCAGAGTATGTCGCAGGCCTCACGTTCCACTATGTGAATACCAACGATGAGGTATTGCGATTGGCTCTCAAATAGATAACCGACAACTAAAACCCAAGCTATATGAAGTGTTTGGTAATCATCCCTGCGAGGTACGCCTCGACACGTTTTCCGGCTAAGCCACTTGCTTTGTTGGGTGGTAAGCCCATTATTGAGCATGTCTACCGCCAGGTATCTAAGGCTGTCAGCGATGTTGTTGTCGCTACCGACGACGAGCGCATCATGGCGGCTGTTGAGGCCTTTGGTGGCCGTGCTGTGATGACCTCCACGGAGCATCAGAGTGGTACGGACCGCTGCTATGAGGCGTTGCAGAGGGTGGGTGGCGATTATGATGTCGTCATCAACGTACAGGGTGACGAGCCTTTCATCCAACCCGAGCAGATAGAGGCGCTTATCGCCTGCTTTGAGGATGCAGCCACCGACATTGCTACCATGGTGAAACCCTTCACTGTGACGGATGGCATCGAGGCGTTGGAGAACCCCAACTCACCTAAGGTGGTTGTGTCGCGCGACATGAAGGCGCTCTACTTCTCACGTTCGGTCATCCCCTATATGCGTGGTGTTGAGCGTGAGGAGTGGCTTGCGAAGCATACCTACTACAAACATATTGGCATCTATGCCTTCCGTGCTAAGACCCTCGCGGAGGTGACCGCTCTGCCACAGTCGTCGTTGGAGCTTAGCGAGAAGCTTGAGCAGCTACGCTGGCTTGAGAATGGCTACGTTATAGGCGTGGCGACCACCGAGCGCGAGACCATAGGCATCGACACCCCTGAGGATTTGTCGCGTGCCGAGGCATACTTGGCGTCGATGCGATAGGTCGATGCGATAAAGAGAACCTAACAACCTAAGCTATATGAGTATTCCCAAGATTATTGCAGGCCCATGCGTCATCGAGTCGGCGGAGCTTCTCGACGAGGTGGCACGTACGTTGGTGGCTATCAACGCCAAGCATGGCACGGAGATAATATTTAAGGCCTCGTTCGACAAGGCTAACCGCACCTCGCTCAGGTCGTATCGCGGCGTGGGTATGGAGCAGGGTTTGCAGATGCTTGCCGACATACGCTCGAAGTATGGACTTCAGATACTCACAGATATCCATGAGTCGTGGCAAGCGGCACCTGTAGGCGAGGTCGTCAATGTCTTGCAGATACCCGCTTTCCTATGCCGACAGACCGACTTGTTAGTTGCCGCTGCACGCACGGGCAAGTGTGTGAATATCAAGAAGGCGCAGTTCCTCTCGGGCGAGGATATGAAGTACCCATACGAGAAGGCTATGGAGTCGGGGGCTAAGGAGGTGTGGCTCACGGAGCGCGGTAATATCTACGGCTACAACAACCTTGTTGTCGACTTCCGAAATATCGCCGATATGCGTAAGATTGCCGAGACTGTTGTCATGGACTGCACGCACTCGGTGCAGCGCCCTGGTGCTGCGGGTGGTAAAACGGGTGGCAACCGCGAGTTTGTGCCCGCCATGGCGCTTGCGGCCAAGGCCTTTGGTGCTAATGGCTACTTCTTCGAGGTACACCCAAATCCCGATTGCGCCCTCAGCGATGGCCCTAACATGTTATATCTAAGCGACCTTGACGATGTCGTGAAATCACTACTATAACCCATACAGCTATGACACTCATTGAGCAAGAACTACTTACGATAGGTCGTAACACAATACGCTCCGAGGCCGAGGCGCTCAACATCATGGAGCAATCTTTGGGCGAGGAGTTTGTACGCGCCGTTGAGGCGATTCTACGTTGCCACGGCAAGCTCATCGTTACTGGCATGGGCAAGTCGGGACATATAGCAAGCAAGATAGCAGCTACGTTGGCAAGTACTGGTACGCCCAGCTTCTTCCTACACCCTGCCGAGGCCTTTCATGGCGACTTGGGTATGATCTCGAAGGAGGATGTTGTCTTGGCACTGTCCTACTCAGGCGAGACCGACGAGATTCTTAAAATCGTCCCCTTTATACACGAGAATGGTAATACGCTGATAGCGATGACCGGCAAGGCGCAGTCGTCATTGGCGCGTAATGCCGATATTCACCTTGACATCATGGTGCGTCAGGAGGCATGCATCCTCCACCTCGCACCCACAACCTCTACCACGGCACAACTTGCCATGGGTGATGCCTTGGCCACGGCACTTATGCACGCCCGTGCCTTCTCGGCTATGGACTTCGCTCGTCTGCACCCTGGTGGTAGCCTCGGTCGTCGTCTGCTTATGACAGTTGGCCATGTGATGCGTAAGAACGACCTGCCTGTTGTAGCCCCCGACTGCTCGGCAACCGACATGATACACCGCATCAGCAAGGGTGGCTTAGGCCTTATTATCATCGTTGAGGGTGGTACCATACAGGGTATTGTCACCGATGGTGATATCCGCCGTGCCATGGAGAAGTATCGTGCCGAGTTCTTCAATATCCGAGCTATCGACATAGCAACACGCAATCCAAAGAGCATATCGCCCGATAAGAAGCTTATCGAGGCCGAGAAGTGTATGACCGAGCATAAGATTAACTCGCTGCTTGTAACCGACGGCAAGGGCTCGTTGGAGGGTGTAATCCAGCTCTACGATATTAAATTATAACCATGAGACTAAGAGAGTTCGTCGATAGGCTCGATAGCAGTGGTGAGCTGATACGCATCAAGACCAAGGTAGATACTCGCTTCGAGATTTCGGAGATTACCGACCGCATATCTAAGATGGAGGGCGGTGGCAAGGCTATACTCTTCGAGAATACCGAGAGTGGCTACCCCGTGCTTATGAATATGATGGGCTCGGATAGGCGTATGGCCTTAGCCTTAGGTGTCACATCGCTCGATGACATATCGGCACGCATTGATGCTCTGCTCAAGGGTGTCATGTCGCCTAAGAACTCGATGATGGATAAGCTACGTATGCTCCCACTGCTCAGCGACGTAGCCAAGTGGTTTCCCCGCAAGGTGTCGGGGCGCGGTGAGTGCCAGCAGGTTGTATGGCGTGGCGAGGATGCCGACCTTAATCGTCTGCCTATCCTCACGTCGTGGGGCTCGGATGGTGGCCCTTTTGTGACACTACCTATGGTGTGTACAGTAGACCCTGAGTCGGGCATCCCGAATATGGGTATGTACCGCATGCAGCAGTTTGATAGCCATACTACGGGTATGCACTGGCATCGCCATAAGACTGGTGCGCGCCACTATGATGCCTATAAGCGCTTGGGGCGTCGTATGCCCGTGAGCGTAGCTATTGGCGGTGATCCCTCGTATGTCTACTCGGCCACAGCGCCCATGCCCGACAATATGGATGAGATGTTGTTGGCGGGTATGTTGCGCCGTAAGCCGGTGAAGCTCGTTAAGTGCTTGACGAACGATATATGGGTACCTGCCGACTGCGACTTCGTATTGGAGGGGTGGGTCGATCCCATGGAGGATAAGGTTATCGAGGGCCCCTTTGGTGACCATACGGGCTTCTACTCATTGACAGACCTATATCCTCGCTTCCATGTTGAGGTTATCACCTCGCGTCGCGATGCCATATATCCTGCAACGATTGTCGGTGTCCCTCCTATGGAGGATGCCTATATTGCCAAGGCTACGGAGCGTATCTTCCTCGCCCCCATACGCCTTGCTGTGCAGCCCGAGGTGCGCGACCTCTATATGCCTATTGAGGGCACGGCGCACAATATCGCCCTTGTATCTATCGCCAAGCGCTATGAGGGGCAGGCAAATAAGGTGGCTCAGGGCCTGTGGGGCGCGGGGCAGATGATGTTTAACAAATATCTTGTTATTACGGCCGAGGATGTCGATGTGCGCTCAGCCAGGGAGCTATTCCCACTGCTACGCGGTATAGACCCACGGCGCAACTTGATATTCTCGGAGGGAATACTCGATGTACTCGACCACGCCACTGCAACTACGGGCTACGGCTCGAAGCTCGCCATAGACCTTACGGATGTAGAGCCTGCGACGGAAGGCGAGGAGCTACATATGCCCGATAACGTAGAGCTATGTGCTGGCATCAAGAGCCTTAACGCAGAGCTTTTCGCAGAGTTGGGATTGGTGATGCTCTTTGCCGATAGCGAGCGTAGGGGTGTCGACGTGGCAGCGTTTCTCGATAATAGTGGCATCAAGGCGCGTTATGTAGTGCTCTTCGACCATGGCGCTGCCGAGGGTATGACGCATAGTGATCTGCTGTGGATAGCTGCGGCAAATACCGACCCTAAGCGCGATATAACAATACACGGCGGAGCCGTAATCATCGATGCGCAGTCGAAGCGCCCAGGCGTGGGTCGCAACCCTAAGCGCTTCCCCAATGTGGTAACCTCGACAATGGATGTTATCGAGATGGTCGACAAGCGTTGGGCGGAGTATGGCTTCGAGGAGTTTGTGGTGTCGCCATCAAGAAAATATAGAACTCTTCTTTTATCCGACAAGGAGGATTGGTAGTCTGTTATGCGTAGTGATCGTAAGCGACAAATAGTGAGTTATGTGGCATCCTTGCCACTGTTAGCCATATTCATATATATAATAGCCTTTGCGCCCGAGCGTACGAGTGGCGATGATACGACTACCGAGAGTGTGGCTGCCGAGGAACAGGCCTCTTTGGCTATGTCCGATGAAACGACCTTTGCTGAGTTCGACCCTAATACGGCGGACTACCGCACGTTTGTTGAGGCTGGCGTGCCTCGCGATATCGCCGTGGGTATCATACGCTGGAGGGAGAGTGGTAAGGTCTATCGCATAAAAGAGGATTTGGCGCTGCTCTACGACATGACCGACTCGTTGTATTTTGCGCTTGAGCCATACATAAACATAGGTGAAGAGTTTCGCCCCGTTAAGCATGAGTACACACAGCCGACGAAGAGCAAGGAACAACGTGATGAGCGTCGTGAGATAACCACCGAGCTTACTCCATTTACTCTTGATACGGTGGGCATGCCGTTTCTACGTAGCCTCGGCTTCTCGCATCGTCAAGCAACACTTGTTATAAACTACCGCGAAATGATTGGTGGCTACCGCTGTTTCGAGGAGTTTGAGGAGTGTTACGCTGTGGATAGTGTGATGGCGGCGCGCCTCAAAGATTATATCATCTTCCCCGAGGATGGAGGCAAGACTCAGCTTGTGAAGCGTGCGAAGATAGTAGAGTTAAATGGCGCCGACTCGACAACACTTGTGAGCCTCAGTGGTATAGGCGAGGGTAGTGTGATGCACATACTACGCTACCGCGAATTGCTCGGTGGATACTACTCGCCGACCCAACTTTTGGAGCTCGACGCGGTTACGACGGAGAATTTTTATAAGTTTTCGTCACAAATTTGGTGCGATAGTGCGAAAATTAAAAAAATAAATATTAACTTTGCCACCCCAAGTGAGATGATGACTCATCCATATTTGACGAGTCGCATGCTCAAGAGGATTATTAATACACGCGAACTGAAAGGAGGTTGGAGTACCATAGAAGAGATGATTAAGGATAGAATATTCACGAAGGATGAGGCAAATCGTATTGCCCCATATCTCGATTTTGGTACACAAGCCGAGTAAGTTTGTAGAGTGTGTCCGATGGCAACAAGGTTGCATAAGACAACATAGAAGAGGTGGCCGACCACACACCGCATGAAGAGTAACCGTGGTTACAACAAGAACAAAGAGTTATTAATACAAAAAAAAGAATAAGATTATGATTATCATGCCTGTTAAGGAGGGAGAGAACATCGAGCGCGCCCTCAAGAAGTTTAAGCGTAAGTATGAGCGTACTGGTGTATTGAAGGAGCTTCGTCGTCGTCAGTACTTCACAAAGCCTTCAATTGCTAAGCGTGAGGCTATGCAGCGCGCTATCTACGTTGAGCACACCTACCGTCAGGAGGAGTAATCCCTACCATTGGAGGGGTAATAAGTAATCGTGTCGAGGCTTTGGCTTCGGATGACGATACAAGAATGAGGCCGACTAATTTAGTCGGCCTCATTCTTGTAATTCGTAGTAAGTATATTACTTCTTCTCCGCTCCCTCACTCTTGTTCTTGTTGCTGTAGACGAAGCGACGAATCTTCTTTGTTGGTGTCTTCTCGAACTCGCCCTCGTTGTCTACGACCTTCGAAATCTTCGAGAAGCGGTTGACCTTCGAGTTAACGTAGTTCATCACATCGCGCTTTACCTCCTCCATCTTGAGGGCAATCTGCTCCTTACCTACGGCCATCTTGTGCTTGAACTCGTCGTAGGTCTCCTCAAGGGCTGTGGTGTCGAAGTGTACAAGTGCGATAAGCTTGCCATCCTCCTCCAAGACAACCGACTCGGCAACAAGACGATTGCTGTTTAGCACCTCCTCGATATCCTCAGGGTAGATGTTCTCGCCCGAAGGGCCAACAATCATATTCTTGAGACGTCCCTTGATATATATCCAGCCGTCACTCTCGATGGCACCAAGGTCGCCAGTACGGAACCATCCATCCTCGGTGAAGGCGTCGCGTGTGGCATCCTCATTCTTGTAGTAGCCTACCATGCAGCAGGGGGTCTTAACGACAATCTCGCCCTGGCCTGTCTCGGCGTTGATGTTGTCGAGGCGTATCTCAACACCCTTGAGTGCTGGGCCCGTTGAGCCTACGCGCACCATCTTCCCAACAGCACCCGCAACGAGTGGTGCTGTCTCCGTTAGGCCGTAGCCAATGCCGTATGGGAAGCGTGCATCCTTGAGGAACTGCTCGGCCTCCGCATCAAACTTGGCACCGCCAATGGCGAAGAGACGCATGCGGCCACCAAAGAGCTTCTTGAGCTGCTTGCCTGCAACCTTGTGCAGAAGCTTCTGCGACCAACGCCAGCCATAGAGCGTGCGTAAGAAAGCGTTCTTCTCGAAGGTGGGGCGCACCTTGCCACGATATATCTTCTCCATGATAAGAGGCACCGAGGCGATAACCGTTGGGCGCACCTTAGCCAAGGCTGGCATAAGTGCCGAGGCGGTAGGTGGGCGATCCATGTAGTGGATACGTGCACCGCGCGCAAAGGGGAATATCATGCCGAGGGTACACTCATAGGTGTGTGCTAACGGAAGTATCGAGAGCAGCTCGTCATTCTCGTCGTAGTCGAAGAGTGATGGTACTACCGTGAACTGCATCGATATGTTGTAGTGGGTGAGCATCACGCCCTTGGGCTTCGATGTTGTTCCCGAGGTGTAGATGATAACGGCCAAGTCGTCGGGCTCAGGTATGCGCTTCTCGGCGCGCTCGTGAACACTCTGCGAGATGATGTTCAATCCCTTGGTGCGGATGATGATATTCATCTTCTCGGTAATCCTCTTCGAAAGCTTTGTGTAGAGCTTGTCTGAGACAAGGATGGCTTTAGCCTCTGAGTGTTCTAAGATAAGGTCAAGTTCTTCGCTGGTGAAGTCGGGAAGTATGGGTACTGCGATCATACCTGCTGTTGTCACAGCGAAGTACGAAACGCCCCAGTTTGGCATGCTGCTGCTGAGGATGGCAACCTTATCGCCGGCGCCGACACCTGCATTGAGCAACATATCCTGTACTTTGTCGATACGCTCTCCGACCTCCTTGTATGTGACATCCTCGCTGTCAATCATGGTGAAAGCGATGCGCGATGAGAACTTCTCAACGCTGTGCTTTACCACTTCATAAAGGGTCTTAAAAGTCATACTTCAAGAGTTTTGGTTAATGTTTTTATAACAAATCGGGTGCAAGTTACCAATAATTTATTAAAATTTGTTAATTTTGGCACAAAATATTTCTCAATGATTGACAAAAATATTATAATAAACGCTGCGCAAAGGGTCGGTTTCGACCTGGTTGGGGTGGTCTCGGCAGATGCCCTATGCGAGGAGCGCAAACGCTTCGAACAGTGGTTGTTAGATGGCAATCATTCGACGCTCACGTACCTCGAACGCAATGTCGAAAAGCGCTTCGATATGCGACTTTTAGTCGAAGGCGCGCGCTCGGTTATTGTTTGTGCTGTTTCGTACCTATCGCCATATAGCCGAGGCTATTGCGAGGGGTGTAATACGAAGATTGCATCATACGCCTTAGCGCGTGACTACCATACGACCATCAAGGAGATGCTTCATGCCCTTGCCGAGGAGCTCAAGGCGTGCAATTCGCAACTTCGCTACCGTGCTTTTACCGATTCGGCACCCGTTGCCGAGAAGAGCCTTGCGGTGCGCGCAGGCTTGGGGTGGATTGGTCGCAACTCGCTACTCGTAAATCCGAAGCTCGGCTCTATGATGCACCTTGGGGAGTTGGTCATTGACGATGTTGTTGATAGGTATGACGAGCCGATGTCGGGTGTTGGTTGCGGTAGTTGTCGAGAGTGTATAGATAGCTGCCCAAACAGTACAATTTTGGATAATTGCACTATAGACACACGGCGCTGTATATCGTGCCGTACTATCGAGCGTGAGGGGTGCGATACGGCGATGACGCTCGACGGCTGGATATTTGGTTGCGATGCCTGCCAGTCGTGCTGTCCATTTAATCGTCATGCACCTTTGCATGCGAACGAGCGTTTCGATCCACTCTTCGACCCTACGGCTATGGATGGCGCAGCATGGCGAGCGATGAGCGAAGAGGAGTTTGCCTCGATAGCGGGTGATACGGCAATGACCCGCAGTGGGTTAGAGCGCATTAAACGTAATATATCAGACAACGATTAATGCTATGTTGTCGTAGTAATAGGGTGGTCGTCATTATATGGCGGCCATGTTTTTTTTGTGAGATATAGCCATTTTTGTAAAATATTTCAATCTTCACTTTGTTTATCGGGCAAATATTATTATATTTGCGGTTTAAAAATAGAGCTGACACATGCGTAAAAATTTCGATTTCATATCACCCAACCGTGTTAAGGGGTTGCTTGCGATGGATACCACGTCGTTTAGATTTTGGGATAACATCGTCGGATGGTTCGTCTTTGCCATCGCAACCATCTCATATTGGGCAACAATGGAGCCTACAACAAGCTTGTGGGATTGTAGTGAGTATATTGCAACATCCTACAAATTGGAGGTGGGTCACCCCCCTGGCGCGCCGCTCTACATGATGTTGGCGCGTATAGCCTCGCTCTTTGCCCCATCGCCCGAGCATGTGGCGCTGATGATTAATGGCATGAACTCGCTGGTGAGCGGCTTTACCATTCTCTTCATGTTCTGGACCGTTACGCACCTTGCGCGCCGCATTGTTCAGCCGCAGGTGGGTGGTATGTCGCTATCGCAGATGGTCTTGGTGCTCGGCGCTGGTGCCGTAGGTGCCCTCTCGTATGCCTATACCGATACCTTCTGGTTCTCGGCGGTCGAGGGTGAGGTCTATGCCATGTCGTCGATGTTTACGGCCCTTGTTGTATGGCTGATGCTCAAGTGGGAGGAGAATGCCGACAGCCCCACATCTATGCGCTGGATAATACTCATCGCATATTTGATGGGTCTCTCTATTGGTGTCCACATCCTCAACCTTCTGACCATTCCCGCGTTGGTGATGATATACTTTTTCCGCCGCTTTAAGATGGATGTCAAGTGGTGGAAGTATCTGCTCTATATCGTCGCAGCACTCGTTGTGTCGATGCTTATCTTGGGTGTTATCAATGGCATAATCATCCCATATACAGTGCTCTTAGGTGCCTACGTCGATACCTTTGCGGTTAATACGTTGGGTATGCCCGTGAATATGGGTATGGTGCTCTATGTCTTAACCATCTTCACGTCGTTGGGTCTGCTTATCTTCTACTCTCACAAGCGTGAGTGGAGGGTGACCAATATTGTGGCGCTCGCAGTGACTGTGGTACTACTTGGCTTCTCGTCGTATGCGATGATGACCATACGTGCGAATGCCAACCCGCCGATGAACTCGAATAACCCAGAGAATCCACATATGTTGCTCAGCGTGCTCAATCGTGACCAGTATGGTGCGCGACCACTGCTCAAGGGTACGTACTACGATGCCACGCCTCTACCTTTGGTTGAGCCGCTGAATAACGGTGTCATCAAGAGTGATGGTGAGGGTATGCGCTATGTGGATAACTACAACGTTACGGAGAATGTGACTATCACAACCAAGACGTGGTATAATCCTGAGAGCGGTAGGTATGAGGAGCGTATTGCCGATGAGACGGAGTGGGAATACAAATATCCCGATGAGGCATACCACTACTTCCCACGTATGTGGTATCCAATGCGTGCCGGCGACTACGCATCTTATGTTAAGCACCCTGTTGATTGCGAGCATAGCGATGCTGGACGCTGGGTGGAGCCTTCGCGAGGCGACGATGTAGCCTTCTTCTTCGACTACCAGATGGGTGATATGTTCTGGCGCTACTTTATGTGGAACTTTGCCGGCCGTCAGGATGATGTGCAACTTGAGAAGAGTGATGCCAATGGTGGAACATACCTCCATGGCGGCTGGTTGTCGGGCATCGACTTTATCGACGAGCACTTCAGTGGCCCACAGGATAACCTACCATCGAATATGCAGAATAACGCGGCACGTAACACCTACTTCTTCTTGCCACTATTACTTGGTCTGCTTGGCTTGATTTATCAGCTTGTCAAGGATTGGCGCAACTGGTTGGTTGTGATGTTGCTCTTCGTGATGATGGGTATCGCCCTTGTTGTCTACTTCAACACAGCCCCCAATGAGCCACGTGAGCGAGACTATGTATATGCAGGCGCCTTCTATGCCTTTAGCATATGGATAGGCCTCGGCGTATTGGGCATAGGTGAGATATTTACGCAGCTTGCAAATGGTGTGACGGGTATCGCCTCGAAGCTTAAGGCACGTACTGATATCGTTGCCGCCTCGTTGGCTGTGGCCTTCTCAATGTCGGTGCCATTGGTGCTTGCTGTCGAGAACTGGGATGACCATGACCGCTCGGAGCGTTACTATGCTCGCGATATAGGGTGGAACTACCTAAATACCGTGCCAGAGAATGCCATACTTATCAACTTTGGCGATAACGACACCTTCCCATTGTGGTATTGTCAGGAGGTTGAGGGTGTGCGTCCCGATGTCAAGGTTATGAACTCGTCGTACCTCGAAGGAGACTGGTATATCGACCAGATGAGACTCGCCTCGAACGAGGCCGATGGTGTGCCATTCACCATCCCTGCCACGAAGTATAAGCTAATGAGCGGCACAGCGCTACTCTCGTCTAACCCTGCGGAGTATGTCGACGATAAGGAGTTCCTTGAGCTCTACCATAAGGTGTTAGCAACTCTTGATAGGAAGTACGAGTTTATCTACTATACATACGACATGGCAACGGGCCAATACTTGCCAGCCAAGATGGAGTTGCCATTCACCAAGGTAGTGCCTACATGCAATAAACTCTATGAGGAGTATGAGTCGTTACACTCGCGCCTCGACAGCCTCAGCGATATGGAGAGATACCGATTGTCGGAGATTGTGGAGCAGTATAGTGCCATAGCCGAGGTTCTTGATGGGCAGGATAGAAGCCATCCGTTCTATGACGACTATAACGACTACCAGCAATATTGCGAATTCTTGGAGCGCTATTGCCCAAGGTCGTTGCCTTTGGCCGATGCAATAGCCCACTATATCTCGGATGAGCCTATGTGGCTTATCATGAACGACGATGCCTCAAGGTGGCGTATTGTAGCCAAGGGCTCAAAGCTCCCCGAGGGCTATATTCTCTGCTGTACGCTCTATCCCAAGATGGATAGCTACATCACGGGTGAGCCTGCCGACTACCTTATCTATGCCGATAAGTATACCATCCCCGTGGACCTCAATGCGGCCATCAAGGCGGGTGTCATCACGAAGAAGGAGGCACTCAGCGAGAATGTTGTCGAGGAGGTGGAGATTACCATTAACTCGGGTGGCGTGTCGCGCGGTCAGCTGATGATGTATGACCTGCTGGGTAACTACGATTGGAGCCGACCAATATGCTTCACGCAGCCACATATCATGCAGGATTATGGCGTTCTTAACTACGCGCGCTTCGATGGCTTTAGCTACACCTTTGTCCCCATCAAGACGGAGCGTACGCGCGAAAATCCCGATGTGGGTTGCATGGATATCGACAAGCTCTACCCACTATACATGGACGAGTGCGATGACGGCGCCATTAACCAGGCTCTGCGCTTTGGTAATTTGGCTGATGAGGATGTCCATGCCGACTATTTTGTGCGCTACAACGTCTTCGCATCGAACGTTATGGGTAACTTCGCCCGTGTGGCAAATGGCTTTATCGAGCGTGGTGGCGAGGATGACCTACGTAAGGCTGAGGCTCTCCTCGATAGAGGCCTCGAGGTGCTGCCACCCGCTAAGTTGGGCTACGACTACTCCGAGCATATAGGCTATGCAATGGGCTACTTCGCTCTGGGTGAGGCCTACTCTTTGTCGAACAATGTGGCTGCAGCCAAGCGATGCTTCGCTAAGGGTGTCGAGATAGACGGCGCTCTTGCACGTCACTATGCCGAGTGGGTCAACTACTACATTGACTATCTGACGAAGGAGGGCTTCACGAAGGATATAGCCTCGAAGCTTAGCATTGACTTTATCTCGATGATAGACTGTCTACAACTTGCTGATAAATATGATGTTACTGGCGCATTAGGCCTCTATGATGATGTAGTAAAGCAGTGTGGCGAGTATAACCCCGAGTATATCGCTACGAAGTGTCTGCGTGGTGTTGACAAGCTTATGCCTTATGACATCACCAACACAATGGACGCCATCATCGGTGCCTATAATGATGCCCTTAGGGAGGATGAGCGTAAGGAGCGGGAGCAGGGAACACCTCGCCCCAGACGCTACCTGTCGGACTTCGCTCCCGAGGAATACTTCCCCGTGGTATACTTCCTCGAGAATATGATTCTTGATAACCTCGATTTGATTGATATCCCAAAGAGCAAGGAGTATCTTGATGCGCGTAACGCTCTTCTTGTGAGGGCGAACCTCATGAGCCTTGCCGATGGTAATAAAGCTACGCCGACGGCACAAAACCAGACAAACCTCAGTGAGCAGGTGTCGGAGCGCGTGCAGGAGGTGCTCAATGTCTATGTCTCTGGCTTGGAGGCGTGGAAGCGCGCTACGGAGTATATCAAGGCGGCTGTCGAGAGCATGGCTCCCAAGCTCAATATGACGATAAATGTGGAGTATCAGGATGAGTTCCAGTACTTCTACGCATACTCGGACTACGCCCAGGAGATGGAGTCTATGGCCATCGCTAAGGGTGTGAATATCGCCGATGAGCGAGAGATGTTCGCGTTGAGCGACGAGCAGTATTCTCTTGCCGACGAATACCTCAAGATGGGCGATAAGGCGGCCATCGAGTTGGTAGCCACATGTGCCGATGTGGCTGAGCCGTTGATTGAGAGGGTTAAGAGTGGCAACTACACTATGGACGACATCACCACCCTTCACGCTAATATGTTCGATATTATCGATGTGCTTGATGTAAGTTACTCGGTGGCGGGTAGCTTCGACTGGGTGGCTAACGATGTAGGCTACAATAAGCTCGCTGACAGACAGGTGTCGTTCGATGAGCTTATGGTGAAGTTCGTGGATATGGCAAATGTCCTTGTGGCGGATGCGTCAACCGAGAGCGCTGCTAATACAAAGATTGCCGATATCGTCTTCCGCGTATACTCGCTACTTCCTCGTGACCGCCAGACGGGGTATGCGCCCTACATAGCCGCTGCCGAGGAGTACCTCAATAACCCAAAGGTCGCAGAGGCCTTGAATACATTGTATAGATAAGAGATATTTAAAGATAAAGTTATGTCAAAGATTGTTTTGTACAACACGCTCACACGTCGCAAGGAGACGTTCGAGCCTATCAACCCTGAGCACGTGGGCATGTATGTCTGCGGCCCAACCGTCTATGGTGACCCACATCTGGGCCATGCTCGCCCTGCTGTCACCTTCGACCTTATGTTCCGTTACTTCCAAGCCGAGGGCTACAAGGTGCGCTACGTGCGTAACATTACCGACGTGGGCCACTTGGAGCAGGATGCCGACGATGGCGAGGATAAGATTGCAAAGAAGGCACGCCTCGAGCAGCTTGAGCCTATGGAGATTGCGCACTACTATACGGAGCGCTACCACGACGCCATGCGCGAGCTCGGCGTGAAGACTCCATCTATCGAGCCACACGCCTCGGGACATATCATCGAGCAGATAGAGATGGTAAAGCGCATCCTCGATGCAGGCTACGCCTATGAGTCTAACGGCTCTATCTACTTCGACGTGGAGAAGTATAACAAGGACTACCACTATGGCCGTCTTTCGGGCCGTAACCTCGACGATATCGTGACCAACACACGCGAGCTCGATGGTCAGTCCGACAAGCGCCACTCATACGACTTCGCCCTCTGGAAGAAGGCAGCACCTGAGCATATCATGCGCTGGCCCTCGCCATGGAGCGATGGCTTCCCTGGCTGGCATATGGAGTGCTCGGCGATGAGCACCAAGTATCTCGGTGAGCAGTTCGATATCCACGGAGGCGGTATGGACCTTATGTTCCCCCACCACGAGTGCGAGATTGCACAGTCGACAGCAGCACTGGGCAAGGACTCGGCACGCTACTGGGTACATAATAACATGATTACCATCAACGGTCAGAAGATGGGTAAGTCGCTCGGTAACTTCATCACTTTGGAGCAACTCTTTACGGGTAATCACCCCATCCTCGTGCAGGCATACTCGCCAATGACCATACGCTTCTTCGTGCTTCAGGCGCACTATCGTTCGACACTCGACTTCTCGAACGAGGCGTTGCAGGCAGCCGAGAAGGGCCTCGACCGCCTTATGAAGGCTGTCGACACCCTCGCCAAGGTCAAGCCACAGGCGACCTCTACGGTAGATGTAGCCGAACTTGAGCGTCGCTGCTCGGAGGCCATGGCTGATGACCTTAACTCGCCAATGGTTATCTCGGCGCTCTTCGACTGGGTGCGTATCATCAACCAGGCGGCAGAGGGTCAGCAGAGTCTTACTGCCGAGGACCTTGAGACTCTCAAGGCTACGGTAAACCGCTATGTGTTTGACATCCTCGGCCTACGCAATGAGAAGGCTGCTGAGAGCGGTGGCAAGGATATGGTATCGCCCCTTGTCGAGATGCTCCTCAATATGCGTATGGATGCTAAGGCTGCCAAGGATTGGGCTACATCCGATAAGATTCGTGATAACCTCACCGCTATCGGCATCCGTGTTAAGGACCGCAAGGATGGGTTTGACTGGGAGATAGAATAATTTGTTGTGATAAGGCATCATCTACTGCCGCTAACGAATTATCTCATCAATGGGCAGTACGTCAAGTACAGCCCATCGTCTCGAAATTCGCCGAGCATTGTATCTAATGCCTTCTAACAACAAATTGTGTTGTGATAATAGTGCTGTGATAAATATTATATATTGTTGATGGTATCAACGGAACAGATAAACGACCTTAAAGCGCGTGTGGCGAAGCTCTCGACATCAATAGATGTCGAGCAGCGCCGCATAGACCTCCAAAACGAGCAGGAGCGCACCGAGGAGCCTACCTTCTGGGACAACCCCGACGAGGCGCGCAAGCAGCTCAAGAGGGTCGCCGACATCAAGGCTACAATCGATGACTTCGAGGCTGCGCAGCGCATCGCCGATGACCTCGACCTGTTGCCCGACTTCGTGGCTGAGGGAGTGCTAAGCGAGGCCGAGGCCGAGGAGCAGTATGCTGCGGCTGTTGAGGTTGTCGAGAAGTTGGAACTTCGACAGATGCTATCGGGCAAGGAGGATAAGTTAGGCGCTATCATGGATATCAACGCTGGCGCTGGTGGCACCGAGGCCTTAGACTGGGCGCAGATGCTCATGCGTATGTATACGCGCTGGGGTGAGGCACATGGCTATACGGTCAAGGTGGCTAACTATCAGGCTGGTGACGAGGTGGGCGTCAAGTCATGCACCTTGGAGTTCGAGGGCGAATATGCCTATGGCTACCTACGCAGCGAGAGTGGTGTACACCGTATGGTGCGCCTCTCGCCCTTCAATGCCAACAACAAGCGCCAGACGACCTTCGCATCGGTATTTATCTCGCCCGCCGTTGACGACACCATCGAGATAAATATCTCGCCAGCGGATTACGAGTGGGATACCTTCCGTTCGAGTGGCGCCGGTGGCCAGAATGTAAACAAGGTGGAGACGGCCGTGCGTCTGCGCTACCATGGCAAGGATGCCGAGACGGGAGAGCCCGTAGAGTTCCTTATCGAGAATATGGAGACACGCTCACAGCTTATGAACCGCGAGAATGCTATGCGCATCTTGCGCTCGAAGCTCTACCAGCGAGAGTTGGACAAGCGTATGGCAACACAGCAGGCGCTCGAGGCCACGAAGAAGCGCATAGAGTGGGGCTCGCAGATACGTAGCTACGTCTTCGATGACCGCCGTGTCAAGGACCACCGCACAGGCTACCAGACATCGAATGTTGATGCGGTGATGGATGGCGACATCGATGCATTTATCAAGGAGTATCTACTTCAATACTAACCGAAATATGAGACTCAAAAGGCTATATATTACCGTTTTATCGTTGATGATAACATTCGTCGCCTCGGCACAAGAGGTGATGGTGGGCGCGACACATACCGAGGAGTATTTGCCACTTCTCGAGGGTAAGCGCGTGGCGGTGTTAGCGAACCATACGGCGATGTATAGCGATGAGGAGCACGTTGTTGATATGCTCCACCGCGAGGGTGTCAACCTTGTGGGTATCTTCGCTCCGGAGCATGGCTTTCGCGGTAGGGTGGAGGCTGGTGCTAAGGTCTCAAATTCGGTAGATGAGGCCACGGGAGTGGCGATACTCTCGCTCTACAATGGTAATACACAACGCCCCTCGGATGAGGTGATGCGCTCGTTCGATGTGCTTATCGTAGATATGCAGGATGTGGGACTTAGGTTCTATACCTATTATATATCTATGATACGCATGATAGATGCTTGCGCCGACTTTGGATGCAGTGTCATAGTATTAGATAGACCAAACCCCAATGGACACTATGTCGATGGTCCGATACTCGACATGAAGTATAAGTCGGGTGTAGGGTGGTTGCCTATCCCTGTTGTGCATGGCCTAACTATGGGCGAGATAGCCATGATGGCCGTAGGCGAGGGGTGGGCAAAGAGTGCTGATGTTAGAGTCGTTAGGTGTAGAAACTATGACCACTCGACGCACTATATTTTGCCCATAGCGCCATCACCCAACCTTCCCACGCAACACTCCATATACCTCTACCCCTCGACCTGTCTCTTTGAGGGTACGGTGGTGAGCATGGGGCGTGGTACGGAGGCTCCGTTCGAGATATATGGCCACCCCGACATGGAGGAGCGCTTCTTTAGCTTCACGCCACAGCCTAATGCTGGCTCGGCAACACCCCCACATAGTGGTAAGCTATGCTATGGTGTCGACCTCCGCGAGCTTGACGATGAGTATATATGGAGCGAGGGCATAGACCTTAGCTATGTCGTTGATGCGTACGACGACCTCGGCATGGGTGATAAGTTCTTCACGCCGATGTTCGAGAAACTTATTGGTGTGTCGTGGGTGCGCGAGATGATTATCGCGGGGTGTTCGGCAGCCGAGATTGAGGCCCGCTGGGCAGAGGATGTCGAGGCATTCAAGGAGCAGCGAAAGAGATATTTGCTATACGACGATAATAACTAAAACAGAGAATAGATATGGGATTTTTTGACTTATTCAAAAAGAAGAAGAGTGTAGACACCCCTGCGGAGAGTGTCGAGACGCTAACCCCCGAAGAGGCTGCGGCTGTCGAGGCTCGCGAACAGAGGGAGGAGCAGGCTGCCGTAGAGGCTGAGCGCAAGGAGCTTGAGTCGGGATTGGAGAAGACCAAGGAGGGCTTCTTCGGTAAACTCAAGCGTGCTATTGCTGGCCGTACAACCGTAGATGCAGATGTGCTCGATGACCTTGAGGAGATGCTCATAACGTCGGACGTAGGCGTTGATACAACTGTTAAGATTATCAACCGTATCGAGCAGCGCGTGGCTAAGGATAAGTATATGAATACCTCGGAGCTTCACTCTATCCTTCGCGACGAGATAGCCTCGCTTATGGAGGAGTCGCACCGCTCGACAAAGGATTTTGGCATCGAGGTTAAGGAGGGTATGCCCTATGTTATGATGGTTGTGGGTGTCAATGGTGCAGGTAAGACAACGACTATCGGTAAGCTTGCAGCGCAGCTTACGAAGGCTGGCCGCAAGGTATATATAGGTGCTGCCGATACGTTCCGTGCTGCAGCCATCGACCAGCTTGGCGTATGGGCCGATAGGGCTGGCGCGACGATGGTGCGTCAGGATATGGGCTCAGACCCAGCATCCGTTGCCTACGACACGTTGCGCTCGGCAGTAGCCAATGGCGCCGATGTGGTACTCATCGACACTGCTGGTCGTCTTCATAACAAGGTGGGTCTTATGAAGGAGCTTACCAAGATTCGTAACGTGATGTCGAAGGTTATCCCCGACGCGCCCCACGAGGTGATGCTCGTCTTGGATGGCTCTACGGGACAGAATGCCTTTGAGCAGGCCAAGCAGTTTACCGAGGCTACACAAGTGACATCGCTCGCCATCACGAAGCTCGATGGCACGGCTAAGGGTGGTGTTGTCATCGGCATCAGCGATAAGTTTAATATTCCGGTGCGCTACATAGGCATTGGCGAGGGCATCGACCAGCTCAAGATGTTTGACCGCCACGAGTTTGTGCGCGCCTTGTTTGGCGATGCTAAGCAGTAAATCGAGTGCTATGAAAAAGATAAATATCATCACGCTTGGCTGCTCGAAGAATACCGTAGACTCGGAGCACCTCGCGGCGCAGCTTACGGCGATGGACTACAAGGTTGTCTTCGATAGCGACCGCACGGATGCTGAGGTGGTTGTAATCAATACGTGCGGCTTTATAGGCGATGCCAAGCAGGAGTCTATCGACACCATACTACGTGCCGCGCAGCTTAAGCTTAGTGGTAAGATTGAGGAGCTCTTCGTTGTGGGCTGCCTCTCGCAGCGCTATGCCGACGAGCTACGCCCCGAGCTGCCTGAGGTGGATGACTTCTTCGGTGTCAACGACTGGGCGGGTATTGTCGAGCGCCTCGGCGCTAAGTATCGTGCCGAGAATGAGACCAAGCGTGAGCTATCCACGCCGTCGCACTACGCCTACCTGAAGATTTCGGAGGGGTGTAACTGGATGTGTGGCTACTGCGCCATACCTCTTATACGTGGTCGCCATAAGTCGGTGCCCATGGAGACCCTTGTGGCTGAGGCTGAGGCTCTTGTGGCTAAGGGCGTCAAGGAGATTATGGTTATCGCTCAGGATACGACATACTATGGTGTCGACCTGTATGGTGAGCGTAAGCTCGCCGAGCTGTTAGAGCGCCTATGTCGTATCGAGGGCTTGGAGTGGATACGTCTCCACTACGCCTATCCTACGGAGTTCCCCGATGAAGTTATCGAGGTTATGGCACGCGAGAAGAAGATTTGTCGCTACTTAGATATACCATTCCAGCATATCTCGGATAATCAGCTTACGGCGATGAAGCGCCGTCATACTAAGGCTGATGCTGTGGCTCTTGTTGAGAAGCTACGTCGCGCCATCCCCGATATTGCACTGCGCACAACACTTCTTGTTGGCTATCCTGGCGAGACGGAGGAGGATTTTGCCGAGCTTATGGAGTTCGTGCGCGACACGAAGTTCGACCGCTTGGGTGTATTCGCCTACTCCGAGGAGGAGGGCACATACTCTGCAACACGCCTCAAGGATGATGTTGAGGATGATGTCAAGCAGAGTCGCGTGGACCGCATCATGCGCCTTCAGGAGCGTATCTCGTTGGAGAATAATGCGCGTCGCGTGGGTCAGCAGATGCGCGTGATTATAGACCGTAAGGAGGGTGACTTCTATATCGGTCGCTCGGAGTACGACTCACCTGAGGTCGACCAGGAGATTATCATTGACAGTTGTGGCAAGCGCCTTATGCGTGGCCGCTTCTATATGGTTACCATCACCGATTGCGAAGATTACGACCTCTACGCGCGTCTCGAAGCTTAATGTGCGTTAGGGTAGATAGGATGTGGGGAGCAGAGACTTAAATGTTGTATGCTCCCCATATTGTTATTTAATCGGGCCCCTAAATCGCGTTGCGATGAACTCTTTTGTTCGAAAAATTTTGATATTCAATAAAAAATACTTATCTTTGAGGAGTAAATATATTTATTGCCCTCATTATGGCTCAGAAGGATATAATTAAAAGTCTCGCTACGGAGGTCGATCGTCTTATCGCCGACCATGAGCGTATCTCGGAGGAGTGCCGCTCGTTGGTTAAGGAGCGTGACGAGCTTCGTGCGGAGCGTCATCGCCTTCAGGAGCGTCTGCGTGAGCAGGAGAACACCATCAAGCGTTTGGAGTTAGCCTGCGTGATGCGCGGTGATGATGGCAGTGTGGAGCGTGCGCGTGCGCGTGTCAACAGTTTATTGCGGGAGGTTGACCGTTGCATTGCCGCCATTAAACAACAACAAGAGAGTAACTAAACGATGGCAGAGGGTAAGATAAAAATATCGTTGTCGATAGCTGGCAAGAGCTACCAGATGTCCATCGATGAGGCCAAGGAGGAGCTATATCTCGAGGCAGCACGCCGTATCAACGATAAGGTGGCTGAGTACTCGAAGATAGCAAAAATGGATATTCAAGATCGTCTGGCGCTGGCGGCACTGCGCTACTCCATTGAGGTGCTTACCTCGGAGCGTAAGTCGGCGTTGGGTGATGCCGATGTTGAGGAGTTGCAGGCCATAGAGCAGCGCATAAAGGGCTACGTGAAGCGATAACCCTTAGGCAAGATTATTGCTATACTCCATGATACAACTCCGACTGGTAGTTATGGGCGACACACCGCATAAGTGTCATCGTTCTTTACATAGATAATTTATCCCGCATGGATTCCTTAAAAGCTTTGCGATCTGTACAACTAATATTACATTGGGACAACTCTCGAGTAAAGCCACAAAACAAGGCCTCAACCCCTCGGGGTGTGGCGCTTAGGCGTCACCAGTGGACTGTTGCGTGCCTCGGAGCCCCACCTATGACTTATCTCAGGATTCGTCAAACAAGTTAAGGAGTCTCTGCGGTTTTTTTTGTTACACGTTAAACTATATATATAAAACCTACTTAATTATGAGCATTACATTGACAATCGTCGGTGTCGTTGTCGGAGCTGTTGTAGGTGGCGGTGGTGCCTACCTTGCAGCTCGTGCGCGATCTAAGGCCATCGTCGAAAAGGCAGAGGCAGACGGCGAAATGATAAAGAAAGAGAAGATGTTGCAGGCTAAGGAGAAGTTCATTCAGCTTAAGAGTGAGCACGACCGCCATGTCAACGAGCGCAACCAGAAGCTCCAGCAGAGCGAGCAGCGCGCAAAGCAGATAGAGGCAAACCTCCAGCATAAGGAGCGCGACCTCGACAAGCGTAGCCAGGAGCTCGACCGCCGCAAGGAGCAGCTCGAGGCGCAGATGCAGGGCGTTGAGGCACGCAAGGAGGAGCTTGCAGCAGTAATCAAGGAGCAGAATGCACGCCTCGAGCAGATCTCGGGCATGAGCTCGGAGGATGCTAAGAATGTACTTATCGAGAATATGAAGAACGAGGCCAAGGCCGATGCCGCAGCATATATCGCTGAGACCATCGAGGAGGCTAAGCTCTCGGCAACGAAGGAGGCTAAGCGTATCGTCGTAGCATCTATCCAGCGCGTAGCTACCGAGACCGCCATCGAGAATGCTGTAACGGTATTCAATATCGAGTCAGACGAGGTTAAGGGCCGTATCATCGGTCGCGAGGGTCGTAATATACGCGCCTTGGAGGCAGCCACAGGTATCGAGATTATCGTCGACGACACCCCTGAGGCTATCATCCTTTCGGGCTTCGACCCCGTACGTCGCGAGATAGCACGTCTTGCTCTGCATCAGCTTGTTACCGATGGCCGTATCCACCCAGCACGCATCGAGGAGGTTGTGGCAAAGGTTAAGAAGCAGATCGAGGAGGAGATTATTGAGGTTGGTAAGCGTACCACCATCGACCTCGGTATTCACGGTCTACACCCTGAGCTTATCCGTCTTATCGGTAAGATGAAGTACCGCTCGTCATATGGCCAGAACCTCTTGCAGCACGCTCGCGAGACTGCAAACCTCGCAGGTATCATGGCCGCAGAGCTTGGACTTAACCCTAAGGCAGCACGCCGCGCAGGTCTTCTTCACGATATTGGCAAGGTGCCCGATGACGAGCCAGAGTTGCCACACGCAATTATCGGTATGAAGCTCGCCGAGAAGTATAAGGAGAAGCCCGACGTATGTAACGCCATCGGTGCTCACCACGATGAGACAGAGATGACATCGCTCATCGCGCCTATCATCCAGGTGTGTGACGCTATATCTGGTGCTCGCCCAGGTGCTCGTCGCGAGGTTGTCGAGTCGTATATCAAGCGCCTCAAGGAGATGGAGGGTATCGCCCTCTCTTACCCAGGTGTTGTCAAGACCTACGCTATCCAGGCGGGCCGCGAGCTCCGCGTTATCGTGGGTGCCGACAAGCTCTCTGATCAGGAGTCTGAGGCACTATCACACGACATTGCTAAGAAGATTCAGGACGAGATGACATATCCTGGACAGGTGAAGATTACCGTGATACGTGAGACGCGTTCTGTATCTTATGCCAAGTAATTTGTTGTGATAAGGGGTCATTATCGGCCCATCCCAAAAAGTAGACTACCACGGGCTGTACTTCGTGTACTATCCCGTGGTAGTCTCTTTTGCGATAGACCAAGCCTAACCCCTTCTGACAACAAATTTATTTCTTGTGATAAGGCGCAATCTGCGGCGCATCCCAAAAGTGTAAACCATCGTAGGCTGTACTTCGTGTACTATCCCGTGATAGTCTCTTTTGCGATAGGCCAAGCCTAACCCCTTTAGAAAAGAGATTGGAGTTACGGTGCTACTTGAAGCTGCCGAGCGTTGTCCTGTATAGTATAGGTGTTACGTGTATCTCAATTTTTAGAGCAGTCTGCATTGTCGATGGCTCTATTTTTTGTATATTTGCATAGTCGTTGTATTGCAAATTAGGTAAATAATCGCAGATATGAAAACAAATTCGGAGATTAGAGAGGATGCTCGCGCGAGGTTGTCGGGCAACTGGGGCAGTGCTGTTATCTTTGCGCTGGTAAGCGGTATCTTGGTAGGTGCCATATCATCGCATAATGCAGCGAACGATAATAACTATGATGCATGGGATTTTGTGTTCACGGCGTTGAACATCTTTGTAGGCCTGCCTCTTAGCTTGGGTATTAGTGCGTCGTTCTTGAACTTTGTGCGAGGCTCGGAGTTGAAGCTGGAGAATATGTTTTGTGCCTTCAGCTCGCCGCTATACTTTCGTAGCATAGTCCTCGGCGTTCTCACGGCTGTATATACCTTCCTGTGGTCGCTGCTGCTTATCGTGCCTGGTATCATCAAGGCGCTCTCATACTCTATGGCGCCCTACATCCTTCTCGATAACCCCGATATGTCGGGCGAGGAGGCCATCTGCGCGAGTATGAAGATGATGGATGGCCATAAGATGGATTTGTTCCTTATATGGTTGGGCTACTTTGGCCTTGTGATATTGTCGGCAGTGCTACTCTTTATACCTATGCTGTGGTTATACCCCTACTATATGAGTGTCTTTGCCAAGTTCTACGAAGAGCTTAAGGCAGAGCAGCCCGCTATCGTGGTTGAGTAACCGCATATTGATAGCATAAATTAATCGAGGCCGACTAAAAATTTTAGCCGGCCTCGTTGTTATATTCTGAGCAATTTAGGAAACTGCAGCAATATACTCTAACTTCCTTAGTCTTCCTAATTTCCTAAGTTCTCTAAATATCAAGAAAATAAATCCCAACCACCCCCTTGTCGATTAGGAAATATTTATTATATTTGTACTACCATTGCGGAATACGCAATGATTTAGATGGCATTTAGGGCTATTGTTTCGTGAAGTAAAACGACCAAAATTATTAAACGAACAGACAATAGGCACATTAAATGCTCACGCCTTATGGCGTGGGTGTGCTTATGTTCGTATGGGTACTTGGTCGTCCCTTCTTCCGATAGGCACTACCCACGTTTCTTTTTGTAGGTATTCTCCTGATTCTAAGTTAAACGGTTGCTATCTGCGGCAATGAATATTATTGTTTAACTTAAAATTTATAGTATTATGAAAAAGTTTTTTTTGCTAATTATGGTATCAGTCTTTGCATCCTATTCGTATGCTCAGCAAAAACTTTCAACCAGCGGAGTGACTATGGGACAATCAAAATCTGAGGTAGCTGCGGTCTTAAAAAGCAAGGGCAACAATTACAAAGAATCATCCAACAATGGCATCGATTATATTAGTCTTGAAGATATTAATGTCGGGGGTGTTATATTTGATGGCTATTCGTTTTTTAAATTTAAGAACAATCAACTATTTGAGGTCTATTATCAAATGAATAACGCTATTGGAACATATCATTATGATGCAGTGGGTTTTGCTAACGCAAAAATAGACGCTCAAAAAATTAAAGATGCATATAATTCATTAGTGCATAGTTTGTCTGCTAAATATGGTGATCCTCAAACAATCACTGGTAGCAGTGCGTCCAGAAAGTACATTACTTGGCGTACACTTATTGGAACAATAACCTTGGAATATCACTATAAGTCGGGATACGATAATATGATGTACCCCAATAGTGAAACGATTTCAGCTGGTTTGGCACTTAAATATGTTGATTTAAGTATGATAGCCACCGATTTGTAACTGGTTAATATAATAGCTTTTCCGAGCCGCCGCGAGAACCGTCATAGTTTTTACATAAATAAACAAAGTAATAGGCGGGAGCTTCCCAGCTGCCGCCTATACCCTCAGAACTGAATTGAATAAACTCTTTTTATGTAGCGTAAGCAAAATACCTATTGAAACTACTAACGTTCTTTAAGGTTTGAGCAGAGCAAGAAAATATAGTGAGCGTTTGTATTTTGCTCAATAATTGCTAACTTTGCAGAAATCAATAATTCTCATTATGTCGGAACAGGAGTTGAAAAAATATCGTCTTACAGGCGTTGAGGAGCCCACGGATGAGCAGCTTGAAGCGTTGATGCACGCTGCGGGCGAGGAGGCTCGTCGTCGTAGTGCCGAGGCTGATGCGAAATTCCGCGCAGAGTTAGAGCAGTTGGTGTCGGATAATTTAGCTGATTACGAGTGTGGCGATGGTAAGTAATCACAAACCTGTTATGATTGTTATTGCTGGACCAAATGGATCTGGCAAGACCACTGTAACCGAGCAGATACTGCGCCACGAGTGGATGGAGGATGCTGTTTACATCAATCCTGATATAGTGGCACAGGAGCGTTTTGGTGATTGGAACTCGGCGGAAGCTGTTAAGAAGTCTATCGCTTACTGTGAGGCGTTGCGCGAAAAATCTCTTGAAGAGGGTAAGAGTCTTATCTTCGAAACGGTACTTTCGCGCAAAGATAAGGTCGATTATATCCGCAGGGCAAAGGCGGCTGGTTTCTTTGTTAGGGTGTTCTTTGTGTGTACGGAGTCGCCCACGATAAACGCATCGCGTATTGCTCGACGAGTTATGCAGGGCGGTCACGATGTACCAATATCTAAAATAATCTCTCGTTATAATCTGTCTATCGCTAATTGTGTTGAGGTGGCTCGCATTGTTGATCGTTGCTATCTCTACGATAATTCTGCGGAGAATTGTGACGCTCGACCACTATTTAGAACAGTAGACGGTAAGGTGTATAAAGAGTCTAGAGGCGAGATCCCCGATTGGGCAAGAATTATTAAGAGTCGCCTATAAAATAACAAACCGCTAAGTATTTTAGCGGTTTGTTATTTTATACTACTCACGACTGCCGCTCGCCTTCCAGAAACAAATTCTGTAAAACTACTTATGTGTAGCGTAGCGGAACACCTTTAGAAACTACTAACTCTCCTTAAGGTTTGCGCAGAGCGTAGAGTGGTGATGTTTGGCGGACGCCATAGGCGTAGGCTGTGAGGTATCGTGCTGTGAGAGCTTGCTCACAAATGGCAACGATGCTTCACAGCCTATATGTTGCAACGCAACGCGCCATACATCACACCTCGCAGGTTACTCTGCCACGCCGTGGGAGCAGTCAGTAGTTTTTACAGAATTTGTCATAAAAAAGAACGAGCGGGAGTCTCACGACTGCCGCTCGCCTTCCAGAAACAAATTCTGTAAAAACTACTAACCCAAACTTAAATAAATGAAGAAACCTAACTACGTCGTTTTGGCGGCGTAGCTGTACGAGTAATGTACAATACTCGTGCCAATATAACGTGTGGGGTATATCGAAAATTGTTCAACCTTGTGTTTTTCTCTACTTATGGGGTCTAATAAACGACCAAACGAGCAAAATAGGGTGGTAGATGTGCGAATAATATGTGCCGTTATGCCATGACAATGAGGGTGCCACGCCTGTCATTTGTGACAAATAATGGCTATACCTATATATAATATAAGCGCAGACGTGCCTCAAAAAAAAAGTTCATCATATAACTTACTGATTGTGTGGTTAGTTGCAATATGATGCGTGAAATATTGCTAAAAAAAGTTTTTAAAATATTTGGAGAATAAAAAATAAGCGCTACCTTTGCAGCCGCAATCAGACGATAAGATGCGTTCTGGATGCATGCAGAGAGGTTCTTAGAAATAATTTTGAAAAAAGTTCCAAAAATGTTTGGTAGTTTCAAAAATGTGTTTTATCTTTGCACCCGCTTTCGCCTCTAAAACGGCGACGAGCGAAAAAGGTTCTTAGAAAAATATTTTTGAAAAAAGTTTCCAAAAAATTTGGTGGTTCAAAATATTTGCCTTACCTTTGCACCACTTTCCCACCTCAAAAAATGAGGTTCGAGAGTGACCGAAAATGGTTCTTTGATTTACTGGTTTTTATATTGAGAGAAAAGTGTAGTATTTATCTGTCAATTTCCTTTTAGGAAAAATTGAAACAGTCAGGACTCTAACAATACATTTTAAATTTTTTACAATGGAGAGTTTGATCCTGGCTCAGGATGAACGCTAGCGGCAGGCTTAACACATGCAAGTCGAGGGGCAGCGTGATGAAGTAGCAATACGGATTTGACGGCGACCGGCGCACGGGTGCGTAACGCGTATGCAACCTACCTTTAACAGGGGGATAACACTGAGAAATTGGTACTAATACCCCATAATACTTTGAAGGGCATCCTTTGGAGTTGAAAGTTCCGGCGGTTAGAGATGGGCATGCGTTGTATTAGCTAGATGGTGAGGTAACGGCTCACCATGGCGACGATACATAGGGGGACTGAGAGGTTAACCCCCCACACTGGTACTGAGACACGGACCAGACTCCTACGGGAGGCAGCAGTG
>SUZK01000011.1 GCA_015059955.1 Rikenellaceae bacterium
AGATTTTGACATAAAAATAGAGATTAGTAGAAAACATTTTCTACTAATCTCTAAAATATCGCTGTAATTTACAAATATTCAGTTACTTATTTATTATCCCAAGCGCCGCTTTTTGCATCATTACCGTAATTTACAATTTGCACTGCAAAGAAAAGACCGAGCCACACGGCTCGGTCTTTTTGTTTGTTGAGGTCTTGTGCGCTACGATAGCCTAAAATAGCGACTGCTCCTCGCTGCTGCCGTATGCGTAACCGAGGTGGCGATATGCAAGCTCTGTCGCCTCACGGCCGCGTGGTGTTCGCTTGAGAAAACCCTCCTTGATGAGGAATGGCTCGTATACCTCCTCAACCGTTCCAGCTTCCTCGCTTACGGCTGTTGCTACGGTGTTGAGACCCACGGGGCCACCGTTAAACTTTTCGATTATTGTTGCCAAAATCTTGTTATCCATCTGGTCGAGGCCGCGAGCATCAATGTTGAGCGCAGCAAGTGCTATGCGGGTGATGTCGACGTCGATATGTCCCTCACCCTCGACCATCGCAAAGTCGCGCACACGACGCAATAGGGCGTTGGCAATACGGGGAGTGCCTCGCGAGCGTAGGGCTATCTCGAGTGCTGCATCGTCGTCTATCGAGATATCGAGAATTGCTGCCGAGCGCTTTACGATACCCGCTAATACTGGGGCGTCGTAATACTCTAAGTGACAGGTAATTCCGAAGCGAGCGCGTAGCGGCGATGTGAGAAGACCACTGCGCGTTGTAGCTCCTACAAGTGTGAACGGCGCAAGCTCAATCTGTATGCTTCGTGCCGCGGGACCCTTGTCCAAGACGATGTCTATTTTGTAGTCCTCCATCGCCGAGTAGAGATACTCCTCGACAATGGGGCTTAGGCGGTGTATCTCGTCAATGAATAGCACGTCGCCAGGGTTAAGGTTCGTAAGTAGGCCTGCCAAGTCGCCTGGTTTGTCGAGTACGGGGCCTGATGTAACCTTTAGCTGTGCCCCCATCTCGTTGGCGATAATGTTGGCAAGTGTTGTCTTACCGAGTCCTGGAGGGCCGTGTAGAAGCACGTGGTCGAGTGAGTCGCCACGCATCAGGGCGGCCTTGATAAATATCTTTAAGTTGGCAACAATCTTATCTTGACCCGCAAAGTTTTGAAGCTGTTGTGGGCGTATGCGACTCTCAAACTCCTTGTCGCTTTCGATGTTGCGCATGTTTCTGTCTACTGCCATAGCAATACAAATGTTTTCATTTGCAAATATACAATTTTGTCGCGAAAAATACAATACCTAATGATGTGTACCTCGCATTTAGAGGATGTGGGTCGTTTCAAAATGGTTAAATTTCGGTCACATTTTAATTGTGCTATTGCGTATCGCATTTCGATTGAATACATTTGCAGTGTTGATATATGGCCGATTGATAATGTAATCTTGGTAGTAGTACTATTTAATTTTGTCAATTCGAAAATTATATCGTATATTTGCATGCTATATCTCTATAAGAGATATATGAATGTTGGAACATACTTTTTAACTTTTTATTAATTAACTTAATTAAACATTTAAATTATGGCAAACAAACTTTTCAAGTCATTCTTTGCTGTTGCGATGCTTATGGGTGCTGCTCTTAGCTTCGTAGCATGCGAGAAGGAGGGTGATGATGTTGTTGCTGATCCTTCGGTAGAGGTGTCGGCTACATCATTGAACTTCACCAACGAGGAGGGTAACCAGACAATTGAGGTTAAGGCCAACGCTGATTGGAAGGTCGAGACCGATGCTGATTGGGTTACTGTAACTCCTGCCGCTGGTAAGGGTGATGCTACTGTTACAGTAGCGGTGTCAGCTAATGACACAGGTGCTGTGCGTACAACCGTTGTTAAGGTTATCGCATTGCATAAGGAGTATGGCGCTTGGGACACCGAGAAGGTGACCGTATCTCAGTCTGCTACTGAGACTCCCACAGTAGAGGAGAAGTTGCTTTATAGCGACGACTTCGATGGCGAGGAGGCTACCCAGACCTATGGTTCTGGTTCATCATGGCCATACATCGATCAGTTCCCACAGTTCGCTAACCAGGAGGGTCCTGCAGCTGAGAATGTAACTTACTCTGGTAAGGGCGTATCTGTACGTGCTAACTCTACATCGGATAGCCAGTACTCAGACTACGCTGGCTCTGGCTTGAACAACATCTTCTTTGGCTCATCGGCATACTTCCAGGTGAACAACATCACATTGGAGGCTGGTCAAACTAACCTTAAGCTTACCTTTGGTTCGGAGAAGTATACCCAGGATGGCGACAGCACATTCAAGACAGAGGAGTTCCGCATCTACGTATCTAAGGATGGCAACGCTTGGGCTGAGATTAAGGAGTATACATTTGCTGGTACTGAGGGAGGCCGCTGGAACGTTGCTACCGCAGAGTTCACTTTGAACGCAGTTCCTGAGACTCTCTACCTCAAGTTTGCTGCATCGGTAGCAAGCGTATATCGTCTCGATGACGTTAAGCTCTACACTGGTAATGGTGGTCAGACTATCGACCTTGATAACGTCGAGGCTCCACAGCCATCTGAGGCTAAGAAGGTAACTGTCGCTGAGTTCTTGGCAGCTGCTGAGGATTCAACTATCTACGAACTTACAGGTGTAATTACTCGCATGTATCGTGAGAACAATGAGAATGATACTCTCTACGGTAACTTCTATCTTGAGGATGCGACTGGCGAAGTTCTTATCTATGGTCTTATGGACAAGGATGGTAACAAGTATTGGACTGCTTCTGGTGTGAAGATTGGTGATACTATTACTGTTCAAACTGTTCGTACATCGTACAACGGTACTCCTCAGGGTAAGAACGCTACTTATATCTCACACACTGCTGGTAGCGGTGAGACTCCAGGGCCAGAACCAGAGCCTGCTGAGGGCCCTTATGCTTCGGATGCTCCATTCGTATGCTCAACTGATGACTCGACAAATTGCGTTTACAGCCTCGGTACTACAACTATCGACGGCAGCGCTGCAACAGGCTTCAAGCTTGGTACTGGTAAGAAGAGTGGTTACTTCAAGTCGGCTGCTTTGGGCGTATCTGGCGACAAGTATCTAAACTTCTATGCTGTGGCTTGGAAGGATAAGAGCGCTACTCTCTACTATCGTGTTGATGGAGGTGCTGCTCAGAGCTTGACTCCTGCCGCTAACGCTGGCGCTACAAGCAATCCTCCTTATGATGCTTTGGCATTTGCTGATACTGACCACTACTCAGTGAAGCTTACCGGCTTGACTGCTACATCTACTATCGAGTTCTCTACTGATGAGTCGTTCTCGGTAGTTTCAAACGAGACCAGCGGTCGTGCTATCGTTTGCGGTGTTAAGCTTACCGATGAGCCTATCGGCAATGAGGGCGGCAACGACACTCCAACTCCAGAGCCAGGTGTAGTTAAGGCTACTGTTGCTGAGTTCTTGGCAGCTGCTGAGGATTCAACTATCTACGAGCTTACAGGTGTGATTACTCGTATGTATCGTGAGAACAATGAGAATGATACTCTCTACGGTAACTTCTATCTTGAGGATGCGACTGGCGAAGTTCTTATCTATGGTCTTATGGACAAGGATGGTAACAAGTATTGGACTGCTTCTGGTGTGAAGATTGGTGATACTATTACTGTTCAAACTGTTCGTACATCGTACAACGGTACTCCTCAGGGTAAGAACGCTACTTATATCTCACACACTGCTGGTAGCGGTGAGACTCCAGAGCCAGAACCAGAGCCAACTCCTGGCGACACAATGACTATTGCTGATGTCTTGGCTAAGGGCAATGGCGCAACTATCGGTGGCGTTATCGAGGGCGTTGTAATCTCTAATATGGATCTCAACAACCTTACCTCAAAGAAGGGTCTCTATGTTCAGGATGAGACTGGTGCTTTGCAGTTCTACCTTGCAGCTAACCACGAGTTTGCTTTTGGTACTAAGGTTAAGATCGATCTTACAACTGCTACTCTCGGCTCGTACAATGGTGCTGTTCAGGTTAGCGGCGTAGGTTTGGATAAGATTACTGTTGTTTCTACTGATAACGCAGTAGAGGCTAAAACTGTATCTATGGCTGACTTCCTCGCTAACAAGTATGAGGGCCAGTATATCGCTCTTGAGGGTGTTCAGGTTGCCTCTGCAGACCTTACAAAGACATGGGTTATGGGTGGCGCACACACCTCTATCACTATGGAGGATGCTAATGGCAATAGCTTCGTAGTATTCTCGTCTAAGTACGCTTCATACGGCACAGAGACTGTAGCTCAGGGTGCTGGTACACTTAAGGGTATCTCATCTATCAACAACGGCAACATGCAGATTATCTTTGCTCAGACCTCTGACTATGCTGGTCTAAGTGGAGAGCGTTTTGGTAATGCTGGTGGCGAGACTCCAGAGCCAGAGCCAACTCCTGGTGATGGAGATGTGGTAGTTTTGACAATGGCTGACTATTTCTCAGCTGCGGAGGAGATTGTTAATACAGATGGCACAGCTAAGAGCTACACATTTGGTGATTATACATTCTCATTCTCAAAAGTAAATAGCAATGCATCTAATTACAATGCTTCTGATGCGGGTATTCGTTTCTATCAGGGTGATGTGATGACTATTGATGCTGGTAGCAAGACTATGACTAAGATTGAGTTCGAGACATATGGAGGTAAGACAGGTCCTTTTACCTCAAACGTGGGTAGTGTAGAAGGTACTACTTGGACTGGATCTGCCTCTTCTGTTGAGCTTACAGCATCTGCACAGGTGCGCTTTAAGAGTGTAACAATCACTCTCGCTGAGTAATACTAAATATCTCGTCGCCGAATGCTTGGGTGGGGTAGTCCCACCCAAGCGGGCGAGGGGTTAATCTCTAACAAAACTTTTTTAACTATGCAGAAGTGTGTGTGGAGCGTTATGGCGATATTGAGCCTTATGGTGGTTGCTATATCGACTGTGCGATGCGAGAAGAACGATGGCCGTATTGAGAGCCAGGCCTATATAAACACAGAGACTGTAAAGGGTGATAGTAAGAATTGCGCTGTTGTGTTAAGAGCAGAACAGGGTACGTCTTATCAAATCACCATTCAGTCTGTTGGCGATGATTGGGCGCACTTCTCGGATGGCAGCAACCAAATTGAGGGCGTTATGGATAGCACCGATAAGGTTGTCTACATCTACTTCTCGAAGAACGATTCGGGCGAGAGCCGCGAGGCAAATGTATATGTCGACTTCTCGTATGGTGGCACATTCTCGCTATTCTTTACGCAGGAGAGCTATGATAGCTCGATAGCATTTAGCCGTGAGTGGGCGGAGCTGCCTTTGTGCAAAAAGGAGAACGACTATATCTTCAATACACACTACGGTAAATTAGGTCTCAAGGATAATGCACGTAACTACACCTATTGCTTCGATCCTAAGGTGCGTGCCTCGTTGTGGGTGGCTTACCCGCTACATAGCTCGCATATGTCGGGCGAGGGTAACCGTAATTATAGCTCGTTTGGCTACGACCCTGATGTGGATAATGAGGTGCAGGCAAACCTTACTAAGTCGTATAATGGCTGGTATGACCGTGGCCATCAGCTCCCGGCGGCAGATCGTAAGTGCTCGCAGCAGATGATGGACCAGACGTTCTACGCTACGAATATGACCCCTCAGCAGTATAGCTTCAATCAGAATAAGTGGGGCGTGTTGGAGGGTCGTGTGCGTAATATGTCGTGCAACGATACGCTCTACGTCGTTACGGGTGCCTACTTCGACGGTCTGCACCACTCGTCGATAGATGGTGCTACCACAGACCGCTCTGGTAACCAGTGCCCAACGCCAACGCACTATTACAAGGCGTTGTTGCGTACGAAGAAGGGTAATACGGGTAAGCGTATCGACGAGATTACCGACCCTAACCAGTTGCGTGCCATTGTCTTCTGGATGGAGCATAAGAATACGGGCGAGGATACCTCGATTACCTCTGCCGATTGCATATCGGTGGCCGAGTTGGAGCAGAAGACGGGATTTACCTTCTTCCCGATGATTGATGACTCGATTGAGCAGAAGGTTAAGGGTACGGCTGTGCCTTCGGAGTGGGGCGTATACTAATAGCAAAATGATAATTACTAAATAATAACTACTATGAGAAAATTATTGTTGATTCTATCCGTTATGGTTGTCTCTGTGGCTACTGTCGTAGCGCAGGATAAGCCATATATGGTGGCATTCTACAACCTCGAAAATCTCTTCGACATCTACGATGACCCAGAGACTCACGACGAGGAGTTTACGCCCGATGGCATTAAGCAGTGGAATGAGACGAAGTATCAGAAGAAGCTCACGAACATGGAGCGCGTACTCTTCGATATGGCGGCAATTCAGAAGGACTATCCAATCGTCATTGGCGTCTCGGAGATCGAGAACCGATCAGTATTGGAGGACCTTATCTCGCAGCCTAAGCTCAAGGGTGCAAACTATCGCATCTGCCACTACGACTCGCCTGATGCTCGTGGTGTCGATGTTGCATTCTTGTATCGCGCCGATGTCTTCAAACTTGAGGGCTCGGATAATATCAAGCTTGTTGTCGAGGAGCTTCCCGACTTTCGCACTCGAGACTTTGTGGTGATGTGGGGTACTATCGAGGGTGAGCCATTCTACTTCCTTGTGTCGCACTGGCCATCACGCCTCGGTGGCAAGGAGGCTTCGCAGTTCAAGCGTGATGCTTGCGCTAAGCAGATTCGCGAGATTAAGGATAAGCTCTTGGCCGAGAACCCCAATACGAAGGTTATCGTCATGGGTGACTTCAACGACGATGCCACCGACGCCAGCCTCGTTAAGGTTATGGGTGCTAAGGGTAAGGTGAAGGATCTTGCTGAGGGTGACTTCTTCAACCCATTCTTCCAGATGCTTCGTGCTGGTCACGGCACGCTTGCATATCAGGATATGTGGAACCTCTTTGATAACATCTGCGTAACAGAGAACTTGGTCAACGATGAGCCAGGCAAGCTAAAGCTTATCAAGGGTAAGAAGTTCTATGGTAACATCTTTAGACGCCCCTATATGCTTCAGCAGGAGGGCCAGTATAAGGACTACCCATTGCGTACGTTCGTTACCAATAACTTCCAGAACGGCTTCTCGGATCACTTCCCCGTATATATATACATAGGTAAGTAAATTTAATATATATCGTATGAAGAAATTTCTATTAACTATCCTATGCGCCACTATATCGCTCGCTGCCTTTGCACAGTCGGGAGGTATGAAGGGCGTTGTTGTGTCGCGCGATGGTCGCGAGCCAATAGGCGGTGTTGCTATTACCGTCGATGGCGTGGGTATTGAGACCACCACCAACCAAGATGGTGAGTTCGTTATTGAGGGCCTCGCTGCTGGTCAGTATCAGCTCTTGTTCACCGCTCCTGAGTTCGAGGATCTCTCGCTTATGGTGCGTGTCAAGGAGTTGGTGCATGATATGCAGCAGGTTGTGATGGTGCCTGCCCACATTGTTGAGATTGATGACTCGGCATTTGCTGAGCTCGATACCGATGTAGAGTCGGCAGGCGACTCGCAGGGTATGCCTTCGGCACTATCGGCATCGAAGGACCTCTTCAATAACATCGCCTCGTATCGCTTCTCGGAGATGCGTTTCAATGTGCGTGGTTACGACTCGCAGTATCAGGATGTATACCTCAACGGTATCCGCTTTAACGACGCTTTGACAAGCTATGGCCCATGGTCGTTGTGGAGCGGCCTTAACGATGCCACACGTAACCAGGAGATTACCTCTGGTTTGAAGATGTCGGACTTCGGTTTGGGTGGTGTTGCTGGTACTACCAACATCAATGCTCGTGCTTCGCAGCTCCGTAAGGGCTTTCGTGCCAGCGTTGTTAACTCTACACAGCTCTATCGCTTCCGTGTTATGGTGAGCTACGCTTCGGGTCAGCTCGATAACGGCTGGTCGTATGGCTTCTCGCTCTCTACACGTCAGGGCGGCAACGGCTATGTAGATGGTGTATACTACAACGCTTATGGCTACTTCGCATCGGCAGAGAAGATATTTAATTCGCGCCACCGCCTCTCGGCAACCATCCTCGGTGCTCCAACCCAGCGTGGTGCTCAGCAGGCATCAACGCAGGAGGCATACGACCTTTGGGGCGATAACTACTACAACCCAAATGTCGGTTTGCAGAATGGCGAGGAGCGCAATGCGCGTGTTCGTCGTATGCACGAGCCTATTGCAATGTTGAACTATAACTGGCAGATTTCGGAGAACACATCGCTCTCTGTTGCAACATCTGTACGCTTCGGCTTCAACGGCTACTCGGCACTCACTTGGTATAAGGGTGAGGACCCACGTCCAGACTACTACCGTAAGTTACCATCATACTATGGTGACCGTTTGGTTCGTCGTACTATGCTTAATAACTTTGCTGAGGCCAACGATCTACCTCTTCAGTTTACGGATACCGACCTTGAGACCGACCGCGCTAAGTTGGTGGAGTACACCAAGTACTGGGATGGCTATATCGACTTCGACGGCCTTATCCGCGACAATAAGATGGGCGATAAGAATACGTTGTATGGCGAGAGTCACCGCTCAGTTGCGATGATTGAGGAGCGACATACTGACCAGATTGACTATAACTTTGCAGCACAGCTCAACCACGTCTTCCGTGGGGGTTCGAAGATTACCGCAGGTATCCGTGCTCGCGTAAACCGCACGGAGTATTATAGTGAGGTTAAGGATCTGCTTGGTGGTGACTACTGGCTCGATGTCGATAAGTTCGCTGAGCGCGACTTTGGTGACAATGAGCTTGCTTATCAGAACAATATGGCGTACTACCTAAAACATGGCCACGCCGAGGCTGTTAAGGAGGGCGATAAGTATGGCTACGACTACTACGCACACGTTCGCCAGGGTCAGCTTTGGGCTATGTATGAGGTTGCTGCTGGTGGCTTTTCGGCAAATATCGGTGCTGAGGTTGGTCTATCGAGCATGTGGCGTCAGGGTCTCTGGGAGAAGGGCTTGTTCCTTAACGAGAATGCTGGCGATAACCGTGGCTTGACATCGTTTGGTAACTCCGATAAGATTAACCACCTTACATATCGTGGTAAGGTAAATCTTCGCTATCAGTTCTCTGGTGCTCACTCTATTGAGCTCAATGGTGTTATCATGCAGAACGCTCCTACCTTCAACAATGCGTTTGTATCGGCTCGTACACGTAACCAGATTACCCCAGGTCTTAAGCCTGAGAAGATTTATGGTTTCGACGTGACCTACAACCTTAACACTCCTTGGATTCGTGCTCGCCTCTCGGCATACTACACTCAGATGATGGATCAGTCGAAGGTTATCTCGTTCTACGACGATACTCAGAGCTCGTTTACCAACTTTGCTATGTCGGGCATTGATAAGCGCTATATGGGTGTTGAGCTTGGTTTGAGCGTGCCTATCGCATGGGGTCTTTCGTTGCAGGGTGCAGTTAGCTATGGCGACTACATCTATACCTCAAATCCTAAGTTTACCCAGATGATTGATAACTCGGCTACCGATGTTGTGAATAGCGTTGTAAACTGGAAGGGTATGAAGGTCGAGAGCACACCTCAGACAGCTATTAACGTAGGTCTTAACTTCCGTGGTCCTAAGAGCTGGTTTGCCTCTATCGACTTCAACTACTACGATCGCTTGTACCTCTCGATGAACCCAATGTATCGTACACAGTACTTGGCCGACGAGATTAAGCGTATCTACGACTGGAATAGCCTTGAAACAGGTCGCCAGAAGGCATATGTTGTTGGCGTCATCGACGATATTCGCGCACAGGAGGAGCTTGGTCATGCATATACTTTGAGCGCAAGCATTGGTAAGAACTGGAGCATCAAGTATAAGTATACCCTCGGCTTCAGCCTTCAGGTCAACAACATTCTTAACAACCAGAAGGTGCGCACAGGTGGTTATGAGCAGATGCGTCTAAATAAGATCTCTGATCCCATCATCTTCCCTAATGCCGAAGGTGAGATGACAATCATCCGTAAGCCTACGACATATTCGCGTTTCGACTCGAAGTACTTCTATATGAATGGTATTAACTACTATCTTAACATTTACTTTAGATTCTAACAGCTAAAATATTTATAATTATGAAATTTGGTAAACTTTTTGGATTGCTTGCCATAGCTTTCATGACAGTTGGCTGTTATGAGAACTATACCGATGTTCCTGCTCGCGAGCCTATTGAGAGCAATGCGGATTTTGAGACTATGTTTCCCGAGGCGGAGCATATCACCATCGCCGAGCTTAAGTATGCCTTTGGTACTATTAGCAATACGGGTGTCAACAGTGGCTGGAACAATACTATCTACAAGCTCATTGGCGAGGATATCTTCGTGGGTCACGATGTCTATATCAAGGGTAAGGTGACAAGCAACGATGAGCAGGGTAATGTCTATAAGTCGCTCTACATTCAGGATGAGACCTCGGGTATCGAGCTTAAGCTAAACAATAATGTTGGCTTGCGCTACAAGCAGGGCTCATGGGTCTATGTTCGCTTGACAGGTCTATATTTGGGTAACTATCGTATGATGTTGTCGTTGGGTGGCGCGCCATCGGAGTCTTGGAATAAGGCGGGTGAGCATAAGTTCTATGCTAACTCAAATATTGAGCTTCAGGAGGTTATCGACCAGCACGTCTTCCCAGGTCGCCAGGACGAGCTTAAGGTTGGTGAATTTGAGGAGTGGCAGCGCTACTCTCCAAATGTCGATATCATCACAGTAACCCCTGAGAACTACGAGACGGTATTCGACCCTGCAAAGGTTGAGCTTGAGGGTAAGTTCTACGGCACGGATAAGACCGATGAGAATGGTATTACACGCAAGGTCTTCCAGATGTCGCAGCGCGAGTTGATGTTTGGCCGTCTGATACGCTTTGAGGGTCTTCAGTGCCGCTACGCTGGTGTGCCTAACCAGGATGGCGTGACCAACCCCGCACTCAAGAGTGGCTCGTTTGAGAATATCTACCCAAGCTGGTTGTATACCGACCCACGTCCTACCGTATCTAAGGGGTGGTACCACTGGGCATTCAAGGAGGAGATTACTGGCCGCAGCCTCTATGGCTCGGTGCTCTTCACCTATAACCCCGATGCAACGGTATGCTCTGAGAATGGTGTCTACGCACTTCGTACAAGTGGCTATTCGCGCTTTGCACGTCGCAACGTATGTAAGGATGGCGAGAAGGCAACCATCACCGCTATCTACGGTATCTACGCACAGCGCTCGGACTATGCCGGTAATGCCGACGACTACGCTTCATACCAGTTGACCATCAGCGACTTCGAGGATATCGAGTTTGAGAATGGCGCGGCAGCATTGCTCACCGATGAGCAGGTGGCAGCAATGACTACCAACGACATGAAGACCGTACCTTGGATTGACGAGGAGGGCGAGACAGATATGTAGTCTTTCACTCTTATACAAAAGCAAAAACGGATGGATATTTATTTGCCCATCCGTTTTTTTTTGTTAGTGTAATTGAAATCATAACATATAAAATACAAATTTCGATTATAGCGACGTTTATTTGTGTGTTTGAGCTTTTTTCGCTATATTTGTAGAAAATAGTTGTCCCAAAATGAAGAGATTGGTATTATTCCTATTTACGGTGTGCGCTACGTGCGTGGCTATGGCACAGAGTGTAACGTTGCTGCCCGCTCCTCGTAGCTATGCTTCGGCCGATAAGGGCTTCACTATTAACTATAAAACAAAGATTAGTTGCGACAAGGGGGCTATCCCTGCTGGCGAGTATCTCGCAAGTAAGCTCGGTATCGGCACAGCTATGGATGGTGATATTCATCTCGCTATCGATAGCCGCTTGGGTAGCGAGGAGTACCAGCTCAGTATATTCTCCGAGGGTATCACCATCGTGGGTGGTGACTACGGAGGTGTCTTCAATGGCGTTACAACGCTCCTTCAGTTGTTGCCTGTCGAGGTCTACTCGTCAAACCTCGTGCTGCCATGCACTGTCAAGGGGTGTGTGATTAACGACGCACCGCGTTATAATCATCGCGGCTTTATGCTCGATGTATGCCGTACGTGGATGAGCAAGGGTGACCTGATGTCGTTTATCGACCTGTTGGCATACCACAAAATCAACTCGTTACGCTTACACCTTACCGACGACGAGGCGTGGCGTATAGAGATTAAGTCGCACCCCGAGCTCGCGAAGGTGGGTGGCTATCGTGGTGTTGGCAGTCCTGTGTGGGCACGCTATGGCAAGTGGAATAAGAAGTGGGGTGGTTACTACACTCAGGATGATATTAGGGATATCGTCGCCTATGCTGCACAACGTAATATTGAGATAATCCCCGAGATAGACCTGCCAGACCATAGCCATTGCCTTGCGAGGGTACATCCCGAGGTATTATGCGATACCGACCATAATTCATCGGCTGCATTAGGCTACGATACTCGTTCGGTGGTGTGTGCCACCAACGAGGCGAACTACACCCTTATTGAGGATATCCTCGGCGAGGTGTGTGCGCTCTTCCCATCAACATATATCCATGTTGGTGGCGATGAGGTGGATATGTCGGAGTGGAAGAGGTGCCCCGATTGTAGCGCCTTTATGCGTCGCACAAATATGTACACAACCGAGGAGCTTCGCGACTACTTCATGTTGCGCCTGTCGGAAATCTTGGAGAAGAACGGTAAGCTGATGGCAGTGTGGGGCGATGCCGTAAGTGGAGATAACTTGCCTAAGACTACCCATGTATACGGTTGGGAGAGTGTCGACAGCTGCCGCGAGGTTGCTGCTGCGGGCTATCCTACGATTGTCATGCCTGGCGACTACTTCTACTTCGATATGAAGCAGTCGGAGCATGAGGCGGGTCACGACTGGGCTGCTATCTTCGACGTGCAGAAGGTATATAACTTCTCGCCCTCGGCCGTAGGATTTACCGAGAGCGAGGCGAAGAGTATCATTGGCCTCGAGGCGTCGTTCTTCAGCGAGCTGTATGCCTCGCACAACCCCGAGAGCCCTGCATATCTCCACTATATGACCTTCCCTCGATTGTTGGCCTTTGCTGAGGTGGCATGGATTGGCGTTGATGTGCGCAACTGGAATAGCTTCCATAAGCGCGTGTGCCGCTACTACGATAAGTTAGATGCTATGGGCGTATACTATCGCCTTGATGCTCCAAAGATCGAGTATGCCGATGGTAGGCTGTCGGCATCGGTGAGCGATGGTAGTACGCTCTTCTATCGCCAGGAGGGTTCAAGCAAGGTTATGCGTTATATGGCGCCTATTGCTACCGAGTCGCCCTCGCGCTACCGCTTTATCAGTCGTCGTGGTAGGGCTATCTCGCCAACTGCTGCTGTGGATGAGTACTTTGAGACAATAACACCTCGTTTCGATATCACCTCGTCGATGAAGGATAGCTGGAATTTCCCATTCGACAAGGCTGAGAACTATGGCCGTATAGCACGCACCACACGTGCTGCCGATGTCGACGACTGGGTGATGTTCTCCTTTGAGACGGCTGTCTCGTGTCGTAAGATGAAGGTTGCCACTGGTAACTTCCAGCTCCCTCGATATATCTTCGAGGCGGGTGATGTCTACGTGAGCTACGATGGCGAGGAGTTCGTGAAGGTGGGCGTATTGGAGAATGGCGCTTATGTCATCGAAAATCCATCGCAGCCTATCAAGGCGGTGCGTATCGTGTGCACCTCGCGTGGTAATGGCGCTGCGTGGGTGTCGATACAGCCACCGACAATCTATCCCGTAATAGAGTAAAACTCAGATAATATGACCCAACAAGAGTTTACCGCACGTTATAGCTACAACCCCAAGAGCGACCAGCTCGGCTCAGGTGGCTTTGGCTCGGTATATAAGGCCTACGACAACGAGGAGGACTGCTTCGTAGCCCTCAAGATTGCTGCTGTCGATTTGCAACACCCCGAGTTGCGCCTACGTAACGAGGTGGCTAAGGCCGAGCACCTGAAACACAAGAACGTAGCACGCTACGATGCATGCTACACCTTCCCTACGCTCTCTGGCGAGATGGATATTGCGGTTATGCGCTACTACGAGCACGGTAGCCTCGATAGCTTTATGCGCCGAGGAGACCTCACTCTCGACGAGCGCTACGATATCCTAACGCAGATATTGGAGGGTATCGCCTATCTGCATAGCCATGGCATTATCCACCGTGACCTTAAACCTCAGAACGTGCTTATCGTGCACCATGCCGATAAGTATATCCCAAAGATTACCGATTTCGGTATCTCTAAGCAGTTGGAGGATGGCGAGAGCTCGTTGGTTAGTAACTCGGTGCTTGGCGGCACACGCTCGTATGCCTCGCCTGAGCAACTTTGTGAGAGGACGCTGCGCAAGAATACCGACCTCTGGAGCTTTGGTGTTATAGCCTATAATATGCTTCTTGGTGAGCTACCCTTTACTACGGGTACATTTTCGGCATCGAGCGACGAGGGGCGTAGCGAGCAGCTACGCCAAGTGCTTTCGGGTAAGCTGCCGGAAGGTATCAACCATATATCGGAGCCATGGCAGAGCGTTATCCGTGGCTGCTTGGTTGTCGATGGCGAGAAACGCTTGCAACACGCCGAGGATTGCTTGGGGATTATCAACCGTGAGGAGACACCAGAGGTCGATGTCGAGGTTGAGCCTATCGAGGATGAGAAGACCGTGATTGGCGATAGTGCACAAGAGGCTGACGAGAAGACCAAGACTGATGATGAGAATATAAGTGTTGTCTCACAACAGGAGGACAACGAAGATAAGCCCAAGCAGAAGAAAAACCGTTGGTGGGTGTTGCTGCTTGGCTTGTTGCTAATTGGAGGTGGCGCGTGGTTTATTTTTGGTGATAATAAAGGAGAAAACACAGAGAGTGAAGCATTGCCAGAAGAGAATGTAGAGAATGAAGCATTGTCAGAAGAGAATGTAGAGAATGAAGCATTGCCAGAAACCTCTGCCCCATATAGGATTGGCGACCTATACAACGAGAATGGCAAGCAGGGTGTTGTCTTCGAGGTCTCAGTTGGTGGTAGCCATGGAAAGATTGTTAGTTTAAATGAAACAAAATTGCAGTGGTGTACTGATGAGCGATATAAATCGGAAATTGTATTAGGTTTGACAGATGAGAATAATGGCAAGGTGAATACCGATAAGGTGATGAAGCGAAGAGATAGCTACCAATATCCCGCCTTTGTTCAGTGTCGCAATAAGGGTGCAGATTGGTATCTACCAGCCATTGAAGAGTTAAAGGCTATATACAATAATCAGTCAGCGATTAATTCCACATTGGCAAAACATGGTGGTACTGAACTTCGTGTAGTGTATTGGTCGTCGACAGAGTATTATGGAATTCCTGAGTTTTGCGCGTGGTTTGTCAGTATGGGCAGTGGCGACGCCTACGACGGCAGTAAGTACTCCAACTACTATGTGCGCGCCGTGTCCGCTTTTTAATATTTAGGCTTGTCGGTAGCGGCCGCAGTTTATTCTTTCTCCTCGCGCTTTGGGGCGCGAGGAGTTTTTTTTGTTTAGTAAACACACAGAGGGCAACCCGATGGGCTGCCCTCTGTGTTGTTGTCGCGTATGGCGTTTATCGTGCTGAACCATTCGATGGGTCGGCAACAACCATATTCTTGTCGATACGCAATGTTACGTTGCCCTCAATCTCGATAAGGAGCGATGTCTCGTGTACCTCCTTGATAGTGCCGTAGATACCACCAGCGGTGATAATCTTATCACCCTTCTTAAGACCATTGCGGAACTCCTCCATCTGCTTGCGACGCTTGCGCTCTGGACGCCACATGAAGAAGTACATGATGAGAATCATCGCACCAATCATAATCCAGAATGACCATGGGCTGCCAGCAGGCTGTGCCTCTGTCGTGTCAACAGCCTCGCCACCTGAGTTAGCCGCAACCTGGGTTGTTGTGGTCTCCTTGCTACCTGCATCCTCGCCAGTCTGGGCACCAGCAACACCAGCCTCAGAAGAAGTTGTATCACCTGTCTCGCTGATAGCTACAACGGCATTGGGATCAGCATTCTGAAGATCGTCGATAAATAGTAATTCCATAGTTTTCTATACTTTAATTGTTATACACTTGCATCAATCGAATGGCAAATGTAGTATAAATTATTAAAACCGCAAAATAAATGGCTCTTTCGACCATATTATGACCCATACGGCGAAGCCGTAAGATATGAAAGATGGGGTGTCAACCTCGCTGCTGACACCCCATCTATACTCGGTTAGGCCTACTGCATGATACCCTGTGTTGGGTCACCTACAACCATGCCCTTGTCGATACGGAAGGTTACGTTGTGGTCAACCTCGATAAGTAGGGTGGTCTCGCCTACCTCGCGGATGGTACCGTAGATGCCACCTGCTGTGATGATCTTATCACCCTCCTTTAAACCCTTGCGGAACTGCTCCATCTGCTTGCGACGCTTGCTCTCAGGACGCCACATAAAGAAGTACATGATGAGGATCATCGCAATAATCATTATCCACATAATTCTCGAAATTTTTAAGGTTAATATTATATCTATTTATCTTATTATCTTACTATCTCGGCACTCATCCATATCGCCACCTTGACACTCTTATTTGAGGTCTCGATGCTCAGGTAGTTGCCCACCGAGCCCCACTCGCCGCGCGAGTCATAGGTGATGGTTACAACTCCTTCCTCGCCTACGCCAATAGCCCTCTTTGGGAGGTCGAGCCATATGCAACGGCATGTAGCCTCGTAATCGAGTAGCGCGATAGGAGTGTTGGTGGTGTTCTTGAAGGTTATTGTTCGCGACACTGTATCTGAGTACTTTACATCGCCAAACTCAACCATCACCTCAGCTACTTTGCCCTCGGTTAGGTCACCGCGTAGTCCATGTGGCTCTTCGGCCATGGCGCATACGCCCGCAGTGAGTAGCAGGGCGATAGTAGCAACAATCTTACCAACGAGATTCATCGCCTTGGGTTAAAGTAGTCCGCGGCCGCTCTTCTTAATACGACCATTCTCGGTAAGCTCGGCAACAATCTTGTCGAGTACGCCATTAACAAAGGTGCTGCTTGTGGGCGATGAGTAGTGCTTGGCAATATCAATCCACTCGTCAAGGGTCACCTTAACTGGTATGCTCTCAAATGTGGTGAGCTCGGCAATGGCTATGGTGAGGATAAGATTATCCATAAATGCTATGCGCTCGACATCCCAGTTCTGTGTGTACTTGTCCACAAGCTCCTGGTTGTCGTCGTACTGCACCAGTGACTTTACGAGCAGCGTCTTGGCAAAGTCGAGGTCATCGTCGCTCTTGAACTTAGGCAGGAGCTTAACGTCGGTATGGCTCTGCTTGAGGTTAGATATGGTGCGGATGACCATATAGAGGGCAAAGCTTATGTCGTCGTTCCACATCAACGACATCTCGTCGAGAGTCTCGGCCAATGCCTCGTCATCGTCGAGTGAGGTGTAGAAGGCCTCGACAAACTTGCGGTCGTCGGTGAAGGTGCATATCGACGCCGACATATACTCCTTGTAGTAGTCTGCCTCAATCATACGGCCATAGATACCCTTGACGAGGTCTGCATGGCGTGCCCACGATAGCTTGCGGCATGCGAGCGCGTCGTTGACAGCGTCGGATGTAGCAAGGAGGTTTACCACCTTGTTGTCGACAAAACGACGGTTAGGGTTAAGGTCCTCGTATGTGGGCAGTTTCTTCTGGCGTGCCAACTCCTGACGGCTCTCGGCATAGCGAGCGACGTCAACGACGAGTGACATCATCAAAAGGTATAGGTCATAGGCTTTATCAATAGATTCCACGAGGTTCTTCTCCGAAGCCTTGAGGCTGTCAGAACCCGACTTGAGATGGGCATAAAGGCACTTGGTGACCTTCACACGGAGTAATCTTCGACTCAACATATTATGAACTTGTTTCTACAATTTTGCAAATGCTCGGCAAAGATACGAAAAAAAGTTGAACGAGCAAAGGGCAAAGAGTAAAGATTGCGTTGTATGCCTTTGTATAGATGATAAACGAGGGGTGTTGGAGCTTGCTCACAAGTGTCAAACCTCTCATCGCACCCCACAACCGCGAGGTTGTAAGTCTTTGCGCTAAACAAAAAAACGACCTACGCCAAAACGTAAGTCGTTAGAGTGGAGGTGGCGGGGGTCGAACCCGCGTCCAAACAAGGAACCCCAGAGCTTTCTACATGTTTAGCCAACCGTTTGATCCTTCTCCTCGAGCCAGGCAGGCGGCAGCCAACCCCGAGGCCCAGCCCCTAAATCTCGCACAACAACCGAGGCACATGTTGCGCTATCTCTTAATTGATGATACCCCATAATGATTGGCCGTTAAAGAGCGGAACGACCTCTCGGGATACTCGTCATGCGACCTCCTTGGGTCACGCGATTAAGCCAATTTTCCCAGAAAATTAGGCAGCGAGTGCGTAATTGTTATTGCCATTTATAGCTTGAGTGTTGCGATTTACGAGACCCCACACAATGCTCGACATGCTTACAATCGAATTCTACCTGCTGTCAAAACCGGTCACCCCCTGTTTGAAGATGGCGGATATGTTCTTTATTGGCTTCTATGTCTCTCTTTTTGGTTGCTTACTGTTTTAATAGCTCGGCAATAGATCAACTATTGCCTCGCTCTTAAAAGCACAATCAACTCAAAAATAGCCTTGAAAGAACCTTCCTATTCGCACAGCGATATATCTATCGAAGTGATATTTTTATTGCTACAAATGCGATGCAAATGTAACAATTATTTTTGCATTACACAAAAAAATGTTATTTTTGCATGATTATAACCCGAAACGCATTGATGACAATGGAGCAGTTTGAGTCGAACAACCAGCCCGTGATAGAACTTAAGGGCGTATCTATATATCATGGTGAGTCTCCCCGTGTGAACGAGGATAATGACCTTGTGCTATCGAATGTCAACCTCACGGTGGAGGATGGCGAGTTTGTCTACCTTATTGGTCGCGTTGGCTCAGGTAAGAGCTCTATGCTCAAGGCTCTCTATGCCGAGGTCGATATTCACGAGGGTGAGGCCCATGTCGTTGGCTTCGACCTGCGAAAGATTAAGCGTAAGCAAATCCCATTGTTGCGCCGCTCTATGGGCATTGTCTTCCAGGACTTTCAGCTACTTGTCGACCGCAATGTCTTCCTCAATCTGTACGATGTAATGCGTGCCACAGGCTGGCGCCGTGAGGAGGATATTCGTCGTCGTATCGACGAGGTGCTCACGATGGTGGGGTTAGAGCATAAGTGTTACAAGATGCCTTTCGAGTTGTCGGGAGGTGAGCAGCAGCGACTCACTATTGCACGCGCCCTGCTCAACCATCCGCGCCTTATCCTCGCTGATGAGCCTACGGGAAACCTCGATCCGTTGACCGCTGAGGGCATCATGGAGATCTTCCATAATATCGCCAAGAGCGGCTGTGCTGTGGTTATGTCGACACACAACATCGCCCTTATTGATCAGTTCCCATCGCGTACTATCCTCTTCGCTCAGGGCCATATCTCGGAGGTCGATGTTAAGTCGCTTACGGCATCTGCGAAGTAGTATTTACCCCTTTGATTTGAGATATTCTGCCACGATGCGTGCCGCCGTGGCTACATACTCGGCACACGGACGCTTGCGGTAGTACTCTGCTGTGCGCTCCGAGGGCATGGCACTCTCGGCACGCTCGGCCATAGGCTCTAATCCCAATAGACGTCGGCATACAATATCGCCATTCTCGAGGCGGAACTGTTCTGCAAAGTGCTGTACAAGAGCGTAGTTAGCCTTGCGCTCCTCCATATTTTTGGGGTCGACAGAGGGAGATATTGAGCCAGCCACTAATGACATGCCGCTGACCGTTCCGCATACCTCACGCATACGCCCCATACCTCCACCAAAGGGGGCAGCGATGCGTGCTATGGTTGTCGTATCCATACCCATTACATCATCAAAGGCCATGGCGACGGCTTGTGCGCAGTTGTATCCGCTTGTGAAGTAGCTGCGTGCGCGCTCCACACGCTCATCGACATCTATTCGTATTGTCCTATTCATAATTTTTGTATATTTGCAACGACAAAGATAGACAATAATTTGTTAACAAACCAACGATGTCGTACCCTAAACTGAACTATCCCGCTATTAGACTGCGTGCGCGACATACGGCAAATGGCAAGACGGAGGTCTTCGATGCTGTGCGTGGCAGATGGCTGGTGCTCACACCTGAGGAGTGGGTGCGTCGCCATGTCGTGGAGTTCTTGCGTACGGAGTGCGGCTTTGCACCTCAGCTTATTGTCGAGGAGTATCCTGTTGCTATCAATGGCATGTCGCAACGCGCCGATATCGTTGTCGTGGGGCGTGATGCTTCACCCTTGGTTGTCGTCGAGTGCAAGGAACCATCGGTAAAGATTGATGGTGGGGTGTTGGCGCAGGTGGTGCGCTACAACTCGGTGCTTGGCTGCCGCTATGTGGTAATTACAAATGGTGTGGATACCTATTGTTACATGTGTGATGGTGGCGAATATAGGCCCATTTGCAGCTTCCCGCATGCCGAATAACCAATAATTTGCTATAATGAGCACCTCGTTAGCCACTTTTTCACACTCTTTTCTTGCTATCTTCATTTTAGTTTGTAACTTTGTCGCATCATTCGTAAACGAATATGAAAGTAGTAAACAGAGTAGCTGACCTAAACGCAGCATTGAGCAACTGCCCTAAGAGTGGCGTTGGCTTTGTGCCCACGATGGGCGCACTGCACGCAGGACACCGTTCGTTGGTGGAGCGTGCGCGTAAGGAGAACGATATCGTTGTAGTTAGTGTCTTCGTAAACCCTACGCAGTTCAATGATAAGAACGACCTGAAAAATTATCCTCGCACTCCTGAGGCCGACTGCGCCGTGTTGGAGGCTGCAGGTGCCGATATAGTCTTCATGCCATCGGTCGAGGATATATATCCTGAGCCCGATACCCGCGTGTTCGACTTCGGCCTTATCGACAAGGTTATGGAGGGTGCTACACGCCCAGGCCACTTCAACGGTGTGGCACAGGTGGTAAGCCGACTCTTCGCGTTAGTTAACCCTCGCCGTGCATACTTCGGTGAGAAGGACTTCCAGCAGATTGCCGTTATCAAGGCTATGGTCGAGCAGCTTAATATTGATGTAGATATCGTCGAGTGTGCTATCGTTCGTGGTGAGGATGGTCTCGCCCTCTCATCGCGCAACGAGCTGCTAACACCTGAGCACCGCGCTGCCGCACCACACATCTACGCCACTATCAAGCAGTGCGCCGAGAAGATGCAGACGATGACACCTGCCGAACTTACAGCATGGGTTGTTGAGAACATCAACGCAAATCCACTTCTTAAGGTGATATATTTTGAGGCTGTCGATGCTCGCACCATGCAGAAGGTTGAGAGCTGGAGCGATGCTGAGCGTATTCAGGGTTGCTGTGCAGTGCAGGCTGGCGAGATACGCCTCATTGATAATATTAAGATTAAGTAAACGCCTGAGCTATGTTTATCGAGAGAATGAAATCGAAGATTCACCGCGTGCGTGTTACCGAGGCGAATCTAAACTATGTGGGTAGCATCACCATCGACGAGGATTTGATGGATGCTGCTGGTCTTATCGAGGGCGAGAAGGTGCAAATCGTCAATAATAACAACGGCGAGCGTATCGAGACTTATGTTATTCGTGGCGAGCGCGGTAGTGGTTGTATCTGCCTCAATGGTGCTGCTGCACGCAAGACCGCGGTGGGCGATATCGTCATTATCATGGGCTACGGCTTTATGGACTTCGAGGAGGCTAAGACCTTCCAGCCTAAGGTTATCTTCCCCGACGAGCGTACTAATCGACTTCTTTAATTGATATGGTGTAAATAGTTGAGCCACTCGATGTTGTGTCGAGTGGCTCAACTTCTTTTATGCGTTATCGCAATAGCTGCTCATCTATGGTTTCGAGCAGCTGTGCCTTGCTGAACGCGCCCATTGTTCTAAGAGGCTCGCCTTGCATTGGGATAAATAGTAGGGTGGGTATCGAGCGTATCTGGAAGAGGTCCGATAGCTCCTGCTCCTCGTCTACGTTTACCTTGTAGATGTCGACCTTGCCCTCAAGCTCCTTTGCCACCTCGTCGATGATTGGCGATAGTCGCTGACATGGGCCGCACCATGGTGCGAAGAAGTCAATTAATGCGGGGCGCTCGCCAATAAAATGCCACCCCTCGGCTAACTTGTCTATTTTTGCTATGCGGCGCTCGAAGCCGCCCTTTGTTAAATGTATTGCTGACATAATATCTATCGTTTTAATTGTTGTACGTTATCTCTATCGCTTGCAAATATAGGGCAATATTATGACTTTGCAAATCGGAAATTTTTATCTCACTATTAGCCTCGCTGATAGTATATTAGTTTTGTGCTAATTTATTTTGTCAGTTGGCGATTATTTGCTACCTTTGTTAAACTATAAACCGACAATATGATGGATGTAAGAGATTATTCACTACAACCCAATACCGAACTTCAGAGTGGCCGTTACCGCGTTCTTCGCACCCTCGGCTGCGGAGGCTTTGGCATCACCTATCTTGCGGAGCAGGTGTTAGCCGAGCGCAAGGTATGCATCAAGGAGTTCTTCCCTAAGGAGTACTACAACCGCGACGAAGATTCGCGTAGCATATCTCTTGGTTCGCAGGGTAGTGCCGAGGTTATGGGGCGATATAAGGATAAGTTTATCAAGGAGGCTAAGACCATAGCCCGCCTCGACCATCCCAGTATTATCCATATCCACAATGTCTTCGAGGAGAACAATACGTGCTACTACGTTATGGAGTATATTGAGGGCGAGTCGCTTAGCGATATTGTCAAGCGTCGTGGCGCTCTCACCGAGACAGACGCGGTGCGCTATATCCGCGAGGTAGCAGCGGCATTAGAGTATATCCACGAGCGCAAGATAAACCACCTCGACGTGAAGCCCGGAAATATCATGGTGCGCCGCGATGACAACCGCGCCATATTGATAGACTTCGGCCTCTCGAAGCACTACGATAATGCAGGAGAGCAGACAAGTTCTACACCTGTGGGTATTAGCCACGGCTTTGCTCCTATCGAGCAGTATAAGCAGGGTGGCGTTAGCTCCTTCTCGCCTACGACCGATATATACGCCTTGGGCGCTACATTGTACTACCTCGTTACGGGCAGCGTTCCGCCATCGGCTACCGATGTTGGCGAGGAGGGTCTGCCTACACTACCTAAGCACCTCTCGTCGTCGCTATGCAAGGTCATAGAGGTATCTATGTCCTACTGGCGTAAGGATAGGCCACAGACAATCAAGGCATTTGTAGCTTTGTTGGATGGTTGTGGCGCGTCGACGATGGCTGTTGCTGATGAATCGACAGTTATATCTACTGCAGCGTCTGATGATGAGAAAACAAAGATTGTCACTCCACAGCCAACGCCACAACCAAAGATTGAGCGACCTAAGTCTAAAACACCAATTGAGCCCAAATCAAAGCACAAGAGAAGCCGTTGGTGGTTGTGGCTCCTTATCTTGTTGCTAATTGGTGGTGGCGCATGGTTTATTTTTGGTGATAATAAAGGAAAAAAAACAGAGAAAGTCGTATTGCCAGAGACCTCTACCACATATAATGTTGGCGACTACTATAATGAGAATGGCAAGCAGGGTGTTGTCTTCGAGGTATGGGATAAGGGTCGCCACGGTAAGATTGTTAGCTTGGATGAAACAATATTGCAGTGGTGTACTGAAGAGCAAGATGATAAGGAAATTGTATTAGGTTTGACAGATGAGAGTGATGGTAAGGCGAATACCGATAATGTGATGCAGCGAGGAGATAGCGACCAATATCCCGCCTTTGTTTGGTGTCGCAATAAGGGCGAAGATTGGTATCTTCCGGCTATAAATGAGTTGAAGACTATATCCAATAATAAGTCAGCGATTAATTCCACACTGGCTGAATATGGTACTGGACTTAATGATTATTGGCATTGGTCGTCAACGGAGTATGATGAGTTCTGCGCGTGGTATGTCTATATGTACCGTGGCTACACCTCCAACTACAATAAGTACAACAACAGCTATGTGCGCGCTGTCTCCGCTTTTTAAGATTTAGGCTTGTCGGTAGCGACCGCAGTTTTACTCTTTCTCCTCGCGCTTTCGGGCGCGAGGAGTTTTTTGTTCAATGAGGATTTGTTGCGGGCGCTGCCCGCATAGCGCAGACCTCTTGAGGTCGAGCAATAAACTACACTTATATCCGCGCAACCGCCCATAAGGTGAGCACCGCGGCAATTCTGTAATCGATAAGTTGGCGAGATTGCCGCAGGCAACCGCAGATGTGATAGGCTTCTGTGGGCTTGCACGCATATAAGGCTAATCACATCAGCGTTAGGACATAGTCCGTCGCCAACAAGGCAACAGCCAACAAAAAAAAGACGACACAAACGTCGTCTCTCTAAGTACTCGGAGCCGGGGTCGAACGATTGTTTAAATCCAATCGAAGCCGTACTTTTTTGCACACGAGATGTGCAAAAATACGGCAACCGCTCATTAAGGTGAGCACCGCGGCAATTCTGTAATCGATAAGTTGGCGAGATTGCCGCAGGCAACCGCAGATGTGATTGGCATCTGCGGGCTTGCACGCATAGAAGGCTCATCACATCAGCGTTAGGACATAGTCCCTCGCCAACAAGGCAGCAGCCAACAAAAAAAAGAGAGGGACTCTCGTTCCTCTCTAAGTACTCGGAGCCGGGGTCGAACCGGCACGGCCATTACTGGCCACAGGATTTTAAGTCCGGCGTGTCTACCTATTCCACCATCCGAGCGACACAGCCAAAATCGCTTTTGACAGCGCAAAGATACAAAATAATTTTATATGTGCAAGGCGTTGAGCCTAAAAACATAGTGGGGTAGAAATACAAAAGGCGGCCCGAAGGTCGCCTTTTATATTAGTCTTGCAACTAATAAAAATTATTTCTGAGCGAAGAATGCCTTGATCTCCTCCTCATCCAAGATATTCTGAGTCTGGAATACGTATGCACCTGTCTTCTCAGACTTAACCATCTTGATACACTTTGTGTACTTCTTTGCGGTACCCGTCTTAAGGGTTGCAACTACTTTCTTTGCCATACTTTACCTCGATGTTAAAATTACTTAATCTCACGGTGAAGTGTTACTCGCTTCAAGTAAGGATTGTACTTCTTACGCTCCAAACGGTCGGGAGTATTCTTCTTGTTCTTGGTGGTGATGTAGCGTGACATGCCTGCAACGCCGCTCTCCTTCTGCTCGGTGCACTCCAAGATTACCTGCACTCTGTTACCTTTCTTTGCCATTTTCTGTTACCTGTTTTTAGTAAACCTTCTTAGCAGCCTTAGCCTCACGAAGTGCAGCTGCAAGACCCTTCTTGTTAATTGTTTTGATTCCGGCTGCTGATACCTTCAAAGTGATCCAGCGACCCTCCTCCTCAGACCAAAAACGCTTTGTTCTCAAGTTTGGCGAGAACTTACGCTTGGTGCGGATGTGCGAGTGAGAAACATTGTTACCCACCATCGCTACCTTGCCAGTGATTTCACAAACTTTCATTGTACTTTAATTTTATTTTTATGCCACCGTGGCACAAAAAGCGCACAAAGATAATCAAATTATTTCAATCTGCAAACTTTGCATGCTTTATTTATTATGCAATAATAAAGAGAGGGTATCTCTATGCTCTCATCACCCAATAAAATGCACCCAATATCGGTAGTATTGACTCAGTAAATAGTAGGATACCTCTATTTTAGCATAGGCCTGTGGTATTTAGATAAACTAAAAGGGCTGGCTGCGTGCCTACCCTATATTGATATCATAGGGGGACTACTTGCCCTGGTTGCGCAGAAGGTGGCGATATATCTTTACCTCCTCGGGGTCGCCCATCTCCTTGCCCATGACGTCTGAGAGCTTAACGCACAACTCCTTGGGCTTGCGTGAGTTAATCTGACACGACGACAGCTTCATGACAATATTGCATGATGCGTGGCCAGTGTCGCATGTTAGGTTTGTGCCGATGCCGAACATGCACTTGATGCGGCCCTCGCATGCCTTCTTAATCTCGACGCACTTCTCGAAGTTTAGCGAGTCGCTGAATACAATAGACTTGGTCATTGGGTCGATACCCAACTCCTTATAGCGGTTGATAGCCATGTCGATAAAGGCGATAGGGTCGCCAGAGTCGTGGCGCACACCATCGAAGAGACAGGCGTGCTTCTTCGAGAAGTTGTTGAAGAATACCTCCGAACCAAAGCTATCTGTAAGTGCTGTGCCGAGGTAGCCATCATATACTTTCACCCAGTCCTCCATCGTGAGGTAGTTAGCATTTCGTGGGCCACCATTGACGGCTGCGATAAACATTGGTAACTCATGAGGGTATGTGCCTATCATCTTCATATCCAACTCCATGGCAAGGTGGCAGTTTGATGTGCCGGTGCAGCCGCAAGGGTTGTTCTTGAGGTGCTTAACGACCATGCGCTGCACATCGTACGAGAAGCGGCGGCGTGTGCCGAAGTCGGAGAATATAATGCCATTCTCGCGTGCTATCTGCTCCTTCTTCTCAAGGCGTGCAATCATTGCCTCGGCATCGTAGCTGTTACGCAAGTGGAAGAGCTCCGAGACGGTGGCAAGGATAGGTATCTCATATAGCGTCACCTTATACATATAGTCGGTGACGTTTATCTGAAGGTGCTTATTCTCGTCGAGCCACACATTAATCTTCGATGCGTCGAAGCGGAAGCCCGTGAGCCACTCGAAGTAGTTCTGAGGGATATACTTGCAGTTCTTAATCATGTACTGGAACTCGTCGTCCGAGAGTGCTATGCGCTCCAAGGCTTTAAGCTCAGCCTTGAGGTCCTCCAAAAAGTCCTCGTCAAACTCGGTCTTGGCACGGTCGTTAAAGGTGAATGTGCCGATAGCCTGTGGGTAGAGCTTGAAGTAGGCGTACGAAGTGGTAAACTTATACAGGTCAGTGTCTAAGATTGAACGAATCATAGATTTATGTTGTTTGTGTTTATATCTTTTTCAACTCCTCGTAGAGCATCTCGATGGCGTATGCTGAGGCTCGATTGATAATCTGCGAACGGTCGGTGCCGCAGTTGCGTAGTACGGCACGTGTGCCATTGGGTGTTGATACGGCCATCCATACCGTGCCCACAGGCTTCTCTTCGGAGCCTCCAGTAGGGCCTGCGATGCCTGTGGTAGCTATGGCGTAGTCGGCATTAGCCACCTTGCGAACGCCCTCGGCCATCTCCTTGGCAACGACTTCGCTTACTGCTCCATAACTCGTTAGGCTGTCATTATTTACACCGAGTATGTCATGCTTTGCTTCATTTGAATATGATACTACACCCGCCATGAAATAGGCTGATGCACCTGCCATTGCGGTAAACTTCGAGGCGATGGTGCCACCCGTACAGCTTTCTGCTACGGCGAGTTTTAGGTTGCGCTCGGTGAGTATGTTATGTATGAGTTGTTCGACTGTTGCGCCCTCCATGCCGACAATGTTGTCGCCGATGATGGCGGCTAAGGTCTTAAACTGGCGCTCAATCTCGCGCTCAGCCTTGCCTCCCTCAATATCGTATGCAGATAGGCGTAGTCTTACTACGTTGGGTGCTGGAAGGTATGCTAAGTGAAGATAGTCGGGGAGCGCATCCTCCCATGTGCTGATGCGCTCGGCGAGGATTGATTCGGGTATGCCGCGTGTGATGATGGTGCGGTGTATGTTTGCTTGTAGCTGGAAGCGCTCCTTGAAACGTGGGATGACGATGTCGTCCATGAGGTGCTCCATCTCGAATGGTACGCCTGGTAAGGATACGACGATACATTTGTTAGAGCTCTCAAACCACATGCCTGGGGCTGTGCCGTGCGCATTGTGAAGCGGTGTGCAGCATGCTGGAAGCATCGCCTGACCTCGATTGAGGTCGGTGAAGGCTATGCCACGACGAGCGAGGAGCTGGCGAATATGCTCACCCTCGGTGTCGTTGTAGACGAGTTCCGAATTGAAGTACTTGGCGAGGGTGTACTTGGTTATATCATCCTTGGTGGGGCCTAAGCCGCCAGTGAGTATAATAATATCGTTGGTCGTCTCAAGGCGCTTAATTGTCTCTATGATGGCCTTGGCACTATCGGCAATGGATAGCTTCTCGACAACTGTGATGCCTATACCGTTGAGCTTGCGTGCTATCGAAGCTGTGTTTGTATCTACTATCTGACCGATAAGGATTTCGTCACCTATGGTCACAACTGAGGCCTTCATTATAACTCTGTTTGTTGTGGTTCGTTGTTTGGTTTATCGGGCTTGTTGATAGGCATTTCCACTCTGTTATCTACAAGATATCTTGAGGAGTGCTTAAATAACTTTAGGCCGTTCTCGCGAATACCCGTATTGAGCGCTACGAGTGACGCTCCAGCCTCAATCATGTCGCAAATGTCGTCGGGGGTCATCATGCCTCCAGTGCCGATGATGGGGTAGTTGCCCTCGGTGCGCTTGGCGATATACTTGACTACCTCTATGGCGCGCTGTGTGAGCATGGCTCCAGTGATGGCGCCAGATGAGTCGGGGTTCATGTCATAGGAGCCAGCAACGGCCTCGATACCATCGAGGGGTGTCTCGATAAGGATGTCAATGACGGTGTCTATCTCCTCGCGAGTGAGGTCCGGAGATATCTTCAAAAGTATCGGACGGTAGTCCTGCTGTCCGCGTCGGAACTCAAATAGTGGTTCGATGAGTTGTAGTATCTCCTCGCGTGAACGTGGTACATATAACTTTGCCGAGGTGTTGGCGGCAATGTTTACCGTGAAGAAGTCGACATATTGATACATGTTCCTGAATACGCGGAGATACTCCTTGGGAGTGTCGGCGCGCTGTGTGGCGGTAAGCTTGCCAACGCAGCATCCAACGACGATGTCGCGTGAAGACTTACTGCGATTGCGGAGCTTGTCGAGGACATACTCCATACCTTTACTTGGGTAGCCACTATTATCTATGAGAGAGGCAGTTTTGCCCAATCGGCGTATGCGAGGGCGAGGTGTGCCGGCTTGAGGCTGGCAGGTGACTGTTCCTATCTCTATAAAGCCAAAACCCATGGCAGCAAACTCGTTCAAACAGCGAGCGTTAGGGTCGATGCCTGCGCCTACGCCTATTGGGTTGCGGAAGTGTAGGCCAAAGACATTGCGCCCGAGGTTGATATTGCGTGGAGCCATCGTCATCTTGAGCCACCAATTACCCGTTGGTATGGAGCCAACAAGGCGAAGACCAGCAAGGCGTACATTGTGTGATAGCTCTGCTGGCAGATAGCCTAATATGTGCTGAAATACCGACTTGTTCATCTGTGTTAAAGCGAAAATATTATACAAATATAGTAATTATTTGCTCAACACGATGTACTTTTTGTGAAATATTTGTTATTGCTCTTATATATGGATACTCTGTTAGAAGTATTCGTTGCGATAATCGTAGTTGTTGCGCATCGCCTCAAATCTTTCAGGCTCTTGCTTTAATATGTCGGTTTGTCTACTTATAGGACAATAATGGTCGATGGTGTTACATAGCTCTTGCCACGTTATATCTTGAGGTGTGGTTGGGGTGATACCCTCTGGATACCATGTCATTAGTGGTAGCCCAAAGTATGAGGCTAATGCTCTGACTGACATTGCAGTTGCATTTGCCTTGCCCTGCTTTGAGTATCCTGCAATATGTGGCGTGGCGAGGGTCGCATGGTTCAGTACATCGAGGTCGATGTTAGGCTCATCTTCCCATACATCAAATATATATCTATTCGACCTTTTGACTATTGCTTGATTGTCTACTACGGCACCGCGCGAGGCATTGATAATGGTGGTGTCGTCGCCCATCATATCCAAGAGTTTGTCATCGATAAGATGGTGAGTGCTGCTGTCGAGAGGTGTGTGGAGCGTTATAATGTTGCACTGCTTGGCAATCTCTTCGATAGAGTAGAAGTCGAGCTTCTCGCGCTTGGCACGAGGAGGGTCGCACTCCATTACATTGAAACCCCATTTGCGGGCATACTCAGCCACAAGAGAGCCAACATTTCCTACGCCAACGACGCCTAATGTGTAGTTCGAGGGTTGTTTCTTGTCGCTTGTGCAGATGTGCTTGAGTGTAGCAGCAACCCACTGCAATACACCGCGGGCATTACATCCACCAGCCGAGGCGATGATTATGCGCTTCGATAGGCAGTAGGAGATATCAATATGGTCGGTACCGATGGTGGCTGTGGCGATGAATTTGACCTTTGAGCCTTCAAGTAGTTCTCTGTCGCACTTGGTGCGTGTTCTGATAATCATGGCGTCGCATCCCTTGACGCTTTGGGCATTAATTTCATTAGCTGGAGCATATATAACCTCAGTGAATGGCTCAAGTATACCATTGATGTAGGGGATGGCGCTATCTATGATGACTCTCATTTCTGCTTTTTACTTTGTAAAATCTTAACAAAGATAAGCAAAATATGTAAAAAAATATTATATTTGCACAATTATTTGCATGCACGAAACAGTAAATGGCTATTACCATGTTCAATAAAGAGTTTGACCCTAATACTATTACGCCCGATAACGGTAACTATTTTGGCGTTGCGCTCGATCCTGAGAAGGCTGCCTTGGTGCTCATATCTGCACCATGGGATCTTACGGCATCATTGCGCACAGGGAGCTCATATGCACCTGACGCGGTGATTGAGGCATCTCGCTATGTCGACTTTTACGAGCCATTAGCGCCCAATACCTGGCGTAAGGGTATAGCTACCGCACCTATCGACTACTCGATACAAGATCTGTCGCATAGATTGCGCTCCGATGCTGAGGGTGTGATAAAGATGCACGATGAGCTGGGTATGTCGGTGTTGGATAATCTTATGTATGAGCGTCGTTTACGCCGTGTGAATGAGGGGTCGGTAGAGGTTAACGATAATATCTTCAAGCAGGCGTCGTATTGGTTGGAGCGTGACAAGATTGTAGGTCTTGTTGGTGGCGACCAGTCGGTGAGCTATGGCATGGTGAGAGCTCTCGGATATAAATACGAGAAGCTCGGCGTGTTGCATATTGACTCGAAGTGCGATATGCACGAGGCATACCAAGGCTTCGACTTCTCTCACGCCTCGACAATGTATAATATCTTGCGCGATGTGCCTCAGGTTGAGAAGCTTGTTGCTGTTGGTGTGCAGGAGTTTAGCCCCATCGAGTGGGAGCGTGCAGTTAGTGATAAGCGTGTGAGCCTATTTACGGCGCAGGATATTTGGAGTCGCCAGTTTGAGGGTGATACGTGGGCAAATATCGTAAATGGCATTATTGATGAACTGCCTAACGATGTCTACCTTTCGCTCGATATTGATGGTTTGGAGAATGAGTGCTCTCCAAATAGAGGTCACCTCACGGCAGGAGGCTTGGGCTTCCATCAAGTTGTATTCCTAATGGAGCGTATCGTTGCATCGGGCCGTCGCATCGTAGGCTTCGATATTACGGAGGTGGTGCCAAGTATGGAGAATAAGGCTGAGATACGAATTGTCGCACGTCTGCTATTCAAGATGTGTAGTATGGCGTTAAAGAGCGTTGATAGCCCGATGATTATGTAGCTCCATACTGAGGTTAGTGTGGAGAATTGAACACTTTTAAGGTAAAAATGAGCATATTTTTGTAATAGATATATGGTTATTTTTTAACCAAAAAAACTGTTATATTTGCGGGGTCAATCCGTTAATAATAAATTTTAAAAACTATGCAACAAGTAGAACTTTGGATGGTAATTCCATTTGTGGTTATGCTCCTGACCATCGCTATTGCCCCATTAGCGGCGGAGCATCTGTGGGAGAGTAATCGCAATAAACTCATCTTTACGTTTGCAATTTCGGTGGTGACAATCGTCCTGCTGTCATCTTATGGTTTGGGTAGTGCAATCGCACACAACGTGCTCTATGACTACATCCCATTCATTATGCTTCTGTTAGCCCTCTTTGTGGTGACAGGTGGCATACATATTCGCGGTGATATCACGGCGACACCTTTGGTTAATACCTTCATATTGGCTGCAGGCTTCGTGATGGCCTCGATTATGGGTACTACAGGTGCAGCTATGTTGCTCATCCGTCCACTACTACAAATTAATCAGCAGCGTGTACATAGGGTACATACAGTTCTCTTCTTTATTGCGTTGGTTGCCAACTGCGGTGGTGTGTTAACCCCTCTTGGTGATCCTCCATTGTTCTTGCTATACCTTAAGGGTGCACCTTTCGAGTGGTTCTCGTCAATGTTCTTGGAGTGGCTTACGGTTGGAATATTGTTGTTAACTATCTACATGATTTTGGACCGCCACTATTATGCTAAGGAGCCTGCTGAGGCTCGTAAGAGAGACTTGGAGGAGCATGAACCATTGAGAATTGTTGGTGCACGTAACTTCCTCCTCCTCGGTATGGTTATCGCGTCGGTGTTGTTCCTCAATAGTAGTTATATCCCAGCTATGGGTGAGCACGATGCGCCTTTCTACGTCAAGTTCTTGCGCGAGATAGCTCTTGCCATTATCATCGTTTTGTCGCTTGTTATGACCAAGCGTACAGTACGTCAGGCTAATAACTTTACGTGGGCACCAATTCTTGAGGTGGCAATCCTCTTTGTTGGTATCTTCGTCACGATGACTCCTGCGATGATGTATCTAAATGCTCACGCTACATCATTGGGCCTCACTGAGTCATGGCAGTTCTACTACTCAACAGGTATGCTATCGTCGTTCCTCGATAATGCGCCTACGGCTGTTGCCTTCCACACTGTGGCTGGCGGCCTTGGTGGCGCGGCTGAGGTTGCTGGTATCCCCGAAGTGTTGCTCACTGCAATATCACTCGGTGCGGTATTCTTTGGCGCGATGACATATATCGGCAATGGTCCTAACTTCATGGTTAAGGCTATCGCTGAGCAGGAGGGTGTCAAGATGCCATCGTTCTTCGGTTACATGCTTAAGTTCTCATTGGTGGTACTTTTGCCCGTATATATCATTGTGCAGTTGATATTCCTGCCATTTTAACAAGAGATGTTTAACAAGTTGTAATTTAAGCGACACTCATATATGCTAAAGATGAAAAAAATCCTATCAGCACTCATCGTCGTAGCCATCGTAGGTGCGGTATCTTGTAAAAGTGATGAGAAGACCACTGCGAAGCAACCAACAATGTCGGCGAGCATCGACTCCATGTCGTATGCCTATGGTATGGAGCTGGGACGGATGCTGATGGATATTGACTCGATGCTTAATATCGATATGGTGTGTATGGGTATTAGCGATATGTATAAGGCCACGCCCAAGTTGAGCCTCGATGAGGCGCGCTTCGCAATGTTGAAGTATAAGCACTACGATAACTATGAGCGTGTGCAGCGCTATGAGAAGAAGTTTCTTGCAGATCTACGTGCCAAGGACCGTAACTACTTTGCTACGAACTCGGGCTTGACATATAAGATTGCCAAGATGGGCGATACGAAGCGAGTGCCACGAACACCAAAGGATACTGTTCAAATTATGTATCGAGTGTTGGATGGTAACCGTGTGGTGGATACAACTTACTACCGCAACGATACGCTACGTTTGGCTAATGGTGATATGCCTAAGGGCTTGCAGGAGGCGGCTCGCCTTGTTGGTCGTGGTGGTCATGTGGAGGCGTGGTTGCCATCGTCGTTGGCATTTGGCTCGGTGGGTTGCGATTCGTTGGGTGTTAAGCCTAACACGATGCTATATTATGAACTTAAACTTATCGAAGTAGAAAAATAGAGACTATGAATAGAGTATTTAGAGCGTTGTCACTCATGGTGGCGGTAATTGCAGTGTCTTGTGCTGCTCCCCAAAAGAAGAATAGCAAAGAGACGGTTAGTGCACCTGTCGATAAGATGTACTTTCTTGCGGCTGAAAATTGCATATATAATGACGAGAACGCCGAGTTTGATACATTGTCATATGTCGTGGGTATGAACTATGGCCTGCTTGCACAGTCGACATATCTTGATGCAGGTTACGATAGAGAGGCGTTTCGTGATGGCTTCTTTGAGGTGCTTGATGCATCCAAGATTGACTACAATGCGATGCGTAACACGCTTGTATATGTCGACGAGTTTGGGTCGACTCGCTATGTGCCATATATGCAGACGAAGCAACGTAATGCCTTCTTGAAGACCATAAATCCCGATGCTATGACTGTCACACCTATTCTATATAACGAGGAGTTCAACGAGGAGAAGGTGTCAGCTGCGATGGGCCGATATATGGCTGGACAGTTGAGACATATGCAGTTGCCTCTAAATCGACACTGGATTGAGACGGCTATCAATGACTCATATAGCCTCGAGAATATGAATATGGTCGATAGTGTCATGCGAATATCACAGGCGGACTTCAGAGCAACTATGGGTAGCCATGTGTTCAGTCAGTCTATTAAGGATAGACTTGCTGAGAAGTGTGATAAGTGGCTAAAGAAGATCTCGGAGAAGGATGGTATTTGCGAGTATCGTCCCGACGAGGACTCCGATGTACTGTATTATAGAATTGATGTGCCAGGTGGAGATGTGCGTGCCACTAAGGGCTGCGACTCAATCTATTTCGACTATGCGCTGTATAATAGCCACGGACTACTTTTGGAGTCATCCGAGGAGATGGTAAAGGCGTATGACAGATATGCTGAGCGCATAACTAATGATGAGAGTATCTCTGAGGAGCAGCGTGCAAAGATTATAGCAAATGTGGATAAGATGCGCAACGAGGCACTCTCTGGAGGGGTGATTGTTGACAACCTAAAGCAAAAGGTTTTGGCTGGATGCGTCAAAGAGATAGGTGCGGGCGGTAAAATGACCGTATGGATGCCTGCGTCATATGTGCCTAAGGGCTCTCAAAATAATGCCTACACCAACGATGGTATGGTTATGACTATTAATCTTCGTAGAGTAGTGCCACAGAAAGAGGTTGCATCTGTGCCCATGCCTACAATTACAAAGCGCGTACCATCTAAGAGTACTGCAACTAAACTCATGGTTAATGCTCAGTAGTATAAGACGCTGAGTGTGAGTGAACGAGATAGGCCCAAAGAACAATCGGTCTTTGGGCCTATCTCTATGCGCTTTATTCGTGGTCGCAGTGTGGACAGTGGGCGTGGTTGCCTAAGACCGTATGCGGAATGTTGCCGTGTGTGATAATCTGTATTGGGCAGTCGTAGTTTTGAAGTTGCTCTGCGGTGATTATATTCGAGTCGTGGCGATGAACATGGCGGTTTACGCAGACGATTGAGCGTACAACACTCGATATGGTGCCCAAGTCATGTGATACCATGATGATAGCCATCCTCTCAGATAGATGGTGCAGGATGTTGTAGAGCTCATTCTCGAAGCGGTTGTCCACAAAGTTGGTAGGCTCATCGAGTACCAGAAGCTTAGGCTTAGAGGCTATTGCTCGGCAGAGCATCACGCGTTGCTGCTGACCTCCTGATAACTCGCCTATTGCACGATGTTTGAACTCTTTAAGCGATACAAGCTCAAGTAGTTCGTCAACACGCATCTTATCCTCTTTGCAGTATCTTTTAAATATGCCACGCTCTGACTGCAAGCCCGAAAGTATCACCTCGCCAACAGATATCGGAAAGCTGCGGTCGAAGTTTGATACTTGTGGCAGATAGCCAATGTGGGGTTTGCCGCCACGACATATTGTTGGCGAATACTCGATTGCTCCACTATATGGGAGAATCCCCATTATGGCCTTAACCAATGTGCTCTTGCCACCGCCATTAGGACCTATGATACCTATGAAGTCATCGGCGTATATGTCTAAGTTCACGTGCTCAAGGGCTGTAACTTTGTCGTAGCTGGCCTTGAGGTTGCGGATGGCTATGTATCTCTCGTGACTACTCATTATTGCTGCATATTATCTCCGTAACGCGCTCAATCTCAGTGATTATATCCGCGGCCAAAGGGTTGGTCTCGACGATGCTTGCGTTAAGCTCATTGGCGATAGCCGAAACCTTATCGGCGCTATATTGAGGCTGGTGGAAGATTACCGTTGTGCCCATCTTGCGACCTTTGTTGCAGAGTGATGTTAGCTGCTTTGGGGTGGGCTCCTTGCCATCGTGCTCAATGGCTATCTGCTCGATACCATAGTCACGTGCGTAGTATGTATATGCAGGGTGGTATATCATGATGGCTTTCACGCCACTCTCAGCAATGCGCTCTTGACACGCCTTGTCGAGCTTGTCGATGCGCTCAATAAGTCTATCCGCTGCCTCGGCATACTCGGGATTGTCGGGAAACTCCTTTACAACTATTGCGCGTGCTGTCTTAACCATTGTGCGTAGAGCCTTGGGCGATGTCCATATATGTGGGTCTATGCCATGCTGATGGTTGCCGTGGTGGTGTGAGCAGCTACCCTCGATAAGCTCGATGCCCTTGCTAAGGTCTACGATTTTGCCATCATCCTCTATGCGGTCGACGATGGATTGCTCGAAGTCGATTAGGCCGGTGGTGAATATTAGTCGTGACTCGTTAACCTGAGCTAACTGACGCGCCGTCGGTTCATATGTCTCGGGACTTGCACCGTCAGGTACAATCACCTCCACGTTAAAGTCGCCACATGTAATCTCGTTGATGATAGCCTTGAGAGGCGTTATCGTGACATAGATTGTCTTGTCTGCCTTGTTCTCGCGCTTTAACGAACATCCTGAAAGTATGATTAATGCCGTTAGGAATATAGTTATTTTTCTCATTGTCATAATTTTTGTTTGGCAAAGTTATAAAAAAATACGAATATATTTTGAATTATCATAGAAAATTTCGATATTTGTACTCAAAACTTAAAAACTATTGCTAAATGATTAAGAACATAACAGAGAAGATAAAGTATATCGGTGTTGACGATACCGATATTGACCTCTTTGAGAGCCAGTATGTAGTGCCTGATGGCGTGTCGTATAACTCATACCTTATTCTCGACGAGAAGGTGACTGTGATGGATACGGTTGACTTGCGCAAGGCAGATGAGTGGCTTGCTAATCTTGAGCAGGCGCTCGATGGTCGTACTCCCGATTACCTTGTTGTGCAACATCTCGAGCCAGACCATGCAGGCACCATCGCAAAGGCGGTGGAGAAGTATCCTGCGATGGTTGTTGTAGCATCGGAGCGTGCTGTGAAGATGTTGCCTCAGTTCTTCTATGATACTAATTTTGAAGGACGTACCATGGGTGTTAAGGAGGGCGATACACTATCGCTTGGCGGCCGTACGCTACACTTTGCCATGGCTCCTATGGTGCACTGGCCAGAGGTTATGGTGACGTATGATAGCACTGATAAGGTGCTATTCTCGGCTGATGGCTTTGGTAAGTTTGGTGCGTTGAGCTGCGATGGAGAGTGGGCATGCGAGGCTCGTCGCTACTACTTCAATATCTGCGGTAAGTATGGCGCGCCTGTGCAGGCTCTTCTCAAGAAGGCAGCTGCCCTTGATATACAGATTATCTGCCCATTACATGGTCCAATCCTTACGGAGAACCTCGGCTACTATATTGGCTTGTATGACACATGGAGCAAGTATGGTGTTGAGAAGGAGGGTGTGCTCGTTGCTTATGCGTCTATCCACGGTAATACCGCGGAGGTGGCTCGTAAATTTGCAGATATCCTTCGTGAGAAGGGAGCTAAGGAGGTTGTGGTTATGGATCTCTCGCGTGACGACATGGCTGAGGCAGTCGAGGCTGCATTTACATATGGTAAGATGGCTATTGCCGCAGCGTCGTATGATGCAGATGTCTTCCCTCCAATGCACGACTTCTTGCATCACCTTGCCATCAAGAACTTCTGCAACCGCCGTGTAGCTGTCATCGAGAATGGTTCGTGGGCACCATCAGCAGGTAAGGCTATGCGAAATATATTGAGCAGCTGCAAGGGCTTGGATGTAATTGAGGACACGGTGACTATCACATCGCGAATGAAACCTCAGGATATTCCTGCCTTAGAGAGCTTGGCAGATCAGCTATTGGCTGAGTAATTGCTGTAATTGTAATAAAGATAAAAACCCATCTAACATCACGTTAGATGGGTTTTGCTTTTTGGTAATGATGCAAAAAGCGGCGCTTGGGATAATAAATAAGTAACTGAATATTTGTAAATTACAGCGATATTTTAGAGATTAGTAGAAAATGTTTTCTACTAATCTCTATTTTTATGTCAAAATCTC
>SUZK01000007.1 GCA_015059955.1 Rikenellaceae bacterium
ATGCCAATGAAAGACATTGATGGACAAAACACCGTTACTAAATCGTTACTGAAAGCGAATTTGATATAAGCAAGAACTTGATTTATACGAGGTTACGAGAGTTAGGTTCATAATCCTCCCTCTCCGCTGATAGAGAAGCAGGTGACTGATAATTCAGTCACCTGTTTTGTTTTGGGGTTGTCTGTGAGCAAGCTCCCGCCACCCCCAAAACAAAACTACGGTCGACCTGTGGTCGCCCTGCTTCTCTTGCCGAGTGTGGCATTGCTCACTTATGGCGGGGTTGAGCCGATAAGAGTGTAGTTTATTGCTCGGACTTTTCGTCCTGCGCTTTTTTATTAGGTATCGGCTCTTCGACTGCGTCGGTCGAATCCCTCCCTCTCCGCAAAGACCAACGAAGCAAGAAGGTGTCGAGCAATCGACGCCTTTTGTTTTTTATACCTACGGCGCAAGCTTGCTTGTAGACGGAGGTATAGAAAACAAAGGGGCTACGTAGTAGCTTCTTGCTGAGTGTCGCTCTTTGCAAGGGCCCCTGCGGCGAGCAGAAGGGAAAGGCGTTAAGCGGAGCAGATTTATCTGCGCAGTAGCCAATCCCTCCCTCTCCGCAAAGACCAACGAAGCAAGAAGGTGTCGAGCAATCGACGCCTTTTGTTTTTATACCTACGGCGCAAACTTGCTTGTAGACGGAGGTGTAGAAAACAAAGGTATTTCCTTGATAGATAGTTGGTAGCACTCTTCGCTTCGCGCGCCTCGCCACCCGAAGCCCTCGACCTCGCCGACGAGGTCTATTTCACGCAGTTCGACAACACCAACTCGCTCAGCACCCTGCATTTCACACTTGATAGGTATAGCGATAAGGTGGAGTATGTTTTAGAATAAATCACATCTTCAATACTGCCATATCGCAAAAATTGCTAACTTTGTAGAAGAATCACATTTACATGGAATAAATAATTTACGCAAATGAGTGGTGCTTATAATCGAGACGCAGAGTTAGGTAAGACCTTTTCAGAGGCTATAAAATCTATTGTTGACGCTCATAGCGCAACGGCTAACAGTGGAGACTATTATAGTAACTTGAGTATTGAAACCCTCATTAGGCTTAAAAAGGCTCTGAGTAATATAAACAATATCATTACGCTTAAAGTGTGCTTGGCTTTCGTAGAGAGATTGTCTCAAAAGTATATCAGTGAGGATGTGGCAACAAAAGTTAATAATGATATTCTATCAACTCACGCCAACACGAATGGTTACGATATTCAGTGTAATGATGAGAATTTCCCATTCCTGGCAGAAATAAAGTGTAATATCCCTTGTGATAAAGGCGGCAAAAAGTTTGGCGCTGCGCAGCTGACGGCAATCATTAAGGATATAGAGGGCTTAATAAACGGTAAGATCAAGGCAAACATTGAGCATGTATGCGATTACTATCGGTTTATGGTATTTCTTGAGTACGACGGTGTGAGAGATGCAATAGGAGAGCTATTCAAAATGTTTGGCCATCAAATCGCATTATTGGATGATGAAGACCAATTAGACAAAGAGAAAATTTACTTAGTGCTTATTCCTCTCAAATAGAAGTAAATAGCCGTTGCTATGCATAACTTCTCGCTCCCCATTGGGTTTTAAACTGAGATACAAAACAAACGAAAGCACACGGAAAGGATGCACAAGGGTAAAATGAAGTAGCAAGCTAATGATATGTGCAATCGAAGAACTTGATGTTGACCTCTGTAGCAAGTGACGAATCAACCAAGTCGCTCTTAGCCCTTTGCTCATCACGCTATTCTTCTGTGTTTTTCTCGGGTGATGCCCATTGTTGATATATTGCTATGGCAGAATTACGCTTTTTGAGATACATCGTAAGGGGTTTGGCCGTATCTTTGTGCCTGCAATAAAGATATAATATGAAAAAGTTGAGTAAAGAAGCCATTATAGGCTATCCTGCTGGCATTATTACCGGCATCACATACGGACTCAATCCGCTATTTGCTATGCCGTTGATGAACAAGGGAGCAGCTATCGAGTCGATACTATTCTTTCGCTACTCGTTTGCCGTCGTGATGCTTGGGGCATTCTTTCTGCTTACCAAACAGGATTTCAAGATTACAGCAAAGCAGGCGGGCGTATTGCTCGTGCTTGGTCTGCTATACACATCGAGTAGCCTATTCCTTTTTGAAGCATACAACTACATCGCATCGGGATTGGCCACTACGCTGATATTTCTCTATCCCGTGCTGGTAGCGATTATTATGGCCTTTTTGCGTGTTGTGCCTTCGTGGCCTGTGTGGATGGCTATTGCCGCAACTTTTGGCGGTGTGCTTATTATGACGCAGGGCAGTGGCGGTGAGGCGATAGCCCCTGTTGGCGTTCTGTTGTCGCTCGGCTCGGCGTTGGTATATGCTCTCTTTATAGTCATCATCAATCGTAGCAAGGCTATCGCCGAGATATCCAATACGCTGCTCACGTTCTATGCACTAACAGTTGGAGCGGTGGTTTTCTTGGGAAAAATTGCCTTTTCGGATACTGCAATCACAGCGGGTATTACCTCTGGTGGCGATTGGCTAAACTTGGTGGGCTTGGCTCTGTTGCCGACTATTATTTCTACCGCTACACTCGCCATTGCAACGCGCAATATTGGCGCAACAAAAGCCTCGGTGCTGGGCGTTTTTGAGCCAATTACCGCCATCCTTGTTGGTACGCTGATGTTCGGCGAGCCACTTACCACCAACATAGTTGTCGGCATAGGTATCGCTATCGTCGCCGTAACCTTTATGATATCGGTAACAAAGAGATAGCATTTATACATTCACTCCGTCAATCTCTCGCTGCAAGATGTCAAGAAATTTCGCAGCGTGGGCGCCGTCCATCTGGGTATGGTGGAACTGGAAAGACACGCTCAGCGTTGCCTTAAACAACCCTCGCTTGTACTTGCCCCAAATCATAAACGTATTGTTGAAAACACCGCTATACATACCCACAGCGCCATCTATTTCGTACTGTGCCACAGCCGAGGTGCCGATAATCATACTCTCAGCCGAGAGGTCGTGGTCGGTGCAGCTCTCCGCTACCTGCTTCGTCAGACGCAAATATTCGCTGTTGAACTGCTCCAAATCCTCGTTGTAAGGCAGGTCGCACGAACTTACCTCGCCCGACGTGTTGGCAACAATAGTATTTACGGCAATGGTGCTTGCATCCACATCTCAAAAGCGTATGCACGGGTTGTCTCTTGGGGATTTATCTCTCTCTCATAGTTGTCTTTTTTTTGATAAAGGGCCGCAGAGGTAATAATTTCTTTGCAAAGTCTGCAAAAGGCGGAGTTGTATGTATGTGAAAGGATTATATTTTGAGTCTGAGATTTTGGGGGTATTATTGTGCGGTTTAGGGGCGTTTTATATCAAAGGGTTTACAAGACAGAAAAACCGCCCGATTTTATCTGCTATTTCGACCAATAAGCCAAAAGCAGCCCTTTTGGACTGCTTTTCTTCATTGAGCGGAAAACGAGAGTCTGTCCATCTGCTTTCCACTCTATATATCAAGCAATTGCCTTTGCCCAGTACTATACTCCCAATTCGAGGGACACTTGGGTTGTTTCAAGGTGTCGTTTTCGAGTCCGACTTTTGCCATACAAACTTCAGAACTACAGTTGCATACGACAAATTTACGAATAATTTTTGAATTGACAAAATCGAAGAGAGATGGCCTCTATTTGTAGCCACCTCTCTTCGGTTTACTGAACATTAGCACTTGCCTTCGCTTTGCTATTACGCTTGTGGGCGATTAGGTTTTGCAGCATCTCCTCGCTGCTCTTGATTGTGTGAGCACGCAGGCATCGCTTAATCTCTGCAATCTGGTAGTAGTATTTGTTGCCGATGGTGCTGTAAGTGATTTTACCGGCACTGTGTAGGCGTTGCAGGGTTTTGTCGCAGATGCAGAGATATTCGCATACGGCTTGCCCATCTACCCAATCATCGTCGAGGGAACTTTGCTGCTCTAACTTGGCTTTGCGGATGAACTTATCCATTGCATCAATTTTGCTAATCAACTGCTGAAAAGCGCTGTGTTCAATTGTTAATACTTCCATAGTTTTTGGTTTTATTGGTTTAACATAAATGTATTGTCTGTGCAATTGAGGTCGCTTCATTGAAAGAGTAGGGACTTGCGCCCGAAAAGGTTGGACAATAGATTGATATTTCGATATTTTTTAAAAAATATTATTACCTTTGTACATCAACTGATAATAGGATATAATTATGGCGTTACCAATCAATATTGAAGATTTGCTTCGCAAGCAGAAGATAGAGGGCATCCGTATTGAGTTCAAAGCTGGCTGGAATCCCGATTCTATCTACCATAGCATTTGTGCTTTTGCCAACGACTTTGATAATATTGGTGGAGGCTATATTCTTGTAGGTGTTGAGGAGGAAAATGGTATTGCCAAGCGGCCAGTCAAGGGCCTTCCCACAAATGAGATAGATGGTATTTTGAAGGATATGGTTGGATTTAACAACAAAATCAATCCGTACTATATGCCTCGAACATCCGTGGAGAAGGTGGATGGACAAAACATATTGGTTATTTGGGCTCCTTCTGGCGTAAATCGTCCTTACGATGTGTGGGAGAGTGTTGTAAGCAAGAACAATCCGAAAACCGAATGGTATATTCGTTCGGGTAGTAGTTCTATCGTTGCAAAAGGTGAGGTTCTTGACGAACTTCGAGAGATGGCTAATCGTACTCCATTTGACGATAGGGGAAACCCTGATATAAGTGTTGACGACATCTCTCCAATGCTTGTGTTGGATTATCTCAAAAAGGTAGATAGCAAATTAGTTACAGACTTTCACAAAGTGCCTATTGAGGATATTCTTGACAAAATGGATCTATTCACAGGTCCAACTGAGAGGCGTATGCTCAAGAATGTAGCCGCAATGATGTTCTGTGAGAATCCAGCTAAATTCTTCCCTTATACACAGGTTGAGATTGTGCTATTCCCAAATGGTTTGGAGCAAGATCCTAGTAATATGATTGAAATTCCGAAAATATCTGGACCTGTTCCGTATATGATTAAGGCGACGCTCGATTATTTGAAAACGAATCTTATTAAGGAGCGAATCATCAAGCCGAAGGATAAAGCGGAATCTGAAAAGTTCTTTAACTATCCATATCAAGCATTTGAAGAGGCTGTAGTAAACGCCTTATATCACAGGGATTATCAGGAGCGTGAGCCGGTAGAGATTCGCATTGAGCCTCAAGGCGTAGCGATATTGAGTTATGCTGGACCTGATCGCTCAATCAGTATGGAGGCAATACAAAAAGCAAAGTTGCTCAAAGCTCGCCGTTACCGCAATAGACGATTGGGAGATTTCCTTAAAGAACTTGACCTATCGGAGGGGCGTGCTACGGGTATTCCTACAATTCAAGACGAGTTGCGTAAGAATGGTTCACTACCAGCTCGTATCGAAACAGATGATGCTCGCTCATATTTCCTTATAGAGATTCCTTGCAGGGAGGGGTTTAAGAGCACTATAGAGCCAATAGAAAAAGAAAGTGAGCTTAAAAGTAAGCTTAAAAGTAAGCATAAAGATGAGCTTAAAGGTGAGCTTAAAACTTTACGAATTATTTTAGACTTAATGATAGAAAATCCAGAGATTACTACAATGGCGTTAGTTGAAAAAAGTGGCAAATCTCGAAGTACGGTTCAAAAGAGTATCAGGATACTAAGAAACGAGTATTGTATTGACAGGGTTGGTGGTAAGAAGTATGGACGATGGATAGTCCTGATGTAGTATTAAAGATATAAAAAGCAGAGGGCTTGCCTCTGCTTTTTGTATTTCACTCCCACCAAATGTTTTTACTCAATTTATCGTTTCCTGCCAAATTCTCAAACTGAAATTGCTAACTATCCTAATATTTTTAGCCAAACCAATAAATAGAAGTCTTGTCTTCAATTTGTATAGATAGTTATCAGCATAATGGGTTGCATACGAAATGGACCTATCTAAGTTTCTTTGTTGTACTCTGGCATGTTGTGTATTATATAATTCTACTGTGCATATCTAAGAGAAGGAAAACCAAAAGGTGTATATGTGTTTTATGGGCAACATAATGATAGAATCCTACATCTAACCTGATTGGAAATGATATCAAAATATGTTATATTTGCAAATTGAACGACTAACCAACCATAATTATGATTAAAGATTTAATTTTAAAAAAATGTTTTGCTGATTTTCAAGAAGCATGGCAACTGCAAAGTCATAAGGATTTATCTGAGTCCGCTATTTTTGAAATGTTCTCAAATTATGTAATTCTTTGCCAAGAGGATATAGAAACATTTATCGGTCATCCAGATCTGTTGGATTTTTGTTCAACAGGAGGAGGTGATGACGCAAAGATGGATGGTATAGGTATTAAAATTAATGATCAGCTAGTTGGTAGCATTGATGATATTGATCAGATTATTGACAGAAATAAGAAAATAAAAGTGGAATTCTTCTTAATACAATCAAAAGAAAGAGTTGACTTTGATAGTTCTGCAGTTAATACATTTGGGATAGGTGTAAGGAATTTCTTTTCAGAACCTATACTCCCTGAGAATGAGAAAATAAAAGCGTTAAGACAATTAAAAGATTACATTTTTTCTGAGGAGAAGGTTTTTAGAAAACTTTCTGATAATCCGTCAGCGAGAATTTATTATGTATTTTGCGGGGAAACGCCAGATGATGAACATACTGAGGCTGTTAAAAAGTTATTAATTAGCGGTCTTAAGAATTGCCCTGATTGTCTTGGTGAGGTTACAATGGAAATCGTTGATGGAAAAGCTCTTGTTGAGAGATGCAAATCTTTAGAAAACAATTTCAATGTTGAGTTAAATATTAAAGATATTATACCTTTGACTGTTCAAGATAATGAGCGCATAAAAAAAGCGTACGCTTTTACATGCGAGGCAATAGAATTGCTAAAATTATTAACTAAACATGACGACAACACTTTGCGTCGTTCTCTTTTTAATAGTAATGTGCGTGATTATTTAGGAAATACAAGTAGTGTTAATAGTGAAATAGAACAGACTATTTCGACTGAACCCGAAATGTTTCTAATGTGTAATAATGGTATAACAATAGTATGTTCAGACTTTATACAAATAAGAGACAAAATAGTATCAATAGATAATCCACAAATAGTCAATGGTTGTCAAACGTGTTCAACAATATTCTTGCAGCGCAACAATGCTTCGTTGCAAAACGTCCAAGTGTTAGTAAAATTAATTTGTACTGATGACAACTCTATTACTAATAAAATAGTTAGAGGAACAAATAAACAAAATCAAGTCTTAGAGGAATCTTTTGAAACAACCAAAACTTTCCATCAAAAAATAGAGGATTATTTTGAAGCAAAATGCGATGCTATCAAACTCCATTATGAGAGAAGAAATAAGCAATATTCCTCAATACCGACAATTGCAAGATATCAAATTGTAAACCTACGAGTTTTAACTCAATCATTTGTTGCTGTATTCTTGCATAAACCATACGAAGCACATAGACATGAGGCAATATTATTACAAAAATATGCGCCTAAAGATGATAAAGCTAGATTAATATATAATTCTAACCACAACCTATATCAGTATTATATTGCAGCACTCATCTGGCATAAATTTGAAATAGCATTTAAAAATATTGCTATTGCTGATAAGAAAAAACTAAGACCTTATATTGCACATTTATATTATATATTTACATTTACTACTGGACAATATCCATTAACATCATCTTGTAGTACTCGCTCTTTAGATAAGTTCTGCTCTCAACTGGAAAAAGCAATATTATCAGAAAACTTTGAAAAAATCTTCAAAACTGTAATAACGGTATTTTATAGATGTCAAACTGAATGGATAAATTCAGGTGGAAGTAAATTTGTTATGAAAGATAGTAAGGACTTTACAGATTTAATGACTAATATAGCGAGAGAAGTATTTGTTGCAAAAACTATTCAAATTGATGATAACAACATAGTTAATGAGGAGCGATGGCTACGAGGAGAAATTCTATCCGTAAAATTTAAAGATAATTGGTTTGCATTTATCAAAACTGATGAGTGTGAGGAAAATGTGTATTTTGACAAAAGGAGTTATATCGGTCCAGAACGAAGTCTAATACCCAAAACTAAGGTGCGATTTTTAATGAATACAAAAAATGATAATAATGGGTTAAAATATTTTGCAACAAAAGTAGAAATTGAGGAGAAGACTAATTAATAATTAAATATAATATACCCCCCCCATTTTACCTATAAGGGAAGTTCTTATTTACGACAAGATAATGTATTAAATTGCATTGATTGATATAACATAAGACCTCTAAGCGATTAAACTTAGGGGTCTTATAGTTGCATACCCAAGCCATAATGCAATATGACTATAATTTTCAACCTCTCCCTCGTGGAATGTGCGCCGTCAGTGGCTATTCCTACTGTCGGGCGCTCCATTTTCGACCACCTCCCATATTACGCTTGCCGGTGTAGATGTATCCGTCCTGCTCGAAGCGGCGAATCATCTCTTGGGCCTGCTTGATGAAGTCGGCTATCACCTCCTCGTGGTTCTCGATGTCCTTGCGCTCTCTGAGGATTTGGAGCGCGCCATCGATCGTTCGACTCATTGCACTTTTGCCGTCCTTCGGATCGAGATAGATGGTCTTGTTGCCGAATGACACTGTAACCTTGTACAGCGTTTTGGGAACGATTATGGTCTCTACTGTCGCAGGAAACTGTACGGGTGTGGCGGCAATAACAACTCTATCTGCACCTTAAAACTCATACCGACTTCACGATATTTCAGATATAGCTTGAGATATCCGAGCTCTTAAAGACCCCGTGAACTTTACATATAAACCAATATTATCAATTGCGGTTAGACAAAGATTATATTGTGCAATATATACCGCCTTCTCACCTGGCAATGAAGACTTACTATTAGAGTGCAAATCATTGAATTCTTTCTCAATGTCTATCAGTATATTTAGCTTCTTAACCTCTTCTTGCAGATCATTGTCTATTTTTGCTTGCACCGAGCCTTGATTATTGTATTCTATAGGCGCATAGTCATTGGCCTTGTATAACTTCCAGAAATTCTTTACACGCAAAATATTAGGCACCTCTTTTTCAGTTAATCCCTCTATGTAGCTATTAAAATCTGAGGCGTTACCAAATATTTGCTCCCAAAATGGTTCGCATGTGATAGTGTTAAAATCTGGGCTAGAAGATACACCACCTAATCGAACAAAATTCTCAAAATACCGCATTGGATTTGCTTTTATTTTTTTGCCCACAAGTTTACATACATCATCATCTAATGTAACCTTATCTGTATTGATATCGATCTTACTAACACAATTATACATCATTCTTAAATGTTGTTGTGACACGACCGGGTCCATTCTGCATAATTCATATAAAGATTCTTTTGCTATTGTAATTACATCATTAGAACTTAGGATTGCTTCTTCTTTAATCTCATTTTTTAATAAAGCGAATATATAATCTCTTACAAGCTGATAAGGGTAATAAGGATAATTACCATGCAGTTTCTTAATCAACAGTTCTTTATATTCACCTTCTTGAATATTATATTTCTCACTCACTTGCTCGGCCGATCTTTTGTATATAAGCCCAAATGCTGCAATGTTTGTGGACAAATTACCTCTATTGGTGCCAAGTATATACATTACAACATCAATATATCGTTCAAATGTATGAAAATCATTGAACCCAACAATATTAACACTCTCGATATATGCCAATAAATCAGTGAACATATTCTTTTTGTATACATTGTCAATATAATCATATACTTCTTTTAAATTAGGGATAATGAACATCTGTTTCATATCTTCTATCCTTAATCCTGCAACAACAGATTCATAGAAATAGATATTAAAAGCAGTCCTATTATTTATACTACGAAATCTCATATCCTCTGAGAAAAGAATATTTAACACATCTATAGATTGACACGACACTCCATCTTTAACATAAAATTGGTTGAATCCCTTTTTGATGTCAATATCAGTATAATGCCCATCCCTAAGATTCTGATATTCGTTTATGAATCGGTATCTTATCAATGAAAGGAAGAAATAGTCTTTGAACTCGACCTCTTCTCTCAACATTGTGAAGCGTGGAATAAATATATTTAAGAATCGTTTTACATCTCTTATAGTTGGTAGATATCGTTGAACAATATCAAGATTAGGACCAATTGTACTATTGTATTCTTCTTTAGCTTCATTAGAAATATTCAATAACTTTGAAATATTATCTAACAAATAGTTGTATGTTGCCGCATATGGTCGAATGGGCAAATGTACTTCAATGGTGAAAAATTTATCTGCGAATGAATGATATTGAGAATGGGCACACTTTATAATCGTATTAATATACTCTTTGTCGTATGCGGATATGAATATTAAGTTTGTAAATGACGCGTTACCATCAATTAACTTAAACACCTCAATAATTTCATCACGAAGTAACCTGTCAAAGTCATCGATAAAGACAATTATTCTCTTATTAATATGCTGTATTGCATCGTTTACCTCCTCTTTTTCAGCACTCTTATTCCAAATCTTATGTACATTCAACACCTTGGTCATAAAGAGATTATCTGCAATAATATTAATTGCCTTTAGATAGTCTTTAAATGAAGCATTGAATCTGCCATCATATTGACCCAAAGTTGAAAACAACAAGTTGAAGAAATCTTTCTGAATATGATCTGAAGAAATTGAATGACGCGGGTTAAATTTCAATACAATACAAGATTCGTCATCAAAACATTTTTTAAGAATGTTAAGGTAAGAAGTTTTGCCCATTCCCCATGGAGCTATAAGGCCAATGCTGCAAGAATGTTTGGCATCAATATTTTTTATCTTTTCAGCCAAGGTATGGGCACTAGAGGTGTAATTCAACAGATCTTCACTCTCCGCTTCAATAGGATAGTCTAGAATGAAACTACTTTCAGTATTATTCAAGTTTTGATTAACCTTTTTGGGGAAGTATTTGATGCTTATCAAAATGATTACAGATATTCCTAAAAGCAACATTAGAATATCCATATATCCAATGCCATAAAATAGATTTGGAGTAGCGCAATATGACCCCCAAACACGATGTTCAGCATAAATAGCTAAGGCTAACATAGCATAACAAATAGCTATGCTTGACATATTATACTTTCGCTTACATATCCTACAAATATAGAAACATATAATACAGCAGATTATAGCGAAGACTATATGAGTCAATGTGGAAAATTGAACATTGGAAAGTATGGGAAGAACTCTGCTATCAAAAAATGCCAATATCGGCTTCTTAAACAACAGGTATGCAAATACAATAAGTATGAATACGCAAAAATCCTTAATACATCTATCGGTTTTCATTCGTAATAAGTTGTTAGTAAGTGTAACCATTACAAAGATACTGAAAATAATAAAGATAACGCAAGGTCCTTATTAGTTTTTGCAAAGTCCGCAAAAGGCGAGGTTGTATTTGTATAAAAGGTTATGATTTCTGAGTCTGAGATTTTGGGGATTTTATTGTACGGTTTAGGGGTGAGGAAAACGCAGAAATCTTTGTACAAAACGAGTACACACGATGTTTACTTTTGGACATAGTAAACATTGTAATTGCTATATAATCAACATAATACAATGTATTTGATGATGTGGTATTCGGGAGCGAACTGCTCGCTAAAATCGCAGATAAACACTGACGTTCCCACTGTTCAAAATTTCCACCTCAAAACATGTACAGAGAAAAGCCATCTCACAGAGCCGATATGTGTCGATTAGTTTATACTATTATCGTTCTTGTGGTCAATGCCATATGCCTTTACAAAGGTTAATCTTTTAATACTCAAGCGACTACACAAAAGCGAACAGAGAAGAATTGTCATCTTGGAAGAGTGATTTATTTGCGCAGTTTAGAGCGTTTTATATCAAAGAGTTTACAAGACAGAAAAAAGTTACAAACAAATTATTCATATCTGTACGGTGTGTAGTAATCGCCAAGCGAGCAGGAAGCGGGCCTTCGGCAAAATGGGATTCGGTTGGTTGTGTGTCGATGTGGTGGTATATATAGAAGGTTATTATTTTGGTTTTATTGAAATACTGAGGATTAGGGGGTTATCTATGTTCCGTTTTGACCTTCATTCTCTCAGAAATCAAAATAAAAAATCCATTGAGAGGCGCAGCCGTCTCCTTAAGCAAATTATCTTTTGATTATTTTCATTATGAAAAGAATAGGTGCTGTATTACTGTCTAGTTACCTGTTATTATACTAATTGTACATTTGTACATATTGCGGAACAAGCAATCTGTTCAGGATAACAAGCCGTATGCTAATATTAGAGTCAAATTTGCTTATTTTTTAATTTGGCGAGATTTTAGATTGTTTTCTCAAAGGTGAGAAATCTTTGACAATATTCAAAAACTTGCTAATAAATGATATTATTCAAACAAGTTTGAGGGAATATTACGACAAAGCTGATTGATAATTTTAATATAATCATCCGAGTTTCTAATCTCAACTATTTCTCTTAGTACTATCTTACCAACATCTTTTATTTTACACATGTCAGCTAAACCTCTAGCCTTTTTCTCAATTATTAGTCTATTTGCTGAAAAACTATCATGTGAACAGAACTCGTTAGATTCTGGATAATTAACAACTCCCAATACTCTATTCAATCGCGAGAAGGTTTCTAAAGTATACTTGGAACCTCCATCAATAGAGCTTTGAACAAGAATTAAGGCATCTGCAATACCAGCTTGAATTCGGCTTGCCTTACTTCCCGAGAAAGCATCTTCTTTCTTGTCAGGCTCAAATTCTGACACCAATAATCCATTGTTCTGCAAAACTATGTCAGCCAATCTGCTTGTAATTTTTGAAGAGGTGTTGACATAGTCCAAACCACCAGAGATAACACCGATTACATTGCTAAATACGACATTATTATCGGATATTGCGGCTTTGTCTATACCTTCTACCAAACCGTTGCATATAGAGCAATGAGCAGACATGTAAGAACCTATTTTATGTGCGATGGCTTCACCCATACCTGTTGCTTGTCTAGTTCCTATTATGGACACTATGTCCGATGACAATAGGGATGTGTTACCACGCATATAAAGAACAGATGGAGCACTATTTATTTCTTTCAGCTTTTTAGGGTAATTTGATTCTCCAATGTGACAGATAGATATACCTAATTCTTTGCACCTTTGGATAATCTTCTCTGCATACAAATAATTTTTGCTCAATTCATCAGGAGTAATTCTCTTGTCAAGATTGCATAACTCATTGTACGACAATTCGCTTTGACTTAAATAGGTCAAATTCTTCTTGATAAAAGCATCACCGATACCTTTTATTTGCAATAGAGCTAGTATTGTTCGCAGCATAATCAGTCAATATTTTCAATATATCCGCAGCCATCTCCTCCATATCTTTCAGGTTGGCAAGAGTAAAACTTATTACCATTGCGCCTATTTACTTTAATGGATAGCGGTTTCCCACATTTAGGACATATTTTGTCATCTTTCACCTCCAAAATCATATAGAAAAGGGTTATAAAAAGAATATTATTAGCCCCATTCTCTTTTAATTTTTTACGTATTGCAAAGGCTGTTGCGCCCGTTGTTAATTGGTCGTCAATAACAATAATATTCTTCCCTGAAACAAGGTTGCTAGAATTTATTTTTAAGTTTTGATCTATATATTGCGATCTGTCATGATAGTTCTTTTCTTGCCGCAAAGAAGTTCTGATATTATCACTCCAACTAAAAATATCACCCTTCGGAATGGTTGTTTCTATAAGATTAAAAATTCCTTTCATCTTATTTGGAGGAGTTGTAGTTGTTTTATCTGGAATATATGTGAATATATCCCATTTGTAGTGTTGTGAGTATTGCAATAAACCAGCTAAATAGCTACTCGCTCCTTTAGCCAATATATCTAGCGTTTCTGCAGTACGCTCTGGATTATCTATTTGATAATATATTTTAGCTTGAGACATTTTATCACAAGCACCATTTTCCTGTCGAGCTAAACATCTAATTGCCACGATATGATCAGGTGCCTTATAATTCCAAAAACGAACCGCATTACATGTGTCTAATCCTAATGCAGCACCTTCAATAGCTAATAGATGTCGTAATGGGAAATTGACAATTTCCAGAGCAGTATTGTAATTTTTAGCGAAATATGTCGGACCGTATTTTAAGGTGGTTCGTTCATCTATGCCATCGTTATCATCAAACTCTTCGCTGTTCTGATTATATAATTGTAAATAAATAGTCTTACATCGAAGTTTTCTTCCAAGATGTATATCCAATGAACTATCTCCAACAAGAATTATATCGTCGTTATTTACATTCACACCCTTGTCGCTTAGAAATTTCAGAGTTTTGGAAGTATTAGGCTTATCCGATAATGCTAAATATTCTAAATGAAATATATTTTCAGATATAGTTTTCACATATGAAGGGTAAGAATCTGAGATGATATATACCTTATGACCTTGGTTAGTTAGAGTTGCAACGAATTCTCTTGCACCTGCAAATACAGGAACATCCTCGATGGATATTTGCCTTACACCATCTTTGTACTCTTTATACTTAGTACTAGCCGTGTTAATCAATGTTCCATCCAAATCTAAAAGCACAACCATAGCATCTATCCTAAATTTTCTCTCAAAGATAACTATTTTTTTTGCAACACTATATGTAGTGTTCAAAAAATAATTCGCTTCTCTGCTTCAAACCTTTTCCCGAAACACCCTCTATTCTTAAAGTGATGATCGATTATAAACCTGGTTGGGATAACACCCAGCCATAAAAACAAAAAGGTATGAAAAAACTATTTTATGAGACAGAGGAATTCCTTAAGGAGAAGGTAGAGAAAATTGAGAGCGAAATTCTTGCCCTCACAGACGATGGTAGGGCTTGCTGCGTATCCGATAATAAGGGTGCGTATCTTGCAAAACTTATTGAGGAGCGTAAAGATGCTTTGGATGCGTTGTTCCAGGCGACACCCAATGAGGTTATGCGTATGGATAAACTGAATGACCAGTTGAAAGCTATCACACGCCAGATGCACGAGCGTGTGGCGATTGTAAATGAGGATGCGTCAAAAATTTTCGTTGATGGCAACTTCGAGGTTGAGGGGCGTCTCAACTATAATCCCAATGCTGCCAATGCCATTTTACAGATGGAGAACGACGACTATTTTGGCTCTGATTTTGCCAAGATTCACCAGGTTATCGATATGCTGTTCAATCAGGGATATCTCCCCGTCAAATGCGCCGATTTCGTAAGAGCGTCGGACCTTGTTAACGACTTTGACAATGTCAATTGGAAGACTGCCTACGAGGATTGGCAACCACAGGCGGATAAGTTCAAGTACATCAATATCTGCTTCGCCATCCACAGCCTCAACGCATACCACCCATATTCAATCCCAGACATTCTGCGAATGAATAATTTCGATATCACGGTGACCGTCAAGCAGGTTATGACGATGTAAACGAGTGAATTAGTTCCGTAATGAGTTGTGAATGAATGTCAGCAAACAGCACGGTTGAGGTACTACAAAGCCTCGACCGTGTTCAAGAGGGGAAATTTATTTTTTATAATCAGGGCCAAACATTCTTTCATAATCAAGATACTTTGGCTCATTGTCTACAATATAGTGTAAGTCGCCTTGATAGCTTGCTGAACCAATTGCGGCCCTGGCTGTTAACTTAATATTTTCAATCCTAAAATCTTGAGAAGATATAGCCTCGCACTTGTTATAATTGTATATCGTAAGATTTACGCCACCATAATACAATGAACTATTAAATCTAATGCCATCATATCCCAGATTCTTAATGTACTCTGAGATAACCTGAGTGGGAATGTAATCATCAGGATTATTTGTTGGCTTAGAGAATGCGCCTTGTATCATTGCCATTACATGCATTTCCATTGTCGCCTCCTTATTGCTCGACAAATCAAGATCCACTGCGATATTGGCTATTTTAAGGGTCTCGTTGACTTGTATCTTTGCAATATTCACAGCGTCAAAAATAAACGGACGAACTTCGAAAATAGCTGTTGTTGGTTCTTCTGCGACATATAAATATTTCACATACTTTGGGTTTGCTCGTCCTGCAGATACCTTAACTTCTTTGGGTGGGACAAAGGAGGCTTCCTTTGTGAGCCCCTTAAAAGGATTAGCCTTACCAACATATTTAACATCTAGCCTTTCTCCTTCTGGTGCTACGTAGCATTTATACATCATATGGTCATTGATGGAACTATCATCAATAATTCTTGCCCTATAATATACTTGTCCAACTTCAATCATGTGTTCGTTGCGAGACATATATTCGGCTAGAATATCTAATAATGGATGCTTTACAAAGAATCTATTCTCAAAGAATACAGCATTCTTGAAATCGTACCAAAGTTTGCGAGCTTCAAAACTAGCATTACTTTCGTCTGAAAACTTTTCTCGTATTTCTCTATCTACCTTCATTCTAGACCTAATTGTGTTCCTTTTGTCAAAGGTACAAAATATTTTTATTAAGCAGTTTGAATACTATAAAAATATATAGACCAAATAGTATTTGAGAATTATTTTTTAAGTTATAACACCCAAAATGCTAATTTTTTACTACTTTTGTATTGGTTTACGGCCTCGGTTAGTAAACTTTACATATTAGTTGACATTTATTGTCGTAATCTTCCATACCGAAACTTGGCCGTTTAAGTAAAACGAAGATTCGCAATCAGATGTCTGCGTTTGGTGCATATCTCCATCACCGATTGGCTCGGTGTATGTGATATATAATCCAGCGTGGGCTATCTGTGTTGCTTATTCGTTTTACAGGTAGCCAAGACCTCGGTATGGGATAAGTTAATGCAGTAGCCTGCGCTTTTTTATGGACTTATCCGGAAATAAGGACTTGCTCGATAGAGAGTTAGTGGCATTCTTCGCTTCGCGGAAAGCAACGCCACACGATACGCAATTGGCGCTGCAATGGGCCGAATCCATCTGCCAAACCGACAAAGTCGTTATCAGCGGCTTTCACTCCCCACTCGAAAAAGAAGTTTTGAACCACCTGCTTGAACGACATCATCCCGTGATTTTTGCACTCGGGAGGGCGCTTTATAAGAAGGTTCCGCCGCACCTGCAATCTGCTTTTGACGAGGGGAATCTGCTGTTTATTTCGTTTCGTGATTACACACGTCATAGCTGGAACTCCGCCCAACAACGCAATTGGGGCGCCGCCGACCTCGCCGCCGAGGTCTATTTCACGCAGTTCGATAACACCAGCTCCCTCAGTACTCTGCATTTTACCCTCAATAGGTATAGCGATAAGGCGGTGTATATTTTGGGATGACACCAATTGTGAAAAAAATGTACTACCAAAGATGCCTTGTAGTAGTGTTTGGCGCATATTTTTATTTATTGTTAATAATTTTCCGATAAAATTTTACCCCAAAACTTTAACTATTAATTAAAATTTTCGTATATTTGCACCGAGTTCTTTGAGATAATTATACTGCACGACAAAACTTAGTTCTTGAAGCGAATTAAGTTTCGCAACCTAAAGAGGTCTTCGGGGCCGTATCGTGTATCAACTATTAGCCGATTAAGCGAACAAATAAATAGGTTCAGCTAATAAGTGAATAGGGATAAAGCGATATGACCTGATGTGTTAAATTGTTTATTTAGTATTTTATCGTATATGGTAATTGTTGAATAGAGTTTGAACACGGAATGGAAGGGGGTGAACACGGGAACAGCGCATATGAGTTTTAGTCGTGATATTGATGTTGAGCACGGAGCAATGTCGCTCTGACTAAAACACAATTAGTATATGAATAGATTTTTAAATCAGGAAAGCCTGATACAAGGTATTGAGGCTTTCATTTCGAGGGACCGTTGTTCACTCTCAAATGAAGATTTAGTTCTTTTAAATGATTGTTTGGATTTTATCAAGAGTTGCAAGAAGGCCAAAATGCCATCTCTTGAGACTGTGGGCAGAATCGCAGAATTGCTACTGAAATTTTTGTCCGCATCTGACGACATTATGAACTTGTTTCATTAACACCCCCTTCTAATTTTTTTGTATGTTATGAATTTAGGCGAAACTATAAAACTGCTAAGGAAACGTAATGGATTAAATCAATCTCAGTTAGCAGAGTTATGTGAAATTACAGTCACATACCTATCTCTGATTGAAAATGGCAAAAAGGAACCTACATTGTCTTTGCTCAAAACGATTGCAAATAGTCTGCAAGTGCCTTTACCAATCCTCTTATTTTCAGCTCTTACAGAAGAAGATATTCCTGAATCAAGGAAAGAGTTGTTCAGTGTTATTAAGCCATCGATAGATTCTATGCTACATAATTTGATAGATGACAATGTTGATTCAAAGAGTTAATATATTATGTAGTACTGTATTACACATTAGCATTGACCGGCTTAATTACATCATTGCTAATATAGAGAAATTCTACATTGAATATCAAAAGCCCAAGCGAGACAAAAATGGTGCAAAGCGTCTTAATAAACCGCAATATCAAGAGCGATATGGAAAATATTGGGCTCGAACCATAAATCCCCCTCACGAAGAGTTGAAAAATATTCAGAAATGCATTAATGGTTATTTGGTAAACCATATCCCAATGCCTGATTTTGCATATGGAGGAGTAAAAGAGAAAGACAATATTCTGAATGCAAAGCAGCATAAGGGGCGAAAATATGTATTCCAAACCGATTTAACGGATTTCTACCCGTTCATCTCTTGCAAGAGCGTTTATGAAATGTTTGTAAGAGTCGGTTTTTCTGCCGATGTTGCCTCTAAGCTAACTAAATTAACAACTTTCAAAGGACATCTTCCGCAGGGAGCGCCTACCTCCACCACAATTGCGAATTTAGTATTTGAGCCAACAGGTCGTAAACTTCAGGCCTTATCGGTTGAATACAAATTAAGGATGACTACATTTGTTGATGATGTGACCATTTCATCACAATATCAATTCAAGGACATAACCCCCGAAATGATTAAGATCTTGGAAGAGGATGGATTTAGAATAAGTCAAAATAAAACATCATATAAGTCTGGTATCACAGAGATTACAGGGGTTAGAAGCCTAAATAACTCTATGACTACTACGAGAAAGTTTAAGGAGAAATACGCACAAAAGTCATTTCTGTCAGAGTCCACTATACGGGGAATGGAGCAATATCAAAGAAGAGTTAAAAGCATTTCAAATAGTAAATAAAACATATGAATATCACAGGAATAGAAAATTATCTTAATGAATATATAAAACAGGATAATCCGCAGTATGCTGTTATGCTTAAAGGTAAATGGGGCTGCGGTAAAACTTTTTTTATCAAACAGTTAGCTGATAAATGGCAGGTTGAGCCTCATGCCGAAGAGAGAATAGAACTACAACCGATATATATAAGTTTAAATGGCGTATCATCATGTTCCGCTATATCATTTCTCATTAAACGAGCATTATATCCTATATTATATTCAAAAGGAGCACAAGTCGCAAAGAAAGTAATATGCGGAACAATAACAGCACTTTCAAAATCATTAATAGACCTTAATAAAGATGGTAATGTTGATGATTTATCAAGCATATTCGACACGGAAATGATATTAGATATTTTATCTAAACCTAATGCTTCTGTGTCTGGTAACAAAATATTGATATTTGATGACATAGAACGCTCCAAACTATCAACAGATGAATTATTTGGCTATATTAACAATTTGGTAGAGCACTCGGGTTGTAAGATTATTCTTGTCTGTGAAGAAGAAAAACTTAAATTATTATGTGATCAGCCAGATTCAAAAATAAAGTATGATGAATTCAAAGAGAAGCTGATCGGGAAAACCATATCTTTTGAACATGATTTGTATTCTATAGTGAAATCGATGTCTGAAAAAAGTGGTAATAAATATCTACAAGATAACAGCGAACTGATTGCTAAACTATTCATTGCATCGCAAGTTCAAAATTTACGAATCATAAAACAATTCATTTCAGATTTCAAAATTCTATTAACAGAGATTGAACCAAGCAAGTATGATCCAATCTTGTTTGAAAAATTTACACAAAATGTTATAGCATATTTTACTATATCATATTGTGAATATAAATCAGGAGACACAACATTCCACGAGTACTTTCAGACATTCCACTTTAGTAAGACAGACGAAGACAAAAATAGAATCCGCTCATACGAGCAGAAATACAATGGAATACTTATAAAGTATGGTATTCAACATTCTGAGTATGGGATACGCTTAGCAGATATTGTTTATTATATCGAGAATGGTAGTATTCAGAATCTTCAAGATATATTATCTGCGAATAATATATTGAATGGAAGGCCTCTTGCAGATTGGGAAAAACTGATCCAATATGCAGGCTTGACGAGTAAGGAATTTTACACCACATATAAAAATGTTAAAGATTCTTTTTATCGCGGTGAAATAGATTATGTGTCAATTGTAATACATGTTGTAGGACTCTTACTTAAATTCAACTCAATGTCAATTTCCAAATGCTCCACAAAGTACATTGAGAAAAAAGCCATACAGCAAATTGATAGCATTTATGTAAGATTCTTCCACTCTACTGACTTTAAGAATAGGATAGATGTAGGACGGTATGGAGCTGCTTGGGGAGCTATGTATACAGCAATTGACACTCCAGAATTGAAGAATGTTTTGAACTATGCTATTGAAAAGCGTGCTAAATATTTTAAGACATTAGACATTCGCTACTGTAAAGATTTCTGGGAATACATAAATAATGATAAAGCAGTAAATATTGGGAAGTATTTTAACGAGATTATCGCAGAAGGAAACGCAACATATATGCAAAAAGAGGTTTTTGAGGATGTTAATATTGCCGTTGCGGCTAAAGCAATCTGTAACTTATCATTTGATAGTAAATTGTTTATTAAGGATTTTTTGGAATATAGATACCAGAATCACCCTCATTTGCTATCAAAGGAATGCGACTATTTGCAAATATTAACAGAGCAACTTCAAAGATGTACAAAAAGGCAGAACTCATTTGATCGGGCTGGTACTTCTGAAATAATAAACACGGTGATTAACATTATTTCACTACGATAGAAATAACTTATGCTCGTATACATCAACATACCCACAGGCAAGATTGACACCACACCACTGATTACGCACCGCTACAAACTCGTCGACATCGCCGAGGCATACCACCTGTTTGAGAACAAGCTGGACGGCGTGATTAAGGTGGCGGTGGAGCCGTAGGACAAATTATCAACTTCGCAAGAACTACTTACTACACAAATGAAGATTATTTTAAGTCGCAAAGGATTTGATTCAGGTTATGGTGGTATGCCAAGTCCCATTTTGCCAGATGGGACAATGCTATCTATGCCTATACCAAGCGAAGGTGATTTAGTACATTATTGCGACCTTTACCACAACGGCTTATCGTATCAAGATATAATTAGCCAATTGAAGCCGAATAGTAAGATTCTTCACAAAGAGTGCCATCTTGATCCCGATATCCGCAAGGATATTGTCGTACGCAATGATGGTTGGAAGCCAGCATTTGGACAAGTTGGTGCGGCGCAATCTCATTTGAGCAATCAAGGTGTTTGCAACGGAGATATCTTCCTTTTTTTTGGCTGGTTTAGACATACTGCGATTGTAAATGGTAGGTTATCGTATATTGGACCGACATCTGGATTTCACGCAATATATGGGTATATGCAAATTGGCAACATTATCAAATGTGCCGAAGATGTTCCACAATGGCTAATGAGTCATCCCCACGCTTGCGATAAACGATGGCAGAAAAATAATGCTATATATATAGCATCAGATAACCTATCTCTGAATCCAGAGTTACCGGGCGCTGGGTGTTTTAATTTCTCCGAAGTATTGAAACTGACTATGGGTGGCCGAAGTAGGAGTATTTGGTCTTTGCCGACTTTTTTTAAGAATATTCCAATATCATACAATAGAAATGCGTGGAGAGAAGATGCTTTTCATTCTGCGGCCAAGGGACAAGAGTTTGTGTTTGAGGCAAACGACGATGTAATAAATTGGCTCAAATTCATATTAGCAAATGGTTTTAAAGGGGATTTAGTCAATGCTGAAATGATTGAACGGACTCGGGGCAAACTGGTAGTAAATAATCGAGATGCAGTAGAGGTCGAATCTATTAAACAGGAGTTGTTGAAACAATGTCGCTATTATGATGGAAAGGATTATAACCCATACGAAGGAGTGGAACAGAATAAAGCGATGCTCTATTTCTATGAGTCATGTTGGGTTAATGAAATGGCAAATAGTAATGGTCGATTAAATTGGATGATGCAAGAGTATTACTTAAATATGCGTAATGCTTTGCCTGAAATGTTTAATGATGATACAATGCCTTTTACATACAAGGCTTTATTGTTTGATAGGTATGTCCATTTTGGTGGCAGTCGTGAGGGATTTAGGGAGTTATTTGATAGTTGTTACACAAACAAGCTGAAGAGAGAGTTGCAAAAATAATGTGTGATTTATGATCGACCATTTCAATCCACATCGAGCCGTCATCCGCTAAAACAAGGTTTTGTTCGGTCAATGATGCGGTGGTCGAATAGTCGAAGCCCGTGAAACAACAAAACACAAAGACATTGCGCGCCTTCTCCAATCGCTTCTTTGTTGGTTTATAGTTGAGTATCAGTTCCAGTTCGTGGCGAGTTAGGTAACCTCTATCCTTCTTAACCTTCTTTAATCGCACATCGCAAAATGGGTCTTTTGCCATCAGTCCGCTCTTGAAACACATCGTGGTAATACGCTTGAAGATACGCATCAACTTCTCGGCGGAGTTGGCTTGCAGGTGGTAATCGACCTTCAAATAGGCCTCAAAGTCGAGCACAAAATCTCTATCGACCAACGATACGGGGATATCCGGTCGATTGCGTTTCACCCGCAGGAACTCTTCCAAGCGACGAAATGTTAAGTCAAACTTGTTGAATGTCGATTGCGTAATATCCACGCCGATAAGATTCTCTTGTCTATCGTTGAACTCGGCGAATACCGAAAGGATCGTCTTGCTGGGTGCTTTCACGCCGAGGAACTCATCACGAACCATTTGAGCCGTTACAGCCTCGCTCTGCTCGCATAGGCGGTAATATATGGTATTGATGCGTGTAACGACACTATCGAGGTAGCGGTTGGCTTGCAGGGCCTCGTGGCTATGACCGATGGCACGACCACTCTTGGCGTCCCAGATCTTCTCCGATACACGGATTTTAAGGCTGAAACGCGCCTTTGTGCCGTTGATTGTAATGCGAACATAGATTGGGAGCATCTTTGCCTCGTCGCTTGCCTCCCACTTTGCATAGAATAGGATTCTGAATGTACTTTTCATCTGACTGTTTTTTAGAAAGTGTAGGCAACTGTCAGCCTGAAAAGTTTACTGATGGTCAAAAAAATTGCCCCAAATTATCAAAGTGTCCCCTCATTTCGGAGTAAGTGTCCCTTAATTTCACGGTGGATATTCGGAGGGACACTTCGAGGTTCGGGCTATGTCGGGTAGGGGCTCAACGAAGTCGGAGCGATACCGACCGACCACAAATGAAAAACCCTCTGAAACGATGTTTCAAAGGGTTTTGCTTGATTTTGTCCTCAAAACTTTTGGACTTGGAGCGGAAAACGAGACTCGAGCCCGCATTCGCGGGCACTTCTCGCGAAATATATTTACACCCCCAACCCCTGAAAGGGGCGAGTGGGGTCGCTTCGTGCAAGTCTCGTGTCAAACGAAAAAAGCAGCCCGTTTGGACTGCTTTTCTTCGTTGAGCGGAAAACGAGACTCGAACTCGCGACCCCAACCTTGGCAAGGTTGTGCTCTACCAACTGAGCTATTTCCGCAACACTAACATCTTAAATTTTACGACTACAACCTTTCGATTGCGAGTGCAAAGGTACACCAAATTTTTTATTCTGCAAATTTTTTTGCAACTTTTTTTAAAGTTTTTTTACTCCTTGCGCATCTTCTCAACTTGCAACTTCACTGACTCCTCGTGTATCGCGCTGAAAATCTGATGGATAAACTCTCTTGACATGCCCATCGACATAGCCCTATTTTCTGCGATCGTCAGAAGCTCATTATAGCGGTCGCGCTGCACAACAGCGATATCGTGGCGCAATTTATAGTCGCCAATGGCGCGAGCAACATCCATTCGCTCGGCCAAAAGTTCCACAAGGCGGCTATCTATATTGTCGATATGGCCGCGCAACTCGTCGAGTTCATTATCCGCAACGGCCGTGCGGCGGAGCTTTATGCCGCGCAACATCTCGCCAAGCTCTGTGGGCGTTATCTGCTGCATAGCGTCACTGAGTGCCTCATCGGGTGATGGGTGGCACTCTATCATAAGGCCGTCGAAGCCGACATCCATAGCCTGCTGTGACAGGCGTCCTATAAAATCGCGGCGGCCACCTATATGGCTGGGGTCGGAGAGTATCGTAAGCGAGGGCACGCGGCGGTGTAGCTCGATGGGTACCGACCACTGTGGGGCATTGCGGTAGGAGGTTGTATGGTGTGAGCCGAAGCCACGGTGCACAGCGGCAATGCGGCGCACGCCACTATTATATATACGCTCGATGGCACCTATCCAGAGGTCCACATCGGGGATGACGGGGTTCTTGACGATGACGGCCGTGTCCACGCCCTGCAATGCATCGGCAATCTGCTGCATAGCGAAGGGGTTTGTCGTAGTGCGCGCACCTATCCACACGCCATCGACACCGGCGCGCAGTGCAAGCTCAAGGTGTTCGGGTGTGGCTACCTCGGTGATGACCTTAAGGCCATACATCCTTTGTGCCTCGACAAGCCATGCCAGGGCAGGGGCGCCAACACCCTCGAACGAGCCAGGCTTCGTGCGCGGCTTCCATACGCCTGCGCGGAAGATGGGAATGCCACAGGCCGCAACACCGCGGGCCGCAGCAAGCACCTGCTCGCGGCTCTCGGCGCTACATGGTCCAGCGATATACAGGGGTTCTGTGCCACACTCTGCAAAGAGTGGTCGTAGGTCGTACATCGTGCTCATCGCTACTCCTCAACGATAGTAATCGACAGGATAAGGTCACCTGGGCGGATATCATCGATAACATTGACACCCTCAACAACCTTACCGAAGCATGTATGCACGCCGTCGAGGTGCTGGGTATTCATGCGGTTATGGCAGATGAAGAACTGCGAGCCTCCGGTATTAGGGCCACGGTGAGCCATAGATAGAACGCCGCGGTCGTGGTACTGACGCTCGGCGCGTGTCTCGCAAGGGATAGTGTAGCCTGGGCCGCCAGTGCCATCACCCTTGGGGCAGCCTCCCTGAATGACAAAGTCGGGGATGACGCGGTGGAAGCACAAGGCATCGTAGAAGTGGCTCTCGGCGAGCTTAACGAAGTTATCGACGGTAATAGGGGTCTCCTTCTCGTAGAGTTCCGCCTTCATATCACCCTTCTCAGTAGAGATTATTGCGTATTTCATACTCTTATATTTTAATTTATATGTACAAAGGTAGTAAATATTATGGAACTATCAAAAGCGTGGTTACCTACCCCAGCTCTCGCGGTCGAGGGCGCGATAGCCTATGGCCTCGGATATATGTGCTACGCCGATGTCGTCGACACCCTCCAGGTCGGCAATTGTACGTGCCACCTTAATGATGCGGTCGTAGGCGCGTGCCGAGAGGTTTAGGCGTGTCATGGCCTGCTCGAGGAGTGTCGAGCACTCGCGGCTGAGGGGCGCAAAGCGGCGAAGCATAGCGCTATTCATCATGGCGTTGCAGTGTATATCCAACCCATCGAAGCGGCGTAGCTGCACCTCGCGAGCTGCCGTAACCCTCGCACGTATCGAGGCACTTGACTCGGCAGGTGCCGTATTTGACATCTCCGAAATCTCGACTGGCACAACCTCGATATGTATGTCTATACGGTCCATCAGTGGCCCTGAGATATGCGACATATAGCGGTGTACGGCGGCGGGTGAGCAGCTGCACTCCTTTGTCGGATGGTTATAGTAGCCACAGGGGCAGGGGTTCATCGAGGCTATAAGCGTGAAGTTTGCGGGGTAGTCGACGCTATACTTGGCGCGCGAGATGGTTATGTGTCTATCCTCCAATGGCTGGCGCAACACCTCAAGCACGCTGCGGCCAAACTCTGGCATCTCGTCGAGGAACAATACACCATTATTTGCCAACGACACCTCGCCAGGCTGTGGTGACTGGCCGCCGCCTATAAGTGCCACTTGCGATGTTAGGTGGTGTGGAGCGCGGAAGGGGCGTGTGCGCATAAGGCCGCGGTGGGTCCCTATCTTGCCCGCAACGGAGTGTATCTTCGTGGTCTCCAACGCCTCCTCCAAGGTCATGGGTGGCATGATGGAGGGCATACGTCGTGCAAGCATCGTCTTACCTGAGCCTGGGGCGCCCACCATGATAACATTGTGGCCACCAGCGGCTGCAATCTCAAGGGCGCGCTTTACGTAGTGCTGACCCTTGACATCGGCAAAGTCCTCGGCATACGCCGTTGCTGACTCCTCGTCCTCGGCGGTGATGACACTCTCGGCAGCCGTATAGGGCATACGCTCCATGACCACCTGGCACATCTCCACCAACGAGCCTATGCCAACAACCTCGATGCCCTCGACAACAGCGCCCTCGGCGACATTGTCGTGGGGCATGAAGACACGCTTTAGGCCGCGCTCGCGCGCCATGACGACGAGGGGTAGAACGCCCTTTACGGGGCGCAGTGTGCCATCCAATGAGAGCTCGCCGATAAACATCGAGTCGTCGAGCATCGTTGCCGCAATCTGCTCCGTGGCGGCAAGGATAGCGATGGCTATGGGGAGGTCATACTGCGAGCCCTCCTTGCGGAGGTCGGCAGGGGCAAGGTTGACAACCGTCTTCTTTGCCACAAGCCTATACCCTGAGTTCTCAAAGGCGGCATGAATACGTTGCTCGCTCTCCTTGATGGTGTTGTCTGGAAGACCAACAAGGAAGAGTCCGAGACCGCCCGAGGCTACGTTTACCTCGACGGTGACGGGCACAGCCTCGATGCCGGCAATAGCTCCTGTATGTACCTTAACAAACATTATATCGTTGGCGTTATTGTTAGAATGGTGCTATATCGAAGTCCGAGGGAACGCCGCCCGACATACCTCCCGACATGCCCGTTGGCTGCATGCCCATAGGTGCCATGCCATCGTTACCACTCGACGAGAAGGTGTCGTAGCTCTCCTGCATCTGCACAGGGCCACCGGCGGTTATCGCCGCTACGGCCGAGGCGTCGGCATCGGCAAACTTCGCCTGCTCCTTGATAAAGCGCATGGGGACATCGGTAACCTCGCCGTTACGATGCTTGGCAATGATAATCTCGGCCATGCCCGCCGTAGAGAGGCCATTCTCGCTTGTTGTAAGACCGTAGTACTCAGGGCGGTGGATGAATGCTACAACATCGGCATCCTGCTCGATAGCTCCCGACTCACGAAGGTCCGAGAGCTGTGGACGCTTCGAGCCACCACGGTTCTCGACATTACGGCTGAGCTGCGACAGGGCGATGATAGGCACGTCGAGCTCCTTGGCGATAGCCTTCAGCGTACGCGAGATAAGCGACACCTCCTGCTCGCGGTTACCGCGTGTCTCGGGTGTTGCGGCGGTCATCAACTGCAAGTAGTCGATGATGATGAGTTTGATGTCGTGCTGTGTCTTGAGGCGTCGTGCCTTCGAGCGAAACTCGTATACCGAGAGTGCTGGGGTGTCATCGACATATAGTGGTGAGCGGCCAAGCTCGGCTGTCTGCTTCTCGAGGTGTACCCACTGCTCTGGGGTAAGCTGTCCTGTGCGTAACGACTTCGAGTTAAGCTGTGTCTCGGCGACGATGAGTCGGTTCATAAGCTGCACCGACGACATCTCGAGCGAGAAGAAGGCCACAGGGGTCTTGAACTCCACGGCCATGTTACGCGCCATGGTCAACACAAAGGCGGTCTTACCCATCGAAGGACGTGCCGCGATGATGATAAGGTCCGAGGGCTGCCATCCGAGGGTTATGCTGTCAATATCGGTGAACCCCGAGCGCACACCGTTGTACTCGCCAGCCGTCTTTGACGCCTCCTCAATCTGCGCCAACGCCTTGCGTAGGATGTCCGAGGCGGGCAAAACAGAGCGCTTGACGTTACCATCCGACACGCGGAATATCTCCTGTTCGGCGAAGCCAATAAGCTCCGTTACGTCTACCTCCTCGTCGTATGAGCGGCGCTGTATCTCGGTTGCCGAGCGTATCAGCTCGCGCTGCACATACTTCTGAGCGATAATCTTGGCATGGAACTCAACATGGGCTGCCGACGCTACGCGCTGCGTGAGCTGCGCCAAGTATGCCGCACCACCCACCTTCGTAAGTAGCTTCTGCGACTTCAGACGCTCGGTGACGGTGTAGAGGTCGATGGCCTTCATCTCGATGGATAGCTCCTGTATCGCCTTGAAGATGAGTCGGTGTTCCTCGACATAGAAGGTGTCGACGTTGATATACTCCTGCACATCGACGATGGCATCTTTTTCGAGCATCAAAGCACCCAATACGGCCTGCTCAAGTTCGGGGGCTTGAGGAGGTGCAATGCCGTCGAGGTCAGCGAGTTGCGCAAAGGCCTCGCTATTATTCTTTGAGGATTTGTTATACTGTTTCGCCATATCTTAATCTTTAAGCATCCACAAAATTAAGATTTTTTCAGCTAATGGCAATAACGCGCACCCCGTAAGTTGTTATAAATTATAAACAACACTATGTTGATAAGTTCAAAGATGAGAGATGAAAGTTCAAAGATGAGAGATGAAAGTTCAAAGATGAAAGATAGGCGGGCAGTGGCAACGCCTATCTTTCATCTCTGCTCTTTCATTAAATCGAGCGCAAGCAGAGCTACTCGACGGTAACCGACTTCGCCAGGTTGCGAGGCTTGTCAACATCGCGCCCCTTGTTTACCGCTATATGGTATGCCAGCAGTTGTAGTGGGATGGAGACAACTATCGGCATCAGGTACTCCGATACGGCAGGAACCCTAATAACATAGTCTGCTATCTCCGAGGCGATGGTATCCTCCTCTGCCACGACGGCCACAATCTTGCCACCTCGCGCCTTTATCTCCTCCATATTGCTAACGGTCTTATCGTACGTGGCATCTGGCGTGGCAATGACTACACAGGGCATCTCGGCATCGACCAACGCGATTGGGCCATGCTTCATCTCGGCAGCAGGGTAGCCCTCGGCATGGATATATGATATCTCCTTTAGCTTCAGCGCCCCCTCCAATGCCGTGGGGTAGTTCACACCACGACCCATGTAGATGAAGTTATGGGCGTAGGTAAATATTTTGGCCAACGACTGCACCTCGGTGGTGACGCGCTCGAGGGTAGACTCTAACTTTTGGGGAAGCGTCAACATCTCTTTGGCTATCGCCTTACACCTATCCTCTTGCGCTATGCCCTTTTCATGGCTTATGGCCATGGCAAGTAGTAGTAGCACGGTGACCTGTCCTGTGAATGCCTTGGTTGATGCCACGCCTATCTCTGGCCCGACATGGATATATGTTCCAGAGTCTGTGGCGCGAGCTATCGAGGAGCCGACAACATTACATACGCCATAGACAAATGCACCACTCTTGCGAGCCAGATTAACGGCAGCTAAGGTGTCGGCCGTCTCACCCGACTGCGACACAGCAATAACGATGTCGTCGCTCTGGATTACTGGCTTACGATATCGAAATTCGGAGGCGTAGTCTACCTCTACGGGGATGCGGCAGAGTGACTCGATGAAGTGTTTGCCTATGAGTGCCGCGTGCCATGACGTGCCACAAGCAACAATAATTATTCGGCGAGCATTCAAGAAGTGCTCTTTGTTGTCGCGTACACCCGACAGCACTGTCGCGTATGTTTGCTTGTCGATACGCCCTCGAATACAATCCTGCAAGGTGTGGGGCTGCTCGAAGATCTCTTTGAGCATGAAGTGCTCGTAGCCACCCTTTTCCAACTCCGAGATAGATAGTTGCAGTGTGCTTATATCTACTCGGCACGACTCATTCTCGGCGGTTGTCACCCTCACAGGCACGTTGCGGCTGATGAGCGCTATCTCGCCATCGTTGAGATATACAAAGTCGTTCGTATACTCGATGACGGAGGCTGCATCGGATGATATGAAGTACTCGCCCTCGCCGATGCCTATGACCAGAGGGCTACTTTGGCGAACGGCTATCAGCTGGTCGGGGTTGTCGCGGTCGACAACAGCTATTGCATATGCCCCCACAACCTGCTTTGTAGCCTGCTGTACGGCCTCAAGAAGAGAGCAGTTGTTAGCCTCCTGGATATACTCTATTAGGTTGACAAACACCTCGCTATCGGTTGTGCTACGAAACGTATAACCCTGCTCTGTGAGAGCCTCTTTTAGTATGCGGTAGTTCTCAATAATTCCGTTGTGCACCAAGGCTATCCTTCCCGACTGTGAGAGGTGTGGATGAGCATTGCAATCATTAGGCTCGCCATGCGTTGCCCATCGTGTGTGGGCAATGCCGATAGTCGCCGCGGTATCCTTACCCTCGATATGTTTTTCCAAATCGGCAACGCGCCCCTTACATTTATGTACATTTAAATCGCCATTGCCCCGTATCACTGCCATACCGGCACTATCGTAGCCTCGATACTCCAAGCGACGAAGTCCGCTTAGGAGGACGGGCACAGCATCTCTATTGCCAAGATATCCGACTATTCCACACATAGCTTTTAAATTTTATGGTTACGCAACATATTCCCTCAGATATGGGAGGTCACACGTTGTGATACTATTTGCGTACGAAGATGGCCACATTACTCTTGCACGTGGGCAGGCATGCCGAGCCATTCTCTACAACTACCTCTTGTCCCGAATACAGCTCTTCAAGCGTTGTGCCGTCCGCAAAGTGTGGAGCGACATGTATAGGCTGTCCAGCTACTGGCGCCACTCTTATTATCACTTCGTCGTCGTTGTAGCATCGGTAGCAGGTGTGCACATCAATGGTTGTCTGCGCACCCCTACCAATAGCGGGATGGGCACTACGTATCTTGCCGAGCTTACGGTAGTGTGCGAGAAGTTCCTCGTCGATACTCTCCCAGTTCATATCCGAGCGGAAGGCTTGGTCGGAGTCGACATTGAAGCGAGCATCGCTTAGCCCGCGCCCCGTCTCATCGCCATAGAATATCTGCACCACACCGGGGGCGAGGAGCAGTGTCGTTGCACACGCCGCCATATTGTCACTTGCCGCATCGCGGTGATAGGAGTTATTCAGATAGCTGAACGGGTGCCAGTCGTCGTGTTGTTGTATGGCGTCGGCATATGCCTGCCACGTATATACTATGGCATCGAGGTCACCGCTCTTGGGGAAGTAGAAGTTCACAAGACTCTGGAAGCCTGCCTCGGCATACTCCTCGCGTCGCTCTATGCCTGCGCTGTCGAAGTCGCCCGTCATGTAGAATGGCTCATCCCATGTCGAGGCTATCGACTCGGGGTGGTTACCTCTCCAACGCGCCAAGGCTATATTGCACGCCTCGTTTAGCTCCTGCCAGCGATAGGTGTGCACATTCTCAACTATATCGCAGCGAAAACCATCTATGCCGAACTCCTCGACCCAGGCCGCTATCCATGCGATAACATACTGCGATGGCGACCATGCGCGATCACGACGCAACTCCCGCGCCGAGGGGTTTACCCATGGGTCGTTACTACGCCCCTCTGCCCTCCACTTACGCTTCATAAAGGCGGGGATGGCGACCGCATCACCACTCTCATCCTTATAGTCGGGCATGCCAAATAGTGTGGCTTCGAGTGGGTTTGACTCATTCCATCCCTCGTCGGGCATACGTAGCCAACTGCGGTCGTACCACCCCTTCCATCGTAGACGCTCGGCATAGAAGTCGTCGTAGCTCCACGAGCGAATGTGTGTGGCGGCCTCCTCAGCGGTGTATGGAACCTCGGCAAAGCCGAGCTGCACGGCATCGAGGAGCGTAGGGTAGCCAGGGTTGTTGAGGTTGGCACCAAGCATCACACGAATACCCTGACTATGTAGCTCGTCGACAAGCGCTCTAAACTCCTCCACAGTGCCGTAGTTCTTGTCTATCTGGGTGTAATCCAAAGGGTAGTATCCGTGATATCCATAGTGTGGAAAGTCGTTCACGCTGCCGCTTCCCGACATCCAACCGTGAATCTGCTCATATACATCGGTCATCCACACCACATCGACGCCCAGCTCCTTGAAGTAGCCCTCGTGGGCCTTGGCGAGCATACCCCGAAAGTCGCCGCCATGGAAGGTTGCGGCATTGAGCTGCTCGGAGCCATAGTCGACCAATCGGCCATAGTTGATATCGTTTGTTGTGTCGCCGTTTGCGAAGCGGTCGGTGATAACAAAATAGACGTTTGCGCCAGTCCAATTAAATTCGCGATTGCTCTGCGCAAATAGAGGCTGCATGGCTACTATAACCATCAGCCACAGAAGATAAGTACGCTTCATAATGATGATAGTTTTCAGCTATATAACACATCTGCGTGGCGCACTAAGGATAGATGTGTGAGTAGATGTGCTCTGCAAAAGTATGAATAAAATTCTAATTTTTTCGTTTTATTTCAAGTTTTTTTGTATATTTGTGAGAGAACAAATACCGTTGAATTATGACACCACATGAGTTTATCGAGAGGTTTCGTGAGGCCTTTGGCGAGGCCGCACCACTGCCAATAGCGCTATGGTATAGCGATACTGCCGTCAATGCCGAGAGCCGTGTGCCACGCTGTATGATTGGCGCAATTCGCAAGGTGTGCGAGGGTGTTGCGCTGACACTTACCAGTGAAAATGTGCAGTGCGGTGGCGGTGGTTTGTATACCGCCTTTCGACCTATGCAGGAGCGTGTGCCTACGTTCGTATCGGAGGTAGAGCACTACAAAAAGACGCCCGACCAGGTGCGCTCGTATGTCGAGAGCCTCGATATAGAGATTACCAACAAACCCTACCTTAACTTTGTACGTGTCGATAGGCTCGATAGCTGGGATGGGGTTGAGGCTGTTGTCTTCTTCGCTACGCCCGATATCCTATCGGGACTATGCACATGGACCTTCTTCGACAACGATGCCGAGGATGCCGTGGTGACAAAGTTTGCCTCGGGCTGTGCTGCGGTCATCACCTTCGCCACGGTGGAGAACCGCAAGGGTGGCCGTCGCGCTTTTCTCGGTATGTTCGACCCCTCGGCGCGCCCCCTTGTGCCAAAGTATGAGCTTACCTTTGCTGTGCCCATGTGCCGCTTCAAGCAGATGCTTCAGACAATGCCTAACTCGGCACTCTACGAACACGCCTTCTCGGTGGTAAGGCGCAGAATAAATGGCGAGATAAAATAAATAGAAACAATGTCGTGTTACTATGTGATAGAAATCTCTTGCAACCCATAAAAATCAATAAATTATAGACATGAAGCGTTATATTTCTACTCTTATCCTGTTGTTTGTGACGATGAATCTATCGGCGCAGACTCTCGAGCGTATGCAGTGGTTTAACGAGCCTGAGGAGTGGGCCATAGATGGCAACACTCTAACCATGGAGGTGACACCGCAGAGCGACTACTGGCGTATCTCGCACTACGGCTTTACGGTGGATGATGCACCATTCCTTTACACAACACGCGGTGGCGAGTTCGAGGTGAAGGTTAAGATATCGGGCGACTACAAGGTGCGTTTCGATCAGGCGGGCCTGATGCTGCGTATCGACAAGGAGAATTACATAAAGACAGGTATTGAGTATGTCGACGGCAAGTACAACCTAAGCGCCGTGGTGACGCATACGACAAGCGACTGGAGTGTCATCGAGCTTGACAAGCCTGTGGAGTATGTGTGGATTAAGGCCGTAAGACGTCTCGATGCGGTGGAGATATTCTACTCGTTCGACGATAAGAACTATACGATGATGCGCAACTGCTGGCTTCAGGATAACACCCCTGTTATGGTAGGTATGATGGCGGCGTGTCCCGATGGCAACGGCTTTAAGGCTACGTTCGAGGAGTTTACCATCAAGCATCTGCCCGATGCGCGACGTCTTGAATGGCTCGAGAATAACAAGTAGAGATTAAGGACCCCTATATAAGAAAATAGGCTGACCAACAGGCCAGCCTATTTTGCTTGAGTCTGAGTAGATTACTTCTCGCACTCACCGCAGCACTCCTCACCAGCGCACTCACCGCAGCACTCCTCGCAGTCGCCAGTACACTCCTCAGCACACTCGCCGCAGCACTCAGCGTTAGCCTCGCAAGTACCCTCCTCGCAAGCACCACAGCACTCATTCTCACCCTCGCAAGCGCCACAGCACTCACCATCCTTCTCGCACTCACCAGTGCACTCAGTATCCTTCTCGCACTTCTGCTCAGTCTTAGCCTTCTCGTCCTTCTTCTCCTCTTTCTTCTGTTCGCCACCGCAAGCTACCAATGAAAATGCTGCGAACAACATTGCAAATGCAAAAAACTTCTTCATAATAAATCTATTTTAAAGGTTAAAATTTCACCCACTTAGGGAGTTAGCAACAACAAAGTTAAATAAAAAAATCTATTCCTCCAAAAAAAACTTACACATTGGTTCTTTTTTGGCCCTACCACTCGTCAATCCACTCGGGGTCTTGCTCCGTCTGGTTGTTGTTCTCCTGCTGGCGCGAGAGGTCGTCGAGTTGGAGTAGCTTGTTAAGCTCCTCGTCGCGCTGCATGACGATATATAGTGTCTCGTCCATGCGCATAGAGTCGCGTAGCTCGCGGTTGTGGAGGAGGTTTTCGCGTACCTCGGGGTCAATCTCCAAGCAGTCGACTCTGCGACGTGCGTCCATCAACGACTTGAAGGTCACCTTGTCGCGACGAATAAAGGCGCTCGGGTAGCTCGTGAGCACCTTGCTGCGCAACATAAGCGCCTCCTCCATGCTTAGGCAATCGCCGATAGATACCTTGAAGTATGGCTTCTCGTAGACAAGGTATGAGTTGATTTCAGGGAAGTCCTTCTTGAAGTCCTTGATAATCTCCTCGGCGCGGTCCTGTGCATACTGCACATCGTCGTAGTAGAGAACAACACGGTAGCCGTCGACCTCTGTCACAGCCGCCTGTCCCTCGACGGCAGCCACAACGGCCTTGACGTTGCCGTCCTCCTCGACTCTAACCTTGGCACCACTATCCGAGCGCATATTAAGCATGGCGCGCATACGATCGATGCTCTGTGCCGATGCATCATTAACGCAGGCAATAACGCCTACAACCAACACTACAAGGTGTAATAACGTTCTGTTCATATCTCTAAAATTTACTTGACCATATTCCATAGTGCCTCAATAGAGGCCATCATAGATGGCTTCTTGCCCAAGATGTCGCTGAGCGATAAATTCGCCTCCTCGAAGTTGCGTTTAAACAACCTAAGGCCAGCCCTCATCCTATACGAGATGGTTATATCCTCGCCTCTGTCCTGCATCACTCGCCATAGAAGCCGCCCTAAGGCAAACGAGCTGCGGCTCTTGAAGCGCAAGGGTAGCAGTATCTCGCTCTTGGCGCGTCGTGGGATGACGACCTTGTCGCGTAGCGATATTGTTGCCAGCAAGCTATCCTCGACATATATGTCCACCTCGCAGCTCTTTATCTCGTAGCGATATGCCGACTCGTTGTCGAGCACCACCCATAGGTTCATGCCCGACGTCGAGAGGTGCGACGCCTTAGAGACCTCCACGAAATGGAGCTTCTCGACCCACGGCTGTGCCTCGGCACGCGAGGTCATAGCAACAAGGGCGACGACCAACAGCACTACATATCGACACGCCCCACGCATACTACTTCGTTGCCACGTATATGTAGGCTATGCCGAAGCTCTGTGAGCGACGCTTAATACTCTTGAAGCCCGCCTTCTGAAGCATCTCCGTGAAGCGCTCAGGCGAGGGGAACTCGTCGACCGACTCGGGAAGATAGACGTAGGCACGCTTATCCTTCGAGATAAGGCTGCCGATACGTGGTATCAGACGGTGTGAGTATTGGGCATATATCCAGCGTATAAACTTGTTCTTGGGTGTCGAGAACTCCAATACAACGAGCTGTCCACCCTCCTTGAGTGTGCGCCACATCTCCCTTAGTCCGCGCTCAATGTTCTCGAAGTTACGCACACCAAATGCTACGGTGACAGCATCTATCGAGCCATCGGCAACCATATGCAGATCTTCGGCATCGCCCTTCTCCAGCATGATGCGCTCCTCGAGCCCCTGTTTTTGTATCTTCTGACGAGCCACGGCAAGCATCTCTTCGGAGAGGTCTATGCCGAGAATTTGGGTGCGGTCCACGCGCTTAGCCATGGCTATGGCGAGGTCGCCAGTGCCTGTTGCCACATCCATAATCTTTGTCGCCTTTGAGCGGCGTACGATGCGCATCACACGACGACGCCATAGACGGTCGATGTTGAGCGACATGATGTGGTTCAGCTTATCGTAGGTGGGGGCTATGTTGTCGAACATCTCCTCTACCTGCTCCTTCTTAGTCTGTTCTTCGTTATAAGGTTTCATATCGTAAACATTATATCGAGTTATTCATATCTTATTGCTTCGGCTGGTGCGCTCTTCGTCGCGAAGAGTGCTGGTATTACCATCACTACGGCCGTTACGAGCATCGTCACCACTACGGCTACCGCCCACCAGCCCCAGCATAACGCCGCTGGTACTTGGGAGAGGATATATCCCTCATTAGGGAGTGGTATCGGTGCCCATATGTGCTGTATCATGGCGAGGCTAATGCCTATTATCGTACCCCATGCTACGCCACGCCATACGATGAACATCGCGCGGTATAGGAAGAGGCGAACTATCGATGTGCGGTTCATGCCCATAGCGCGTAGCTCTCCTATCATACGCTGACGCTCCAAGACGATGACAAGGAGCGCTGTGGTCATATTTAGCAGTGCCACGATAATCATAATCACCGTAATAACCAAGGCGTTCATATCGTGCGTTGCGAGCCATCCAAATATATCGGGGAATACTCGCTCTATGGTGAAGGCCTCGGCAAGCACCCCCTCGTTGAGGTATATCTCGCGTAGGTGCTCGTTTATGTCGTGCTCGACAGCCGCAGCATCGGCACCCTCTTTAAGCCACACCTCGTAGCCAGTAACCTTGGCGACATCACCGTCATACTCGCGTGCCACATTAGGCATGTCGGTAAGCGCAATGGCATCGTCAATCACGTCGAGTCCAGTTTTATATATTCCAGACACGCTGAAGCGGTCACGAAGCATGTCGCCTCGCTCGTCGACAAAGACTATCTCTATGCGGTCGCCCACCTCGGCATCCATCTTCTGGGCTATGGGCTGCGATAGTAGCACATCCTTTGTTCGTGGGGTGTTGCCTATGCGTGGTAGCTCACCCTTGACGATATGCTCCGCAAAGAACGATATGTCGTAGCTCGCATCAACACCCTTGAGTAGTACGCCTGCCATGTTCTCCTCGCTCTTGATAACACCCTCCTTGGCAATATATGGCGAGTAGCGCTCGATGTTTGGGTTGTTGTTGAGCAGACCTTTGAGGCTTGCGGTACGCTCTATGCGCTGCTCCGATACCGTGCCCATGCTCTGTGGTGCGGTGATGACGATGTCGGAGGCCGCAGAGGAGAGTAGGGTGTTCACATCGCGCTTGAAGCCCACGACCACCGAGAGAGCCACGATGATGACCATAAGGCTTATGGCTGTGGCTATGGTTGCCACACGCTCCATAATGCCGGCACGACCGCCACCTTTGCGACTCGACAGACGTCGCGCTATGTCATATTCAACGCTCACGCTCGATAGCTTATTATACGGTGTCTTGCAACACAATTACTTTGTAATTGGCAAAGATAGTAAAAAAAGTTGAAAGATGAAAGTTTAAGGATAAAAGATAACAGCGGATAACAGCGTACATAGGGCAGACAACCTCTGCTTATCCTCGTTTACCAGGTGCCTGTGATATGGTGCGTAACGGCCAATGTGGCTATCGAGATGCGACAGTTGGGGAGGGTGTGTAGTATTGCCTGTGCGCATGATGTTATCGTGGCACCTGTGGTGAGTACATCGTCAACCAGTAAGATGTGCTTGCCTGCTAACGCCTTAGTATTGGCGACTTTGAATAGTGTGTCGACATTCTCCCATCGCTGGTTGAAGTTGCACTGCGCCTGTGGTGGGTTGTTGCGGCGACGGCGTACGGCGTTGTGGTACACCTCGATACCCATCGACTTCGCTATGCCCTCGGCGATATACGACGATTGGTTGTAGCCTCGCTTGATATGTTTGATTGGGTGTAGCGGTATGGGTATTATGACATCCACATCGTCGTACATCCCCGACGCCTTGAGCTCGGCACCATACCAGCGCCCTAACTCGCGGGCAATCTTCCACTTGCCGCCATATTTGAATTGGTGTATCGCCTCGCGCCACTGGCTCTCCTCCTGGTAGAAGAGAAACGATGAGCCATGTACGATGGGCACGATGCCTGCGAAGCGCTCCTTGACAGGGTTCTCATCTTTGAGCCAGTAGTTCGTGAGTGGGATATTATAGCGGCAGCTCATGCAAATGCCATGCACCGAGGCGTCGATATGGCTCCCGCATATCATACACCCCGAGCTAAATATCAGTCCTTTAAGTGAGTGAACGATATTACCAAGCATCAACATCAACGTTTAGTGTTACTGCCTTGTACTCCTTGTTGGTCCGGAGTGCCTCGACAACCTCGTTGAGGAGTGTTCGGGCGCGCTTCATCGAGGCGCCACTCTCGATTTTGAGTGCTATCTCGGCGTAGTACTCGCCACGTAGCATCTCGCGTGTAGCAGCGACAGGGCCCATAACACGGCTACCAAACTTGCTACGCATCATGTTGGCTGTGTAGTGTGCTGCGTAACGTAGCACTTCGTAGTCGCGGCAGTGTAGCGTGAGGCGTACGAGATGCGAGTAGGGTGGGTAGCCGAAGGCCTCGCGCTCAGCAAGCTCGGCACGAGCCATGGCGTGGTAGTCGCCCGCTACGACATACTTGATTATAGGGTGGTTAGGCTGCGATGTCTGTATCACCACGCGGCTATTGTTACTACGCCTGCCGGCGCGTCCTGCAACCTGCATCATAAGTTGGTAGGCGCGCTCCGAGGCGCGAAAGTCGGGTGATGATAGTAGGTTGTCGGCATTGAGTATGCCCACTGTTGTAACACCGCCAAAATCAAAGCCCTTGGTGACAATCTGCGTACCTACAAGAATGTCGCTCTCGCCACGCTCAAAGCGACCCACAATCTCTCTGTACGAGCGCTCCGAGGTGGCGCTATCACCATCCAAGCGCTCTACGTTAGCTTCGGGGTATAGGCGTGCTATCTCCTCCTCGACCTTCTCCGTTCCGAAGCCCATGGTTGCCATATCCTGCGTCTCGCAGTTGGGACATACGTTGGGACGCTCGGTAGAGTAGCCGCAGTAGTGGCACTCCATGCGCGAGGTGGCCTTATGCTGCGTGAGTGTCACGTTGCAGTGGGGGCAACGTGGCGAGTAGCCGCATGTGCGACACTGGATATAGGGCGCATAGCCCCTACGGTTTTGGAAGAGTATGACCTGTTCTCCCGCTGTGAGAGAGTCGTTTATGGCGTGTAGCATCTCGATGTTGAAGTGCAGCTTGCGCTCGCCACGCTTTACGGCGCGTAGCGTGTCCGATATGACCACCTCGGGTAGAGCTCCATCACCCCAGCGCTCGTTAAGTTGTGCGTAGCAGTACTTCCCCGACATGGCATTTATGTAGCTCTCGAGTGATGGTGTGGCGCTGCCCAACACCACATTAGCACCATAGATGTTGCCTAACACTACTGCCATATCGCGGCCATTGTAGCGCGGTTGCATGTCGCTCTGCTTGTAACTTGGGTCGTGCTCCTCGTCAACAATGATTAGGCCAGGGTTGTTCATCGGCAGGAAGAGTGCCGAGCGCACACCAACAATCAACTCGCCACCCGTTGAGGCTGCCAGACGCAGATAGCTCTGACCACGGCGCAGTGGCGTTAGGCGCGAGTGGTATATCGTCGTGCGACCCTCGAAGATATGCTCCAAGCGCTCGATGAGCTGTGTGGTAATCGCTATCTCAGGTACAAGCATCATAACATCCTTGCCTGCCGATAGCGCCTCGGCCATTAGGTGTATGTATATCTCGGTCTTGCCCGAACCCGTAATGCCATGCAGAAGACAAACCTTACCTGCGTTGTGCCCCTCTTTGATGGTTCGCAGTGTCTGCTGCTGTGCCGCCGAGAGTGTAGGTAGTAGGAAGTCGCGCTGGGCATCATTTGTGCCCATCTCGCGTGGGCGTAGCTTCTCAACTATGAGGCGTTTGCTACGTAGGGCTGCTATGTGTGTAGTGCCGGCATCGACAAGGCGGCGTGGCACATAGCCATCCTCAGCGCCACGCTCTATGGCGAGTGCAGCAATCTTATCGAGTGTGGCAGTGCGGCGTGGTGCGCGTCGTTGGTGCTTCTCGACATATGCGTGTAGCCTCTCCTCGTCACGTAGTTCCTCGGCGAGGGCGACGTAGCGCTCCATGGGTGCAGTTATTGCACGCTCGTCAATCTCGGCAAGCGACGTCGCCGAGGGTTTGGCAAGCGAGGGTAGCGCCATGCGCATAACCTCACCCACGCTACACATGTAGTAGTCGGCAGCCCACTCCCAGAGGCGTTGTGCGTGTGGGCGGACAAGAGGCGTTGCGTAGAGCCTCTTAAGGATGGGTTTTAGACGGGGAATGTCGGGCCGAGTGTCGCTAATACTCCATACTATGCCCGTATAATAACGACTGCTGCCAAACTGTACGACCACGGCATCACCCACCCCAACAGCCAACTCCTCATCTAACGAGAATGTGTACATTGGCTGCGCCAGCGGTAGGACAACCTGAGCGTATAGCATGGCAGCAGTTGTTAAGTATATGTATTAAGCGCGTCGGCTTAGCAAGTGGAATGTTATGCCTTGTTCAAAGCGTTGAAGCCCTGACCATAAACACCCATTACCGAGCCTACGGTGATAAATGCATTAGGATCCTCCTCGCGTGCGAGCTTAAGGATTGTTGAGGTCTCACGCTTGCGACATACGACCATCACAATCTTGGTATCCGACTTGGTGTACCAGCCGTGAGCGTCGATAAGTGTAGCGCCACGATGTGCCTTGGTAAGGATTGCATCGGCCATCTTCTCATAATCCTTGCACATAATCATAATCTGGTTAGACTGCTGGTTACCAGACTGTACGAAGTCAACGGTGTAGCCGATAACGGCAATCATGATGAAACCATAGATTACGCGGGCAAACGCCAGTGATGACATAGGCTCAATATCCTGTGGAACACCGCCGATAGCTACATTCGTAGTGAGGAAGAGCGAGCCAATAAGGATGCCGCAGTCGGTCATAAGCAATACCTTGCCGTAGCTTACGGTGCGGAACTTATTGATAATCATCGCCACGATATCTGTACCACCTGTCGAGCCGCCCTGCATAAACGATACGGCAATACCCAAACCGCACGATGCTGCACCAGCAATCACGAGCAATAGGTTAGGAGCATCTACCTCAGCCAATTTATTGTATACAAGCAGTGGGTCGAGCTGTGTCTCAACGAGGTTGAACATCACCGACATCACTACAATACAGTAGAGTGTCTTGATACCGAACTTCCAACCGACAATCATCACACCCAAAATGAGCAAGACAACATTGATGATAAACACCAACGTACCGATGGTCAGGAAGCTGGTAAAGCTGTCGGGGAGAACGGCATTGATGAGGGTTGCCAAACCTGCGGCGCCACCACCCATACCACCTGCGGGCATCACACATTCCAGCCAACCAAAGGCGTAGCAGAACATACCAAAGGTCATAAAGAGATACTCCTTGATGCCGATGAGAATCGAACGAGAAGAGAGATTCATACCCATGTCAATTCAATTTTAATCCTTAAGTTAAATAGTGTACAATTAAGCTTTTATGTTTCTTACATTCATCAAAATCGCGGCAAATGTACAAACTTTCGCCCGAATTGTGCAAGATTTTTCATTTATTTTAAATGGTCGCACGCAACGTTTTGATTTATAGAGCGTTGCATGCGACACATAAAAATACTCGATATTAGTACCAGCAGCTCTGCTTTTTGCCCATCACGAATGTAAGCTTGCCGCCAGCAACAACCTCATCGTGAGTGATATAGTTGCGCTCCAAAGGCTTGCCATTAAGCTCTACGCGCTGAACATAGCGACGCTTCTCGTTGTAGCCCTTGCGCTCAACCTCGAAGACGCCACCCTGAACATCTATCGCAGCGTGGTCTACCATAGGCACACCCAACACATACTTGCCAGCGGCTGGCTCTACGGGGTAGAAACCGAAGGTTGTCATAATGTACCATGCTGACATCTGACCTACATCCTCGTTGCCCGAGAGGCCATCAACCTCGGTTGAGTACATCGTATCCATAACCTCGTAGAGACGGTCGGCACCCGTCCATGGCTGACCAAGCATGGTGTAGAAGTAGATGATATGGTGGCTTGGCTCGTTGCCGTGAACATACTGACCAATAAGGCCTGAGATATCGGGCGTTACATCCTCACCCTCCATCTTAGTATCTGCGGTGAAGAGGCCGTCGAGACGCTCGATGGTATTCTCCACGCCACCGAAGCACTCAACAAGCTTGTCGAGGTCCTGTGGCACAAGCCATGTATACTGCCATGCGTTACCCTCGCAGTACTCGTTAGCGATGCGCGAAGCGTTGAATGGGTTGAAGTCCTCGCGCCACTCGCCCTTCGATGACTTGCCGCGTACAAAGCCTGTCGATGGGTCGAAGTAGTTGAGCCATGAGTGGCTACGCTCCTCGAGGTATGCCTGCTCCTCGCTCTTGCCGAGCATCTTGGCAACCTCCACAGCTGCTGCATCAGCAATGGCGAACTCCATGTCGTGGGCGATAGACTCAGCCTGAAGGTCGCGAGGCATGAAGCCATACTCCTTGCGGCACTTACCACCGCGGATGTCGTGCATAGCTGAGGTATAAATCGCCGTCCATGCACGCTCAGCGTCGATGCCCTCGATACGCTTTGTCACAGCATCCGATACGGCGATGATACCTGGTGAGCCCACCATACAGCCGTTATCCCATGCCCAGAGGTGCCAGATGGGGAGGAAGCCCTGCTCCTCGCAGATGTTAATCATCGTGTTGATAACGTCGTCCATACGCTCAGGGTGAGTGATGGTCATAAGAGGGAGCTTCGCGCGATAGGTATCCCACAACGAGAATGTCGTATATGTGTCGTGGCCTGGGTTGGCGTGAATCTGCTGGTCGGCACCGCGGTACGTACCATCGACATCCGAGAAGAGCGAAGGTGCGACGTACATATGATATACGCCAGTGTAGAATATCTCCATCTGTTCGTCGGTAGCACCCTCGATACGCATCTTCGATAGCTCGGCGTTCCACTTGTCGTAGGCCATCTTGCGTGCAGCATCGAAATCCGTATTGGCAACCTCGGCGTCGAAGTTCTTGCGAGCACCCTCGATGCTTGTTGATGATAGTGCCACCTTAACGCCAATCTGCTCACCCTCCGTTGTCTTGAAGTGTAGACGATAGTACCAGTTATCCTCGCCTATAGGCTCGAACTCGTCGAAAGGCTTCGAGAACTCGATGACGAAGTATACCTTCTGGTGGTTAGCCCAGCCGTAAGTGTGACGGTAGCCCTCGATGCGGTTGTTCCCCACAGCCTCGGCGTAGAGAGCCTCAGGGCGATCCCAGCAACCGCCATGCACCAAGTCGAGGATGATGGCAGCCTCGTCGCTTGCAGGGAAGGTGTAGCGGTGAAGACCACCTCGCTCCGTCGCTGTCATCTCAGCGAGGATATTATAGCGTGTGAGGGGTACCGAGTAGTAGCCTGGCTCGACAACCTCCTTGGTGCGGTCGGCCTCGCTCCAGAAGCCTGTCGTGTAGTCACCAAGACGACCACGACCATACTCCACCTCGCCAATTACAGGCATCAGCGTCACATCGAACAAGTCGCCGCAGCCAGTACCTGATAGGTGGGTATGAGAGAAGCCAATAACGCTATTCTCCGAGTCGTGGTAGCCTGAGCACCAGTCCCAATCCTGAGAGATGCTTGTAGGGCCTACCTGTGTCATGCCAAAGGGCACGTTGGCACCCACAAATACGTGGCCATGACCGCCAGAGCCAATCTTGGGGTTTACAAGTGCGGCATAGTCCGTTGCGGGCTGCTGTGCCGATACGCTACCTGCCGTTGCGAGCAACGCCAGGGCGAGTAGTGAACGTTTGAAAATTCTCATAGGTTAGCTTTCTAATATAATTTTAATTTTAACTCTTTTGCCTTTATAAGTTCGTCATGCGTGATGCGGAAGCGGTTGACCCTCTTGCCGCCGAGTGTTATGCCATCGCGCTTGATATAGTCGCCCTTGCCCTCGGTAGCTATGCTTATAGTACCATGCTGGGTGTCAATCTCCACGCGCTCGAAGCGAGGTGTGGTGATGGTGTAGTATGGTTCACCTGGGCAGTCGGGGTATATGCCCATCATCGAGAAAACAGCCCATGCGGACATTGTGCCCGTGTCGTCGTTACCCGGTAGGCCATCTGCCGCAGTGGTGTAGTTCTCGTTGAGGAGCTTTTTTACCAATGCCTGCGTGTGGTGCTCATACCCCTTGATGCGACTGAAGAGGTAGGGGTAGGCGATATCTGGCTCGTTAGTTGGGTCGTAGTGGCCATTCTCGAATACGCTCAGCAGCTTCGTTGCAAACCTCTTCTCGCCACCCATAGCCTTGATAAGTCCCTCGATGTCGTGTGGTACGAAGAAGGTGTAGTTCCATGAGCTACCCTCATGGAAGCCTATGGTATTTGAGAAGTTAGCACCTGCCGCGGGGTCGAACTCACCGATATACTTGCCATCCATACCAATAGGACGCATGGCACCATCTGCCTTTGAGTAGTAGTTCTCCCAGCCCGCCGCACGTCGCTCCATCTCGCGTGCAAGCTCCTCGTCGCCCATTTCACGTGCAAATGTAGCGAGGGCATTATCCGCCACATAGTATTCGAGTGCGTGCGATACTGAGTTGTCACCCGACATATCCTGTGCAAAGAGCCCTACGGGGATGTATCCATGCTCGATATATGGGTCGATATCGGGGCGTATAGCGTTATCCTTGCCAGGCGTTATCGCCGAACGCTTCATCGCTGCGTATGCCGCCTCGACGTCGAAGTCGCGCAACCCCTTGAGGTAGCTATCTACGATAACGGGTATCGCGGGGTCGCCCTCCATGGTGAAGGTCTCGCGCCCATATAGCTCCCAGCGTGGCAACCAGCCCCACTCCTTCGACATGTCGACCATCGAGCGTAGCATATCTGTCTGTCGCTCGGGATATACGAGTGTAAGTAGCTGATGAACATTGCGATAGGTGTCCCAGAGAGAGAATACCGTATAGCGCTCGTAGCCATTCGTGACGCCCGTTGCGCCACTCTCCATTGTGGGGTACTCGCCATTAATGTCGCTCACGATGTTGGGGTGTAGCATTGCGTGATATAGTGCTGTGTAGAATATCGTGCGGTCATCCTCTGTGCCACCCTCAACGCGTATGCGGCCGAGTGCCTCCTGCCACTTGCTCTGTGCCATGTCGCGCACCTCGTCGAAGCTGCGCTTACCAACCTCGGCATCGAGGTTCTTGCGTGCATTCTCGATAGATGTGTATGATATGCCAATGCGAAGCTCCACCTCTGTGCCTGGGGCAACATCGCCCAACGAGAAGTAGAAGCCTATGTCGTTGCCCATCATCTCGCGCGCATAACGCTTATATAATTTGTACTCGCCGCTATCGCCTGACCACTGCGCCTCGATGCCCGTCATCTCGGGCTGCAACTTCCAGTAGCCGCTCTCCTCTGCTGGCTGCGATATACGCGCTACGAAGTATACGGGGAATACCGCTTGGTTGGTGTAGCAGAATGTACCTAAGAGGCGCATGCCCTCAACCTCGGTATCGCTCACCCTGCGGAGCATAGCTCCCGACTCGTTTGAGAGCGCTGTACCCATATCGACGATGATGTTTGCCTTGCCACCATCGGCAAAGGTGTAGCGCTCGATGGCGGCACGCTCGGTGGCTGTTGCCTCGGCGCGTATGTTGAATTTGTCGTATGTCGTGGCGTAGTAGCCCGGTGTCGCCCTCTCGTCGACGTATGTCGAGCCGTGGTCGTGGCGGTCGGGCATAACATCGCCTATGGTAGCCATGGTGATTATAGCTCCAAGCTCGGGGCAACCAACACCGCTCAATGCACCGTGGGCAAAGCCTACGGAGTATTTGTTGCGTATGTCGTAAGGTGCTGACCACCAGCGATTATCCTTGTCGTATCGATTAAGCTCCGAGCCCGTCACGTTGAATGGCACAACGGCCATCATGCCGTGGGGCACAACAGCGCCAGGGTGTGTCACCGAGTAGTCGGCAGTGCCTATAAAGGGATCTACATATTGGGTGTAGTCCCTCTCCTGCGCCGACGCAAAAGCGACAACGGCAAAGATTGCAAATATGGAGATTAATACTCTTCTCATTTAACTTTTAATTTACTCTGGATTTTAGTTTGGTTCTCTTCATATCCTCACTGCTGCGTATGTGGGTCTTAATGACAAAACCACCGCCTGGAGCCATCCGTATCTTCAGCTCACTGGGAAAATTGTCTCCTATGACATATCGAGTGCCACTGGTCTCAATGCGCTTGTAATCGTATCCGGTAGAGGCGTCGCACTTGTCGCTATATATCTCTATATCACCGTAGTGCCAATTATCAGGGCTTGCCCCAATGCAACCAAAAAGGATGGTAACCTCTCGACTGGTGTTACCATTGAGACCTGCATAGTATAGGTTTCCCTCTTTTTCACTGCGCACCACGATATACTCGCCAATCTCGCCATCTATAGCCGACCACTCGTCCCACGTGGTAGGGATTGTGGCGAGGAACTTCGTAAACTCGGGCTCTTTCTCATACTCTGTAGGCGAGTCCGATAGCATGGCAAGTGGCTGGTTGTACGCCACATACATTGCCAACTGGTGGCATCGTGTGCCTTGACTCATGGGGCGTGAGTAGCTTGGCTCATACTCCTCTCGTGAGGCGTTGCGCATAGCTCCTGGTGTGTAGTCCATAGGTCCTGCCAACCCACGAATATAGGGTATGGTCACGTCGTAGGTTATCTGGTCGTGCTCCCTGCCGAGCCACTTCATCGTTTCAAGGCCGTGAACGCCCTCAAAATTTATGGCGTTAGGATAGGTGCGCTGCAAGCCCGTAGGCTTGTAAATACCATGATAATCAACGAGTAGCTTGTATTTTGCGGCAATCTCGGCCAAGTCATAAACAAAGCGCACCATCTCTTGGTCATCGCGGTCCATAAAGTCTACTTTGAAGCCCTTAACACCCATCTTTGAGTAGTGCTTGCACAGACCCTCGATATCACGATTAAGCGCCCAATAGCCCGCCCAGAGGATGATACCAACGCCACGCTTCTTACCATAGGCAACAAGCTCAGGGATATCTATCTCTGGGACAACATTGTAGAGGTCTGCCTCGCCCTTGACCGACCACCCCTCGTCCAAGATGACATACTCGATGCCGTAGCGCGAGGCAAAGTCGATATAGTACTTATAGGTCTGGTTGTTGATGCCTGGCTCGAAGTCTACACCCTCCAAACCCCAGTCGTTCCACCACTCCCAGGCCACTTTGCCAGGCTTAATCCACGAGGGATTCTTGATGCGGCACTCATCGGCAAGCTCCCACACAAGACGGTTGTTGGCAAGATAAATGTCTGAATTGTACGCAGATATTATAAGGCCTCGCCAAGGGAAGGTGCGTTTGCCACTGCACTCCGCGATATAGGGTTTGCGACTCTTGACAATACCTTGTAGCATGTTATATCCACCCTGCTCAACAACATCTGGCACTGGGGCAAACTCCGTATCAATGATATTGTCTTGGTCGCGATTTGAGAGGAACATGCCGGGGTACTCCTCGAGGTTTGACTCGACGATAGCCACCTTTAGCGAGCCGGTATTCCTATTAGGGCAATCTACGACTATGGGGGTAAATATCAGCCTGCGAGGGTCGATATCCTTGATAGTGGTTTTGGTGTAGGTGTTCTCGAACGATGTCTCAAACTGCGTGGCGTAGTCCGACGTGGCATCGGGGCGAAAGTTGGTGTATGGTATCCAAGCTACCTCCTCGCCACCAAACGTAAACTCCGCCAACTCATCAGTAACCGTATAGTCGCCCTCGATCTTCGATATGAAGCGGTAGGCAACACCGAGATTACTATATTCGTAGGCGCGAATCTCTACGGCAAAATCGTCGAACTCGACAATGGCACCGCTATACTCTTCGGTAGAGTAGCGCTCCACCTTTGCCTCGCCAACATCTTCGCCCCACACACCTCGTGAGGTCTCCATGCGTAGGCGCGAGGGTGCTATAATCTCAATATCCATGCTCGATGCTGACCAGCGCAGCGTGTCATCGCTCCAATCGAGGGTAATGCTCGCCTCGTTGAATTGCGTAGCAACCGTAACGCTACGGCCATCGGCCATAGCATTAACGCTCGCAAGCAACACGCTGATTATGAATATTAACCTTCGCATAGTTTATCTCTTTTCGGCAGTTGAAAGGAGTCCACACGCAGCCTCTATGTCCTCGCCACGCGATGCTCTGAGTGTAGTCTGAATACCTCGCTTGGTGAGCGTATCGCGGAACTCGATAATTCGCTCTAACGGTGGAGAGAAGAATGGCGAGTCTGGGATGCGATGGAAGCGGATAAGGTTGATGCGACACTTGATGCCATCCAATAGGCGCGATAGCTCCTTGATATGGCGCGCCGAACAGTTCATATCCTCCAATACGATATACTCGAACGATACGCGGCGTTGGTGCGTGAAGTCGTAGCGACGCAGGATGTCGCACACCTCCTTGATGGAGTAGGCATTCTCGATGGGCATAATCTCCTTGCGCTCCTCAGGGAATGGGTTGTGGAGCGATACGGCAAGGTGTACCTTCGACTCATCGAGTAGACGCGTAAGGTTCTTGGCAAGACCCGCTGTCGAAACGGTTATGCGTGTTGGCGACCACGCCATGCCCCACTCCGAGGTGAGAATGTCGAGCGCCTGCATAAGGTTGTCGATATTATCCAACGGCTCGCCCATACCCATAAATACAATGTTTGTGAGCTGGTCGCGCTCGGGTATCGAGATAATCTGGTTAATAATCTCTGTTGCAGAGAGTTGGTGGCGGAAGCCCATACGCCCCGTGGCGCAGAACTTGCACCCCATACGACAGCCCGCCTGAGACGATACGCAGAGTGTCATACGCTCGCCATCGGGGATTAGTGCCGACTCGATATATTCGCCCTCGGAGGTGCGGAAGAGGTACTTCTTGGTGCCATCCGCAGACACCGAGACTTTGAGTGGCGCGGACAAACCCAATTCGCATTGCTCGTCGAGGAGTGCGCGTGCACCAAATGAGATGTCGGTCATCGCGTATATATCGTCAACAAAACGCTTATATAGCCATCTGGCTATCTGCTTATGCGCAAAGCGAGACAGGCCAAGTTCCTCACATATAGCCTGTAACTCACTTGGCGATGCTCCATAGAGCCTATATTTTGTTGTCATTGTCATAATCTAACTCTTCGTTCCCGACTACAAAAATAGTAAAAAATAAAGATTTTTCTTAGCGAAATGCTTTTTTTTGAGAAATATTGTATATCTTTGCATAGTGTAGTGCGCGTATGAGGGCGCTATGCTATGACTAAGTATTTAAAAACTAAAAAATTAACTATAAATGGAGATTAAGAAATCACCTAGCGCAGATCTCGAGAACAAGAAGACGTTGTTCCTTGAGATAGGTCTTGTTGTTGCATTGGCAATAGCAGGTCTCGCTTTTGCATTTAGCAGCGAGCCTGTGCCAGAACCATACTCACCATCGGTGCAGGAGGTTCCCCAGGAGGAGCTTGATATGATGGTGCGTGTTGAGGAGGAGGCTCCAAAGCCACAGCAGCAGGAGCAGCAGAAGGTTCAGGCTAAGGTTCTTGCCGATAAGATTACTATCGTTGAGAATACCCAGAAGATCGAGGTTGAGGCTATCATCACCGAGGATGCCTCTATGTTCGATGACTTTAGCTTCGATGTTGAGGTTGTTGAGGAGGAGGAGTCTTCTGAGGACGATATCTTTACAATCTTGGAGGACCCTGCAACATTCCAGGGTGGTGGTCTTGCCGATTTCCGTAAATGGGTGATGGAGGAGCTTCGCTACCCACAGATTGCTCAGGAGAACGGTATCCAGGGTAACGTAACCATCGAGTTCGTTGTTGATGAGAAGGGTAAGATTGGCCGTTTCAAGGTGCTTCAGTCTCCAGACCCAATCCTCTCGGATGCTGCTATCAAGACATTGGAGAAGGCAAACTCTCTTAAGAGAGGTTGGAAGCCTGGTAAGCAGCGTGGTAAGGCTGTGAAGCAGAAGTTCATCTTGCCTGTATCGTTCAAGCTTGTGAACTAATTGTACAGCGTACATGGTATAGGGGGGCTGCTTAATGTGGTACCCCCTTTATTTTACCATCTTGTGATTGGTTAACAACCTATACCTATTATAGATTGTAGATGAAAGAGGAGATACAAAAACCAAAAGGAAAGAGCAAGGAGCCAATACCAACGGTTGAGGAGCGTGAGACACGTGCCGTGCTTGTTGCCGTAATTCGTGATAGCCAAAATCCCGATACTGCGCAAGAGTACCTCGACGAGTTGGAGTTCTTGGCCGAGACGGCAAACATCAAGAGTGTGAAGCGCTTTACGCAGCGCCTACCACAGCCACTATCGAAGATATACGTAGGCCCAGGTAAGTTGGAGGAGATAGCCTTGTGGTGCAAGGAGCAGGAGATTGATGTCGCCATCTTCGACGATGAGCTGTCACCCGCGCAGACACGTAACATCGAGCAGGCGATGCCCTGCCGCATTATGGACCGTACGCGCCTTATTCTTGATATCTTCATGTCGCGTGCGCAGACCGCCTATGCCAAGACGCAGGTGGAGCTTGCGCAACATGAGTATATGCTACCTCGATTGGCAGGTTTGTGGACCCACCTTGAGCGTCAGCGTGGTGGTACGGGTACCCGTGGTGGTGCTGGTGAGCGCGAGATTGAGACCGACCGCCGTATTGTGCGCAACCGCATAACAAAGCTCAAGGAGGACCTTAAGAAGATAGACCGCCAGATGGCTGTGCAGCGCTCAAACCGCGGTCACATGGTGCGTGTGGCGTTGGTGGGATATACCAATGTGGGTAAGTCGACGCTCATGAACCTTATATCTAAGAGCGAGGTGTTTGCCGAGAATAAGCTCTTCGCGACGCTCGACACCACGGTACGCAAGGTGGTCTTCGACAACCTCCCATTCCTGATGTCCGACACCGTAGGTTTTATCCGTAAGCTCCCCACCGAGCTTATCGAGTCCTTCAAGTCGACACTCGACGAGGTGCGCGAGGCCGACTTGTTGTTGCACGTTGTCGACGTGTCGCACCCAGGCTTCGAGGACCAGATAGCTGTCGTTAAGCAGACACTTGCCGACATAGGTGCTGGCGACAAGCCCACGTTCCTTATATTTAATAAGATAGACGCCTATACGTATACTCCCAAGGAGGAGGATGACCTCACGCCTGCCACGAAGGAGAATATGTCGCTCGACGACCTTAAAAAGAGCTGGATAGCCAAGGCTAACACCCCATGTATCTTCATCTCGGCACTTGATAGAACGGGTGTCGACAAGCTACGCTCCGACCTCTACGGCATGGTGCGCGAGATACATGCAGGTCGCTACCCATTTAATAACTTCCTATACTAAGCCAACCAAAACAACAACGCTATGATACACATTCTAAATCAGGAGAACTCAATCCTTAACAAGTTCCTCGCACAGATGCGCGATAAGAACATTCAGCTTGACTCGATGCGTTTCCGCCGTAACATGGAGCGTGTGGCCGAGATTATGGCATACGAGATATCAAAGACGTTGAACTACGAGACACGCATGGTCGAGACGCCACTGGGCGTTGCCGCTGTGGAGTGTATCAGCGATAAGATTGTTGTTGCGACAATCCTGCGTGCAGGCCTACCCTTCCATCAGGGTTTTCTTAACTACTTCGACGATGCCGAGAATGGCTTTGTCTCGGCATACCGTAAGAGCCGTCCCGATGGTAGCTTCATCGTAGATGTGGAGTATGTGTCTACCTCGGCACTCACTGGCAAGACGCTTATCCTCGTAGACCCCATGCTCGCTACGGGTACGTCGCTGATGCTTGTCTACGATGCGCTGATACGTCGTGCCGGCGAGCCTGAGCACACCCACCTTGTGGCAGCCTTCGCCTCGGAGCAGGGTGTAGACTATGTTAAGCGTCATACGTCACCTGCAAAGTGTACGTTGTGGTGTGCGGCTGTCGACGAGGAGCTCACCTCGAAGTCGTATATCGTACCAGGCATTGGTGATGCTGGCGACTTGGCATACGGCGAGAAGCTATAATTGAGGTATGTATGAAATAGTTAGGGGTGTCAACGGTAAAAGTTGACACCCCCATTTTGTCGACCAATAGTCTTGATTGACTATTAGTGCTTGTGGTTGTGGCCGTGGTCGTGACCCTCGCAGCAAGCATCCTTGCACTCCTTCTTCTCGCCACAGCAAGCATCCTTGCACTCGCCCTTGCACTCCTTCTTCTCGCCACAGCAAGCATCCTTGCAGCCCTCGCCAGCAACGCTCGCCTCAAGCTTAATCTTCTCAAAGGCCTTGATGATATTCTCGTTGTTGGTCTTTGCAGGGTCGTATGTGACGGTGACAATCTTGCTTGGCACGTCGACGCTAACCTCGCGTACGCCCTTCTCGTAAGGGATAGTCTCGTTCACCTTCTTTGCGCAACCCTCGCAGTCGATAGATGTCAAGAACTCAACGGTTACGCTCATCTTCTCGCCCTTCTTAGGCTTCTGTGCATCAGCCGTGCCGATACCGATAAGTGCCACAAGGCACATCAAAAGAATCTTCTTCATATAACTCTCTGTTTTTAAGGTTTTATTCTGCTTGTTATATTAACGCGCGGTTATACATATATATTATATAGTATAGCTGCCATTAGTAGAGGTTTAGTCGTAGGCCGATGTAGAACTTGCGACCCATCAGTGGACCCCATACCATCGACGAGTTGAAGCCGGGGTCGTAGGCCGTAGGACCCTCCATGATGATAGGCTTGTTACCATGACCCTTGCGGCCCTGCATATAGTTGGCGATATTCTCGCAACCTAAGTAGAGCGTAAGGTTGCTTATCTTGTAGCTCACCTGCGCAAAGAACATAGGGTATACGGGCGATAGGTCGGGGTTGCTCTGAGCCTTCGTAAGGTCACCATCGAGCTGAGGTAGACGCATCGGGCCGTTAATCTGCGCTGTAGCATCGAATACCCAACGGCGTACGGCATACTGGATGTTGATAAGACCCTTGTAGCGCGATGTCAATGGGCGCTCCACGAGGTACTTCTCGCCGTCACGCTCCAAGGTCATCTTGGCGTTGGTGTAGCGGAACGTTGCGAAGAGGTCGAAGCCCTTGAATGGTGTCCAGTTGAAGTCAATCTGATAGTTATCGGTAAACGACTTGCTGTAGCTGTTGTAGATAAGCGTCGTGTTGTCCGCCGTCTCCTGGTCGAAGACCATGGTGTTGAAGAACTGCGTGCGGAAGTAGTCGAAGCTGATGGTAGCCTGGTCGTCGTAGGCAAGACGGAAGGTCTGCGAGATGCTACCACCAAATGTGGCTGCTGCCTCCATATCGTCGCTAAGACCTGCGAACTTGATATTGCGCGACGTGGTCATCATCCAGATGTTATCCGTAACTAAGTTCTGACGACGGTAGCCCATACCTGCCGAGGCACGAAGTGTGGTGCGTGGGGTGATGCTCCAACGGATGTGCGAACGTGGGGTGAAGAGGAACTTACCCTTGTTGTCGTAGTAGTAGTACTTGCCATTAGTCATCGAGTAGTCGCCACGAACACCAACAACCAACGAGAACTTCTCCTCGATGTTGTAGGTATACTCGGCAAAGATGCCTGGCTCGGCAAGAACAGACTTACCCACAAAGTCCCATGGCTGGGTGATGGCGCCAGTTGCGTCTACACCCTTCTGGATGTAGTTGTTGTTCATCATGCGCACATATGCCGAGGCGCCCACGTTGAGCGACGAGCGCTCGGTGAAGTAGTGGGCATAGGTACCACTGAAGCGGAACGTATTCTCGGTGACGTCTACGGTATTAAGGCCGAAATACGAGTCGGTGAGGTAGTTGTCGTAGTCGAGAATCATCGCAAAGTTGTTCTGCACAGCATCGTCGGGGTTACCCGTAAAGCTCTTCTCTGGGCCGATAGGAATACCGAGCTTGGCGTATGCGTTGATGTTGCGGTTGTGAATCTTTGAGCCGTAAGGGGTGCCGAGAGGGTTGCTCAAAAGCTCGTCGTACATATCCTTGCGATACTCCATCTGGCCACCTACGCGGTTCTCGTTAACCACCTTCCAGCCCCAGCGTAGCTGTATGCCGTCGGGTGTCTGCCACAACCACTTGTTTGCCACGTTAATCTGGTTAGCCTTGGGCATATCCACAAAGCCGTCGCCATTCATATCGTGGCGCGAGGTGTCGAGTGAGCCGTGTGCCATGATGACTGTTGAGAGGCTCTTATCCTTCTTCAAAGGTATTGCTGACGATACGTTAATCTCAGGACGAAGCTCCGAGTCGAAGTAGAGGTTGAGGAAGAAGCGCTCGTCGTCAGTAGGCTTGCGGTGCTCAAGGTTAATCTGACCTGTGATAGCCTCGTGACCCGCGGTTACCGATGCAACACCCTTAGATACCTGTATGGAGTTGAGCCACATGCCAGGGGTATAGCTGAGGCCGTAGGCAGCACCAGCACCCTGCATAATAGGGCGGTTCTCATCCAATATCTGAGTGTATGTGCCTGCCAAGCCGAGCATCTTAATCTGACGAGCTCCCGAGATAGCGTCGCTATAACCTACGGTCACAGATGCCGAGTTCTCGAACGACTCGGCCAACGAGCAACATGCCATCTTACAGAGGCCTGCAAACGATATCTGCTCCTTGCGGGTGATGCCACTTGCGCTGGCATAGTTGCCGCGCTGCATGCCCTCGACAACAACCTCCTCGATGCCTGTTGCTGAGGGTTTAAGGGCGATGTTTATATTGTTGATATCCTTGTTGCTCATATCCTGCTCCTGGGTGTCGTAGCCGAGGAAGTCGATGACGAGCGTGTCGAAGCCACTGACGCGCTTAATCGAGAATGAGCCGTCGGCGGTAGATGTGGCACCGGCGGTGGTGTTCTTCCAATATACCGTTGCACCAATGAGTGGCTCGTTGGTGTCGGCATCAACAATCTTACCTGTTACTGTGCGCTGGGCAACTGCAATCATAGGTAGGCAGAGCAGTGCCATAAACAGCGTTAATATTGATTTTTTCATTTTGATTTGTTTGGTCTAATTAACTAAATATCAGCGTGTCCGAGTTGTGTGGGCACAACTATATTAGCGTCATCGTAGGGCGTTGACGCTCAGTGCTTAGGCCATGACGGGTGGTGCTCTCAGCCCCCCAGTTTCGATGAGTGCCGCCAATAGCGGCGTGGCTTCATCGCCCTGTGTCGGGCCACGAAGCGTCGTGGAATTTATGGACTCTGAGACATACTCCTCGCTGATAAGCATGGGTGATAGTATCAGCGTGAGGAGCTGTGATGCGCGCGAGTCGTTACGCTCGCTGCTTGCAATAAAGTCGGTGTGGTTGTCACCAAGGATAGGGTGGTGATGGCTACAACAATCCTCGCCTATTGTGAGGTTGTTGCAGTGGCATCCTCCGCCACAGCAGCCATCGTTGTGCTCATGCTCATGGTGCTCATGGTGGTGGTGATGCTGGTGGTCGCAGGTGATAATCGATAGGGATGACATCGATGTTGCAGTGATGTATATCACCGCCAACAAAAATGCATATATCAATCTTCTCTGCCTCATTTCGTTCGTCTACTACTCAACAAGTCCGCACTCCTCGAGGCGGTCGAGCCATCGTGCTGCGTCGTGCTGTGCTACCTCGTCATCAATGCCGTAGTGCTCGGCAAGAAGGTTGGCAACAACCACCGCATCGAACTCTTTGCCCTCTATGGCGCGCCATAAATATAGAGCACTCTCGTTGAGAGATATTATCTTTGTAAGGTTGCTTCCAAGCTCGCCCTGCATGATTACTACATGCTCGCCAGCCATCTCGCGGACCTTATATTGCTTCTTGATTCTCATCAATATAACTATTATAACGCGGCAAAGATAAGAAAAAAGTTTATCTACACCAAAAAAAATGTATCTTTGTAGTGTGAATGAGATAAAGCAACATACGACCGAGTCATCTATAAGTATAGATGAAGTACTCTCCAAGTGGTGGGGGTATAGCGATTTTCGCCCTATGCAGCGCGAGATTATCGAGTCGGTGTTGGCCGGCCGCGATACCCTTGCGTTGATGCCTACGGGTGGTGGTAAGTCACTAACGTACCAGGTGCCAGCCCTCGCTATGGAGGGTCTGACAATTGTCATCACGCCTCTTATCGCCTTGATGAAGGACCAGGTGGATGCCCTGCGTAAGCGAGGTATCTCGGCTGTCGCCGTGCACTCGGGCATGGAGTCGCGACACATAGAGATAGCGCTCGACAACTGCACCTATGGCGATGTCAAGATGTTGTATATCTCACCCGAGCGTCTTGCTACCGATGCCTTTCGGGTGCGTCTGTTGCGCATGAATGTAGCACTTGTTGCTGTCGACGAGGCACACTGTATCTCGCAGTGGGGCTACGATTTTAGACCCTCGTATCTGCGTATTGCCGAGGTGCGCCGACAAATCCCCAATGCCACGTTCCTCGCGCTAACAGCCTCTGCCACAGACCTCGTAGCTAAGGATATCATGACGCACTTGGGCTTCAAGGAGCACCATATCATACGCTCGAGCTTCGCGCGCCCCAACCTGTCGTACTCGGTGCGTATGGTCGATGATAAGTATCAGCAGTTGTTGCGTGTGATAAACAATGTCGAGGGAGCGGGTATCGTCTATATGCGTACTCGCGAGGGGTGCGAGCGCCTTGTTGAGCAACTCAAGGCAGACGACATAAGCGCCAACTTCTATCATGCTGGGTTGCCCGCCTTGGAGCGCTCCCTAAGACAGGATGACTGGCAGGCGGGTAGAGTGCGTATCATGGTGGCTACCAATGCCTTCGGCATGGGTATCGATAAGTCCGACGTGCGCTTCGTCGTCCACTACTCGATGTGCGACTCATTGGAGGCATACTACCAGGAGGCGGGACGTGCTGGCCGTGATGGTAAGCGCAGCTACGCCGTGTTGCTACTATCGCCCGACGATGCTACGCAGATTAAGCGACGCTTCGAGGCGGAGTTCCCGCCGATTAATGATATACGCCACATCTACGAGCGTATTGCCAACTACCTGCAAGTTGCCATTGGCGATGGTGCGGGGGCATCGTTCGTATTCAATATATACGACTTCTGCCACCGTGAGAAGCTCTCGGTGGGCAAGGTTGCAAGTGCCGTTAAGTTGCTGGAACAGAATGGCTATATGATGCTTCTTGATGAGGACGACTCACCCGCAAAGATGATGTTTGAGTGTAGCCGCGATGCACTATATAGGGTCGAGGCAGGGGGCAACGATATGGATATTATGCTGCGCACGATACTCAGAATGTACGATGGCATATTCACCACGTTTCGTACCATTGATGAGTTGCAGATTGCCAGCATCTCGGGTCTTAGCGTAGAGCGCGTTCACGAGCTTATGAAGATGTTATGGCGAATGCATATCATTCGCTACATACCCTCGAACAGCTCACCAATGATACATCTGCTTATGGAGCGCCTGCCTACCAAAGACCTCTATATCGCGCCTGAAACATATAAGCATCGCTATGAGCTTATATATGAGCGCTTTAATAGCATGGTTGAGTACGCCACGGCTACCAATCGTTGTCGTAGTGTGATTGTAGAGAACTATTTTGGCGACGTTAATGCCAAAGAGTGTGGCGTGTGTGACTGGTGTCTCAGTCGTAAGCGTCAGCAAAAAAGTAACTATGGTATTGAAAATCAGGTCATAGATATATTAAAATGCTCGTCGAAGAGCGTCAAGGAGGTGGTCTCCGAGATTAGCGGACGTCCCGAGGATATTGTCGAAGTGATAGACAAAATGGTGCGTGCCTCGACAATTTGCATCACCGAAGGTGGTAAACTAAAAATAAATATGTAAATTTGCGCCTTCAGAGGGGTCGAGTGCTCACTCTGTTGATTGTGAAAATGAAATAGATAGTATGGCGTATCAACCAACCATAGATAACGATAGTGTTGCGGCACTCCCCGCAGCCCGCTTCGACGGGCGTATTGTCGTTGTCGACAGGGAGGAGATGGTTGAGGCTGCGTGCAACGACTTGCAGCGCTACGATATGATAGGCTTCGATACGGAGACACGACCATCGTTTCGCGCTGGTGTGAGCTATAAGGTATCGCTGTTGCAGCTCTCGACACCCGATGTATGCTATCTCTTTCGCCTCTGCCGCGTGCGTCTTTCAAACCCGATACTCAAGATATTGGGCTCACGTCGCATTCTCAAGGTGGGTGTTGATGTGGGTGGCGATATACGTGCGCTTCACGCCCTGCGCCACTTCAAGGCTGATGGCTTTGTCGACCTGCAAACCGAGGCGCCACGTTGGGGTATCGAGGAGAAGAGCCTACGTAAGCTCTCGGCCGTAGTCCTCGGCATGCGCATATCTAAGGCACAGCGCCTGAGTAACTGGGAGGCGGGTGTGCTCACCGAGCAGCAGCGAGAGTATGCTGCAACCGATGCATGGGTGTCGCTGCACCTCTTGGAGCGTATGATGGCTGATGAACCACGCGAGGGTGAGCTGACAATAATAGCGTCGGAGGGCGAGGAGCGAAGAGAGGTGAAACAGCATACAAAGCCGTCGCGAGCATCGCGTCGCCATTTTTCACATAAGAGAAGTTCGGCAAATAGTAAATAGTTATGAGTAAGGAGCGTATTATGACAACAGTGCAGCTGCGTCGTGGCAAGGAGGAGTCGTTGCTACGTCGCCACCCATGGGTATTCTCAGGCGCTATCGAGCGTATCATCGAGGGCGATAAGCCTCTTGGTGAGGGCGATGTTGTCGATGTTATCACCAAGCAGGGCGACTTCATCGCTCGTGGCCACTACCAGATAGGCTCTATCGCCGTGCGTGTACTCAGCTTCGAGCGCGTAGCCATCGACCAGGCGTGGTGGAACGAGCGCATTGCCGAGGCGAAGCACTTGCGCGAGGCATTGGGTATGGTCGCCGATGCCACCACGACGTGCTATCGTCTGGTGCATGGCGAGGGCGATATGCTCCCAGGCTTGGTTGTAGATATATATGGCGCTGTGGCTGTTGTGCAGTGCCACTCTGTGGGTATGTACCTCTCGCGTCAGAGTATTGCCGAGGCTATACGTGAGGCTTATGGCGATGCTATCGAGGCCATATACGATAAGAGCTCGCAGACGTTGCCCTATAAGGCGGAGCTTGGCGCTATTGATGGCTATCTGTGGGGTAGCTCATCGCATGGCGACCGCGAGGTATTGGAGAATGGTCTTAGGTTTAAGGTCAACTGGGAGGAGGGTCAGAAGACAGGCTTCTTCATCGACCAGCGCGTAAATCGCGACTTGGTGCGTGCCTACGCTCGTGGCCGTAAGGTGCTCAATACCTTCTGCTATACAGGAGGTTTCTCGGTGGCAGCCTTGGCGGGTGGTGCTCGCGAGGTGGTATCTATCGACCTCTCGGAGCGTGCTGTGAAGCTTGCCGACGAAAATGTACGCCTTAACTTCGGTGATGAGGCGGCTCATGAGGCTATCGCCTGCAATGCTGTCGAGTATTTGAAGGATATCGACGATAGCTACGATATGATTATCCTCGACCCTCCAGCATTCGCCAAGCACCATAAGGTGTTGGGTAATGCGCTTCAGGGATACAAGAAGATTAACGTGCGCGCCATGCAGAAGATACGCCCAGGGGGTATTCTCTTTACCTTCTCGTGCTCGCAGGCCGTAAGCCGCGACCTCTTCCGCACAACGATATTCACCTCGGCGGCAATAGCTGGCCGCAAGGTGCGCATCATAGGTCAGCTGACACAGCCTGCCGACCACCCAATTAACATATATCACCCCGAGGGTGAGTACCTCAAGGGCTTGGTTGTCTACGTCGAGTAGTTGCGACCTAAGGATGTGAGATACAAATAAATATTAACTAATAGACAAATGATGAAGAGATTTTTTTTAGTAGCCGCCGTAGCCATGTTCATGGTGTCGTGTGGTGGCGACGAAGAGATTAAACTCGACGATCAGAATGGCTTTCACCAGGCATTGAGCATGGGTGCTAAGCAAGGTACTGCAGTTCGCAAGGCCGAGAGCTACGACGAGTTTAAGGAGTGCCGCAAGAGTGTTGAGAAGCATGCCGATGCCTTCAAGACGCAGCTTGGTGGTGAGTGCTACTTGGCATATTTGAAGGCTGTCGTTTCGGCCATCAATGGCAATGTAATCACCGAGAGCGATATCGACAAGGATGCCGATATCATCACCATCCGTAAGTTCTATAACACCCTTGGCGAGGAGGAAGAGTTGGGAGCTGACCCCATGGCGCAGCTCGGCTATGACTATGGCTCAAAACTTAAGTATGCCACGAGCAAGGAGGAGTATCTCAAGCTCTGGGACGAGGTGGTAGCCAAGGAGGCGGAGCTCCTCAAGTCTGGTAATAAGGCGGAGTATGTCGCCTTTGTTAGTTCTCTTCTTGATTTTGTAAATGAGTAGTAGCTATGGGACAGAATTATATTAAGAATGCCCTTACGTTTGTTAAGGAGATATTTACTAAGAACCTCTATTTGAAGTTGTTCTACTTGCTGCTAATCGTATTTTTGTGCTATGCACCATCGTTCTGCCAGCATACGAAGATTACCACCCCTTCGCAGGATGCTTATGAGCTTCATGAGCTTGCTCAGTGCATCGAGACCGAGGCGGAGTTGCGCCACTTTGAGCATAAGTACCATGAGATGGAGCTTGCATACCGCAACCGATATAATGGCGCTGCGGCCATCAAGTTCCGCCTTATGACACAGTCTATCGCCGACGAGGCTGCGGCACGCCGTGATGGCTTCCGCCAGATGGAGGATGCCGAGCTTAAGGCAGAGCAGACACTCATCGCGACACTCGACGATATGGATGCTGCATGGCAGATATCCATCCCATCGAAGGAGAAGGCCCTTGAGTCATATTGCAAGATTCTCGATAAGCTTGTAGCATCACATATGTCTATGCGTGCGAAGCTTTTGGAGGCTGGTATCCACTATGAGAAGGTTGCTGCTGCGGGCTACCCTGAGGATATGCTCAACAAGCAGTCTGCTATTGAGGCTGAGGCAGAGGCGATTATGGCAGCACTTACGGCGCATCGCGATAACGCCCGTCACTATAACCTTGCTTATCGTCTTCAGACGGGTGAGTCATTCCCTAAGTCGCTACTATTGCAGCGCTACTTGGATGCCTTCGATGGCAACTACTCTCGAATTAGTAAGGGTGTCGAGTATGGCGATGTTGAGTTTATTGTCGAGCTTCTTGGCTTGGTTGAGAGCGAGGCAGAGCTTGAGCAGGTTATCGCTACGAAGAAGGCTATCTACGATGCATATATGGCCGAGGGTGATGCAGGTATGGGCAATGCCGATCTGTTTGAGGCAAAGCTCGAGGAGCCCATCGAGGCGGTTAGGGCAAACATGTTGCTGAACGCCGACTTTGAGTATTATAGGGGAGAGTTCCAGAGTGTTGCAGCCGATAAGGATGCTATGTGGGATCGCATCAAGGCTAAGGAGGCTGCTGATGCTGCGGCAGCCGAGGCGCTCTTGAATGATCTCTCTTTCGAGAGCACCTCGGAGGGTGACTACGAGTATCTCGACTTCTAAACCAATCGCAAATATAACAAGTAAGGGTGTCACTTCATTGAGGTGACACCCTTACTTGTTATATTATGTCAAACACTATAACGTGCGGTAGTTGTATAGCTGGTCGCGTAGCTGTGGTGTGAAGCCCGCGCGACGTATTGTCGCCTGCATAGCCTCCTTGTCGAAGCGCGTTGAGGCGCCTGCCGACGATACGACGTTCTCCTCAATCATGATTGAGCCCATGTCGTTAGCGCCACTCTTGAGTGCTATCTCGGCAACCTCCTTACCTACGGTGAGCCACGATGCCTGTATGTTCGTTATGTTGTTGAGCACTATGCGGCTCATGGCTATTATGCGTATATACTCCGTTGCTGAGAGGCGTGGTGCTATGCCCTCGCGCTCAAGCTCCGTCCCCTTGGGGCAGAACACCCAGGGTATGAAGGCCGTAAAGCCACGTGAGCCCTCGGGCTTGTGCGCTTGGAGGTCGCGGATGGTGATGAGGTGGTCGATGCGCTGATGGGGCTTCTCGACATGGCCATACATCATCGTAGCCGTAGTTGGTATGCCGAGCTGATGCGCCTCGTGCATGACCATCACCCACTCGCGTGCCGTAGGCTTCGCGGGCGATATGCGCTTGCGAACATCCTCGGATAGTATCTCTGCACCAGCCCCTGGCAACGTGTCGAGGCCTGCCGCCTTAAGGCGTTGTAGCGTCTCTATGGTGGTTAGGTTGCTGATGGCAGCGATGTGTGACACCTCGGGGGCACCTAAGGCGTTGAGCCTCAGTTGTGGATACTCCTTCTTGAGCTGCTTGAATAGCGTCTCGTAGAAGTCGATGCCGAGGCGTGGATGGAGTCCTCCCTGAAGAAGTAGCTGGTCGGCACCGAGGCGTAGTGCCTCGTCAATCTTCGTGCGGTACTCCGCCATGGTCGTGATATAGCTCTGCTCCGTTTGGTGGGGCTTGCAGTGGAAGTTGCAGAAGCGACAGCCCGACTTACATACGTTTGTGATGTTCACGTTGCGGTCTATCTGCCATGTGACCACCGTGGGGTCGGCAACACTCTCGCGGCGTAGCGTGTCAGCAACGTCGGCAAGTAGATGCAGTGGGGCCTCGTCGTATAGTGCGTATGCCTCCTCGCGTGTGAGGGGCTCACGCATGAGGGCCTTCTCAAGTATGTTGTCTATATTATTCATTGCCTCTATCTATTGCCTAAAAGTAACTTAAAGTCGAGAGTTCTACGCCCCATATCTACCCCCTTGACACGTATGCGCACTGGCGAGCCGAGCGTTAGACGTATGCCCGATGAGCGACCTACAATCTCGTAGCGTGCCTCGTCGAAGCGGTAGTAGTCGTCATCGTCGATATCGCGTAGGAATGCCATGCCCTCGACATGTGTGTCATTAAGCTCGACATATACACCCCACTCGGTCATGCCCGACACCACGCCGTCGAACTCCTCGCCTATGCGATCCTTCATAAACTCGGCCATCTTATATTTGATGCTTGCGCGCTCAGCCTCGGATGCCAATATCTCGCGCTCGGTAGAGTGTACCGCAAGGCTTTCAAGGTGAGCCTTATCCGTGCGCTTCTCACCTGCGAGGTACGATGCCAAAATTCGGTGTACCATCATGTCGGGATAGCGACGTATGGGCGATGTGAAGTGTGTATAGTAGGGGAATGCCAAGCCGTAGTGACCGATGTTGTCGGTGGTATATACCGCCTTAGCCATGCTTCGCACGGCAAGCGTTGTGATGGCGTTTGCCTCGGCACGACCCGCGATATTTCCGAGCAGTTTGTTCATCTCCTTGGCTATGGCGCGACCCTTGGTGGCCTTGAAGTAGTGGCCAAAGCGCAGTGCGAAGTCGCGGAAACGCTCCAACTTATCCTCCGTAGGCTCGTCGTGCACGCGGAAGACCATCGGGCGAGCCACGCGACGACCATTTACGATGCGGTGTGCGCAGAACTCCGCCACGCGGCGGTTTGCCAAGAGCATAAACTCCTCGATGAGCTGGTTTGCTTCGCTCTGTACCTTGGTGTATACACCTATTGGAGCGCCCTTCTCGTCGAGCTTGAAGCGTACCTCGTCACGCTCGAAGGCTATGGCGCCATGCTTGAAACGCTCCTTGCGCAGTCTCTGTGCCAAGCTGTTGAGTGTCGTTATCTCGAAGGCGTAGTCGCCACTGCCCGTGGTGATTACCTCCTGCGCCTCCTCGTAGGCGAAGCGGCGGTCGGAGTGTATGACGGTGCGACCAAACCACTCGTCTATAATCTCGGCATTGTCGTTTAAGGTGAATACTGCCGAGAAGCATAGCTTATCCTCGTGGGGACGTAGCGAGCATAGCTCGTTACATAGACGTTCGGGGAGCATCGGCACGGTGCGGTCAACGAGATATACCGACGTTGCACGTTCCACAGCCTCGTTGTCGACAACCGAGCCTGGCGTCACATAGTGCGTAACATCGGCGATATGTACGCCCACCTCCCATACGCCATCCTTAATCTTCGTCAGCGACAACGCATCATCGAAGTCCTTGGCATCGGCAGGGTCTATTGTAAATGTCGTGCGGTCGCGCATATCGCGGCGCTTGGCTATCTCCTCCTTAGTTATCTTGCCGTCGATACTTTCGGCGGCACGTAGCACGCTCTTCTCGAAGTGGTATGGTAGGTCGAACTCAGCGAGTATGGCGTGCATCTCGGTGTCGTTATCGCCCGCCTTGCCCAAGCGCTCCACAAGCTCGCCGTGGGGCAGGCGCTCACCATCGGGCCAGTCGACAACACGCACCGATAGCTTGTCGCCATCCTCGATGGTTGGGTATGCCTTGCGTGGCAGGTAGATATCCGTGCCTAAGCGTCGTGAGTCGGGCGTAACGAAAATAGAGTTTGTCGTAAGCTGTGCGGTGCCAATGTAGGGACGACGGCTGCGCTCTATGACGCCTACGATGGTGCCCTCAAGCTCGCCATCGCGCGACTTACGCGCTACGACAATGGCTACTCTGTCGCCATCAAGGGCGCCACCGCCATTACGACGCGATACGTATACATCGCTCTCGAACTCCTCGACATGCACGTAGAGGACTCCTGGCGTGGTGCTTGCAACGACACCCTCGAAGCGGGGCATTGCCGAGCGAGATAGACGATATTTGCTGCGTGCCACCTCCTCGACGAAGCCCTCCTCTATAAGTTGGCGCACGATGGCGAAGGTCATATTACGACCATCCCTATCGGCACCCCCCGAGGCGGCAGCGAGGTGTTTTAGTGAAAACTTATTATCGGGGAATTCGCGAAACATATCGACGATGAACGAGGCACGCTCATCGCGACTATTTCCGCGTTTGTTCTTCTTCTTTCCCATTGTTGTTACTTGTTTAGTATGTGTAGCGCTATGCGGCGCATCATGCGCTCGCCAACCTCTATGGCGCGCTCATCGGGTAGAAAGGTTGCCGTGTGTGAGCCTCCCGCTGCTGCGCCGACACCAAGGCGGTAGAATAGCGAGGGGTAGCGCTCGGTGTAGTGGCCGAAGTCCTCGGCGGTGGTCATGGGTTGCAACTCGCGTACGGTGATGCCCTCGTCCGTAGCGACAATCATAGCCTCGTACGATAGTAGCATGTCGTTGACAACACAAGGGTAGCCGCGGTTAATATCCACCTCGACCGTAACGCCATACTTATCCTCGATAATCTTGCCATTGCCACGCAGGTGGCTGTATATGCGCTCGCGAAGCTCCTCCGAGAAGGTGCGCATAGTACCCTCGGCATAGACCTTGTCGGGGATGACGTTGGTGGCGCCATCAGCTACGATACGACCTATCGACACCACACCGTCGGGTGTGTTGAGTGCCGTTGTGCGCATCACCATATCGGCCATCGCTGTCACCGTATCGTTAATCTCGTGGCGGCGTGCGGCATGACCTCCGCGACCACTTATATAGAGGCGTATCTCGTCGTTGGATGCCATGAAGCGACCAGGGCAGATGCCTATCTCTCCCACCTCGAGACGTGAGTCTACATGCTCGCCAATGACGGCAGCCACGTCGTATCCCTCAAAGGGGTTCTCATCAAGAACCTTAATAGCTCCGCCAGGGTTAAGCTCCTCGCCAGGTTGGAAGATGGCTATTAACGTACCCTCGAAGTCGCGCTCGCGGTTGAGCTCACGTAGCACTCCATAGAGTATTGCGGTGTGCATATCGTGGCCGCAGGCGTGCATAACGCCCCTGTTTTCGGAGCGGTAGTCAACCTCGTTTAGCTCCTCGATGGGTAGCGCGTCGATGTCGGCGCGTAGCACCACGGCACGACCGAGGTTGCCACGACGACCCTCGATGGTGGCGATGACACCCGTACCAGCGATGGCGCGACATGCGATGCCCTCGCTTGTGAGCGACTCCATTATAAGACGCTGTGTAGCGTGCTCCTCGAACGATAGCTCGGGGTTGCGGTGTAGTGCTCGGCGTAACTCTATGCTGTTCATAATCTATGCTTTACGTGGTTTGTAGTGACGTGCCATCTGCGCTATGCCACGTGTATAGTCGGGCGTTGTGCCACAGCAGCCACCCACGATGCTGAGCATGCCGCGTTCGGCAGCCGTGCGCAGTGTCTCGGTATGCCTCTTTGCGGTCTCGGGGTAGCGACCCTTAGCATCGGGGATACCTGCCGAGGGTGCGCAGTATGTAGGTAGTGTTGTGTAGCGTGTGAGTAGTTCAAGGTTGTCGACCATGCCCTTGACGCCATGTGAGCAGTTGAAGCCTATGGCGAAGGGGTTGAACTTCGACACATCCTCTACATAGCGCTCTATGGAGCGCCCCGAGCTGAGTAGTCCGCCAATCTTTGAGAGTGTTGCCGAGAAGATTATAGGGGTGTCGGGGGCTATCTCACGACATAGCTCGGCAGCAATCTCGGCGTTGCGTACATCGGTGATACTCTCGATAAGGAATATGTTGGTGCCCTCGCGGTGTAGTGCCTCGATGAGTGTTCGGTATGATGCGCGTAGCTCATCCTCCGTAAGGTCTATCGCGAGCGATATGTTGCGTGTTGATGGGCCTATCGAGCCGGCGAGGAATACCTCCCTGTCGCACCTCTCGCGTGCCTGCTTCATGGCAGCCATGGCGGCTGCGACAATCTCGTCGCACGTCGAGGTTATGCCACACGATGCAAGCGATAGGGGGTCGCTGAGAAAGGTGTTCGACGTGAGTATCGTAGCGCCAGCCTTGATGGATGCCTCGTATAGTGCCACGACCCTATCGGCATCGCTGAGCGACAGGGTGTCGGGTAGGATGTCGCGGCGTGCGCCTATAAGGTTTGTGCCTATGGCGGCATCGGCGACGATGATATGTCTGTCGAGAAGCTCTCGTAAGCGTTGCTCTACACTATTCATAACTCGCTTCTTATTATTTTGTTATCTCCAACTCAAAGAGCTTATCCCAGTACTTACCCGTAACGAAGATGTGTCCCGTTGAGGCGTCGTAGGCTATGCCGTTGAGAACATCAGCCATTGGGTTGTTATACTGCGTACCTTGAAGCTCGCGTAGGTCGACATATGCCTCCACAGCGCCTGTCGTTGGGTCGATGACAACCACCGTATTGTCGAGGTATATGTTGGCCCATATCTTGCCATCAATCCACTCCAACTCGTTGATATTGCGTAGTGAGCGACCTGCATACTTGATGCCTATTGCCCCTTTACGCTCAAGGGTCTCAGGGTCGACAACATAGATGTTCGATGTGCCGTCGGACATGTATAGCTTCTCGCCGTCGGTGGTTATGCCCCAGCCCTCACCAACATAGGGGATATGCTTGATGAAGTTACCCTTCGTGTCGTAGACATATGCCACATTATCCATCCACGTAAGCTGATATATCCTATCCTTGAAGTGGGTGATGCCCTCGCCGAAGTGCTCCGTGTCGAGTGCGCGATTTGAAGTTATCTTGCCCGATGTAAGCTCCACGGTCTGCAACTGCGACTCACCATTTTGGCCTGTGCCCTCCCACATCACGCCGTCGACATACTCCAAGCCCTGGGTGTAGCTCGTCGTAGCGTGTGGGTACTCGGCTACAATGCGGTAGCTATAACGCTTGGGTGTTATTGTCTCCCTCTTAGGGGCGCTACTCTGGTTGCCCTGCTCGGTTTTATTATCGCTGCTTCGCTGTGCTGGCTTCTCCTTAGCGCCTCCGCACGCCATAAGCGCGCCACAGAGAAGAAGGGTAGCCGATAGTTTCGTTATACGCATAATATTCACTATTAATATATGGCGCAAAGATAACCATTTTTGCAGGATTTTTACTATCTTTGAGACATAATTCATAAGATTGTAATGATATACTACAAAACGGAAACAACCTCTACGAACGATGATGCCCGCAGTGGCGAGTATCGCCATATGGATATCATCTGGGCAGAGCGTCAGTCGGCAGGGCGTGGTCAGCGTGGCCATACGTGGCATAGCACCGAGGGCGAGAACATAACGCTCTCGCTGGTGCTTGAGCCTACGTTCGTGCCCATCGTCGAGCAGTTCCTGCTGTCGGAGATTGCAGCGCTGTCGCTCGTCGATACCATGCGCGAGTATGGCGTTGAGTGCCGCATAAAGTGGACTAACGACATATATGTCGCAGACAATAAGCTTGTTGGTATACTCATCGAGCACTCCCTTATGGGCGATACGCTGAGCCGCACAATCATAGGCATAGGTCTTAATGTCAACCAACGTGAGTTCCCCGCAGAGCTACCTAATCCTACATCCATGGCCTTGGAGTGTGGCACGACCTTCGATAGACGCGAGGTCGTAGAGGCGCTTATGCGTAATGAGGAGCGCTGGTACGCGGTGTTGGAGCGTGGCGATAAGGCGCTTATCGAGCAGAGCTACCGTGAGCTTATGTATCATCGTGACGAGGAGCATACCTACGCCTACCCCTCGGGAGAGCATTTTCGTGCCACACTACGTGGTGTGCGTGCCTCGGGAGAGCTATGCTTGGAGCACGAGGATGGCATCATTCGTGAGTACGCCTTCAAGGAGGTGGAGTTTGTATTACCGCATAAAACCATATAGCTATGAGAGTTCTACTTATCAACGGAAGCCCTCATGTCAAGGGCAACACCTATGAGGCGCTTAACTGCATGGTCGAGACATTCCGCAATGAGGGTGTCGAGGCCGAGATTATCCATATAGGCACGCAGGCGGTGCAGGGGTGTATAGGGTGTTTTGCCTGCTCCGAGATGGGCACATGTGCCTTTGGAGACCCACTGTATAAGGTGATGGAGGCAAAGGCTAAGGAGTGCGACGCTTTGGTCGTAGGCTCTCCTGTGTACTACGCCGGCCCTAACGGCTCGCTGTGCGCAATCCTCGATAGACTCTTCTTTGCGGCGGGTCGTCACCTTCAGTATAAGCCCGCGGCTGCCGTCGCCGTATGTCGTCGTAGTGGTGCCACGGCAACCTTCGATAGACTTAACAAGTACTTTACTATCAACAATATGCCCGTCGTGTCGTCGCACTACTGGAACAACGCTCACGGCCGCACCCCAGGTGAGGTGCTACGCGACGAGGAGGGTATGCAGACCCTACGTCAGTTGGCGCGTAACATGGTGTGGATGATGCGTAAGATTGCCGCCGACAACACCCCTACACCCGCGCCTGAGGTGCGCATGATGACCAACTTTATACGCTGATAAAGGGCGAAAAATTGATGTCGTGTGCAAAAAAGTGGGCTAAAATTTTTTAGTCCTGCAAAAAAAATATATATTTGTGGTTGCGAAAGTGTGATAACAGAGTAGCGAAACAACAATAACAACAATTTAATACTACTTGAATTATGGCTAATGTACCTGCTAATTTGAAGTACTCTAACGACCACGAGTGGTGTCGTGTAGAGGGTGATGTTGCCGTTATCGGCATTACCGATTATGCTCAGTCACAGCTTGGTGACATCGTCTTCGTTGACGTTCCTACCGTAGGTGAGACCATCGAGGCTAACGAGGTGTTCGGCTCTATCGAGGCTGTAAAGACCGTATCTGATGCCTTCTCTCCAGTAAGTGGTGAGGTTATCGAGTTCAACGAGGCTGTTGAGGCTGACTCATCACTCGTAAACCGCGATCCATATGGTGAGGGCTGGTTGGTTAAGATTAAGATGTCTAACCCTGCAGAGGTTGAGGCGCTTCTTGATGCTGCGGCTTATGAGGCTCTCATCGGCTAATTTGTTGTGATAGCGGCGCATTAGCGACGCTTCAATCAAATCCCCGAATAGGAAATACAGCATGGTATGTCCCATCCGGGGATTTATCATGTCAGCGCCACTACTGCACCACTCTGACAACAAATCATTTGCTGTGATAAGCCGCAATCTGCGGCACATCCCAAAAAGCTAACTACCGCAGGCTGTACTTCGTGTACTATCCTGCGGTAGTTCCTTTTGTGATGCACCACATCTCACGACTTCTAACAACAAATCTGCTGTGATAGCGGCGCTAAAATATGTTGCGATTAATGAGATTTAAGGAGATTAGGGAAATTAGGGAGATTAGAGAATTAGTGTTTGCTCCTTAGCCTCCTTAACTTCCTTAATCTCCTTGTCTGTCCGCGACAACACTCTCTTTCATCTTTGAACTTTCATCTTTTTTTACTAATTTTGTAGCCATAATATCTTTTAACTATTTCGACGTATGAAAGTGTATAAGTTTGGTGGCGCATCGGTCAAGGATGCTGCCGGTGTGAGAAATCTACTCGATATCGTTCAGGGTGAGACAGACCTATTCATCATAGTATCTGCCATGGGCAAGACCACAAATGCCCTTGAGGGTGTCTTTACGGCTATGCAGCAGGGTGATGAGGCCCTCGCCATGGAGCGCATAGACGCCTCGTATGCCTACCACCGCGCCATTGTCGACGAGCTGATGGGTGCCGATGTGACCATCACGCAGATGAACATCCTCTTCCAGCAGCTGCGTAACACCGTGCGCAACACCATCTATCGCCCCTCGGATGCTGAGCTATGGTACGACACCATTGTTGCCTTTGGTGAGCTCGTGTCTACGACCATCATATCAAACTTCCTCAATGGCCACGGCGTGGAAAACAAGTGGATTGATATGCGTCGTGCCTTCCTCACCGAGCAGCGACACAAGGATGCCAACGTCAATATCGAGGCTACGCAGGTGCGCCTAAAGCGCGAGATAGCAAACAGCGAGGTGTCGGTATTCGTGGGTCAGGGATTTATTGGTGGTGCTCCCGATGGCACAACGACGACCCTCGGTCGCGAAGGCTCCGACTACTCGGCGGCCATCGTCGCCAATGTCCTCGATGCTGAGTCGATGAGTGTATGGAAGGATGTCGATGGCATCCTCAATGCCGACCCCAAGATATTCCCCGATGCACATAAGATCGAGCGTCTTAACTATATGGATACCTTGGAGATGGCATATAGCGGTGCGCAGATTATCCACCCCAAGACCATCAAGCCCTTGCAGCAGAAGAACATACCGCTATACGTGCGTCCCTTCGGCAACAAGCACGCCACAGGCTCGGTAATCACGGGCGATGTGGAGCGTGCCTTCGAACCTATAATGATTCAGAAGAGCAACCAGGTGCTCTTGAAGCTACACTCGCGCGACCTCTCGTTTGTCCTCGAGGAGCGCTTCGCAAAGGTATTCACCACATTCGACAGCCACCGCATCAAGATTAACCTTATGCACAACTCGGCAGTAAACCTCTATATGGCCGTAGACGCCTCATGGCATATCGACGATGCTATCTTGGAACTCAATGCCGACGGCTTCGATGTCGATAAGACCGAGGATGTGGAGCTTGTCACCATACGTTACTACGACGATGAGCTATACCGCCGCTATGCCTTCGACGAGCGCATCGTAATCAAGCAGACAACACCACACTCGCTACGCTTTGTAAGAACTAAATAGCTAATTATCAATGAAAAAGTTTGTGACACTGTCGCTCTTAACTCTGCTCTTTACGAGTGGAGCACATGCGCAGCTGCTGTACAAAATTTCGGGCAAGGGTCTTCAGAAGGAGTCCTATATCGTAGGTACGTACCACCTCGCCCCAGCATCGTTTGTAGACGATATCGAGGGTGCTACGGAGGCTCTCAACAGCGTGGATGCCGTATGTGGCGAGCTCATCATGGATGAAATGGCGGGTGGCGATGCAACAAAGGCTCTGAACGAGGCTATGATGCTCCCCGAGGGTCACTATATCAGCGACATCCTCACCGAGGAACAGATGGAGAGCCTCAATGGCTATATGCGTGGGGTGTTAGGCACGGACTTCAATAACCCACAGTGTAAGCTCCTTATGGGTCGCTATCGCCCGTCGGCACTTGTGATGCAGCTTGAGCTTATGTCGTACATGAAGATGACGCCCGACTTCAACCCACTGAAGCTTATCGACGACCACTTCCAGCGCGAGGCAAAGCGTATGGGTAAGCGTGTCATGGGTCTTGAGACCGTTGAGTTTCAGATAGCTACGCTCTTCGATGCAGTGCCTATCGAGCGTGAGGTGGAGCAGCTTATGATGCTTGTGGAGAACCCCACAGAGGCGCATGAGGCGATGCAGGCACTTGCCGACGCCTATTTCTCGAAGGATATCGAGGCTATAGAGCGTTGTATGCTGTCGAGTGTCGAGAGTGGTGAGACAACGCCCGAGGAGTGGGAGCGTATATGCACAAGTCGCAACCACAACTGGGTGGAGCAGATGCCTACTATTATGACCGAGGGCTCTACGCTCTTTGTTGTTGGCGCCGCGCACCTTGTTGGTGATGAGGGTGTTGTCGCACTGCTACGCAAGGCGGGGTATAAGGTTAAGGCTGTTAAGTAACCCTATTTGTTGTGATAAGGCAGCATCTACTGCCGCTAACAAAAATGCCGTCAATGGGACGTACGCAAGTACTACCCATCGACGGTATTTTTGCCGAGCGTTGTATCTACTACCTTCTAACAACAAATAGTCTCAATCTTCATGAGCCTATCAATTCTATGTGATAAGGGGCATCCTTCGACGCCTCAATCAAAAGAGCGAATGGGAAATACGCATAGTATGTCCCATCCGCTCTTTCTCTTTATCGGCGCCAAATTATACCCCTTCTGACAACAAATTTGCTGTGATAAGGCAGCATCTACTGCCGCTAACAAAAAACGCCACCAATGGGATGTACACATGTACTACCCATCGGTGGCATTTTTGGGGTCTTTCAACAGAAAGAGGTCTTCTCGTGAATATAGCTCCGATGTCTATTATCGCATCTTCTCAAATTGAATTTTTTTACCGTGATCGGTTGTACAATTGATGGTTTTGCCATTATCAGCCATATCCTTGATTGTAGTTTCAAATATGTGGCTTGTGCCGTCATATTCTGATGTAATAATTATCAATTTATCATCTTTTACATACCAATCCTCTATCTCATTAGCGTCAGTCATAGTCTCACCTGAGAAGTAGCGCCTTTCGCCTGTTCCGTCGTCGTTAAGGGTAAATAATATCTGCTCGTTAGGTGCGATGTTAACTCTCCATGTGCCAACAATGTCGCTATGACTTATCTTGTCATTATCATTAGATTTATCAGATTCATTAGATTTACAGCCTACAAGTAGGCCAATGCTTAGCATTAATAGTAGAAACTTTTTCATAACCTGAAAGTATTGTTATCACTTAACTCTATGACAGCTTGTCGACGCGGGGACGCGCATAGTCGAGCGTCACGCGGTACTCCTTGATGTCGCCCGAGGGCATGTCGAACATAACATCCATCATGATAGCCTCGCAGATGGAGCGCAGGCCTCGTGCACCGAGCTTATACTCCAACGCCTTGTCGACGATATAGTCGAGTACCTCGTCGTCGAACGTGAGCTTGATGCCGTCGATATTCATCAGTGCCTCATACTGGCGTATTATCGAGTTCTTAGGCTCGGTGAGTATCGAGCGTAGTGCCTCGCGCGATAGTGGCTCCATGTAGGTAAGCACAGGCAGACGACCTATAAGCTCCGGAATAAGGCCGAACGAGCGTAGGTCCTGAGGCTGTATATACTGCATGATGTTCTTCTCGTCGATGCGCTGCTTGAGCTCCGTGCCGTAGCCTATGGCGTTGGTATTCAGTCGCTGAGCAATCTTCTTCTCGATGCCGTCGAAGGCGCCACCGCAGATGAAGAGTATATTCGAGGTGTTCACCTGTATATACTTCTGGTCGGGGTGCTTGCGCCCGCCCTGTGGTGGCACGTTCACTACCGTGCCCTCCAATATCTTGAGCAGTGCCTGCTGCACACCCTCGCCCGACACGTCGCGTGTGATAGATGGGTTATCACCCTTGCGTGCAATCTTATCTATCTCGTCGATGAAGATGATACCTCGCTCGGCAGCTGCCACGTCGTAGTCCGCAGCCTGCAACAGACGCGATAGGATGCTCTCGACATCCTCGCCCACGTAGCCCGCCTGTGTGAGTGCCGTGGCATCGACAATCGAGAATGGTACGTGTAGAAGTCGCGCTATGGTGCGTGCCATAAGGGTCTTACCCGTACCAGTAGGTCCTACGAGTACGATGTTCGACTTGTCAATCTCCACATCGTCGGTTGCGCCCTGCGACACGAGGCGCTTGTAGTGGTTATACACTGCAACAGACATATAGCGCTTGGCGGCATCCTGGCCTATAACATAGTCATCTAAGAAGTGCTTGATGCGGTCGGGGCGGATAATATCCTCGCGCGTGAGGGGCTTGAAGGCGCTCTTCTTCGAGTTCTTCTTGCTACCCTCGACGATGCCGTGCTCGACGAGAAGGTTGTAGCCATGCTCGATGCAGGTGCTACAAATCATCGAGCCATCAGCACCGTTGAACATTAGCTGTGCCTCGGCATCGGTAGCGCCGCAGAATGAGCACCTGCCACCCTTGTGCTCCGTATTGTTACGTCTCTTTTGTGTCATTGTATCGAATTATTTACGCTGGCCAATAACCTGGTCGATAAGGCCGTACTCCACGGCCTCTTTCGCTGTGAGCCAGTAGTCGCGGTCGGCATCGCGCTCGATGTCGGCGATGTCGCGACCCGAGTGGTGCGATAGTATCTCGTATAGCTCGCGCTTGGTCTTAGCAATCTCGCGTGCCGTAATCTCAATGTCGGATGCCTGTCCCTGTGCGCCGCCGAGGGGCTGGTGTATCATCACGCGCGAGTGGGGTAGTGCCGAGCGCTTACCCGCAGCGCCTGCCGTAAGAAGCACTGCACCCATAGATGCTGCCATGCCAGTACATATCGTCGCCACGTCGCACGACACGAGTTGCATGGTGTCGTAGATACCCAAGCCCGCAGATACCGAGCCTCCTGGCGAGTTGATATATAGCTGAATATCCTTGTCGGCATCTACCGACTGGAGGAAGAGAAGCTGAGCTTGGATGATGTTGGCAGCGTCGTCGTAGATGGGGGCACCAAGGAAGATGATGCGGTCCATCATCAGTCGTGAGAATACATCCATCGTAGCGACGTTGAGGTGGCGCTCCTCGATGATTGTGGGAGACACATAGCCCGACACCTCAGCGCGGAAGTCGTGAAGTGTCATCGAGTTGATGCCGCAGTGTAGACGGGCATACTTATCAAACTCTTTCATATCTCTCATAGTTTTAGTCTTGTTATACGGTGCTCTTAAATAAAATAGGGCTCCCAGGCATCTTGCCGCTTGGGAACCCTACGATATGTTAACCTTAGCGGTCTTAGCTTACGCGATTATGCAAGCTCCTTAGCGATATTAGCGAACTCCTCAGCCGATACAGCCTTCTCGGTAACCTTCACCTTGCCGCGGATATACTCGACAACCTTCTCCTCATAGAGCTTCTCGTATATCTTCTGCAACTGCTCCTTGTTATCCATAATCTGCTTAGCGAAGTTCTCAAGCATATCCTGTGGTGCAGATGGCATGCCGTACTGAGCGAACTGCATCTGAGCGAATGACATAGCCTCAGCCTTAGCCTCCTCAGCCGATACCTTCAACTCACCCTCGGTGATGAAGTGCTTCTGGAGGTAGTTCCAGGTGAACATCTTGAGGAATGGAGCGAAGTCCTTCTCGATATCCTCGTGTGAGAACTTACCCTCGTTGATAACATACAACCAACGCTTTAGGAACTCCTCAGGCATCTTCAACGCTGCCTTCTCAACAACGTAGTTGCGCACCTGGTTTACGAACATGAAGTCGGTCTCACGCTTAAGCTCGCGCTCGATCTCCTCGTCGATGAACTTGTCGAGCTCCTCCTCTGAGGTTACGTTACCTGCAGGGAATGCCATCTTGAAGAACTCCTCGTTGAGCTCAGGGTCAGCGAAGCGGCGAATCTTTGTAATCTCCAACTCGAACTCTGGGTTGATACCCTCAAGCTCGTTCTCCTTAACAGAGAGGATTGCAGCACGCTGCTCAGGCTTCTTGTAAAGCTCGTTGATGTTAACCTTGGTCTTGTAGCCCACCTTCTTGTTCTTCCATGCCTTGCGCTCCTCGTCGGTCATAGAGATCAGACCTACGTAAGCATCCTCGATGCGCATATCGCCATTGTCGAGCGTTACGTTGAGAGCCTCGTCGTTAGCAACCTTGTCAACCTCTACAAGACGGCCGTAGCGACGCAAGTAGTTTGAGCGGTAGTCGCCATGCATCTTCTTGTCTACCTTAATCTTGTTGTAGACAATCTTATCCTTGGCGGTGAAGGCAAGCTCAATCTTTGGAGCCTCGCCAATCTCGAAGATAAACTCGAACTCGGTGTTGTTCTCGAAGTCGAAAGCACCCTGCTCCTCCGATGGGATTACATCGCCCAAGTAGTCGATACCCTCCTTCTGCAAGTACTCGAATACCGAGTTTGATGCGATGTGGTATGACTGCTCGGCAACGATACCCTTGCCGTACATCTTCTTAACGATGCCCATAGGCACCATGCCTGGGCGGAAGCCCGGAACGTTTGCCTTGCGCTTGTACTCGCGCAACTGCTTCTCAACCGCCTGACCGTAGTCAGCCTCATTAACAACGACCTTCAAAATTGAAATGCCGCCATCACGCTGTTCTCTTGTAATGTTCATTGTTCTATTTTTAGTTATTGTTATTGTCCTTTTCGCACTGCGTACACCATATATATACGCATAAAGTCGCGCAAAGGTAATAAAATTTCTGCAAATCACAATTGCCTACCTCTATTTATTTTCCGCAAGGCTATTATTTCGGCGCTATTCATTGGATTATAGCGCATTATTTCCTATCTTTGTAAATTGATGGTTGTTGACCCAATTATATAATTTTGAGCATATGGAGTTAGCCGTGGGAACACTCCTTCAAGGGGGTAAATATCGAATTGTAAAGACACTCGGTCGAGGTGGCTTCGGTATCACCTATCTTGCTGAGCAAGTGAATCTTCATCGCATGGTGTGCATTAAGGAGTTTTTTCCTAAGGACTACTTTAAACGCGATGACAACAACTCAAGCATTAGCCTGCTCTCCGACTCGTTTAAGGAGAATATGTCGCGCTTCAAGGCGAAGTTCGTCAAGGAGGCGCAGACGATTGCCGATTTGGAGCACCCCAATATTGTTGGTGTGAAGGATGTCTTCGAGGAGAACAATACCGCCTACTACATTATGGACTATGTTGAGGGTGAGTCGCTTAGCGAGATGGTTAAGCGTAGCGGTGCTATGGGCGAGCGCGATGCCGTGGCCTACATAAAGCAAGTTGCCTCACATTAGAGTATATCCACTCTAAGCAGATTATGCACCTCGACGTGAAGCCTGCAAATATCATGGTGCGTCGCGATGACAACAGCGCCATATTGATAGACTTTGGCCTCTCGAAGCACTACGATGCCACAAGTGGCGAGGCTACCTCGACAACGCCTGTTGGTGTCAGCCACGGCTTTGCACCTATGGAGCAGTACCAAGATGGCGGTGTTCGGAGTTTTGCCCCAGAAACAGATATCTACTCACTCGGTGCAACGCTATATTTTTTAGTCACGGGTGAGACCCCTCCACCGTCGGTGGATATCGCTGAACGAGGTCTCGATATGCCAGTGGGTTTAGCACAGAGTATTAGCAATGCCATCCTCTGCTCGATGCACTATTGGCGTAAGGATAGACCGCACTCTATCAGTGAGTTCATGGCGCTGTTGGATGGCACAATGACGCCAGCCCTTATTAATACGGGCAAGCCTAACATGAGGGCAAAGTCTACATCTTCCGAAGATACGCGATACAACAACACGAAGGGCGTTGACCCAAACGAGAAGTCTACGAAGAGGCGTATACGTCTTTGGTGGCTGTGTCTTGCGGTGTTGGCCATCATAGGGGTTGGTCTGCTCTTTACTAAGCAGGATAATACAATCAGCGCTGATGCCACAAGTGTAGCGCCAACAGCTGAGGATAGTAGCGACATCGTAATAGATGATTATGAGCCTACTGGCCCACTTGCCCCAGGTAACGAGATGTGGTATACGACATCGGATGACAAACAATTGGAGGAGGTTGTGTTTAGCGATGCTAATGTAGTTGCGCATACATATAGTGATGGTATGGGTGTCATCAGATTTGATCATGAGGTGACATGTTTTCATGGATACATGCTGGGGGCACATCGTATCACAAGTATAACTCTTCCTGAGAGTCTAACGACCATCTCAGGATTTGGCGGTTTAAACATAACAAATATAGCACTCCCCAAGGGGGTTACAACAATCGAAGAAGGGGCGTTTATTGATTGTACAAGTCTGAAGAGTATATCTATCCCTAATAAAGTAACTACGATTGAAGATCAGGTGTTTAATTGCTGCTCAAGCCTTGAGAGTGTAACCATTCCAAATAGTGTGACTACAATTGGAGATCGAGCATTTGGTAATTGTTCAAGCCTTGATAGTATATCTATTCCGCGTAGTGTGACCACAATTGGAGTTATGGCATTTGCCGGTTGCTCAAGTCTTAGGAGTGTAACTATACCGCGTGGTGTGACTACAATTAGGGATAAGGCTTTTGCCGAATGCTTCAACCTTGAGAGTATAACCATCCCAAGTAGTGTCGAATCTATTGGAGATCATGTGTTCGGCGGATGTTGCAACTTGAGGGAGTTTAAGGGAGAATATGCCACAGCTGATGGGCGCGGACTTGTTATGAGGGATACACTTATTAGAGTTGCTGCTGCTGGGTTAGAGCGATATGTTGTTCCTAAGAGTGTTAAGGTGATAGATATCGGGGCGTTATGGGGGTGCGATAGCCTACAAGAGGTGCAGTTACACGATGATGTCACCCATATCGGAGAAGCAGCATTTTGCGCATGTGATAAGCTGACGAGTATAACTATTCCTAATAGTGTAACAATGATAGGTAGTGCTGCGTTCTATGGCTGTAAAGCACTATCTACTGTCATGATTGGCAGTGGGGTAACTACCATAGGTGACCAAGCCTTTATGTGCTGCATAGCTCTAAAAGAGGTTACCATACCTGCATGTGTTAATATGATTGGAAATAGAGCATTCTATATAACTGGCTTAGATAGTATATATTGCGAGGCTACGACTCCTCCAACTCTTGGAGGGGAAGTCTTTTACACTGGTCTGGATGGTTTCAAAGGTAATATATATGTTCCTACAGAGGCTGTTGAGGCATATAAAAAGGCAGATGGCTGGAAAGAATATGCCGACTATATTGTGGCCCATGACTTTTAGTATAGGTTGATTTATTGATAATTACGACGATAATAGATGAAGAGATATAGTATGAAAAGATTGGGATTTTTTGGTGGCATCGTGACGCTATGCGTGGCGATGACGATGTTTGTGGCGTGTCGCGAGGATGTAAGGCCTGAGCCTGGGCAGAAGCCCGACGAGGTGGCGATGGTCGATATAAGTATCACCGTCGAGGATGACACCCGCACAATACTCGACAAGGGCGAGAAGCGCGCCGTATGGTCGGTCGAGGATAGGCTGATGGTCATTGAGAGTGGCGAGCGATATGCCGAGACCACGAAGACGACGATTCTTGAGGATGGCAAGGCGCAGTTTAGCGTCGCCTTCGAGCGCGACACCACCGCCGATGCCTTTACCTATGATGCGATATACCCCGCCCAGAGCGTGTCGTTTGACGAGGGGGTATACAACGAGCTTGTCAAGGTGACACTGCCTGCCGAGCAGCACCCGACAGCTGAGTCGTTCGACCCCATGGCAGATATCCTCGTTGCGGAGCACCGCGAGTATGACACCCAGCCCACGGAGCTTAGCATGCGCTTCAAGCGATTGGTGGCATTGGGTGCTATGGAGTTGAAGGGCATCCCTGATGATGAGGCAATTATCGAGGTCGACATCACCGCCATTGCCGAGGGCGGCAAGCAGTCTCCTCTTGCTGGCTGCAACCTTGTAAACTGCATCGAGGGTGCGGTGTTTGAGTATGGCTACGAGGATGCATCATCGACAATCGCGCTTATCTACGACGACCCTGTTCCTGCTGCGACAACCATATACTTGATGTGTAACCCCATGGAGCTTGCGGAGGGTGACCGTATGACTGTGCGTGTTGTCACCGACAAGGCGACATATACGCGCACCGTGGAGCTTACTGCTGAGCATCCGCTAACACTCCGCCAGGGCGATATGAACACCTTTACTATAGATATGGGCGAGGCCAAGGTCGAGGAGCATAAGCTATGCTTCAAGAGGGCTACGTCGGTAAAGGCAGGAGGTGTCTATCTGCTTGCTGCCGAGGGGTATATCGCAACGCCAATAACTGAAAATTATGGCTATATCCAGGTTGCCGAGGGCGATGCCGACGGTGATGGAATAATACTCCAGGAGACGTTGGATAACGCCTACACCCTTGAATCAGTATCGGGAGGCTACGCCATAAAGCAGTGTTCTGACGACCGCTACCTCTATATGTACAAGAACTACACCTCGTTCAATATGGCCGACGATGCCACCGATGGCTACGAGTGGAGCATAACACCCAAGAGCGATGGCACGTTCACTATAACGAACACCCTTAAAAATAAGTTTATACAGTACTCAGCGGGGTATACCTCGTTTGGTTGCTACTCAGAGGCGCAGAGCGATGGCGTGATGCCCATGCTCTATGAGCTCGCCTCGGATGTGGCGGTGCCTCCTGCCGAGGAGCCTACCCCCAAGCTCTCGGAGCTATATGTTCAGTGGGATGGTGAGATGGCAAGCTGTGGCTGCGTTGTCGAGAACCCAGAGTATATCGTTGGCGATGTCCACTTCAGCTTCGAGAGCGACGATGCCGCAAATGTCGATGTGACGTACGACGTTGAGGGTGTGCAGACATACGCCTATGTTGAGGGCGTTGAGCTTCAAGCCGATGAGTCGTATACTCTCACCGCTTGGTGCGAGGACATATCGGGCGAGAGGGTCGTGAGCGAGAGTGCCACCCTCTTTACCGCCACAACGTCGGGCGATATAGTGGCCTCGGGCTCATGGTTAGAGTTGCCGGCACAGCGCACCGATGGTAGGTACCCCAAGGCCAAGGAGTATAAGGTGATGTCGGGTAGTGAGCGCAACTACACCCACTACTACGATACGAATACCTACACCACACTATGGGTGGCATACCCCATCGAGGCGAAGCACATGGGCTCTATTGGTCGCCCCGACAACTGGTCGTTCCACCCCGATATCCCTGAAAAGGACCAGGTGAACCTCTGTTCACATAGTTACAGTAACACCTATGTACGTGGTCACCTTATCCCCAATGCCTCGCGCAATGGTATACTTGAGATGCAGTTGCAGACATTCTACGTAACTAACTCGGTACCACAGATTCATGCTAACTTTAATAGTGGTATATGGCAGAAGCTCGAAGCAGCGATACAGAGTATCGGCGAGCGCGAGACGGTCTACGTTGTTACGGGTGTGGCCTTCGAGAAGATGGGCGAGACAAAGACAATCAACTACACAACCGCCAAGGATGACACAAAGAGGGTCCCTGTGCCTAACTACTTCTATAAGGTTGTGCTGAAGGTCAACACGAATAGCTCAGGCGAGGTCACCGCGGCCTCTACCATAGGCTTCTGGTTCGAAAATAAGGCGTATAGCGACAATGCGTATAGCGATCATACTGTGTCGGTAGACGAGATTGAGCAGTGGACGGGCTTCGACTACTTTGTCAACCTCCCCGATAGCATCGAGAGTGTTGCTGAGAGGAACTCATCGTGGAGCACCTTCTCGGCATTTTAGATACGGCGAGGGGTGAGTCGTCACCGAAGGTGAGCCAAATCCTATATTATTTGGATAATTGGCCAATTATTCATACTTTTGTATAAGAATCTGAACATAAATGGAGAGTATGCCACTGATAAGTATCATCATGCCGGTATATAATGCCGAGCAATATTTAGCATCAAGCATTGATAGTCTCTTAGCACAGACGGTAAAGGATTTTGAATTATTGCTGATTAATGATGGCAGTAAGGATAACAGCCTTGCCATATGCCGCGAGTATGAGGCTCGCGACAGCCGTGTGCGTGTCTTCGACAAGCCAAATGGCGGTGTTAGCTCGGCACGTAATATGGGTCTTGATGTGGCTCAGGGCGAGTGGCTTATGTTTGTTGACTCCGACGACTGGCTCACCGAGAACACCCTCGAGCTATGCCTTGAGCATACGCCCGAGAATGATGTGGTATGCTTCGCCTTCCGCCTCTTATACAAGGATAACACCTCGTACGATAAGCCATTGTGCGCGACTAAGGGGCTTAGAGACTACTTCAAGCATCAGATACAGCGCCGCGGTGGCGTGCGTGCTTGCGGTGCGTTGTATAGACGCTCGATAATTGCTGATAACAAGATATACTTCACCCCTGGTATTATCTATGGCGAGGATTGGCTATGGGCGATGCGCGTAACGTTATGCTGTAAGAAGATAAAGCCACTAACACACTCATTCTGCTACCACTATAACCTCATGAACCAGTCGAGCTGTACCAATACGATGTCGGTGCGTAAGGTTATCCAGCAGCTCAAGGTGCTCAAGATCATCAAGGAGTGTCTTGCGCAGACCGATGCTCTTGGCAGCGCGAGCAACTATCGTAAGCACTTCCGCGATACACGATGCAGCGTGGTTCTTGATGCATTGCGTATGTTCTCTCCAAAGGAAACGTGTGAGCATGTTATCGAGGTGTACGACGAAATAACCTTCATTGATAGATGGGATGTGCTACTTGCCGACATCAGCTTGCGTAAGAAGATACGCCTATTTAAGTTCTTGCGCTATTGCCGTGCTAATGGCCTTCCACGATCGTAGACCGAGTGATTTTCCGAAAAAAGATGTTAGCTATGCCATTAGTAAGTATCATCATGCCGGTCTATAATGCCGAGCAATATTTAGCATCAAGCATTGATAGTCTCTTAGCACAGACGGTCAAGGATTTCGAGTTGCTTCTTATCAATGATGGTAGTAAGGATAATAGTCTTGCTATATGCCGCGAGTATGAGGCTCGTGACAGTCGCGTGCGTGTATTCGACAAGCCAAATGGAGGTGTTAGCTCGGCACGTAATATGGGCCTTGATGTAGCTCAGGGCGAGTGGCTTATGTTTGTTGACTCCGATGACTGGCTTACTGAGAACACCCTCGAGCTATGCCTTGAGCATACGCCAGAGTATGATGTGGTATGCTTCGCCTTCCGCCTCTTGTTTAAGGATAATACCTCGTGCGATAAGCCATTGTGCGAGACTAAGGACCTCATAGACTACTTCAAGCATCAGATACAGCGCCGTGTGGGTATGCGTGCCTGCGGTGCGTTGTACAGACGCTCGATAATTGCCGATAACAAGATATACTTCACCCCTGGTATTATCTATGGCGAGGATTGGCTATGGGCAATGCGTGTGTCGCTATACTGCACGAAGATAAAGTCGTTAACACACTCTTACTGCTACCTCTATAACCTTATGAACCTTTCGAGTTGCACCAATACAATGTCGGTGCCTAAGGTTATCCAGCAGCTCAAGGTGCTCAAGATTGCCAAGGGATACCTTGCCGAGGTTGGGAGTCTTGGTGATGTGAGCAACTATCGTAAGCAGTTCCGTGATACACGATGCCGCGTGGTTCTCGATGCGTTACGTATGTTCTCTCCCGAGGAGATATGTGAGCATGTTATCGAGGTGTACGACGATATCACCTTTATTGATCGCTGGGATGTACTGCTTGCCGATATTAGCATCCGTCAGAAGCGACACCTATTTAAGTTCCTGCGCTACTGCTATGCCAACGGTCTCCAACGACCATAGGCCGAGTGATTACCGAAAAAAAAGATGTTAGCTATGCCATTAGTAAGTATCATCATGCCGGTCTATAATGCCGAGCAATATTTAGCATCAAGTATCGATTGCGTATTGGCTCAAACGGCCAAGGATTTCGAGTTGCTCCTTGTCAATGATGGCAGTAAGGATAATAGCCTTGCCATATGCCGTGAGTATGAGGCTCGCGACAGCCGTGTGCGTATCCTCGACAAGCCAAATGGAGGCGTTAGCTCGGCGCGCAACATGGGTCTTGATGAGGCTCGTGGCGAGTGGATAATGTTCGTAGACTCCGATGACTGGCTTACGGAAGATGCTCTTGCCGTCTGTCTTGAGCATGTCCCTGAGTACGATATCATTCGCTTTTCGTATAAGCGCGTGGAGAAGCGTACCACGAAGGATGTCCCTGTGCGCATGGCAACAACGCCTCAGCAGCAGCTACGCTTGCAGCTGGAGCGCCGCACGACGTTGGCCGTGTGGGGTGGCTTGTATCGCCGTACGCTCTTCACCGACAATAAGATATACTTCGACCCCGCGTTTATCTATGGCGAGGATTGGCTCGTCTCGATGCGCCTGTCGCTATGCTGCAAGAGTATCAAGACCCTGCCACATGCCTATTGCTATAACTACAATGCCATCAATATGTCGAGCTGCACAAATACCCTAACACCCGCGAAGGTCGTACAGCAGCTCCAGGTGCTCAAGACGATACGTGGCATGATAGGCGGTAACAAGTATCGCAAGTCGTTGCGCGACACACGCTGTAATATCGTGCGTGACCTGCTGCGAGCCTTCTCTCCCGAGGAGTCGTGCGAGCATATAATCACCGTACGCGACAAGATAGACTTTATCGATCGCTGGGATGTGTTGCTTGCCGATATCAGCATCCGCAAGAAGCTATGTCTATTTAAGTTCCTGCGCTACTGCCGTGCACACGGGCTGCAATAATCGCATAAACTATAAAGGAGATAACAGAACATTAGATAACCGACACTATGAAACTACAAACTGGAACTTATCTACAAGGCGATAAGTATCGCATTATTGATCTCCTCGGACAGGGCGGCTTTGGTATCACCTACCTCGCTCTTCAGGAGCTTGCCGACCGCAAGGTCTGCATCAAGGAGTTCTTCCCTAAGGACTACTACAACCGTGAGACAGACACCCAGCATGTAACACTCGGCTCACAGGGTAGCGCCGAGGCTATGGAGCGCTACAAGGAGAAGTTTATCAAGGAGGCAAAGACAATAGCGCGCCTCGACCACCCCAATATCATCCATATCCACGACGTCTTCAAGGAGAACAACACTTGCTATTACGTTATGGACTATATCGATGGTGAGTCGTTGCAGTCGCTTGTTAAGCGTGAGGGAGCGCTCCCCGAGGCTGCGGCTGTGGCATATATCCGCGAGGCGGGCGCTGCACTCGGCCATATACACTCGTTGAGCATCAACCACCTCGACATCAAGCCTGGTAATATCATGGTTCGCAAGTCGGACAACCGCGCTATATTAATCGACTTTGGCCTCTCGAAGCAGTACGATGCGATGGGCAACCAGACAAGCTCTACGCCTGTAGGCATCAGCCACGGCTTTGCCCCCATGGAGCAGTACAAGACGGGTGGCGTGAGCGAGTTCACCCCCGCAACAGATGTATACTCGTTGGGCGCTACGCTCTACTACCTCGTTACGGGCTGTGTGCCACCCCAGGCATCAGATATTGCCGAAGATGGTCTTCCGGAGCTCCCAGCACATCTATCTGCGGGCGTCAAGCGCGCGATAGCGGATGCTATGCAGACACGCCGCAAGGATAGAGTGCAGAGTGTCGATGCCTTCTTGGCACTACTCGACGATAGCAAGGTAGCTGCTGCGCCAACACCTACTCCAGCACCAGCACCAGTTGTCGATGAGAGCACTCGTATTGGAGTGGCGACGGTGGATGAGAGCACAAAGCTTGGCGAGGCACCTAAGCAGGAGCCTAAGAGGGTTGAGACACCAAAGCGTGTCGAGGAGCCTAAGAAGGAGTGGACGCCAAAGTATGATACGAAGAAGCCTAAGCAGGAGAAACGTAAGTCGCGCTTGTGGTCATGGCTGCTTGCATTGCTACTTATCGGCGTCGGAACATACTTTATCATTGATGCTAATAGCGGCAACAATAGTAGCTCAGATAGCGGGATGAAGCCTGATACATCCGGTGAGGAGCAATATTACGACTACGACAATTCATATTACTATGAGGGTAATTACGAGATGGAGCCAGAGGAAATAGCATACAAAGCGGAGCCTATGTGTGCTGAATACGAAGAGACCCCTGAGATATACGAGCCAGCAGAAGAGGCAGTTGTAGCTGAGCCTGCGCCATATGTCCCTGAGTACTATTATGATGAGTACGGTGGGTATAGCTACTATGATGAGCATGGCAATTTGATATATGTTGATCAATATGGTGAGACCACAACGTTCTACTTCGATGAGTATGGTAATATGTATGACGAGTATGGCGAGTTGGTTCCTATGGCCTATTAGGTAAGCCCTGAGACAATACAAAAACAGATAGGTTGACTAATCGTAGTCAACCTATCTGTTTTTGTGGGCCCAGAGGGGCATGATCCCCCGACCTTCGGATTATGAGTCCGCTGCTCTAACCAACTGAGCTATGGGCCCTGCAATTTCATCTTGCGGTGCAAAGATAGTAAAAATTTATTATCTCAAAACCTTTCGCGCAAAAAAAAATCTTTTTAGAGCTAATAGCAACGTGCTACACTGCATAAAGATGAGGCTGAATAGAGAGTGTATTTTGTTGTTCTTTGTTGTGATAAGACATCATCTACTACCGCTAATGAATTATCTTGTCAATGGGCAGTACCACAAAGTACAGCCCATCGTCAAGAAATTCACCGAGCGTTGTATCTAATGTCTTCTGCCAACAAAACAGCTCGCCCTCAAAATCCTCATTTACGCCGAGTAAACTGCGGTTTTTCGGGCTTCGCAGGCCTAAAACTACATCTTTTTCTTCAACCTCCAACAAAATGGGGATGGCTAATTTACTTTTTAGTCATCCCCATAATCATTAGGCAGTCGCCCTACTACAACTCAACGAGTGAGTCGGCAGCGTACTGGAACTTACCCTGCTCAACAACGTCGAACGTAAGCGAGTAGTTCTTGTTAGGACCATATGCGTAAACCTTGATTATCACCTTCTTGTAGTCATCGACAGTGATATCAGGATATGCATAGCCGAGTACCTCGGCAAATACCTCTGCGGTATTCTCCTTGAGCTTAGCAAGAATCTCATCATCGGTCAAGTCGCCCATGCCAGCGGCAGCGAAGCCACCCTTAACAGCTGATGGACGCCAGTCCATATTGCCGTAGTATGCCGAAGCACCTGTGTAGAACTCGTTGTTACCGTAGTTAGATACCCAGTAGTTACCTGCTGGCTTCTGACCATTGATAAGCACAATCTCGGTAGAGATAATCTCACCTGCGTTGTCACGTGCAGGCGCACCCATAGGCACATCCTTGAAGTCGTAAACCCAGTTTACGCAGTACTGGTAGAATGCCTTGGTGTCAGCGCTTGATGTCGATGTGAAGTCGAGCTCCAAGGTACGGTCAATCTCCCAGATGCCCTCAACCTTGCGGAACTGGTCGGTCTTCTGACCAAAGTAGATGGTCTTTGTCCACTCGCCGGTGAAGATATACTCGTCAACCCTCCATGATGTAGCGCCACTTGCGTAGCAGCGGAAGCCAACGTATACCTTATCATCTACCTGTGCGTAAGGATACTTCTCTGAGAGGAATATTGGGAGGTAGCTGTCCTGTGCGGGGTTGGTGAAGTTGCCGTAGCCCTGACCCATAGCTGTGTAGTCCGAAGGCTGTACAGCCACGATGTCGGTAGCCTCGTAAGCAGTGCCGTTGAACTTGAAGTAGGCGTACTGCTTCTCGCTCTTAACCTTGAGAGCCAAAGCTGTTGCAGCAGGTGCAGTCTCAATCGATGTCACAACCATGTTGATGTACTTACCACCCGACAATGAGGTGAAATAGCCATAGATGGTACACTCCATGCCATCCGAAAGCTGAGCCTTAAGCTCATCCGTTGCGCCATAGAAGCTACCCTGAGCTGTTGTTGCGTCGGCAAGGATGAAGTTGTAGTAGTTGCCGTTGATAGAGACAGTACCTGTCATCTTAGCATAGTAAGCATACTCATCATTCACACGAGTGGTGAGAAGCTCATCTGCCACAGCACCGGTAATCTCCATTGGAGTAGGATATGTTACGGTAGTTGTACCCGTCTTCTCGATAGTAATATCGGCAGTACCAATCTGGAAGCCCTTACCGTATGATGAGATAGTACCTGAAACAGATACAACGTCACCCACCTCATAACCAGTGGTCTTGTAAAGGAGGATTGAGCCACCATTATCGGTGAGGATAGGACCCTGTGTAGAAACGGCAGAGATATAGCCGTTAACCTCTACGAAGTCGCCCAATACAGCTGAGCCGAGAGCTGAGGTGTAAGCCGAGGTCTCGCCCTCGTTGCCACCACCAATAGCAGGCTCCTCGTCAACGCTTACAACGATGACGTTGATATACTTGCCGCTTGAGATAGATACGAAGTAACCATAAATGGTAGCCTTCTCGCCCTCTGTGAACATAGCCTTTACCTCATCATTAGCACCATAGATGCTACCCTGAGCAGCCTCGGTACCCTCCATGATGATGTTGATATAACCCTTATCAGAGATTGTAGGAGTACCCTCAAACTTAACAAACTGAGCGTAGTCATCCTCAGTGCGTGAAGTAAGCAATGCCTCCATAGCAGCACCATCCAACTCTACGGGAGTAGGATAAGTTACCGATGTAGTACCAGTCTTCTCAACGGTTGCGCTTGCAGCAGCAATCTGGAAGCCCTTGTTGTATGCCGAGATAGTACCCGACACCGATACCTCGTCGCCAATAGCGAGGTCAGCGCCCTTGTAAAGGAGAATTGAGCCAGTAGCATCGGTGATGATAGGGCCCTGAGTAGAAATAGCCGATACGTAGCCCTTAACCTCTACTGTGTCATCCAATACAGCCGAGCCGAGTACTGATGAGTACTTTGGAGCCTCTGGCTGGTCGGGATTCTCGGGAGTCTCAGGCTCATCCTTTGCAGGCTCCTCCGAAGAGTAGTTGTACGTAACAACAACATACTCACCCTCGCGAGCGTCGTCAGCAACAGGGATAACGTTCTTAAGCTTATTTACGGTCTTAGGAGTTAGCGCCGCAGCGTAGTCCTCCTCCGAGCCCCAGATAGTTTTGTAGTCATCCTCGGTGAGTGTATACTCGGTAGCGGCGTTCATAGCCTGAACATCCTGTGGAATGTCAAGAGCCATGGTGTAGGTGATAAGGGCGAGTGAGCCATTATCGTAGGTAGGGTAGCTTGATGCAAGCCAAGCAGGAACATAGGTGGCAGCATCATCCTGCGATGCGAAGTACTTGTTCTTGCTGATAGCCGAGAGAGCTGCTACGGCATCCTCGCCAGCAGCCTCAGCCAATGCCTTATTTGTGCTATTCTTGGCGATGGCAGCGTAGTCATCGTCCGACAGCGTGATCTCCATCTCCTGAACGTTGGTAATCTCGCCATCGTTGTCGTAGCCAGGAAGATAGTTCTCGTTAAAATAGTCCGTCTGGCAGCCTACGCCCACAAGAGCAAGGGCTACAACAGAGAGCATCTTTGTTATAATATTCTTATTCATAGTCGTTGCTATTCTTAGAAGCTAATTTTGAGGCGTACGGTATATGTACGGCCGAATGAGTACATTACGGCGTAGCAGTCCTGCCAGCCCTTAGTGTCGGTGGCACACTGTGCGTCCATCACATAGTTATAGTCGTAGAGGTTGTTCACGTTACCGTAGATAGTAGCGTTCACCTTGCCGATGTTGAATGAGTAGCTTGCCGAGAGGTCTACCTGGTGGCCCACAGGAATCTTCCATGGGTCGTTAACCGTAGTTGTGGTGTTAGCCACAGCTGTCGAGCCGAGGTAGAAGTCGGCGTAGTTGCGAGCGTAGAGGTTGAAGTTAGCGCTAAGACGCAAGCCCTTGAATGGGAAGAAGTCAGCACCTACGGCAGCCGTAGTCTGTGCCGAGCCTGCTACGTGCACGCCCTTCTGCTCAAGCTCAATCCATGCGTGGTCCTCAGCCATGATGCCCGAAGCTACGGTACCATCCATCTTGGCAGTCATAGGCTGACCCTGTGAGTCGTAGTAGTAACCACGGGCATTGCTTGACCATACCCAGTCACCCCATGAGAGCATACCTGTAAGGTTTACCCAGCGTGCTGGCTTGTAGCGAAGGTCGAGCTCAACGCCGGTGTGGCGAGCGTCGATACCTGTGAGGTTAACACGTGCGTAGTCACCGTTAGACATGAGCTTCGAACGAACATCCGACTTATCCATCCACAAGGTGTAGTATGCGTTGAGGTTCAATGCGAAACGCTCAGTACGTAGACCGTAGCCACCCTCTACCGAGAATACCTTCTCGTTGACAGCATCGGGGTTGGTCATGTGTGATGTTGTTGACTGAAGGAAGGCACCACCCGAGAAGAATGGAGCACGTGAGATGTAACCTACGTTGAGGAAGAGGTTCGACGACTTGGTAACGTTGTAGTTGATACCAGCCTTCGCGGTGAAGCCCACGAAGTTCATAGTCTCTGAGCGCTGGTGTGCCTCGTCGTAGTAGAAGCGGTCAACACGCCAGTAGCCAGTGTTCGACACCGAACCAGATACGAAGGCGTTAACCTTATTCTTTGTCCACTCCAACTGAGCGAAGATACCCTCCTGGTGTACGTGGCCATCGTAATCGCGATATACAACGTCACCTACGCTGAGCTTCTCGTACTTCCAGTTAGGATCGGCAGCAGCAGCGTTGTTCTCCGCCTTAACGTTCTTACGGTCAGCATCGTCGATGAAGTATGCACCATCGTAGAGGTCGACAATCTCGTTGGTGTGCTTACCTACGTAGTAACGTACGTCGACACCTGCTGAGAGCTCCAAACCTGGGGCAATCTCATTTGAGTATGTCGACAAAAGACCGTACCACATGTGGTCGTTAACAGATTTTGACATCACCATGCGCGAACCATCGAGGCTTGCGGCGTTCATATCCTGGATAGCACCATAGTCGAAAGTACCATCCGACTTACGGAAGTTGTAGAGGAGCTTACCGTTAGACGAGCCGTTCCACATAGCGCGGTCAGCAGATGTACGACCCTGACCAGAGTAGCCCGAACCACGACCTATAGATACGTAGAGGGCTGTCGAGAGCGATGACTTGTCGTCAATCTGCCACTGGTGGTTGAGCGAAATCTGAGGCTTGTGGTACTCGTTGACCATTGATGAGCGCTCCTTGCCGTTGTTGTCGAAACCGTAAACAGCGTTGTAGCGATACTTGTTATCCTCGCCTGTCCACTTAGCAACCTTGTCCCACTCCTCGATTGAAAGACCGGCATATAGTGGCTTACGCTGATTGTGCTTCTGTGGAGCACCAAAGGCTGTAAGTGAGAGCTGGTGCTGTGAGTTGATACGCTTCGAAACGTTCACAAACCAGTTGTAGCCGGTGTAGCCAGTACCCTGGATGTAACCATCACCCCAGCGCTTAGCAAGAAGAACGCTTGCGGCCCAGCCATTATCCATAAGACCTGTCGAGAGGCTTACCGACATGGTGTTAGCGCCGTCGTTACCGATACCGTAAGATACCGTACCGCCGCGCTTCGAGTCGATGTTGTTAGTCACGATGTTGATGGTACCACCCACCGATGGTGATGAAATCTTCGAGGCACCCATACCGCGCTGTGTCTGCATCGAGCGTGTTACGTCTGAAAGACCAGCCCAGTTTGACCAGTATACACCGCCCCACTCCATATCGTTGACGGGAACACCGTTGATCATAACTGCCACGTTTGCCGACTTGAAGCCTCGCATGTTAATTTTAGAGTCGCCATAGCCACCACCATCCTTGGTGACATATACACCAGGCGTAGACTTCAAAATCTCGGGGAACTCCTGGCCGCCGAGCTTGAACTCGATCTCGCTGGCAACAACTGTTGATACTGCCACAGGGGTCTTACGCTGTACAGCGACAGACTGTGTGATTACCACATCCTCCAAGGTGGTAGCCTCTGGTTCCATCTTGATCGTGCCGAGGTCTACGCGAGCCTGAGTCGAGTCGATATCAAAGCTCAATGTTTTGTAGTTAAGGTAGCTAATCATCACCTTCTCCGTACCCTTGCGAACTTGTAGACGGAAGTCGCCCTGTACGTCGGTGCTCGTACCCTGTGTCGTCTCGGGAACAACTACCGTAGCACCGATGAGTGGCTGATCCGTCTCATCGATGATGGTACCCGTAACGACAGTCTGAGCCTCAGCCATATAGCCGATAGCCAGACCAATCATCAGAAGTAAAAGTCTCTTCATACGTTGATGTTTAAGTGAAAAAATAGTAAATAAAGTGTTTCTGTCGTGCATAAAAAAGGACATTGCTATCCTCGGTGCAAAGATAGCAATGTTATATTGTGTAGCCAAAAATTTGGACTAATTTTTATTTTATACAAAATAAAGACCAGAATTTTGGCGGTGAAACTCTACGTATGGCGACCTATCGAACCACAATTTCGTCGGTAAACAAGAAGCCCGAGAAGTGGCTGCGGTGTGCCTTGTAGCGTATGTAGCGCACAACGCACTCTCCCTCCCAGCCGAAGTTCATGAACGAGGGTATATCCTCATACTTAACCTCATGGTCGATGACCGTCAGCGGCTCGAAGTTCTCGCCATCCAACGAGCCCCATATCTCCACCTTGCAGGGCATGAAGACACCTGGGCCGCAGTACTGCATAAAGTCGGCCGATATAGAGTGGATGGTCGTAGGCTCACCCATGTCGATGGTGACATCCACACCACCACGACCCAAGAAACCCTGCCAGCGACCATCGGCATATGTCCATGTGCCACGCAGACCGTCGACGAGTGCTACGTCACCCGCCGCAGCGTATTGTGGACCATAGTAGAACGATGGGTAGTTGTACGCAACGGCCTTGCCTAAGGCGAGGTGGTCGATAGGCTCGCGTGACTCTGGGCGGTCGCCAATCTCGTTTTTAAGGTCGAAGGGGTGGTAGCCCTCCGCCATCATGCGCTCGACGATATCCAAGGCACGGGTGCGGAAGATGCCAAACTCCTTCTGCGTGGGCTGACTCCAACCCACCTCCGCGATGGCAATGGCGCGTGGCCATAGCATCATCTCGTAGTGCTCGTCGGTAGGTATAAACTCCGCCCATAGGTTGGCCTGCACACCCTTAATGTGGCGTGCCACGGCAGGACTCATCGTCGCGGGTGCTGGGTCATAGGAGTATACCTTCTCCAATGGCAGGTAGCCGCCAATAGCCTCGGGCTGTGTGGGTGGTGCATCCTGTGGTGCGTCGATATAGCAGTAGCCGTGGGGCGACATTATGGCGTCGTGGCCAGCCTCGGCAGCAGCGATGCCACCCTCCTCGCCACGCCACGACATCACCGTCGCGTTTGGCGCGAGGCCACCCTGCAATATCTCATCCCAGCCGATAATCTGGCGGCCGTGGGCGTTGAGGTAGCGCTCCATGCGCTCAATCATATAGCTCTGCAACTCGTCGACACTGTTGAGGCCCTCCTCGCGCATGCGGCGCTGGCAATCTTCGCATAGCTTCCAGCTCTCCTTGCTCGCCTCGTCACCACCAATGTGGATATACTCCGATGGGAATACCTCCATCACCTCATCAAGGATGCGCTCCATCATCTCGAAGGTCGCCTCCTTGCCGATACAAAGCTCGCCCTGACGCTCAGGATGGTGTGTGCATCGTAACTCTGGATATGCCGCCAACACCTCGTCAGAGTGGCCAGGCATCTCTATCTCGGGGATGATTGTGATGTAGCGTGCCTCGGCATAGGCAACCAAGTCGCGAAGCTCCTCCTTGGTGTAGTAGCCACCATAGGCACCCTCGCTGCCCTCGTCTACATACTTGCGCTCGCCATACCACCACTCCTTCCATGTGGCTGGTGTGCGCCATGCTGCGTAGCTCGTAAGACGTGGGTAGCTCTCTACCTCCATACGCCAACCGGCGGCATCGGTGAGGTGTAGATGCAGATGGTTGAACTTTAGGCGTGCCATCATATCTATCTGACGCTTAAGGAAGTCTATCGAGCGGAAGTGGCGCGATACGTCGATAAGAAGGCTTCGGTACGCGAAGCGTGGGGCGTCGTAAATCTCGCATGTGAGCCACTCCCCATCGGGGTTGTTCTCGACTAACTGACGTAGGGTCTGCAAGCCGTAGAAGAGTCCCTCGGGCGTGCAAGCACCAATGGTGATGCCATTCTCATCACAGGTGAGCAGATACTGCTCGGGGAGATACATCTCACGATGCCATACGAGGTTAAGACAACCACGCTTAGCAGGGCGCTTCACACACTTGATGTTGAGGCCAGTAGCGTAGGCAGCATTGCGAAGTCGTTCGCCGTTAGCCTCCCCATATTCGTCGATAATAGCGTCATCAATGTATAGCTTAAACTGCTGTGTGGCATCGAAGGTTGTGATACCTCCCTCGCTATCCTCCTGCGTGGTGCTTACCGGAATGGGAGTAACTTGGTTTATCTGCGCCGTAAGCTCGTCAGCTGTCAGCGTGGCGATAAGCGCAAATATTACAGATAGTTGAAATCTTCTCATGTGCGTTGAATTTTTCACAAAGATAGTTATAATCTCATTAAATAGCAATAGCCCTATGCGCTCACGTATGCTGTTTGTGGTACGGTAGTTGAGAATATCTCCGATGTCCTGCCGTGTGGGTAGGAGTAATGTAAAACATTTGCAATTATGAAGAGATTATTACGATTATGCGCCGTTGCCTTGCTCCTTGTAGTGGGTGCACAACGTGCCGATGCGCAACATGTTGCCATCAAGACCAACCTCCTCTACGATGCTACGGGTAGTGTCAACCTCGGCACCGAGATCGCCTTAGCGCCACGCTGGACTCTCGATATGTCATCGAGCTTCAACGACTGGAAGATGTACAACGGCCGCGAGTGGAAGCACTTCCTAACGCAACCTGAGGCGCGCTACTGGTTCTGCAACCGCTTTGCTGGTCACTTTATCGCCATGCATGCCCACTATGGCAGATATAACATGGGCAATATTAAGAATGGCATTAAGTTCTTGGGTACTAACTTCGAGGCACTCACCGATAACCGCTTCGATGGCTGGCTGCTCGGTGCCGGTGTCGGCTATGGTTATGCCGTAGTGCTCAGCCGCCACTTTAACCTTGAGTTCGAGCTTGGTGTGGGCTACGCCTATATGGAGTACGACAAGTATCGTTGGAAGACCGACGAGCTACTCAGTCGCCATGACCACCACCACTACTTCGGCATCACAAAGCTAAATATAGGCCTATCATACATATTCTAAATTATTGATTATGAAACGTATATTACTACTTTTTGCGTTACTCACGTTCTCTACTGTAACGTGGGCGCAGCGCTCCTCAGCCGTACATATGCTTGAGGGTATGCGCATTAGCGATGTGGCCATCGAGCACGATGGCGATATGCTCTACGTTGAGATGCGCATGGAGCTCCAGGCCAGCCATATCAAGGGTCGTCGTGCCAGAATCTATACCCCTGTCCTCTACCATGGATCGAAGAGCGTCGAACTAACGTCGGTGGGTGTCTTTGGCCGCGAGCACTATATTGTCGATAGCCGACAGAAGCAGAAGGTGGAGGTTATCCCCGACGAGTGGCGCTTGCGTCGCCGCGACCTGCCGGCTGTTGTGAGCTACTATGCGGAGATACCATACCAGCAGTGGATGAATGGCGCTACGTTGCGTGTTGAGGAGATCTTGTATGGCTGCTGCAATCGTGTTGAGGCCGTTGCAGAGGTCGTTGTTGCAAGATACGAGGAGTGGGTATTTAAGCCTGAGTATGTCGATGTTAAGCCCACGGCAAAGTCTCAAAAGGGGGTTGCAAATGCCTATGTCGACTTTCCTCTTATGGATGCCAATATTGACCCTGCGTTTGCCGATAATGCTGTGGAGTTGGCGTTGATAGATAGGTTCTTTGCTTCGTGTTGTGATAAGTCAAAGCAAATCAACACAATACATATCGTTGGCTACGCTTCGCCCGATGGCGAGTACCAGGCGAATGCCGAGCTTGCACAACACCGTGCCGAGGCACTACGTAGCTACATTATGAAGCTCGGTAATATGCCCGAAAATCTCTTTACGCTCAACTCCGTGTCGGAGGATTGGGAGGGAGTTATCGAGTGGCTCACAGGCTCTAAGCTTCAGAATAGAAACGCCATTATCGACATCATCAAGGGGCAGATGACCCCCGATGAGAAGGAGGCGGCCATTAGTAGCCGCTATCCTCAGGATTTCGCGGTGATGCTTGAGGAGTGTTACCCGCCGCTACGCCGCGCAACGTATGTTGTTAATTATGAGGTTTGTAGCGAGGGTCTTGATGCTGCATCGAAGAGCATAAATTCGGCAAATGCCGCTATGCAGCGTGGCGACTGGGCGAGTGCCAAGAGCTATTTGCAGAGTGCTGGCACATCGCCATTGGCGGACTACGCACGCGCTCTCTATGCCATCCATACGGGCAATCTCAAGGAGGGTGTAGCGCTCCTTAATAAGGTTAAGTCGAGCGTTCCCCAAGCCGCAAAACTCCTCAACGAGTTGACGATGTAGTATGCTTGGATATGTGATAAAAAATTGGGGATGGCTATTTTACTTTTTAGTCATCCCCAATATGTTCGTCTTATTAGTCTTATCTAAATTATGAGGAACAAATGGTTCTAATATCTATCATTAGTAGGGTTACATTCTGTATATGGGTCAGAGTAAATGTACGTTGACATTGTCTCGTTGTTGCATAGTTTATACCTATACATGTCGCTAACATTGATACGAATATTCTCAATGGAGCTGATGTATAGTCGATTATCTATTGTATGCTCCTCATTGTCAACGATAATAGTTATTCTATTTTGAAGATGTTGTGGTGAAGTTTCATAATCGAATGTGACCACTGCCGTTTCGCCCTTTGAGGTTTTGGGGTTACGATTTAGACCATCTACGATAATTTCTCCATTATTAATTTTGAAACCCTCGAAACATCGGTAGCTCCCACTCGGAATTAATACCTTATCAAGTCCTACATTAGTGGCGATTTGGACTTGTACATCTGATATTGTTTTTCCTCCGCGGGTGTATAATAGTGTGTCTAATTCGATATTATTCGAGTATCTGCCTCCATAATCGTAAACATGATTGTTGCATATAAAGACAGACTTGGTCATATCAACATAGATATCTTTGTTAGAGTGGTTTAAGACCGCGAAGATAAAGGTTCCATCTTCTCTATTAAGTATATACTCTACCGAAACAATCTCATCTTGATAAGCGAATGAATTATCACTTAGTACAACATCGTCAGAACTGTATGTTACAAACTGTCTATGGCTGTAACAAGATGTTAAGCCTAATAATAGCGCAATTACAATAAGTCCTCTCTTCATATAGATCAAGTAATATATAATGTCTAAAACTCCTTGCCCATAAACCAGCGGGGGAGGTTGCAGCCGATATAGTTGCCTACAATAGCCCAGAACCATGCGCCAAGCATCGCCGCCTCGAACTTGCCGAATAGGAGTGCCGCACCATAGTAGAAGGCGTCGGCGACACAGTGCGGAAGGCCACACATAATGAACACGGGAACACCAAACAGCAACGGTAAGTAGTGTCCCTTGCGCGCCCCATATACGGCGAGCGTCATGATAATACCCGTACCAACAGAGGTCACCAAGAGTGCATCCCACGATGCTGCGAGGCGTGCCGCGAGGATGGTGTCGAGGTGTAGGTGCAGAGCGTCGGTGGCGCAGTAGGTGGCAATGCCCGCAGCAGCAAGGCAGCCCACAGCGTTGCCCAGTAACATAGGCACTAAACGCCACGACTCCTTATATGGCAGATATCCCGCCTTGCCCGTATATAGCTGCGCGCCACACATCACTACGCACAACAGACCGAAGGCGAAGAGCACAGCACCCGCAAGGCCGCCAACACGCAGATATACAAGGCCGGCAATGCCAATCAGCAGACCGGCATATACCGACATTGATAGAAACTGCCTCATTACATCACGATATTGATAATCTTACCCTTGACAACGATAATCTTCTTAGGCTGCTTGCCCTCGAGCCACTTCTGTGCGCCCTCCGTAGTTACGATGTCGGCGATGATGGCATCCTGTGCCATATCCAAGGCGTACTCCTGCTTGAAGCGTAGCTTGCCGTTGACCATCACTGGGTACTCAAACGAGTTCTCAACGAGGTACTCTGGCTTAAACTCTGGGTACTTGGCGTCGCATACCGAAGTCTCGTGACCCAAGATGTGCCATAGCTCCTCGGCGATATGTGGTGCGAAGGGGGCGATAAGGGCTGTGAGAGGCTCCAATATCTCGCGCTTCGAGCAGTCGCCAAGCTCGTTGAGACATATCATGAAGGCTGCTACCGAGGTGTTGAACGAGAAGTTCTCGATATCCTCGCGTACCTTCTTGATGGTCTTATGAAGTGTCTTAAGCTCGGCAGGCGTAGCCTTCTCGTCGTTAAGAAGGAGCTTGCCATCGCGTGAGTAGAACTTACCCCAGAGGCGGCGCAAGAACTTATGAACGCCGTCGATGCCGTTGGTATCCCAAGGCTTCGACTGCTCCAATGGGCCGAGGAACATCTCGTACATACGCAAGGTGTCAGCACCGTAGGCATCGACAATATAGTCGGGGTTAACGACGTTGAACATCGACTTTGACATCTTCTCGATAGCCCAGCCGCATACATACTTACCATCCTCCAAGATGAACTCAGCATCGTTGAACTCGGGGCGCCACTTGCGGAAGGCATCGAGGTCGAGGATGTCATTCTTGACGATATTTACGTCGACATGAATCTCCTGTGTCTGATAGTTATCTTTGAGACCGAGCGATACGAACGAGTTGGTGCCCACAACGCGATATACGAAGTTCGAGCGACCCTGAATCATACCCTGGTTTACGAGCTTCTTGAATGGCTCAGGCTCACATACGTAGCCCAAGTCGTAGAGGAACATATTCCAGAAACGTGAGTACATCAAGTGACCCGTAGCGTGCTCGATACCACCAACATAGAGGTCTACATTACGCCAGTAGTTGTTAGCCTCCTTGCCCACAAGGCCCTTGTTGTTGTGTGGGTCCATATAGCGTAGGTAGTATGCCGAAGAGCCTGCAAAGCCTGGCATCGTCGATAGCTCGTAGGGGTAACCCTCGGCGGTGTGCCAGCCCTCGACACGTGCCAATGGTGGCTCACCCTCCTCGGTAGGACCGAAGTTCTCGATAGGTGGAAGTGTCAATGGCAGCTGCTCATCCTTGAGGCGGTATGCCACGTTATCCTTATAGTAGATTGGGAATGGCTCGCCCCAATATCTCTGGCGCGAGAAGATAGCATCACGCAAGCGGTAGTTGATGAGCTTCTTACCGAGGCCACGGCGCTCAACCTCCTCGAACATGAAGTGGATAGCATCCTTCACATCCATGCCGTTGATAATCTCCGAGTTAATCACTTTGCCCTCCTTCGCATCGTACGACTCAACCTCAAGGTTACCACCCTCGACAACGGGGATAATCTCAAGGCCGAAGTGGCGCGCAAAGGCGTAGTCGCGCGAGTCGTGTGCTGGTACGGCCATGATAGCACCCGTACCGTAGGTCGCAAGCACGTAGTCCGATATATATATAGGTATCTCGCGGCCGGTAAATGGATTGATGGCGTATGAGCCACTCTTAACACCACTCACGCGCTTCGTGTCGGCGATACGCTCACGCTCCGAGCGACGCTTCGTCTCAGCGATGTATGCCTCGACAGCCTCGCGGTTCTCTTCAGTTGTAAGCTCCTCTACCCACTGGTGCTCAGGGGCAATAACCATGAACGTAACACCATAGATGGTGTCGGGGCGTGTGGTGAATATCTCCAACTTACGCTCCGAGCCCGCGATATCGAAGAATACCTGCGCACCCACCGAGCGACCTATCCAGTTACGCTGAATCTCCTTCAACGACTCGCTCCACTCCAAAGTCTCCAAGCCGTCGAGCATACGCTGTGCGTAGGCATTGACACGCAACAGCCACTGCTTCATCTGCTTCTGCTCCACAGGGTGGCCACCACGTACAGATAGACCCTCCTTAACCTCGTCGTTGGCAAGCACGGTGCCAAGTGCTGGACACCAGTTCACCATCGTGTCGGCGCGGAAGGCAAGACGATAGTTCTGTAAGGTCTGCTCCTGCTGCTCGATGGTCATCGCGTTCCACTCCTCGGCCGAGAACTTGAGCTCGGCGGTCTGTGCGGCGTCGATGCCCTCTGTACCCTGCTTGGCGAAGTGTGCCTTGAGGGTGTCGATATGCTCAGCCTTATTTGTCTTGTTGTTGTACCAGTGGTCGAACATCTCCAAGAATGCCCACTGTGTCCAGTGGTAGTACTCGGCGTCGCAGGTGCGCACCTCGCGCGACCAGTCGTACGAGAAGCCTATCTTATCGAGCTGTGAGCGATAGCGGTTGATATTCTCCTCGGTGGTGACAGCAGGGTGCTGACCCGTCTGTATGGCGTACTGCTCGGCGGGAAGACCAAAGGCGTCGTAGCCCATAGGGTGAAGCACGTTGAAGCCCATCTGTCGCTTGTAGCGCGAGTAGATATCCGAGGCGATATATCCGAGGGGGTGTCCCACATGAAGACCCGCACCCGATGGGTAGGGGAACATGTCGAGAACATAGAACTTAGGGCGTGAAGGGTCAACATCTACACGATATGTTCCATCCTCCTGCCACTGCTTCTGCCATTTTTGCTCAATGGCTCTAAAATCGTATTCCATAATCTTTCGTATTTTATTGTATTTTATTTTATTCCATCAATGTATGTTGTTAATCTTCGTCATCGTCGATAAATGCCTCGTCGTCGTAGTAGAAGCCATCCATAAGGGCATCTATGTCGCGGCGCTCCTTCTTCGTGGGGCGGCCTGTGCCGCGGTCGCGGAAGACAAATATCGTCTCGTGTGGCACGTTGAGCTTGTCGAGCTCCTCCTGTGGTGTGCAGTTGAGACAGTACGTAGGCACGTTTTTCGCGGGCTGGCGGCTCGACACCAAGTCGAGAACCTTATAGCTATACGTAACCCTCTCGCGGCGTACCGAGATGTGGTCGCCTATCTTCACCTCGCGCGAGGGCTTGGCATAGGCGTCGTTGACCAATACGCGGTTTTGGCGTATGGCATCGGCAGCATCGCTGCGCGTCTTGAAGATGCGCACTGCCCATAGGTACTTATCAAGTCGTATATCACTCATCCTCCTCTTTCTTAGTTTTTGCCTTCTCCATGCTACTCTTGCGGCTTACGCTAAGTATCATGCCGAGGGCTATTGTCGTGAATAGTAGCGACGAGCCTCCACGTGATATCAGTGGTAGGGTCTGGCCCGTCTCTGGTATGATATTAACCTGCACAAGGATATGCAATAGTGCCTGGCAGGTGATGAGTAGTCCCAACCCCAAGGTCATAAGGCCAGGGAATACCGTTGTGCAGCGTCTGAATATCTCTATCGAGCGGAAGAATATCCACAAATATAGGAACATGAGTATCAGCGCTATGATTAGTCCATACTCCGAGATAAAGAAGGAGTAGGCGTAGTCACTCTCAGGGTGTATAACCACAGCACGTGCCGTACTCTGTCCTGCGCCCTCGCCAAAGAGACCTCCATCGTGGATGGCAATCATCGCACGCTGCGTATCCGATAGCTCATACATTGACTCCACGGTGCCCTCACCTCTCCACTCCTCGAGCCATACCGAGAAGCGGCCACCAGCCGTATCACCACGACCTATGCCTATTGCCGAGAGGAACGTTAAACCGACGATGCCGACAACACCCATCGCCACAACAAACTTAAGTAGCTCCTTGATACGTACACGGCCGATGAAGAGCATTATGACGGAGGTGATAAAGATAAGTATCGCCGACGAGGTGTGTGCTGGCATAATTACCGCACACGACAGTATGACTGGGCCAAGTATGGGGCGCGTATTATTCTTGAGGATTGTCATCTGCTTGCTGTCGCGGAAGTGCCACGAGGTGGGCAGGATGTTCACCTTATTGATGTTGCCCGTAAAACTATCCATACGCTTGGCGAGCATCAGGATAGTCATAATTTTGAGACCCTCCGAGGGCTGGAACTGAATGGGGCCGAGCGCTATCCAGCGCGCTGCGCCATTTGTCGTGGCACCTATGAAGTAGGTGGCTACGGTGAGTATCACGAAGAGGTAGTATAGTAGCGGCGTGAGGCGCATAAAGTGTTTGTAGTCAATCTTATGCACCACGAAGAGTAGGGGTATTGCCAACACCACCAACATAATCTGCTGACGTAGTGAGTCGGCAGTGGTCATCGTTGATGATATGTCGAATGCCATCTTTGCTGTCGACGAGTAGACAACAAGGATGGATACGACGATGAGTACCATGAATATTATCCATAGCATCCTATCGCCCTCGATGACGCGCTTATGCCTGTTCAGCAACTCCTCAGCACCACTCTCTTCTCTATGTGTATCAGCCTTAGCCATTGTCTGTTACCTGTTTATAGAACCTATCTTAATACGTTGTCGGCAACCCACTCCTTGAACATACGACCGCGCTCTTCGTAGTTGCGGAACAGGTCGAAGCTCGCGCAGGCGGGCGATAGAAGTACCGTATCGCCACTTGTGGCAAGCTCCTTGGCTGCCTGCATAGCATCCTCGAAGGTGTTGCAGTTGCGTATGACGGGTACTATGCCGTCGAACTCGCGCATAAGCTTTGCGTTATCCACACCCATACAAACCAATGCCTTCACCTTGCGGCGTGCAAACTCCTTGAGAGGGGTGTAGTCGTTGCCCTTGTCCGTGCCACCGGCAATCCATACCGTTGGGCGCTTCATGCTCTCCAAGGCGTACCATACAGAGTCTACGTTGGTAGCCTTCGAGTCGTTCACCCACTGAATATCATCCTTCGTGCCTGCTGGCTCAAGGCGGTGCTCCACGGGTGAGAACTCATATATAGAGCGCTTTATCGAGCGTGGCTCGATACCTGCGGCGAGTGTTGCGAGGGCTGCCGCCATGGCGTTGTAGACGTTGTGCATGCCCTCAATCTGCATCTTGCGTGTGTCGATGGTCACCGAGCGCTTGCCCACCGTCGCGGTGAAGGTGTGACCCTCAAGGATGGCATCGCCATCGCCACTCGCTATGGCGGTGTTGATGGCAAAGGGGAGCTGGCGCGCGCGAAGCTCCGAGTCCATCGACTGGAGCATCTGCTGTGTCTGCTCGTCGTCGGCCGAGTATATGAAGCAGTCGGCCGATGTCTGGTTCTGCGCTATGCGCATCTTCGAGCGTGCGTAGTTCTCAAGTTTGTAGTCGTAGCGGTCGAGGTGGTCGGGCGTGATGTTCATCAAGACGCCTATATCGGCCTTGAACTTGAAGCAGCCATCGAGCTGGAACGAGCTGAGCTCGAGTACGTGCCAGAAGTACTTGTCGGTGGCTATCGAGTAGGCGAAGCTCTCGCCGATGTTACCGCCCAGCGACACCTTACGCCCCGCATCCGCCATAATCTTGTAGATGAGCGACGTTGTCGTGGTCTTGCCATTCGAGCCTGTTATGCAGATTGTCTTTGCCACACCCTTGTATCGGCCGGCAAACTCAATCTCCGAGATTACGGGTATGCCGCGCTCGCGGATTTTCTTTACTATGGGAGCTGTGTCGGGTATGCCGGGCGACTTAATCACCTCGTTGGCATCGAGGATGCGCTCCTCGGTGTGTCCACCCTCCTCGTACTCCACCTTCCACTCGTCGAGACGCTCGCGGAACTTGGGAGCTATCTTGCCCATGTCGGTAAGGAAGACGTCGAAGCCCTTCTTCTTGGCGAGTATTGCCGAGCCGTAGCCCGAGATACCTCCGCCTAAAACTACAATCTTACGTTTCATATATGTGGTTCCTTTCTATTACTAAATGTTTGCCTACTGAATCTTGAGCGTTACGAGTGTGAGGGCTGAGAGAAGTAGCGATACGATAAAGAATCGCATCATAATCTTTGTCTCGAAGATACCCTTCTTCTGGTAGTGGTGGTGGATAGGCGACATAAGCAGTATGCGGCGCCCCTCTCCATACTTCCTCTTCGTATACTTAAAGTAGCCTACTTGTAGCATCACCGATAGCGCCTCGACAAGGAATACGCCACACAGCAATGGTAGTAGTAGCTCCTTGCGTATGCAGAGTGCGAAGACGGCGATGATACCGCCTATCGTGAGCGAGCCTGTGTCGCCCATAAATATCTGCGCGGGGAAGGAGTTATACCACAAGAAGCCGATAAGCGCTCCGGCAAAGGCGGCGGCGAAGACCACCATCTCGCCACTACCCGGTATATACATGATGTTGAGGTAGTCCGAGTAGATGATATGTCCCGAGAGGTATGCCAAGATACCGAGTACCAGCACTATCGGCACCGATACCGACGTGAGCAGACCATCAATGCCATCCGTGAGGTTAGCACCATTAGATACGGCGGTGATGACAAATATGGCCACGATGATATAGAACAACCACGCCAAGGTCTCGTTGCCCCCCGTAATCTGGCTGTAGTCGAGTACCGTATCTTTGAGGAACGGAATAGAGGTCTCGGTGCTCTTCTCGGGTGTGGTGCTTATAACGCGCCTATCGGTGTACTCGTCGACAACGGCGCCACTCTCCTTGTCGGTGATGGTGTAGGTATACTCCTCGTAGCTCTTCTCGCGCACCACAATCTGCTCCGACTGCCACATTGTAGTGCCGACGATGATACCCAAGCCCACTTGACCTACAATCTTAAAGCGGCCATTAAGACCCTCCTTCTTATGGCGGAAGACCTTGATATAGTCATCAAGACCACCAATAAGACCGAGCCATAAGGTCGATATCAGAAGTAGCTGAATATAGATATTCGCCAAGTCACCGAAGAGAAGTACGGGGATAAGCACCGCAAGGATAATGATGATACCACCCATCGTTGGTGTGCCCTTCTTCTGGAGCTGACCATCGAGGCCGAGGTCGCGTATATCCTCGCCTATCTGCTTGCGCTTGAGGAAGCGGATGATACGCTTACCAAATATGATGGCGATAAGCAGCGAGAGGATGATGGCTGCGGCCGAGCGGAACGATATATAGTCGCCGATACGCATGCCTGGAAGGTCGGTGTGTTTGTCGAGGTATTCGAATAGCCAGTGTAACATAGTCTCTTATTGTCGTTTGTGTCGTTTGGGTCTAATGTGGTTATCTGTTATGTGTATGATCAAAGGCGAGGCGCACCTGCTCGCGGTCGTCGAAGTGGTGCTTCTCGGTGCCTATAATCTGGTAGTCCTCGTGGCCTTTGCCTGCGATGAGTACGATATCGCCGGCCTTGGCGAGCATCGTTGCGGTACGTATAGCCTCAGCGCGGTCGGTGATACGTAGGTAGTTGTGGGCATCCTCCACGCCTGCCACCATATCATCGAGGATGGCCTCTGGTGACTCGGTGCGAGGGTTGTCGGAGGTGAGGATGACGGTTGTGGCGCTCTCTACGGCTATGCGTGCCATCTCTGGGCGCTTCGTGCGGTCGCGGTCGCCACCACAGCCACATACAACGATGAGCTGCTGATCCTCGCGGCGTACCTCGTTTATTGTCTGTATCACATTATCTAAGGCGTCAGGCGTGTGGGCGTAGTCCACAACAGCCATGGTGCCATCCTTAGCCATGATGGTCTCGAAGCGGCCACTTACGGGCGTTAGCACAGAGAGCGTTGTGAGCACCTCCTCTTTATCGACGCCCAAGAGTCGTGCTGCGGCATATACCGTTGTGAGGTTGTAGGCATTAAACCTGCCTGTAAACTTCACCCATAGCTCGCGGTCGTCGAGGTGTAGGAGCATGCCATTAGGTAGCATCTCCACAATCTTGGTGCGGTAGTCGGCCATCGAGCGTAGCGATAGACGATACACCTTGGCGCGTGTGTTTTGCACCATAACCTCGCCATTCCTATCGTCGATGTTTACTACCGCCCACGCATCCTTACCTAAGGCATCGAAGAAGCTCTTCTTGGCACGTATATACTCCTTATATGTGCCGTGGTAGTCGAGGTGGTCGTGCGTGAGGTTGCTGAAGAGCGCTCCCTCGAAGTGCAGGTAGTCGATGCGGTGTTGCGATGCCGCGTGTGACGAGACCTCCATAAAGCAGTAGTCGCAACCCTCATCCACCATGCGACGCATCATCTGGTTGAGGCGTATCGAGTCGGGTGTGGTGTGTGTCGAGGGTATTGTCTTGTCGGCAATGCGGTATACCACCGTAGAGATAAGACCTACGCGGTAGCCCAACGCTGTGAACATGTCGTAGAGAAGTGTCGCGGTCGTGGTCTTACCATTTGTGCCCGTAACACCTACGAGGTGCATCTCATGTGATGGGTGGTCGTAGAAGGCTGCCGCCATGGCCGCCATGGCGATATTGCTATCCTCGACAACGATATATGTCACATTGTCGCTAAGGCTCTCAGGTAGGCGCTGGCATACAATGGTCTTGGCGCCACGCTCTATGGCCGAGGGTATATAGTCGTGACCATCACTCGCCGTGCCTACAACGGCGAAGAAGCAGTGGTCGGCCTCCACACGACGCGAGTCGTACTCGAGGGCTGCCACCTCTCTATCTGTGCTGCCTACGACGTTACATGTGTTCACGTCGGCGAGTAGGTCATAAATCTTCTTCATAGCTTATATGTTTCGCTTGTTATACATCAAGTTTCAGGTGTATCGAGCCATCGCAGTCGACGATGCTCGAGCCAGGCTCTATGCTCTGTTCGACGATGCGCCCTGCACCTTCGTGGGTGACCTTCAAACCACGCTTCTCGAGCAAGAACAAGGCATCTACAAGACCCATGTTACGCACATCGGGGATGGTGGTGTTGTCGGTGTCGGCGCTCTTGATTGTCACATTTCCTCCAACGTCGGTTGTCGTGCTACACCATGTGGCACCACTCGACTTATCGCTCACGTGTGCCGCTAACGCACGGCTCACCGTGCTTACAGCACTCCTATCGCCACCCTTGATATTCTCTGGGGTGTGGGGCGCTGGGGCCTTGCTGACGGTGGGGTGTAACTCGGGGTCGTTATTGTAGAGGTAGAGCATAATGTCGTTTGCCGCGGGGCCCGCCACGTCGATACCAAAGTGGGTATCCGAGTAGGACATGCTCTCCTTGAGCATGGCGACCATGACGGTATATTTGGGCTTCTCCAATGGCATCATACATACCACCGAGCCGAGGTTATAGTTGAAGTCGGCGATGTTCTGACCCATCCTGAGGTTGTCCAGTGTGGCTATGCTGACGAAATCACCGTTAATCTCTGCCGTACCAGTCTTACAGCCGATGTTGAAAGGAAGGTCCGCGAAGCGACGCTTGGTGCGCGCAGGTGCTGCCGCCGCGCTAAGACACTCGTGCAACATATCGATAGTCCTATCGGAACACATCTTCTCCATGATGACCTTCGTAGGCATCTCCTTGATAACCTTGCCATCACGCTCTATGTGGTCCACCAAGCGTGGCGCAACCATACGTCCTCCGTTGGCAACGCCATTGAAGAAGGTGAGGGTGTGCACAGTTGGTAGCTCGACGATATATCCATAGCCGAGGTAGGGTAGCGACCTGCTCAAAGAGCCGTGGGTGGCTCGCCACTCCTTGCCCATAGGCTCGGGGATATAGCTCGACGCCTCGTCATACGCCTCAAGGCCTATGGTGTTGTTGAAGTGTAGCTCGTTGAGGTACTCCCAGTACTGCTTGGGGTTATCCTTGAAGTTCTCGTATACGGCCTCGGCAAAGTAGATGTTCGACGAGTGGGCAAAGGCATCCCTTAGCGATACGTTGCCTATGGCCTTGCCATTCTCGTAGGTGATGGTATGTGAGTCTGTAACCTGGCGAGAGCCAACGGTCTTCACCTTTTGAGGTATGCTTACCGAGGTGTCGAGGTTAAAGCCGCACTTCTCGATAAGTACCATTGCGGCGGCAAGCTTAAACGTAGAGCCGGGACACTGACGCGTCATGAAGGCGTGGTTGTTGACCTTCTCCGTAAAGTTCGTGCCGCGTGTGGTTCCCGAGCTTAGGTTGACCACACAGAGTAGGTCGCCTGTTTCTACCTCCATGACCATCGCCACGCCAAACGAGCCCTTGTGTGTCTCCAACTCCTCGCGTAGTATCTCGGTTGCGGCGCGCTGCAAGTTGCCATCAATGGTGGTTATCACGTCACAGCCATCCTCTGGCGCCTTGTTATAGGGGTCGTTGATGCGGCTCCAGAAGCCGTGGGCTATATATTGCTCCTTGGCGCGACCATCGCTACCCGAGAGGTAGTTGTTATAGAGGCGCTCAATGCCTGAGCCATTACGCTTTTTGCCCTTCTCATCGACCGTCTCCTTGTTGCTGCCTATAATCTGGAATGCTACCTCACCCATAGGGTGTATGCGCTTGTCGACACGCTCTATGCCATATACCAAGCCCATGTTGTTGTTGAGGATGGGGAAGTCGGCCTTCATCATCTCCCACTCGTCGAGGGTCACGGGGCGTGGAAATATCTTCTTGGCACGCTCCACACCGCGCGAAAGCTCCTTGTGGAAGATATCCTTGTACTCGGCAGCGCTGATATATTTGTAGCCCTCGTTGCGAGCATCCTCCTCCGAGAAGTGGCGCGCAAGCATCCTTGATAGCGAGTCGACATTGCGTTCGAACTCCTCGGCCGAGGCGTCATTGAAGCCATCCGACTTGAAGTCGAAGGTGGGCTGGTAACGTAGGCTCGACATCGCCAATGGCTCGCCGTTGCGTGTGAGTATGGCACCACGATGTGCCGGTATCACCACCTTGCGGATGATGCCATCTTTAAGCACATTGGCATTGTGGGCTACCGAGTCGCTGAACATCTGCACCCATACAAGGCGGGCACCCACGCCGAAGCCAACGAGGATGAATAGCAGGTATAGTATCCTGACACGCATCAGGATATCCTTCTTGGCTCCACCCGAGGAGCTGCCGCTATTTGTTGATGTTTTCTTCGTTGTTGTCTTCTTTGCCATGATTACCTAATTCGTTGGCTGTTATTCTGGTCTACCATCACCACGCCATGCTCCTCGGCAAGTCGGCGTACCACCTCGTCACGCGATGAGGCACGGTAGCGCTCCTCGCTCTTTAGTACCGAGCGCTCACGCAACACCGATACGTATCGCTCCTTACGGCGATACTCGCTGTCGGCATTTAGTGACATGAAGGTGAGGAATATGCTTATGAAGCACATGATGGCTATGGCCACGAGGTAGCGATAGTATTGCGTTGCGCCATCGCTGGTGATAAAGCCTCCTGTGACAATATGACGCCATATAGACTTCGATGGCTGGACCTCCTCTTCACTCTCCTCGTCGCTCTCATCATCTCCATCATCATCCGCATTGTCCTCCTCTTCGTCGTTGTCGTCTATCTGCGTCTGCTCGTCATCCTCCGCGTCATCCTCTATCTCGTCGTCAATATCCTCCTCAAGCTCATCATCCTCGTCATCCTCCTCCACGCGGACTATCTCGCGACGAATACGGCGCTTGCGCAACTCCTCCTCCTCGCTACTATGTGCATTGCTGGATGCTCGCTTTCTATTTTTGGTCTGGTCAGACATCTTTTAAGTTGGTTGTTTCGTTTGTTATGTGTCGTTATAGTCGCTCGGCCACACGCAACTTCGCGCTGCGGGAGCGTGGGTTTATGGCTATCTCCTCGTCGGTGGGTACCACGGCCTTGCGGGTGATAACTTTAAGCGGGGTGTTCGTGCGGCCGTAGAAGTCGCGCTCGATGCGACCCTCGGTGTTGCCACTGCGCATAAAGTTCTTCACTATGCGATCTTCAAGCGAGTGGTACGACATCACCACCAAGCGACCCTCGGGGTTGAGCACCTTGAGGCTCTGTTCGAGTGCCATCTTGAGCGCCTCCATCTCGCCATTAAGCTCAATGCGTAGTGCCTGGAAGAGTTTGGTGAGGAACTTAGCCTCGTCCTTGGGTGGTGTGCATGGCTTGATGGCCTCGACAAGCTCGGCCGTGGTGGTTATCGGCTTCTCGTTGCGGGCACGCTCTATGCAGTTGGCAATCTTCCACGTTGTGTCTAACTCGCCATACTCGGTGAAAATGCGTGCTAAAACATCCTTGTCGTAGCTGTTTATGATATCAGCGGCGGTGCGCCCTCCGCGTGTGTTCATGCGCATATCGAGTGGGGCATCGCCGCGGAACGAGAAGCCGCGATGCTTGGCGTCAAAGTGGTGCGACGAGACACCTAAGTCGGCAAGGATGCCGTCGACGCCCTTCACGCCGCGCAGGCGTAGCGCCCCGCGCATAAAGCGGAAGTTCGATGCCACAAAGGTATGACGCTCGTCGTGTGGCGCATTGCGCTCGGCATCGGGGTCTTGGTCGAAAGAGTAGAGATGACCATTAGGCCCCAGCTTTTCGAGTATGGCGCGTGTGTGGCCACCACCACCCATGGTGAGGTCTACGTATACGCCATCGGGCTTTATGTCGAGGTGTTCGATGCACTTGTTGAGCATCACAGGAATATGGTATGTCTCGGCACTCATCTTTGGGTTGCTTTTACTATAAGTAAAAAATATCGGCGCTAAGATACAAATTTATTCGCAATTCGCACCCTCTTTGCTGGTAAATATTTTGCTCGTGTGTAACAGCCTTCAATATTGCCCGATGTGAAAAGCAAAGGGGCTACGTGACATATCGCCGCGTAGCCCCATTCGATAGAGGGTGTTTCCGAGCCCTCTGTACTTCGATTAATAGTTCTCGATGACTGCCTCAAGGTGCTGCTTCCAGATAAGTGCTGCACCACCCAAAATAGCCACATTCTTATCCTGAATACCGCTCATCATAAGCTTCACCTTGCCCTTGAATACAGAGAGCTGGTTCTCCTCCATATAGCGGTATGTAGGACGCATGATGAAGTCGCCGGCATTGGCCAATCCGCCGAATAGGATGATAGCCTCAGGAGAGGTGATTGCGGTGAGATCTGCAAGTGCCAAACCGAGTACCTTGCCAGTGCGCTCAAATGCCTCAAGAGCAATAGGATCGTTGTTCTTTGCAGCGTCCGAAAGCATCTTTGCCTCGAACTTGTCATATGGTACTGAGCGAAGCTCGCTATCGCAAGTCATAGTGGCCATAAGGTCGAATGCTGTACGCTTGATGCCGGTAGCTGAAACGTATGCTTCAAGGCAGCCCTTACGACCGCAACCGCACTGGCGACCAGTCTCGCGTGAGGCGACTGCAATATGACCAAATTCCCCTGCAAAGCCATCGTGGCCATAGACCATCTCGCCGTTGCAAACGATGCCCGAGCCGAGGCCTGTGCCGAGGGTAATCATCGCAAAGTCCTTCATGCCACGAGCGTTGCCGAATACCATCTCGCCGATAGCCGCAGCATTAGCATCGTTGGTAATCATCACCTTTGCGCCACCGAAATACTTCGCGAGATCCTCAACAAAGTTGAATGTACGGATAGAGTTGGGGCGTGGGTCGGCGGGATCCTCGAACTTCCAGAGGTTTGCGGGGGTCTCGATAAGACCTGTGTGGATGTTGGCATTAGGAGCACCAACACCGATGCCAATAAGCTCACACTCAGGTTGCTGAGCAATAAGCTCTTTCATAGCCGTGGCAAGGGTCTCGATATATGGTTTGTAGTCGTCGTAGTAGCGGAACTTCTCGGTTGAGATTTTGCTCTCGGCGATGACATTGCCATCCTCGTCAACAAGGCCGAAGGCGGTATTTGTGCCACCTATATCGATGCCCATTGCATATTTTTTCATCATAGCTTTATAGTTTTTTAAAATTTAGTTGGTCAAAGTTACCAAAATAATTTTAAACTATGCAAAAAAAATTGTAATTTTGAGGCATTATTTATTTAACATACCAAATGAGGCTACTATGATACACAGTAACGATAAGATATTGGAGCTCTTCGAGGCGTCGCTAAATCAGATGCAGACACCCGAGGAGCCAGAGTTGTTATATGCTCCCATCATATACTCAATGTCGGGTGGCGGCAAGCGTCTGCGCCCTGTGCTCCTCCTGCTTACGGCCGAGGCCTTTGGCGGTAGCGCCGAGGAGGCGATGCCTGCGGCTATGGCTGTCGAGGTCTTCCACAACTTCACGCTCCTGCACGATGACATCATGGATAATGCCGACGTGCGTCGCGGTAAGCCATCGGTATATGCCAAGTGGGGCGGCAATGTGGCAATACTCTCGGGTGATGCCATGCTCATCACCGCGTACAAGCATCTTGCGCAGCTCAAGGCTGAGCAGCTATGTCGTGTGATGCCCATCTTCAACAGTATGGCACTCGAGGTCTGCGAGGGTCAGCAGTATGATATGGACTTCGAGAGCAAGGAGAAGGTGTCGGTGGTCGAGTATATCCGTATGATTGAGCTCAAGACATCGGCGTTGCTCTCAGGCTCGGCGATGATTGGCGCTACGCTGGCGGGTGCCTCGGATGATGATGCCAAGAAGATATACCGCTTTGCCACGGAACTTGGCCTCGCGTTCCAGCTTCAGGACGACATGCTCGATAGCTATGGTGATGAGAGCCTCGGCAAGAAGATTGGTGGCGACATCCTCGAGGGTAAGCAGACATACCTTATGGTGCAGGCTATGAGCCGCGCCACGGAGGAGCAGCGAGAGGTGTTGCGCACGACACACCTGCGCACAGATATCGACAACATACAGAAGATTGCTATCGTCAAGGCGCTATACGATGAGCTCGATGTCAAGCACGCCACAGAGCAGCAGATAGAGCTACGCTTCGAGCGTGCACTGACCGTGCTCGACTCGGTGTCGATAGGTGCGGAGCGCACACAATATCTGCGTGAGTTTGCGCGTAACCTCATGGGTAGAAAAAAGTAATTCGACGTAAGATGATAAAGAGAAAAGATATAGAGATAATGGCCCCTGTGGGGTCGTATGAGGCGCTTAATGCCGCCATCGCTGCGGGTGCTGACTCGGTATACTTCGGTGTCGAGCAGCTCAATATGCGTGCCGCCTCGTCGGTGAACTTCACACTTGATGACCTTGCGGAGATTGTCCGCACGGCACACGCGGCAGGTGTCAAGACCTATCTCACGGTAAACATCGTTATATATGACGACGAGATGGAGGTCATGCGCCGCATTATAGACCGCGCCAAGGCTGAGGGCATCGACGCCATCATTGCCACCGACCTTGCCGCCATCCTCTACGCCCGCGAGGTGGGTATGGAGGTACATATCTCGACGCAGAGTAACATATCGAATATCACGGCTGTGAAGTTCTTCTCGCAGTGGGCCGATGTGGTGGTGTTGGCGCGCGAGTTGTCGTTGGAGCAAATTGCCCATATCTCGCAGCAGATACGCGAGCAGAATATATGTGGCCCTGCCGGAGAGCTTGTCAAAATCGAGATGTTCGCCCATGGCGCGATGTGTATGTCGATGTCGGGAAAGTGCTACCTCTCGGAGCATGAGTCGCACCACTCGGCAAATCGTGGTGCCTGCCGACAGATATGTCGTCGCAAGTATACCATAACCGACAAGGAGTCTGGTCAGCAGCTCGACATTGATGGTCAATATGTGTTATCGCCCAAGGACTTGTGTACTGTAGACTTCCTCGATACGTTTATTGAGGCGGGCGTTCGTGTGCTTAAGATTGAGGGCCGTGCGCGCGGTGGCGAGTATGTAAAGCGTGTTGTCGAGAGCTACAACGAGGCTCTTATGCTTATGGAGCGTGGCGAGTACAATGCTGAGACAGTGGCGCCCATCAAGGAGCGCCTACGCACCGTCTTCAACCGTGACTTCTGGGGTGGCTACTACGCTGCCAAGACCATGGTTGAGCATAGTCAGCATTATGGCTCGTCGGCAACCCTCAAGAAGGTATATATGGGTAAGGTCACCAACTACTTCAAGCGCATAGGTGTTGCCGAGGTATTGGTAGAGGCGTGCGAGGTGCAGGAGGGTGATGCCCTGCTCTTCATGGGAGAGAAGACCGGTGTTGTGGAGCAGAGTGCCGATGGCATCATGCTCAACGAGAAGCCTACATCATCGGCCAAGCAGGGTGATTATATATCACTTAAAACCCTATCCGAGGTGCGCCGAGGAGATAAGGTATATAAGGAAGTCGCAAGGTAATTTCTTGTGATAAGGGGTCATCTTCGAAGCTTTGCTTGTCTGAAAAATGCTCATTTACTCCAAGTAAACTCCGCTTTTTCAGTCGGCGACAAATCTCCAAATCTCCACCCTTCTGACAAGAAATTGGTGATGAGGGAGGATCTTTGAAGATTTGCTTGCTGGTAAATTCCTTACCATAAGGTACATAAGGAAGAATTGATAAAATAACTAAAAATAACTAAAACTACAAGAACTATGTTTACAAAAGAGACTTACATTGGCCGTCGTGCCGAGTTGTGTCGCCGTGTGGGCAAGGGCCTTATATTGCTCCCTGCAAACCCCGAGGTGCCCAACAACTACCCTAATAACACATACTACTATCGTCAGGACTCGACGTTCCTATACTTCTTCGGTCTTGACGTGCCATCGCTCATAGGCCTTATTGATGCTGAGTCGGGCGAGGCGATGCTCTTTGGTGACGACTTCACTGTGGAGGATATCATCTGGACAGGCCCTATGCCTACCATCGCCGAGCAGGCGGCTACCGTGGGTGTGGAGCGCAGCTATGCACGCAAGGAGATATACACCATCTTGCGCAAGGCAATAGAGCAGAACCGCCCTGTACACTACCTACCTCCATACCGCGCCGAGCTTAAGATTGAGGTTGCAGACTGGTTGGGTATTCGTCTTGGCATGCTCCACGAGCGCAAGTCTTTGGACTTGATGTTTGCTGTGGCTGAGATGCGCGAGAAGAAGTCGGCAGAGGAGATTGAGGCATTGGAGCGTGCATTTAAGATTGGCTATCAGATGCACATGACAGCTATGCGAATGTGTCGCCCAGGTCTCTGCGAGCGTGAGATTGCTGGCCGCGTAGAGGGTGTTGCTAAGTCGTATGGTCAGGGCGTGTCGTTCCCAACAATCGTAACGCAGCATGGCGAGATTTTGCACAACCACAACCACGATGGCATCCTTGAGTCGGGCCGTCTGTTGTTGGTAGATGGTGGTGGCGAGTCTGTCGAGGGCTACTGCTCGGATCACACACGTACATATCCCGTAAATGGCAAGTTTAGCGACCGCCAGCGCGACATATATAATATAGTGCTCCGCGCACATAGCCAGGTGAAGGATATGATTAAGCCTGGCACGATGTACCCAGAGATTCACAAGGCAGCATACCTCTCGTTGGCCGAGGGCTTGAAGGGCGTGGGTCTTATCAAGTCTACCCCTGAGGAGGCTGTTGAGGCTGGTGCTCTCTACATGTTCATGCCTCACGGCTTGGGCCATGGCATGGGTATGGATGTTCACGACTTGGAGAATATCGGTGAGCGTTCGTTCGACTTCTCGACCGTTGCCGAGCGCGCCGCTAAGTCGGCAACATGCATCCACCGCGGCACATGGCGCGTAGAGCCAGGCACGGTGATGTCCGACGAGCCAGGTATCTACTTCATCCCCGCGCTTATAGACAAGTTTAAGAGCGAGGGTAAGTTCCAGGGTATTGTAGATTATGCAGCCCTCGACTCGTATCGCGACTTCGGTGGCATACGTATTGAGGATGACGTTCTTGTAACGGAGACTGGTAGCCGCTTTATCGGCGACAAACTCTTGCCTTTGAGTGTCGAGGAGCTCGAGGCTGTTATTGGCAAGGAGTAACAACTTATTAGACTAATTAGTAACAAAAAAGAGAAAAGATTAAGAAATGAAGACTGATATTGAGATTGCTCGCGAAACGAAACTGAAGAATATTCGCGAGGTTGCAGCACACGTAGGTTTCCCTGAGGATGAGGTGTTTAACTACGGTAAGTATATAGCTAAGATACCATATAAGCTCATCGACGATAAGAGTGTCGCTAAGAACCACCTTATCCTCGTTACGGCAATCACCGCAACTAAGGCGGGTGTTGGTAAGACTACCGTGAGCATCGGCCTCGGCATGGGTCTTAACCACATCGGCAAGAAGGCTATCATCGCGTTGCGTGAGCCATCGCTCGGCCCTTGCTTCGGTATGAAGGGTGGTGCTACTGGTGGTGGCTATGCTCAGGTGTTGCCATCGGAGGATATCAACCTCCACTTTACTGGTGACTTCCACGCCATCACCTCGGCTAACAACCTTATCGCTGCGTTGTTGGATAACTACCTCTACCACAACCGCTCAAAGCAGGTGGGCTTGAAGAAGGTTATGTGGCGTCGTGTGCTCGACATGAACGACCGCTCGTTGCGTAACATCGTCTCTGGCCTCGGTGGCTCGGCTAACGGTATACCTACTGAGACTGGCTTCGACATCACCCCTGCATCGGAGATTATGGCTATCTTGTGCCTTGCGCGCAACGTCGAGGACCTCTACGTGCGTATAGGCCGCATCGTGCTTGGTGTGCGCTACGACGACACCCCATTCACGGTTAACGACCTCGGCGTGACAGGTGCTGTGGTGGCTCTGTTGAAGGATGCCATCAACCCTAACCTCGTGCAGACAACAGAGCATAACCCTGTTATCATCCATGGTGGTCCTTTTGCGAATATCGCCCACGGCTGTAACTCGGTGATTGCCACACGTATGGCGATGACTTATGCCGACTATACTGTTACAGAGGCAGGTTTCGGTGCCGACCTCGGTGCTGAGAAGTTCCTCGACATCAAGTGCCGTCAGGCAGGCCTCAAGCCCGACCTTACGGTGCTCGTAGCCTCGACACTCGCCCTCAAGATGCATGGCGGTGTGCCCGAGACAGAGATTAAGTTGCCTAATACAGAGGGTCTTAAGCAGGGCTTCGCAAACCTCGACCGCCACGTGGCTAACCTCAAGAAGTTTGGCCAGACGGTGCTTGTATGCTTCAACCGCTTCGCAAGCGATACCGACGAGGAGATAGAGCTCGTAATGAAGCACTGCGAGGAGCTTGGCGTGCGCTGCGTGATTAACAATGCCTACGCTGAGGGTGGCGCTGGTGCTGCTGAGTTGGCACAGGCAGCCGTTGAGCTTATCGAGAGCAACCCATCGGAGCCTATCAAGTATGCCTACGACCTTGAGGATAGCCTTAAGGAGAAGATTACGAAGGTGGCTAAGAATATCTATGGTGCTGGCTCAGTGGTCTTTGGTCCACGTGCACAGAAGGAGATTGCCTTGCTCGAGAAGTGGGGTATGGGTAACTTGCCTGTATGTATCGCTAAGACGCAGTTCTCATTCTCTGCAGATGCTAAGCGCTACGGCTCTGTGGAGGGCTTCGAGATCAATATCAAGGATATCGAGCTTAACGCAGGTTCAGGCTTCGTAGTAGCTTTGGCTGGCGATATTATGCGTATGCCAGGCTTGAGCAAGACGCCTCAGGCAGGTAACATTCACCTTGCGGAGGATGGTACCGTTGAGGGCATCGTATAATTTGTTGTGATAAGGCATCATCTGTGGCATCTGGCTTGTCATTCAAATGCTCACATACGTCAAGTATGCTCCGCTTTGAATGTCTGCGACCAGCTACCACATCTGATACCTTCTAACAACAAATTAGGTTCTTGGTTGTGATAGGGCATCATCTGCGGCATCTGGCTTGTCATTCCTGCGACCAGCTACCACATCTGATACCTTCTGACTAAGCTGTCAATTATAAAAGGGGTATCCATCCGCTGGCTACCCCTTAATACTATTAAGTATGAACGTCTATCTATTTCCTACGGAGTTGGAGGCCACGTCGTTTAGAGAGGTTGCCCCTGAGTGTGAGGTTGTTATATCGGGTGTGGGCACTGTGGCCACGGCGGCAACCATCGCCAAGCTATACCGCGAGGGTAGTATCGGCGAGGGTAGTGTTGTTGTGCTTGCAGGTGTCGCTGGTAGCTACGACGTAACGCTTGGCTATGGTGAGGTCGTTGAGGTTGTCGAGGAGTGTTGTGTGGAGCTCCCCGAGCGCTTCCGTGCGACCTATCGTAATGCGCCTCGAACGACGCTACCTGGCGTAAGGTCTAATACGGTGCATGCCACCGCCACAGCCGATGGTGCGCATATCGAAAATATGGAGGGTGCAGCACTCTTTGCTATGGCTGAGGTGCTGAATATCAACGTGGTGGAGATACGAGCTATATCTAATCGTGTAGGCGAGGGTTTTGCCGAGTGGCACTTAGATGATGCCCTCCGCAATCTTGCAACAACACTTAAAAGACTAAACCTCGATGAAGCATAAGCTACGATTGGCAATATCGCCATGCCCCAACGATACCTTTATGTTTGACGCCATTGTAAATGGCCGTATCGACCTACGTGGCTTCGATATAGATGTGGAGTACCACGATATAGAGGAGCTCAACGCTATGGCATTACGCCGAGAGGCAGACATTACGAAGTGTAGCACGGCGCTTATGCCAGCTATTGCTGAGAGCTATGTGATGCTTGATAGTGGCGCTGCCTTGGGTCGAGGTAATGGCCCGTTGTTGGTGCGTCGCAAGGGTGAGAGTATGCCCATTCGCCATGTAGCAGTACCTGGCGAGCATACTACGGCTAATGCTCTTATTATGAGGTTGTTCCCCGATATTGAGCAGCGCACGCCAATGCTCTTCTCGGATATTGCTAAGGCTGTCGAGAGGGGTGAGTTTGATGCTGGTGTGCTGATACACGAGGGGCGCTTTGTCTTCGAGAGGGAGAACCTCGAACTTGTTGCCGACCTCGGCTTGGAGTGGGAGCGTGTTATGGGGCTGCCGCTGCCCTTGGGTTCTATCGTTGCGGCACGCGATATTGACGAAGCGACGATTGTCGCTTTCGAGGCGCTTCTGAGGGAGAGTATCGCCTACGCCTTTGCCCATCCTATGGTGTCGCGTGACTATGTTAAGAGCCATGCTCGTGAGCTTGATGATGATGTTATAGATAAGCACATCGCCTTGTTTGTCAACGACTTCTCGCTATCGCTCGGCGACGAGGGTCGTCGTGCTGTCGAGGCCCTTATCCGCCCTTATCCGACAGTGAGCAATTAGCAAGCGTACATGCTTATCTTTGCTCTTTTATCTCTCATCTTTCAACTTAAAGTGGTGTTGTTCGTAACAGCGCCATTTTTGTTCTTGGCTTACAACAAAGCCTATCTTTCATCCTCCACCTTTCATCATTCAACTTTTTTTACTATCTTTGCGCAATTATTACATAATTGAATAGAGATGGACTACATTATTCTTGTTATATCGTTGGCTATCATCATCGTAGGTGCTATGCTCCTCACAGATGGTTCTGTGGCTGTGGCGCGACGTTTCCGTGTGCCAGAGTTCGTTGTGGGCCTTACGATTATGGCTGTCGGTACCTCGATGCCCGAGCTTACGGTGAGCTTCATGTCGGCTATAAATGGACATGGAGAGATGGCAATCGGTAATGTCGTTGGCTCTAATATATTCAACGTCTTCGCCATCCTCGGCGTATGTGCGTTGTTCTCGCCCATTGTCTTTACGCGCACGAATGTGCGTCGTGATATACCGTTGTGTATCATTGCATCGCTCATGTTCACGGCGATGACACTCATCGGAGGTAACATAAGCCACATAGAGGGTGCGATACTGTTCATAAGCTACGTGGCGATGATTATCTACATGATACGTGCCGAGAAGAGTGAGGCTGTGCAGGCTGCTGGGGAGAGCGCACCAGCGATGCCCACATGGCGTATCCCTATATGGATTGTACTCGGCTTGGCGGGTCTGATATTTGGTGGTGACATCTTCGTTGAGAGCGCCTCGAACATAGCACGCGCCTGGGGCGTCTCGGAGGCTACCATAGCCATTACGCTTGTGGCAGGCGGTACGTCGATGCCCGAGTTGGCATCGAGCCTTGTGTCGATACTCAAGGGTAAGACCTCGTTGGCGTTGGGTAATGTCCTCGGCTCGAATATCGCCAACATCTTGCTCATCCTCGGCCTTTGTGGCTCGACAATACCTCTGACGATGGGTGGTGTGGCTATGACGGATATTTATGTGGCGCTTGCTGCTGCTGGCTTCATCATGCTATCGGCGTTGGTCATTGGCCGCGATAAGCTCACACGCTTCGAGGGCGCGGTGTTTGTTGCATGCTACGTAGGCTATGTCTATACGCTCCTATATTGATAACAATAAAAAATTTTAGGATATGATTGCTATTTTATTGATGATTATTATTGGCGTTGCTGGCTATGCAGTGCAGGCACGCCTCAAGAGTGTCTTCGAGAAGTACTCAAAGGTGAGCTCACCTGGCGGTATGACAGGCGCTGAGATTGCCGAGAAGATGCTCCACGACCACGGCATATACAACGTCAAGGTTACGCATGTTCGCGGTCAGCTTACCGACCACTTCAACCCAGTGTCGATGACCGTCAACCTCAGCGATAGCGTCTACTCGTCACGCTCGGTGGCTGCGGCTGCCGTAGCTTGCCACGAGTGCGGTCACGCTGTGCAGCACGCTGTGGGCTATGGCCCTATTAAGATGCGTTCGCGCATGGTGCCAGTGGTTAGCATCGCCTCGCAGATGTCTACATGGGTGGTGATGATAGGTCTCTTTATGATGATTGCCACCAACGACCCTACCATAGCTTGGATAGGCGTGGGTATGGTAGCCATCTCGGCGCTCTTCTCAATTATTACTCTTCCAGTGGAGTATAACGCTTCGGAGCGTGCATTGGCATGGTTGCAGAGCAGTGGCACGTTGCAGGGTAGCGAGGTGGAAGGTGCTCGCGAGTCGCTACGTTGGGCGGCGCGTACCTACCTTGTGGCAGCGTTGAGTGCTATCGCCACACTGCTTTACTATGTGATGATGATTCTCTCGGCACGTAGAGATTAACACCATACGATGATGAGTAGTGCAGATTTTGGCATACGTATATGGCTTCTTGCGGGTGCTGTTGTTGCGGGCGTCACCGCCACAGAGCTCTTTGGCCTCAATGTGGAGGGTGGGGCGCTACGTAGTGCGTATGCTGAGCGCTTCGATGCGTGGTATGTGGCAGACGATGTAGCTGAGGCAAATAGCGCCGATGTCATCGTGGAGTATGATGCCGACTTCGACAACCTCGAGCAGCAGCTTATGACCATGGTCGATGTCGTCGAGCAGCGCGACACTCTGCCCATACATCGCTGGGAGATAACAAAGAAGAGCGCGCCAAAGCTCAAGCGCATGAGGTCGCAGCACCTACTACTCGACAATCGTGAGAGTGTCATCCCGGTAGAGATATTCGCATCGGACACAACCAAGAGCTTCGATAGATTTATCGACAAACTTATCTGGGGCGATGAGGTGCGTGTAGCATTCCTCGGTGACTCGTTCGTCGAGGGTGATATCCTCACCTCGGACTTCAGAGAGTTTATGCAGCAGACCTTTGGTGGTCGTGGCGTAGGCTTCGTGCAGTGCGACATCCCCTTTGGAACGGTGCGTCGTACGGTCAAGCGCACGGCAAGTGGCTGGAACGCATATAGCGTGCTCAAGCCCAAGGCTAACCCATCGAGTGTGAATGATGCATTCTTCGTGTCGGGATATACGGCACGTGGTGGGGCTGGCGCGAAGGTTACATGGCAGACGACAACGGCATTTGAGCGCCTTGACTCATGCTCGCGTGCCCGCATATGGCTCAACACGCCCGATAGCGCACATGTTAGAGTGAAGCTCAACGGTAGCGAGGAGCAGGTGCGAGAGTTCGACCTTGTAAACATAGCACTGCCACAGCAGATATTAATCGATGGCAACGTCGATAAGTTAGAGATGTCGGTGGTTGAGGGTGTGGTAGATTGCTATGGTGCAACTATCGAGGGTGTCGGTGGCGTCATCGTCGACAACCTCTCGATGCGTGCTAACAGTGGCCACGCCATCTTCGGCACAAGCGCCATCGTAAATAGACAGATTGATGAGTATGCGGGCTACGACCTTGTGGTGTTGCAGTATGGCCTTAACGTCATGGAGAATAACAAGCACCACTATTCGCCGTATCGTGATAAGTTGAGGGAGATGATTGCCTATGCCAAGAGCTGCTTCCCCGATGCTGCGGTACTTGTCATTGGCGTCAGTGACCGCTGGATTAAGGATGCCGAGACGGAGGTATACGGACGTATGAACTCTATCGAGTCGATGACCTCGTACCAGCGTGCTGCTGCCGAGACTACGGGTGCTGCCTTCTGGTCTGCAGCTGCGGCCATGGAGCACTATGGTGGCATGTCGACATTTGTACGCAACAGCTGGGCTGCTGGCGACTATACGCATATCAACTTCGCGGGTGGTAAGCGCGTTGGTGAGCAGCTATATCGCTCTATTGTGGAGTATGCCTATCAGCGTGCTGTGAGTGGTCAGTCGAAGATGCCATCTAAGCGCGAGGAGTACTATAAACCTATCAAGGTTGAACTTAAACCATTCGAGCAGAAGATTCAGCTTGAGCCTGTCGTGACGACCCCCGCAGAGCCTGCTCCCGAGTTAGAGCCAGTTGTCGCACAGGATAGACTCATAACGGAGAGTGTCGATATCGCCGATGTAGCGGAGCCTATGGAGGCGCCTATGGAAGAGGTTGTGGAGCCCGTTGCGGAGGACAATACCGAGGAGGCGTCAACGACAATAACTCCTGTGGAGGGCGCTGAGGATGTGACCTTGGAGTGGGATAACTATCAGATGGATATCGACGACGAGCAGAGCGCTGCCGTCGAGGAGCCATCTGCTGAGGAGGTCGAGGAGCAGAGCGTGGAGGTCACAACCACGTTAGAGGTGGACAATAGCGCTACTGAGGATGAGTTCTTCGAGACTACCATGTAGTCCACAAATAGATATTATGCAACTACTAACCGCCGATACAAGCCTTATGGATAGCATCGCTGCTATGTTCAGCTACGATGCTGCGAAGCCATTGTCGCTTATGAGTAGCGCCTTTATGGTGATGCTACTCATCTTTGGTGTGGGCTATATGGCGGTGCGTAGACGTGTTACCCTGCGTACGATATATGTCGTATGCTTCTCGCTATTCGTATACTACAAAATGTCGGGTGTCTACCTGCTGCTGTTGCTCGGCGTTGCCCTCAGCGACTATCTTATAGCACACCGCGTAGCGGAGTCCCGCGAGAGGGGGGAGAGTGCGCGTAGGTGGGTGGCGCTGAGTGCTACGATAAACATCCTTATACTGGTATACTTCACAGCGAGTAACTTTATTGCCGAGAGCATCACTACGCTCTATGGCAGTGGCACGCTCGACTGGGAGCCTGTGGTGAAGATTGTGGGTGTCTCGTTCTTCGTGTTCCAGTCGTTGGCATACGTCATCGACGTGTCGCGAGGCACGGTAGCACCACTCTGTCGCATCGAGGACTACCTCTTCATGCTGTCGTTCTTCCCGAAGATTGTATGCGGCCCGCTTGTCAAGGCCCGCGACTTCATCCCTCAGATAGGCTCTTCGGCCGAGGTGTCGCGTGAGGATATGGGACGCGCCGTGACGCTCATAGCAACAGGCCTCTTGAAGTTTACGCTTATCTCGCAGGTGCTCGGCACGCTCTTCGTGGGCCCCGCCTTTGCTGGTAAGTTGGGCGACGGTGGCATGGTGTCGTTGTTGGCCATCTACGGCTTCACGATGCAGCTATACTGCGACTTCTCGGGATTTTCGGACTTTGCTGTGGGCCTTGCATTGATGATGGGTTTCCGCCTGCCCGATAACTTCGATGCGCCATATAAGTCGGCGACAATCACTGAGTTCTGGCGTCGCTGGCATATATCGCTATCGTCGTGGCTTAGGGATTACCTATACATATCGCTCGGTGGCAACCGCAAGGGTAAGATTCGTACATATGTCAACCTATTCTTGACGATGTTCCTCGGAGGCTTGTGGCATGGTGTGAGCCTTACGTTCATGGCGTGGGGAGCGCTGCATGGCATAGCCCTCGCACTTCATAAGGTGTGGCTCAGCCTCGTTCCTGGGGCTAAGAAGGTGGGTGCGGAGATGCGACCCATATGGCGAGTGCTTGCAACACTGCTTACGCTGCATGTCGTAGCCTTTGGCTGGTTGCTCTTCAATGCACCTGATATGGATACCGTGGGCACGATGCTACACAATATCGCTCACAACTTCTCGTTTGCTGAGTTAGGAGCGCTCGACACGCTATCGAAGATAGCCGTAGCGACGATGCTTATCGGCTACATATTGCACTACTTGCCACGTAGCGCCAACGATAGAGTGCGTGAGGGCATCACGCGCATGGGCTTTGTGGGTATGATGGTTGTCATGGTGGCGACGATATGGGTTGTGGGGCAGTGCAACACGATGCTTGCCGACTATCGTGCGGCGGAGAGCAAGGCTATCGCCGAGAGCTCTAATGGTGAGATAACAACATCTTCGAATGCTGGGCTTCCGGCATACGGAGCATTTTAAATATATAGGATATGAACGTAAGTAATACAACTTGGGATGTAGGCCTCTTTGAGGCTATGAACTTCGATGGTGGTCAGTTCATGGATTGGTTTATGACTACCGTGTCGGGTGTGGCAATGTGGGTGCCACTATACCTCCTTATTATATATATGGTATGGCGTCGCTACTCGTGGTTTGGTGTGGCAGCCTTTATTGTCGCTGTTGCTGCCGCCATGGGCTTGGCCGATATCATCGCGGGTATCTTCAAGCACGCAGGCCCTCTTGGAAATATATGGCCCGACTTCCCCGTGCGTCAGCGCCCAATGTTTACCGAGTCGCTTGTCGATGTACATGTAGTCTCGGCTGAGCATGGCCAGTATGGCACGGTGTCGGCACATGCCGCAACCATCGTCTCGCTGGCGCTTATGTGTTGCGCGGTTCTTAAAACGCGATGGTTTAGGATTATGATGATACTCTTCGCCGTGTTGATATGCTACTCGCGAATATATCTGGCGTGTCACTTCCCTCAGGATATACTTATCGGAGCGCTCTTAGGTCTTGTGACCGGTATTGCGGGACTCGGCTTGTTTAGGTGGTTGATGCAACTACAAGAGAGTAGGCAAAAATAGTAAGAAGCCGAAACTATCTTTTGCAGCAACTGACAAACTCTTTCAATAAAATTCAAAACAGATTCTAATAAGGCGTTACAGATAGCTGTGGCGCCTCTTTTTTTCTTTTGTCGATAAAGTGTCGAAAAGTTATATGCTGAGGCGGGCTTTTTACCACTAAAAATCACGAATTTTGTATGCCTGAATTATACCCCATATGGCTATGTGCCGAGGGCGTGAGGCCTATACATTGCTTGAAAATTGAAATATAAATAAGAGATACAGACATGACTAAACAACCTAAAACTCAACAGCTTAGCACGGTGAAGTATGAAGACGCCGTGGCTGCCTCGAAGGTCTACTTCGCGGGTGACGACCTTGCTGCACAAGTGTGGGTGAGCAAGTATGCCCTCAAAGACTCTTTCGGCAACATCTATGAGACCACTCCCGAGGATATGCACCACCGCATCGCCGACGAGTTGGTACGCATCGAGAACAACTACGAGAACCCTCTCTCTAAGGAGCAGATTTTTGAGCTCCTCGACCACTTCCGCTATGTCATCCCTCAGGGTGGCCCTATGACAGGTATCGGTAACAACTTGCAGGTGGCATCGTTGTCGAATTGCTTTGTCATCGGCCATAAGAACCCTGCCGACTCGTACGGTGGTATCTTCCGTATGGATGAGGAGCAGGTGCAGCTTATGAAGCGTCGTGGTGGCGTGGGTCACGACCTCTCGCACATCCGCCCTACGGGTAGCCCCGTGCTCAACTCGGCACTCACCTCTACGGGTATTGTACCATTCATGGAGCGCTACTCGAACTCTACACGCGAGGTGGCACAGGATGGTCGTCGTGGTGCGTTGATGCTCTCGTTGATGATTAAGCACCCCGATGCTGAGCGCTTCATAGACGCTAAGGTTGACACTGGCAAGGTTACTGGCGCGAACGTCTCAATCAAGATTGACGACGAGTTTATGAGGGCTGCCATGGAGGGTAAGAGCTACCGCCAGCAGTTCCCTATCGGCTCGGCAGAGCCATCCTTCGTGCAGGATATCAACGCTCGCAAGTTGTGGGAGAAGATTATCCACAACGCTTGGAAGTCGGCAGAGCCTGGCGTATTGTTCTGGGATACCATCCTTCGTGAGAGTGTGCCCGACTGCTACGCCGACCAGGGCTTCCGCACAGTATCGACAAACCCATGTGGCGAGATTCCATTGTGCCCATACGATAGCTGCCGTCTCTTGGCATTGAACCTCTTGAGCTACGTCGAGAAGCCATTTACGAAGCAGGCTGAGTTCAACTTCGACCTCTTCAAGAGGCATGTAGCCATGGCTATGCACCTTATGGATGATATCATCGACCTCGAGTTGGAGAAGGTGGAGCTTATCATCAATAAGATTGCCTCGGACCCCGAGGATGACGATGTTCGTCGCGTGGAGCTTGAGCTATGGAAGAAGATTAAGAATATGGCGCTCAAGGGCCGTCGTACAGGCCTCGGTATCACCGCTGAGGGTGATATGCTCGCGGCGTTGGGTCTTCGCTATGGCTCGGATGAGGCTATCGAGTTCGCCGTAAACGTACATAAGACCTTGGCCGTAGAGGCATACCGCGCCTCGGTGATGATGGCTAAGGAGCGTGGTGCCTTTGGTGTCTTCAACTTCGAGAAGGAGCAGGGTAACCCTATGATAGAGCGCATCTGCGAGGCGGCACCTGAGCTTCGCGAGCTTATGCAGAAGTATGGCCGTCGTAATATCGCCATGCTCACCATAGCACCTACGGGTACTACATCGCTCATGTCGCAGACAACATCGGGCATCGAGCCTGTCTTCCGCCCCGTTTATAAGCGTCGTCGTAAGATTAACCCATCGGACAAGGACCAGGTGGCTACATATGTTGACGAGACTGGCGAGAAGTTCGTCGAGTACTACGTATACCACCACCAGTTTGTTAAGTGGATGGAGATTAACGGCTACGACACCTCGCGCTTGCAGAATATCTCGGAGCAGGAGCTCGACAAGTGCCTCAAGGCGTCGCCATACTACAAGGCTACGGCAAACGACATCGACTGGGTTGCTAAGGTGAAGATGCAGGGCGCTATTCAGAAGTGGGTAGACCACTCTATCTCGGTTACCGTAAACCTCCCTAACGAGGTTACCGAGGAGCTTGTTGCTCAGGTATACCGCACAGCATGGGAGTGTGGCTGTAAGGGTATCACGGTATATCGTGATGGCTGCCGCGATGGCGTGTTGCTCGACGTCAAGTCTAAGGATGGCCAGAAGAAGAAGTGCCAGAGCTCGGAGTCTATACGTCGTCCCGAGTCTATCCCTGCCGACATCGTGCGCTTCAAGAATGGCTCGGAGGATTGGATTGCCTTCGTAGGTAAGCAGGATGACCGCCCATACGAGATTTTCACCGGTAAGATTGAGGAGGATGCTATGTATATCCCTAAGACCATCACCAAGGGTCACATCCTCAAGGTGTGCGAGGCTGATGGCACCAAGCGTTACGACTTCCAGTATCAGGACCGCTACGGCTATATTAACACCATCGGTGGTATCTCTCGCCTCTTCGACGAGGAGTTCTGGAACTACGCTAAGCTTATCTCGGGTGTACTTCGCTATGGCATGCCTATCGACAAGGTTGTGCAGCTCGTAGACGGCCTACACCTCGACTCGGAGACCATCAACACCTGGAAGAATGGCGTTGAGCGTGCCCTCAAGCAGTACATCAAGGATGGTACGCGCGGTAAGGGTCGTTGCCCACAGTGTGGCCAGGAGCAGATGGCATACCAGAATGGCTGTCTTACATGTATGTCGTGTGGTTACTCTAAATGCGGTTAATAGTGGAGAGTGAAGAGAGGGCGACAACTCTTCATTCAACCTCATGACAGTAAGTTGGGGATGGCTAAGTATAGATTAGTCATCCCCCTACGTTATCCTCGGTTTTTTACCGTTATGTGGGCTGTGCCTACGTTTTTTTGCATATCTTTGTAGCGTATATGATTTTAGATGTTGCACGACATAAGCTCCCTGAGGCTGTTATTACGCTCGTTATCATCGCCCTTGCGACGGTGGTATGCAACATCGCTATGCCCTCGTCGGAGGCTGCTGTCACTACGGCACCCTTGGGCATCGCTATCGCTGAGTTCCAGCAGTCGCATAACATCATATCGGCGCTACTGGGCTTTGTGCTTATCTTCCGCCTCTCGATGATGGTAACACGTATGGCGGTGCGCTCACACCTCTACGACGTGAATAGCTTTGGCGCTATGTCGATAGTGCCGTTGGCGATAATGGCGCTCACCACGCCCGGCGACGCGCTTAGCACTATCGTCGTTGCCATGCTCGCTGTCGAGGCCATGCGTCGTCTCTTCTACGCCTTTAGCTCGGAGCAGCGTATGAATGCCATCTTCACGGCGATGCTCGCCATGGGTGCTATGCCACTTATGGATAGCGCTCTGTTTGTGGTCATCCTCGCGCTGCCACTTATCATCGTAGCCCTCAGATGCTCCCTTAGAGACCTTATCATCGCCGTTGTGGGCATGGTGCTACCTATATTCATCTATGCCTATGTCGTATGGTGCTCGGGTGGTGCGTTCACCGATACGATAGCCATGCTCTATCACAATATGCTTGAGCCCTCGCAGCTCTCTGCCAAGGCATATCTAAGCGCGCCACGTCTTGCGGCACTATCGCTGCTGCTCTTTATTGGCCTATGCTCCGTGGTGCTCTACGCCTCTAAGAGTAGTTCGCTGAAGCCCGCCACACGCCATATATGGGACTTTATGGTCTCGACGGTGGTGTTGCTCGGTGCTGCCCTTATGCTGCTGCCGTCGACTACGGCAACATCTATGGTTGTGGTCGCTATCGTCGTAAGTACCATGGCGCCAATGCTCTTCTTGCGCCTCGGCACCCTCACCGCAGTGTTGCTATATATGGCTCTCGCAACCATCTCGGTAGTAGCCATGTAATAAATATATATGCGCATTAATGCGCTAATATTGCATTTTCTTGCACGCTGTGTGAAAATTTATCGCAAAATATTTGGTCGAAACGAAATAATGTGGTATATTTGCAGTGCAAACAGGAGACGGTGAGTGCACATCTCGAATAATTCTCATGGACACACCAATTTGCTCACCGACTCGAAATTCTCATTAACCTAACTAATTATGGAGGGGGCTATCTGCGAAGACGCTACCCTCCAATCTTTTTGTGCCATAGCCGTCGTCGCAACTCCTTTTCACCTTAGGTCGGCAATATCTGCCCCCTGCTCTCGGCCCTCCATGAACGACGATACGCGGTAGCTGAAGCCCACCTCCTCGGCGATAGAGGCTATCTTCTCGCTCCACATCTGATACCCCTTGCCCTCGTCGGGGAAGAGCACCACATCGCGCCCCTTGAGTGGCCGCAGCCGCTCTGCCGTAAGCCCCGACATCGAGTCCACCGCGACCCACACCATCCACGGCATAACTATCGCCCCCACGTGCGCCGTCTTGTAGGCCTCGACAACGGCAACCATCATATCGGGGTTGTCGGCCAAGATATGTTCGCCATAGAGGCACTGCGTAAGTTGCCACTTATCGTCGAGGCGGCCTGTGCGCTTCAGCTCGCTATGCACCCAGCGTATGGCACCCTCGCCCTTACGGCGGTGGCCCGTGTCGCTGTCGTAGGCCATAATCTTACCTGTGCGTAGCCTACCCTCGATGTCGCGCTGCCAGAATATCGTCTCGCCCTGCTTCGACGCCCCTATGCCGTAGAGGTCGTAGACATCTTGAACTGCATCGACGCCATACTGCGTGACGAGCCATCGTACATGGTCCGGCAGTACGCCATTAAAGCGACTGCGCACCCAATACTCTTCGGGAATATAGTCTATGCGCCGTGGCTGGGGGTTTGACCTTGACCGTCCATCGTCCAGTCGTCCATTTTCCCTATCATAATGGACGACTGGACGCTGTACGCTCCTTGTCCATGGGTTATCCTCAAAGTATTGTTTGGGGGTATAGTGATACCCACATTTATCAAGACGATTACACTTACCTACATTATCATTGATATACTCATTATTATTATGAGTATCAATGTAACGAGTAAACGATTGTTTACGATGACACTGAGGACATACATGACGAGTCCTCGGTCCTCGATACTTCTCAAGCTGATATCTATACTCACTCATACTGATACTATTATATATATTGATATATATATAGTGACATATACACTGATATATATATGTTCACTGATATATATTATTATGTCCATTGATATATATATTGATATATATTGTTTAAGCGTACAGCGTCCAGTCGTCCATTATGATAGGGAAAATGGACGACTGGACGATGGACGATTATCTATGCCTCGCCCTCGCGAAGCATATTCATAACCGAAGACTTGCTCTTGTAGCCCAGAGCTTCAGCAATCTGGCTATAACTCATCCCCTCTTCGCGCATAGCACGTGCCTGTATGGCCTTTATCTCGCGCTCGTCGTCATCCTCCGTACGCTCCCTAAGGCGTGCAAAGGGCACACGTTCGCCCGTAGCCTCGAAGTTTAGCGCATCCGTAAAGCGTAGCTCGAACGAGTCGTGCTTATAGTCGTTCGAGAGGTAGTTGCCCTTAACGATGCATAGGTGGCGTATGTCGTGGCGCTCAGGGTCGGGGCGTAGCTCCATCATTAGTCGCATCTTAGCCTCAAAGCCCTGCGAGCCTATGGCGTTATGCTTCGATGGCGCAAGGCTCTCGGTGCGCTTGCCCGTATGGTGCAGGAAGATGAAGAGCGTGTCGTAACGCGCCGCCAACGTCGAGAATGCCTGTATGAAGCTACGTACGCGGTTGTTCTCGTTCATAGGGCCTGTGTAGAGGTCGGCAAAGGCATCGACGATGACCACATCAGGGGTGT
>SUZK01000003.1 GCA_015059955.1 Rikenellaceae bacterium
GATTTTATTAAATGGTATTTGTATTTACAAAGTAATCAGGGGAAAGTCGCCAAAAAGAGAGAGCGAGAAGAATAATCTTCTCGCCCAATCTTAGCGCCGAAAAGCGCCACTTTTTGCATCATTACCTAAATTACTTATTCGCCTGATCCTTAGCAAGCTCCTCACTGAACTCAATAGCACCCTCAACCTTAGCCTGCTCAGTAGTAAGCTCAGCCTTAGTGTAATCCTTATTGAGATCCTTCTGGTCAGTAAGACCCTGAGTGCTGATAGCTGAAGAGATAAGGAAGGTAGCAGCAACACCCAAGATAGCGTAGAGCTCAGGGAACGCAGCGAGGATAAGAGTCTTACCCATAACGTCGTTACCGTTACCAATAGCAGCGATACCATTAGCACAAACCTTAGACTGCATGATTGCAGATGACAAACATACGATAGCCATCAACAAACCAGCACCAAAGATACCAACTGAAGTAATCATAGGCATACCCTCGCAGATGTAACCGCTAACCATGAAGTAACCTACGAAACCGTAAAGACCCTGTGAACCAGGAAGAGCCGAAAGAATCATGTAGCTACCGAAAGCGCCGCTATTCTTCTTCAAAGCGCCTACTGCTGCCATACCGCAACGAGCTGTACCAACGGCTGAAGCCAAACCTGAAACACCGACCATAAGGACAACGCCTACATAAGCCAAAATCAATGATGTACTCATAATTGTTAAAATGATTTAATTTGTTAATTATTATTTGTTTACTTCTTATTTATCCATTTTACGCAGAGGATCGAACGAGCGCTGACCCATCTCGAAACCTGCATTCTTATAGAACTCCACGAATGTTAAACGCATAGGGTGAACGAATGACGAAATCGCAGACATAAAGAGGTTGATACCATGACCGATAATTAGAATTATCGAAGCCACGATAACGGGCACGATATAGGATGTCCATGGCGAGCCAGCAGGAATATCTGCCGTACCCGACAGGCCCATAGCTAATGAGTTAAACACCTGCGCCAATACACCGCCCGACAAACCGATAGCGAAGAGTCGGATGTAGCTGAGCACATCGCTCAACAGACCGGTGATATTGTTATACGCATCCCAAAGACCTGCACCAATATTAATAAGCGGATTACGCTTAATGTTATTGAGCAGAAGCATCAACACTGCACCAACACCTACCAAACCGAGGAAGATAGGCGATGTCATGCTGAAGCCTGGAATCTCCATACCGAACATTGGCAGACCCACAGCTATAGAGCCTGACAAGAGTATGATAAACCAACCTAAGAGACCAAAGCACGATGTAAAGCCAAAGAGCTTGGTTTGCATCCATATATTGATGGCCATACCCACCAAAATCTGGAATACACCGATAGCCAACGATATCGAGAAGAAGTCCTGCTGGAAATCAAGGAACTTGATAACAGGAGCATAATCCGATATAGCCACACCAAAGAATGAGTTGGCATAGAAACCGAAGGCCACGGTAGCCGATGCACACACAATCGAGAGGCATGCTGCCTGACGTAGCTTCTTGCCACCCTTCTTCAAAAGTGCAAGACCCAACAATAGGAGCACCAAGCCATAACCTGCATCACACAAGCAGATGGCAAAGAACAACATATAGAATGGGCCAAAGATAGGCGTCAAGTCCAAAGTACCATACTTAGGCAGTGCATACATAGCGCCGATAAGCTCGAAGAGGCGAGCAAAGCTATTGTTCTTAAGCTTCACAGGGGCATCGTCGTCGATAGTGGCATCCCTGCGCATATATACCAAGTTGGGGTATGCCTCAAGCATCTTATCAACGCGGCGTGCAGTGTCGGCTTCAGCCCAGCCCTCAAGGATTGTCAGCTCGCCATCAGCCTCATGCTGAGCCGTAGCACCAATCTTGAGACCCTGCAACTGCTCCTTAAGCTTTGCGCTCTCACCGTCGATGAGTGTCAAAGAGTTAGCAACACGTGAGAAGATCTCATTAAGAGCCTTGTCCTCAGCCCTAAGAGCATCAGCCTCTGCAAGAAGTGCACGGCTATCACCCTCAGGAAGACGCACCTCCTGACCGTCAATAGCAACGGCGGTGTCATCCGTTGTGATAACAACGAAATAGACATTTGATGTCGTAGCGCCAATCTTAACTATTGTAACACCCTCGGCGCACTCAGCTTGTGCTTTTTCATAGGCCGCAGGCTGCGCGATGAAGTAGCGCATGGTGATACCACGCTTAGCAAGGCGCGAAATCTCAGCGCCAGAGTAACTACCCCATGGTTCAACCTCCGAAGCGAGCTTCTCGAGACGAGCTACCTCCTGCTGAATCTGCTGGCGGCGCTCACGAGCAGCAACATAGCTATCGTAGGCCTCAGCTCCCGACTCATACGCCTTAGCATCCTTCACGAATGCCTCAGACGACAGGAATGACTCCAAGAACTCACGAGCCTTAGCGCGTGCCTCAATCTCCAACAAGAGAGTGCGGTCATCTTCCGATGGCTCCCAACCTGATGTAGTGATGTCGACCAAACCGAGTTCACGAAGCTCACCAATAAAGCGCTCCTGCTCACCAGCAAAGAGCACAATGTCGTAACGAATCATCTTACTGATCATGCGTTAGGCCCCTCCATAGCCTCGGCTTGCGCCTGTCGTGTCTTAACAATCTTCTGTGCCGACTTACTTAGGTTCTCCTCGTCCTCCATAAATCGCTTAATCTTACGTATGGCATCCTCATAACCAGGTATTTGCACCTTCTCGTAGAGGTTTACCTTCTGAGTAGTCTTGCGTCGCGCATAGTCCAAAAGTTCCATCTTGCGGTTGTAGACCTCGAACTCGATACCGAGACGAGACAACTCCTTCAGAACCTTGATACCCTCGGCATACCACACCGGGGATGAGAAGAGGTCATATGCCTTCTCCTCGTATATTATATTATCTAATATAGGTATGCGCACGCCCGCAATCTTCTGTGTCGATAGCTCAACATCAGTGATGCGGATTAGGTCACAATCAAACTCTCCCCACAGCTGCACCATGTAGTCGTACTGAGCCTTTAGCTCGTCGAGCTCACGACGGTATGCTAATGCGGAGTCCTTCGCACGCTTAACCTCCGAACGCAATGCACTCTCCTTACTCTTGATGGTAGGCAAGGCATTCTTTCGGATTTTGAGCTGTTTGTTCAGCTCACCGAGCGAGGTCTTGTTATACTGAAATTTGATTGCCATAAGCCGTTGTTATGCTTTCCAATATTTATCTGAGAGCTCCTGCTTGATGCTTACCTCACCCTTAGAGAAGTACTTAGCAAAGAGTGTCCATGCTGTGTCAAGCATCTCCTCAATCTCGATGTTAACGTCGATAGAGAGCAACTTCTCCGAATAGTCGTGGGCAAACTTCAATGCACGCTCGTCGTAATCCGATAGGTCGAAACCGTTCTCGAGCTTAGTCTTAGCATTAGCAGCATCGGCATATAGACGTACGCAGGCATTCATAACCTGTGGGTGATCCTCACGTGTCTTCTTACCAATAACGAGCTGCTTAAGACGTGACAACGAACGGAATGGGTCTACGATAACCTTACCAGTGTCGGTATCGTTACGCAAGAACAACTGACCCTCGGTGATATAACCCGTGTTATCAGGAATAGCGTGGGTAATATCGCCACCCGAAAGTGTTGTAACGGCGATAATCGTAATAGAACCACCATTAGGCAACTGAACAGCCTTCTCGTAAATCTTTGCCAAATCCGAATACAACGAACCAGGCATTGAGTCCTTCGAAGGAATCTGGTCCATACGGTTTGACACGATAGCCAAGGCATCGGCATAGAGGGTCATGTCGGTAAGAAGCACCAACACCTTCTCGCCCTTATCTACTGCGAAGTACTCGGCAGCGGTAAGTGCCATATCTGGAACAAGGAGTCGCTCCACAGGTGGGTTATCGGTAGTGTTTACGAACGATACGATACGATCCAACGCACCAGCGTTCTCGAATACCTGCTTGAAGTACAAGAAGTCATCGTTCGTTAGACCCATACCACCAAGGATAATCTTGTCGGCCTTAGCACGCAATGCCACGTTAGCCATCACGGCGTTATATGGCTGATCGGGATCGGCAAAGAATGGAATCTTCTGACCCGACACGATGGTGTTGTTAAGGTCGATACCTGCGATACCTGTTGCGATAAGCTCCGAAGGCTGAATACGACGGAATGGGTTTACGGTAGGGCCACCAATCTCGCGTGCCTCACCCTCAATCTGCTCACCGCCCTCCAATGGCTCGCCATAGGCGTTGAAGAAGCGACCAGCAAGGGCGTCAGATACGCGCAATACAGGAGGCTCGCCGTGGAATACAACCTCCGAGTCCGTAGCAAGACCCTCGGTACCAGCGAAGACCTGAAGCGTAACCTTCTCGCCCATAATCTTTACCACCTGAGCCAAACGACCACCTACCGTAGCAAGCTCATCGTTACCTACGCCCGTAGCACGAAGCGTAATGGTAGCCTTGGTGATGTTATCAATCTTTGTATATACTTTCTGAAATGCTCGTGTTGTCATAACTTGTCCTCCTTATTTTGCAAGTTTCTCGTTTACCAAAGCCTCAATCTTCTTGCGGAAATCATCGAACTGAGCCGACTTCCACTCCGAGTAGTTCATCTGACGGAACAGATAGATAAGCTCCTTGAAGAACTTTGAGCACTCGTCGAAATCTGCCAAGTCGAACGACTTACGGCAAATATCCAATACCATGTTATACATTAGCTTCTGACGCTCGATTGGGCAGTTTGCATCGATAGAGTCGAAAGCATCCTGCTGCAAGATTACAGAGTCGAGCAACTCGCTCTTCCAGAAACGCTCATGGTATTCAACAGGTACACCATCATCACCAAGGATGTTAATCTGGTCGTTTGCCTCCTTACCACGCTGAACGATAGTCTTACCCTCGTAAACTGCATCAACCCAGTTCTTCTCGATATGCTCGTCAAGGTATGAGCGAATCTCAGGGTACTCCAAGTACTTAGAGTATGAGTCAAGTGGGTCAATAGCTGGATAACGCTTAGAGTCCGCACGGCTCTGCGAAAGAGCGTAGAAGCAACGTGCAGCCTTCTTTGTAGACTCGGTAACAGGCTCCTTAAGGTTACCACCCGCAGGTGATACAGTACCAAGGAATGTTACTGAGCCTGTTGCACCATTATTAAGCTTCACGAGACCAGCACGTGCGTAGAAGTTTGAGATGATAGCCGAGAGGTCCATAGGGAACGCATCCTGACCAGGAAGCTCCTCCAAGCGGTTAGACATCTCACGCAATGCCTGAGCCCAGCGTGATGTAGAGTCCGCCATTACCAACACCTTCAAACCCATCGAACGATAGTACTCACCGATGGTCATACCAGTGTATACAGATGCCTCACGGGCAGCAACTGGCATGTTAGAGGTGTTACATATAATAATGGTACGCTCCATAAGCTTGTGACCATTACGTGGGTCAACCAACTCTGGGAACTCGGCGAAGATCTCCACAACCTCATTTGCACGCTCACCGCAAGCTACGATGATAATCACATCGGCATCCGCCTGCTTAGAGATGGCGTGCTGAAGAACGGTCTTACCTGCACCGAAAGGACCAGGGATAAAGCCCGTACCACCCTCAGCAAGTGGGTTGAAAGTATCGATAGCACGAACACCTGTCTCCATCACACGTGATGGACGAGGCTTCTCGGTAAAGCAACGGATAGCCTGCTTTACTGGCCACTTCTGAACCATGGTGATATTGTACTCATTGCCGTCAGCGTCAACAACAACTGCAACAGTATCGGTAACCTTATACTCACCAGCGGCAGCAATAATCTTTACGGTATATGTGCCCTGCATAACGAATGGGAGCATAATCTTATGCATAACCCACTGCTCCTTAACCTCACCAAGCCAAGCACCTGCCGACACCTTATCGCCCATCTTAGCCAGTGGAGAGAACTCCCACTTCTTCTCAAAGTCGATAGGCTCGGTGATAGAGCCGCGATTGATGAACAAGCCGTCCATCTTCTCCAAGTCGTTCTGCAAACCATCGTAGTTACGTGACAAAAGACCAGGAGCCAAAGTTGCCTCGAGCATGTGACCCTCGAACTCAACCTTATCACCAATCTTCAGACCGCGCGTACTATCGTAGACCTGCACATAGGCCTCATCGCCTATGACCTTGATGACCTCCGCCATCATGCGGGTGTCACCACAATACACGTAGCATATCTCGTTCTGACCCACCGCACCGTCAACCTTGGCGATAACGATGTTCGAGATAATACCGTTTACACGTCCTAATGTTTTCATTCGTTTATTTTATGTTTTATTGTTTATTCACAAGCTCCTTGGCATCCAATTCGCGCATCAATCTATCGAGCATCTCGCGACCAACCTCTGGCGAGAGCATCATCCAGCGTGCTACGATATTAACCTTGACAAGGTATGAGAGGATATAGTTGATATTGAAGAAGTCGAAAGTGGCAATCTCCTCGGCCTCCGACCAGCGGATAGCATCAATCTTACGCTCCTTCTCCACGATATTACGCTCATCGCTAACTGCCGTGATGACAGCATCGATATATGGCAACTCACCACGAAGGCCGAAGTCTGCCGCCGACGAACGCTTCAACTGCTCGACAACATCGCCACCACCGACAACAACATCACCAATAGCACGGCCAGCCTCACGGGCAGCAATGCTTGCAGCGATATTGCGGAGGTTGCGATCGAATTCACCCCACCCCTTGAGGAAACGGCACTTCGAGTTGGCCAACTCCTCGTAATAGGCATTATATAGTGCATGCTCAAAACTGTCATCAAGAACGATATCCTCGTCACGGTCATCATCATCAACCTCTACGTAGTTCTTGATAACCTTAGCCATACGCTTGGGGAGCATCGAGTAGTTACGCTCGACTATCACAGCCTCAATATCCTCTTTAGAGAGATTGCCGAGAGGATTATGACGGTCGCGCTTCACGTAGCGAGCAATGATGTTCTCGCAATCGTAGTAGGCATAAAGCAGACGCACAGCCTCACGATCGCGCTTCGTAAGCTCCTCGACGATATCGTCGATAATCTCACGAGCATCAAAGCCCTTGGTATCCGAGTCTAACGTCCACTCACGAAGACCGGCAACCAAATAGTAATACTCCGTTGCAAACATCCTAATTACTTGTATAGCATGTTAGAAACCTTCTCGCGCAAGTACTCCTTGAAGAGAGCATCGAAGCTCTCATCGGTGAACGAGATGTAGTAACCACCATCCTTCTCGCCTACCTTGAAGCCACTCTTAACATCCTTGGAGTAACCAACCTCGATACCAGCCTTGAGCAACTCAGCAGATGCCTTCTGCATTGCAGCATCAAGCTCAGCACGCTTATCCTCTGGCAAGAGGGCCTTGAGCGATACGTCCGATGTGTTTGCATTCCAGTTATTAGCCACTGCAAGCAACATATCCTTGACAAAAGTGGCGTCAACAGCAGCAGCCTTAACAGCCTCGCCAGTAGTCTTGAGGATGATAGCCTCAGTCAACTCAGCCTTAATCTTAGATACAGCCTGGCGACCAGCGAGCGAAATCTCGGTCATCGCATTCTTAGCGATATCCTCTGCGCGGTTCTCGGCAGCCTTAGTAATCACCTGAGCCTCAGCCTTAGCATCAGCAAGGATGCGAGCAGCCTCCTCCTTTGCATCAGCCACAAGGCGATCGGCCTCTGAGCGCCCCTTCTCCAAGCCCTCATTGTAGAGCTTTTTGGTAAGCTCCTGAAGTTTATTGTTCTCCATAGTTCAATAAATTTTAAGTTATTTTTCGTATATATTTTTATCTCTTATTCACTCCGTTTGCAGGGACTATCTACCCATTACAACAGCACAGAACGCGCGCCCCTAAAAAAATTCCCACAAATATATGTTTATTTTTTGAATAATCAAAGCAATGTGTTACATATTTTGAAAAAATATGCAATGACATATACGGCTATTGACAATTAGAAAAAATATTCATACCTTTGTCTAACAATGCAACATCAAACTATGAACACACCTATTGTAGTGACGCTCGACGCTGGCGGCACAAACTTCGTATTTACAGCAATGGCAGATGGCAAACCCGTTGGCCAGTCACTCACACTACCCTCTTCGGCACACGACCTCGACCTATGCTTGAAGACATTAGTATCTGGATTTGAGCAGATTATCAACACTCTTCCAGAGAAACCCGTAGCCATAAGCTTCGCCTTCCCTGGCCCTGCCGACTATCGCAATGGCATCATTGGAGGATACCTCCCCAACTTCCCATCGTTCCGCGATGGCGTAGCACTCGGTCCTATGCTTCAGAGACATTTCAACATTCCTGTATTCATCAACAACGATGCCGACCTATTTGCTTATGGCGAGGCGATGGGTGGTGCCCTACCACGCATAAACAGACGCCTCGAGGAGGCTGGCTCAGCAAAACGCTACCGCAACCTTTTAGGCTACACCTTTGGCACTGGCTTTGGCTTCGGTTTTGTTATGGATGGCAGACTCAACCTTGGCGACAACTCATGCGTCGAGACCTTCTGCCTCAAGCACCGCGACTACCCCAACATCCTTGTCGAGGATGGTGTTGCCATACGTGCCGTGAAGCGTGTCTATCGCGAGCTTAGCCACGACGAGCGCGAGCTTCAGCCCAAGGATATTTTCGACATTGCTGAGGGCAGCGCTGAGGGTGATGCCACAGCTGCCAAAGAGGCCTTCGCGACACTCGGTCGTGTAGCGGGCGATGCAATGGCAACAGCCGTTACACTGATGGATGGTATTATCGTAATTGGAGGTGGTCTTGCGGGTGCTTCAAAGTACTTTATGCCCGCTCTAATTGAAGAGATGCGCGCACAGATTAAGACCCTTTCGGGTGATACTCTTAACCGTGTACAGATGAGTGTGTATAATCTCGATGATGCTGCTGATTTTGAAAAGTTTGCAAAGGGTAACTCAACCAAAATCAATGTATACGGAAGCGACGATGAGGTTGTCTATGACCCAGAGAAACGCATAGGTATAACAATCTCGGATATTGGTGCAAGCAACGCCGTATCATTAGGCGCTTATCTATATGCGATAGACAACATATAGCAGCACTAAAAGAGAACTTCTACTTAGGCTCCATCACCTTGGCAAGCTTCATTGCCACGGATGATCGGAGCCTATGATTTTTTATCGAGGCGAGCGCCGATACGCCCATAATATCGACAATGAAAATCTCCTCTATGCGTCCCAGCGCAGAGCTTGGAATAGGATAGACAGCAAGCTCCACGTTAGCCGCCTTTGCAGCCCTCGACACCATTCGGTACTCGACCGATGGATACTCCATCGGAGTATAGAGACGCCCCTTATAGAATACGAAGATAGGCGCCCATGGGCAACTCAAAACATTACCCTCTGCGTCGACACGCACCGCCACATCACCGCCAAGGTGAGCAACACGACGTGTAGTCATAGCATCCGAAGCCACGCTCTCGGAGCTCTGGGCAACAATAGGACATGGCACAACATGCTCAATTTCTACACCAGCATAGCGTCTTGCTCGAAGATATATACCATGGCCATAGGTAGGCTTCTCAACCTCGAACGATAACACTCCGCGCGCATCAAGTCGCATCACAACAGGCACACTATAATCCATCGGGGCATTAGCACAAGCAACAAGTTTGGAGGCTATTCGTTCGACATCGGCAGCAGCCACAAGCGAGCTAAAACCAAACATATACTCCGATGCCTCGCGCATTATAACAACATGGGTGTTAGCGCCATAAACCTTTCCGCCGAGAGTATGAATACGCTGCATAACATAGGGCACGTCGAGTCGAAGCTGCGAAGCCTCGACCACCCTACCATCTATCCATGCGATACTTCTCATGTGCTTAAAGTGGTGTAAAAATCTTCAACAGCAGCTCGTTAAGGAGCTGTGCATTATCCAAACCGCCATTATTAATTCCCTTGCTCTTAGCATCATACTCACGTAGCAAACCGATGACATGGAAGACACGGCGGTTCTCCCATCTGCCCACATTGGCCTTAAGCTCTCGCAGAGCATACATATTATTCACACGGATAGCAGGCATAAGCTCGTTATCCGATGGGAATGGGATATTACGGCGGCGGCTCTGCCACATGTGGTAATTAAGCAAGAAGAGCTGCTGAAAGAGACCGAATAGAACGGTGATTACAAGAGTTATAGGATAACTCTTCTGGTTGTGACCAAAGTGGTCGGCAATACGCATAGCACGCGCCACATCCTGTTTGAGGACAGCATCGTTAAGCTCAAAGGTATTAAACTCCTTAGACAGACCAATATACTGTTCGATATGAGCATCGGTGATACGTCGCTCGTTCGCCGACATCGAGACAGCAAGCTTATCCACCTCGTGTGCCATACGACTCAAATCCATACCCACATGCTCCTTGAGCATCGCCATAGCCTTTGGGTCGATACTCATGCCCGCATGTGAGATATAAGATGTCAGCCACGCATCAACCTCGTAGTCGCGAGGTCTGACTGACTCAAAGACAACACCGCTCTTTGCACAACTCTTATAGAATGCCGTGCGCTTGTCGAGACCACGCCCAAGTTCTTTATTCTTGTAGCATATAATAAGGATTGTCGAGGACTGCGGCGACGATGTGTAATGAACGAGATTTTCAATCTTCGAGAGCTGCTGAGCCTCCTTAACGATTATCACCTCATAGGCGCCCATCATCGGCATCTGACGACATAGGTTAACAATCTTTCCAGGGTCGCTATCCAAGCCGTAGACGGTTATCTGGTTAAACGAGCGCTCTGCTTCGTTGAGTATAGACGAAGATAGCTTATCGGCAATAGCATCAATGAAGTAGCCCTCATCACCTGCGAGCAGGTAAATAGGAGCGAAACGGCGCGCCTCGATATCCGCCATTATAGTATTATATGCAGTAACACAACTGCTGAAGCTCTGTGTTTTAGCCATTGTTAACTAAATATTCGGTTAATACTCACGCGGAGCACTCTTTCGGTATTCTTTGTTATCGCAAAACGATTGTCAATACGGCGACCCACAACCCACACAACATCACTATCCGACAGTAGTAGCATCTGTCGCTGCTTGTCGACAATAGAGACTTTGCTGTCTACTAAGAAGTCGCTTATCTTTTTACGTCCCTGCATGCCGAGTGGCACAAACGAGTCACCATCACGCCACGCCCTTACCTGTAAAGGATAGGTGATTTTATCGGCATCCAGTAGCGCCACGTTAGCGCCTTGGTCGAGGGTTTCAACACGACTGACATCGAGATATTCAAAATTCAGCGTCAGCCCACCATATTCATAGCTACCCGCCTCCTCGAGAAGGAGTGTATCGCACCTCGCAGCCGACCTATCTTTAGGTGTTATGATGACACATCCTCTGTCAACTACGGCCACCATCTGCGAGGCATAGAAGCGACGGCCTGACACACCACTATCCAACGCTGCGCATATATCATCAACGACATCGCCCTTGAAGCCAAACTCCGAGTTTAGTATCTCATAGATTACGAAGCTACGGGGCAACGAGGCGTCGATAGCATTGACATCTAATTTGCAGCCATCACCCAACGAATGAAGTGCATCGCTCTTAATACGTGCTATCGAGGCATCGATATATTGTTGAGCCTGGTCGAGCATCGCAATATTACGACGCATCACGCTGGTATACTGAGGATTAATCTCTCGCATCATAGGAACAACCTCATGTCTTATCCTATTGCGGAGATACTTGGTCGAACTATTCGACGAGTCCTCTCTAAACGCGATATTATTGGCTTTGGCAAAACTCAATATCTCATCGCGCGTAGCAAATAGCAGAGGTCGCACAACGCGTTTGTTTCGCGCCGATATACCCGTAAGACCACGAAGACCTGTACCACGCAACATATTTATAAAGCAGGTCTCGATGGAGTCGTCAAGATGGTGAGCAACAGCCACTACCGAGTAGCCATGCTTATCGCACAGCTCCTCGAACCATGCGTAACGCAGACGGCGTGCAGCCATCTCCATCGACTCACCGGTCTCAGCCATAACACCCACGGTATCGAAGCGCGTAGAGTGATACTCTACGCCCAACTTAGCTACCTCCTGCTCAACGAGACATTCGTCGCCATCGCTCTCAGCACCACGCAGTTGGAAGTTACAATGAGCCACAGCAAAGCGGTAGCCAGCATCCACCATAAGCCTCATAAGCACCATAGAGTCGACACCTCCCGACACAGCGAGAAGCGCCCTATCGTCATGCTCAAAGAGCCCATGATGAGCTACGAACTCACGAAACCTCGCAACAAGAGACATAGCGCCGCTCTACAAAATATTTACCTCAGGAGATATAGCCACGCCAAACTTATGCTCAACAACGCTAATAACGAAGTCGGCAAAATGTTTGACATCGTAACCCGAAGCTGTGCCATAGTTCACCAAGACGAGAGCCTGATGCTCGTGCACACCTACGCCATGCTCACGATAGCCCTTCAATCCCGACTGGTCGATAAGCCATCCCGCAGCAAGCTTAACCTTGTTAGGCTCACCAGGTACATCGTAGTGAGGCATAGATGGGTACTCGTCAAGGAGTCGCTCGGCAACCTCGCGCTCGACGATTGGATTCTTGAAGAAGCTACCGGCATTACCCAAGACCTTTGGGTCGGGCAACTTACGGCCGCGGATGGCGGTTATAGCACAACGGATATTCGCAAGCGACACACCACCCAACGCCTCCACCTCGCGCATCACATCGCCGTAGCCAAGATTTGGCTTTGGGGCACGCCACAAGCGCATCTCGACAGCCATGATGATTGCCACGCCGCGAAGTTCCTGCTTGAAGATACTCTCTCGATATGCAAAGCGACACTCCTCGTTTGTAAGGCGCACGACATTCATCGTTCTGCAATCGAAGTACTCAACATGAGTGATGACATCCTTAGCCTCAGCGCCATAGGCACCTATATTCTGCACCGGAGCAGCACCCACAGAGCTGGGTATTGCCGAGAGGTTCTCCATACCCCACAGCCCCTTGTCGACGCTCCACTGCACGAGAGTATCCCAGTCGGCAGCCGCCTCGACACGAATATCTACATAGTCATCAGTCTCAGCCAACACCTCCAACTCGCGACATACGGGCGTAAGGACAACCCCATCGTAGTCGTGCGTAAAGAGGGTGTTGTTGCCAGCACCGAGGATATACCACTTTTCGGGGTTATGCTCACTAAAATAGCTACGCAGGTCCTCTACGTTTTCGAACTCCACGAGCGTTTTCACCTGGTGGTGAACGCCGAAACTTATGCGTGGAGCGATGTTTATGTTATTATAAATATGTATCATAGTGCAAAGTTAAAAAAAAATTACTATATTTGGGAGAAATTTTCGACAATAATAGTGCGCAAGCAGATTTTATTCAACCGAAAAATTAATAACCAACCCATATACTACTATGTTTACCGCACAAGACATCGCCCTTATCGAGGCTCGTGGCATGAGCGTCGAGGAGGTAAAACAACAGATTGAGAACTTTCGTAGAGGATTTCCATCACTTCCAGTGGTGCGTGCAGCATCGGGTGGCGATGGTGTGAAGCAGCTTGATGACAACGCGGTTAAGAGTGCTGAGGCATACTACGCTGAGCGAGTATCGTCACTCCGCACCCTCAAGTTTGTTCCTGCATCGGGCGCAGCAACGCGTATGTTCAAGGAGCTTTTCGAGTATGTCAACGACGACAAGCGTACGCCAGGCATAGACAAGTTGATTGTCAACCTCGAAAAGTTTGCATTCTTTGCCGAGCTCGCCAAGTTCCTAAAACCGCAGATTGAGGATAAGGATGTCGTTCGCAACATCATTATCGATGGCCTTGCCTACGGCTCTAAGCCTAAGGGCCTTGTAACCTTCCACGCCTATAAGGAGGGTGCACGCAAGCCCGTTGAGGAGCACCTTGTGGAGGCCGCGCTATACGCCTCAAATGGCGAGCGTGCAGCGATACACTTCACCGTATCACCTGAGCATCAGGCCGGTTTCGAGGCTCTTCTTGCAGAGCGCCAGCGTCACTACGAGGAAAAGTTTGGCGTGAAGTACGACGTTAGCTTCTCGATACAGAGCCCTGCTACCGACACTATTGCCGTTAACCCCGACAACACCCCATTCCGTACCGAGGATGGCAAGTTGTTGTTCCGCCCTGCGGGTCATGGTGCCCTTATCACCAACCTCGACAAACTCAACGCCGACATCATCTTTGTTAAGAATATCGATAACGTAACTACTGACGAGCGCAAGGCTGACACCATCACCTTCAAGCGCGTGTTGGCAGGCGAGCTACTACGTCTTCAGGAGCGACTCTTCGAGCTTCTACGTGCCTACGAGCGAGGCGAGGACAGGGATGCCGAGGCCGTAGCCTTCCTCCGCGACGAGCTATGCTGCAAGCTTCCAGAGAATGCATCACGCGAGCTAATCATCGCAACTCTCGACCGTCCTATCCGCGTCTGCGGCATGGTAAAGAATGAGGGTGAGCCTGGTGGTGGTCCATTCTGGGTACGCGACGACGAGGGCCGCGAGCAGTTGCAGATTGCCGAGTCGAGCCAGATTGCCAAGGAGGATATACATCTTATGAAGGAGGCAACGCACTTCAACCCCGTGGACTTGGTTTGCGGTGTTATGCGTTACGATGGTACGAAGTATGACCTCACGAAGTATACCGACCCTAAGACTGGCTTTATCTCGTCGAAGTCGGCAGGCGGCCGCGAGCTTCGTGCCCAGGAGCTTCCAGGCCTCTGGAATGGCGCTATGGCCAATTGGAACACCATCTTTGTGGAGGTACCAATCTCGACATTCTCGCCAGTGAAGGTTGTTCAGGATCTACTTCGCCCAGAGCACCAGTAGAGGAAGAGAGTACAGAGTACAGAGTACAGATAAAAGAGAGCGTTGTCGTGGACAACACTCTCTTTTTAGTTATAGCTTAGGGTAGAATAAAATTCCTTATAAACTCGAAGAGACAGCGAGGCGGAAGCCGAAATCGAAGTCACTGCTGCCGGGATTGCGTGCCGTCGCGATGAGCGACTCGGCAGTAATCGGCAAAGCTGCCCAGCTACCTCCGCGGAGCACGCGGCGGTCTCCAGTCGATGGACCCTTTGGGTTCTTTGGGGGACTTTCTTTGTAGTAATTTTTGCCATACCAATCACTACACCACTCCCATACATTACCGCTCATATCGTAGATACCAAGCTCGTTAGATGACTTGGTCTTTACCTCATGTGTACCATAGGTATTTCCATTGTTACCATTACTATTATTCCAATACCACGCTACATTATCAAGAGTGTTGCTACCGCTATAAGTATATCCATTACTCTTATTACCTCCACGGGCGGCATACTCCCACTGTGCTTCAGTGGGCAAGGTGAAGTTATATTTGTAGTTGGTCTTCGCGTTTAACTCTTTGCAGAAATCTATCGCCTCAGTGTAGCTAACATAGTATGCTGGATAATTAGTTCCATAGCCATAGCCTTGAGTCCAGCCCTTTTCAGCACCCATAACAGCTCGCCACAAACCCTGGGTAACCTCAGTCTCTGCTATCCAATAACCATCAAGCGTAACACTATGGCGAGGCTGTTCATTACTGTTGCCCACACCAGCAGGGCTACCCATATCAAAACGGCCGCCCTCGACCCATATCATCTTAAAGGTTACATCGCCAACGGTAACGGTGAAGTTGGCCGGTTGGGTCTGCTGACCCTGTGACTCCGCATCATCAGATGGAGTCGTTGCAAAGAGGCATGGCGCGCACAACAATATGGCAGCCATAGTAATTAAGAATCTTTTCATCGTATTAAGTATTATTATATTTGTTCGATATAGCAAAGGTAAATATAGTATTACACACCACAAAATAAACAAGCCGTTAATGTACAAAACATATGGATTATTGTACGAAATATCAATACTCCATTGTGAAGATATAGAGCAGGGCGATGTTCGACATCGACCAGTTATCGTCGAAGTCGTGCTCGGTGGTCTGCTCACCCCAGTAGTCGGGCTTATTTATCTCCGAGACACCTATCCTACGCCCCGACCTATCGTAGTGCTCAACACGTATCTCACCCCAGTAGTCGGGCTTATTACACTTCGAGCGTGCCACCATATTGCTGCGAGCATCGTAGTGTTTAACCTCCGTAACGCCCCAGTAATCAGGCTTCTCGATAATGCTATAACCATCGCGAGAGCCATCCTTAATGTAGTGCTCGACACGTACCTCACCCCAGTAGTCAGCCTTCTTAACTATTGAATATCCAGCACGGTAGCCTCTTGCATCTTCATAGTCGATGCGCACCTCGCCCCAGTAATTAGGTTTGTTAATGGTCGCAGTATAAATCTCCGAGCCGTTGCGCTCCTTGACCACGACCTCCGTATCACCCCAGTAGTCAGGCTTCTTGCGCACACTCTTGAAGTCCTGCGCCGAGAGCGACACGGAGCATAACACAATGGCAAATATTAGTAGTGCAATGCGTCTCATGGTATTATCGTTTTAGCTTCATATCGCCATCCTCAACCCAGCCCATACGCTTCATAGCCATATGTATAAGCAGGCTTAATACGGCGGGAGCAATAAAATAGAGTCCAACAATCTCGATAAGGAGTGTCGCATGATTCATCGTGGGCGCCATACTCTCCCAGCAGCCGATAGGACCTACAAGACCCGACGTACCCATACCTGCGCCAGCAGCACTATTCGTCATCTTTAGCCAAACGGTAGATACAGGTCCAAGGATTGCAGATGTGAGCGTAGGTGCAAGCCATATAATAGGTTTTCGAGCAATATTTCCAATCTGAAGCATCGACGTACCGAGGCCCTGCGATATAAGGCCGCCCATACCATTATCCTTATAGCTGATAACAGCAAAACCAACCATCTGCGCACAGCATCCCACCGTTGCAGCACCCGCAGCCAAACCGCCAATACCTATCGAGATACACAGCGCCGCAGAGCTAATTGGCAGTGTCAGTATACAACCAACCATCACCGAGACTACAACGCCCATTACAAAGGGGTTGAGTTGCGTAGCGCGGTTGATAACAGCGCCCAACGACATCACCCACTCGTTGATAGGAGCACAGCAATACTTCGCAAACAGACCACCAACGATAACTGCCACAAGGGGTGTGATGATGATATCCACGGGCGTACGCTTAGACACTAACGAACCTGCCTCTATACCGACAATAGCGGCAAGATATGCACCAACAGGTCCACCAAACTGGTAACCTAACGCTCCGACACCCACGGCCGAGATGGTGACAAGCAGGTCTCGTTTCAATCCCAAAGCGATGGCCAAGCCGATGGCACCACCAACAACAGGCGCAGACTGCAACAGCGTCGCAATATCCATTAAGAAGTCGAGGCCCTCGATAGAGGCTATCTGCTTGACGATAAGGCCCAAGATAAGCGAACAGAAGAGACCCATAGCCATAAAGCTAAGGGCATCTATGACATAGGTATCGAAGAGGCGTCGAGCGAGCGACTTCTGTATAGTATTAGTTTGAGTCATACACGTTTTACATGGTTGCTATCACAAATGTATAAAATAATTGCCACATTATAACACAATAACTTCACAAAAAATGCTTCAAAAGTTGGTAATCCCCCATTTTTTCGTATATTTGTATTGAATAATCAACAGCTATGATAAAGTACAAAGAGAAGAGACTCGCCAACGGACTGCAAATATTAGTCAACCGCGACAGGTCGTCGAAGCTCGCCGCCGTAAACATCCTATATAAGGTAGGCGCGCGTAACGAGAGCGAGACAAAGACAGGCTTTGCCCACCTCTTCGAGCACCTTATGTTTCGAGGCACGCACAATGTCCCCGACTTCGACATCCCTGTGCAGATGGCGTGTGGCGAGAACAACGCCTTCACGAATAACGACTACACCGACTTCTACATAACGCTTCCGAAGGAGAACCTATCGACAGCCTTATGGTTGGAGAGCGACCGTATGCGCAATCTAAATATCAGCGAGGAGGTGTGCGACACCGAGAAGCATGTTGTAATAGAGGAGTTTAAGCAGCGTTATCTCAACCAGCCCTACGGCGATGAGTTACTTCTGCTGCGCGACCTTTGTTACAAGCGTCACCCCTATCGTTGGGCAACAATAGGCATCACACCCGAACATATCGAGCGTGCTACAATCGACGATGTACGCTCGTTCTACGACCTGCACTATCGCCCCTCACAAGCTATACTTGCCATCTCGGCAGATATCGACGAGGATGAGATGATAGCCTTGGCCGAGGAGTACTTCGCCGACATCGAAGATATGGGAGGCGAGATAGCCCCAATACCCACAGAGCCAGAGCAGACCGAGCCACGACGCTTGGAGGTGGAGCGCGACGTACCAGCGACAGACATCCAAGTTGCCTTCCATATGGGCGACAGAGATTCGCGCGACTTCTTCCTTGGCGACCTAACATCGGATTTACTGGCAGGCGGCGAGTCATCGCGCCTTGTAAATCGGCTTATCAAAGAACGCGGGCTATTTTCGAGTGTCAACGCCTACATCACCGGAAGCCTTGATGCAGGGTTGTTCATCATCAAGGGTCGCCTAATGCCCGAGACCACGGAACAGGAGGCCGAAGAGGCACTATGGGGTGAGCTGCGCGATATCATCGAGGGAAACATATCGGAGTATGAGATGGAGAAGGTAAAAAATAAGTTTGAGGCCAATATGCTCATGGGTGAGATAAACATCATGAACAAGGCACTCAACCTATCGTTCTACAAGATGTTGGGCGACATTACATTGATAAACCGCGAGGCCGAGATATACCGCTCGCTGACGCGCGATGAGGTGATGGACTTTGCCCGAAGATGCTTCACCGAGAACAACTCATCAACACTTATTTACCGAGCTAAAGAGAGCATACAATGAGACCACAGCCAGCCATAGTAATCCCCGACAGCGTAGATATGCCTCGCGCCACACAGCGCACGACAAGCAATGGCGTACCCATCTACACGCTACACTCCGACGACTTCGAGGTTGTGCGTCTTACGTTCGTCTTTCATGCGGGCACATCGATGCAGCATAAGCCTTTCAGCGCATCGGCAACAGCAAACATGCTTAGCGAGGGCACACTGAATATGAGTGCGCAGCAGATAGCCGAGAAGCTCGACTTCTACGGCTCATACTTCGATGTCAACATCGACCGCGACTACACCTACATATCGTTCTGCTCGCTCAAAAAGTTCTTCGCACCAACGGCCGAGGTGGCACGTGAGGTTGTGCTACACCCTACATTCCCTGAGCGCGAGTTCGATATATACTGTTCGAAGCGCAAGCAGGGCCTTACCATCGAGCGTAAGAAGGTAGATATGCAGTCGCGCGAGCTCTTTGCCGAGGCACTCTTTGGCAAGAGCCACCCCTATGGCATATCGTCACACGAAAATCTATACGACGAGCTACATCGCGAGGACCTCATCGCACTATATCGAGAGCTATACACCGCCGACAACTGCTTCGTGGTGTGTAGCGGAAATATCGACACCGAGGTATACAACATCATTAGCAACATTGTCGAGGCACTACCTATGGGAACTACACACGAGGTTGCATTTCCATCATGTAGCACTACACACGCCCTACGTCGTGACATAGATAGCGCCCTTCAGTCGTCAATACGTATTGGACGTCTACTCTTCACACGCACACACTCCGACTTCGTGGGCATGCAGGTTGTAGCAGCAGCCCTTGGTGGCTACTTCGGCTCACGCCTTATGCAGAACCTACGCGAGGAGCATGGCTACACCTATGGCGTCATGGCCGCGATGGTCAACTTCGACAAGGAGGGCTACCTCGCCATAGCCACACAGGTGGCACGCGAGTGTCGCGAAGATGCCCTACGCGAGATATACGCCGAGATTGAGCAACTACGCGAGGAGCTAATGACAGACGAAGAGTTGCAGATGGTTAAGAATGTGATGATTGGCGAGATACTGCGTATCTTGGATGGTCCCTTTGGCATTGCCGATGTCACCATCGAGAATATTATGTGTGGCATGGACAACAGTGCTACCGAGCAGAGCGTGGCAACCATCTTCGCTATCACCGCAGAGGACGTACGCGACTTGGCGCGCAAGTATCTAAAACGTGAGGACCTCGTCGAGGTTGTTGTTGGATAGCTATGGTAACAAGAGATCTTAGAGAGTACATCGAGCGCGAGATTATCCCCCGCTACGATAGCTTCGATGCAGCACACAAGCGCGACCATGTGGCAATAGTTATCGAGCAGAGCCTCGCCCTTGCCGAGGCACACAACCTCGATTGCAATATGGCATACGCCATTGCCGCCTACCACGATGTAGGTCTCACCTATGGTCGCGACACACACCATACGGAGTCTAAGCGTATAATGCTCGAAGATAGCGAGTTATTGCGCTGGTTTAGCACGGAGCAGATAGCTACGATGGCTGATGCCGTGGAGGACCACCGCGCCTCATCCAAGAGTGCACCACGCACCATCTATGGACGTATTGTTGCCGAGGCAGACCGCGTCATCGAGAGCGAGACAATCATACGTCGTACGATACAGTATACTCTATCGCACCACCCTGAGTTAGACAAGGAGGAGGGATATGCACGTATGCTGGAGCATCTGCACGAGAAGTACGACTATGGTGGCTACCTCAAACTATGGATTGAGGGCTCGAAGAATGAGGCGCGCTTGGAGGAGCTGCGCCATCTAATAGCCTCGCCCGATAAGCTACGCGAGATTTACGATAAGATATATAACGAAGAGGAGGCTGAATAAAAAGTGTATTTTGTCGTTATGCTCGCCCTCAAAATGCTCATTTACGCCGAGTAAACTCCGCTTTTTCGGGCTTCGCAGGCCTAAAACTACATCTTTTTATTCAGCCTCCTAACAAATACTTTTTAGTCACCTCCTTGTTTTACGCCCGTGCCATTCGTCGCCAGCGCAGATAGCCCGCAATAGCCAACACGCAGTAGAGCGTATAGAGCAGTCCAGTGATGGGTATATCCTTGTAGATATAGAGTCCGACACTAATCATGTCGACAATAAGCCACACCAACCACTGCTCGACGAGCTTACGCGAGAGCATCCACATAGCAACGATGCTGAGCGCCGTAGACATAGAGTCCATAACTGGCACACGACTATCGGTAAACTCCGTAAGGACAAAGTAGAGTGCTACATGGAGCAGAGCATATACTGCAAACAGCGATGGTATCCAACGACGTGGCGTATGGCGTATCTTAATCTCCTCGCCACCACTCTTTGGCCTACGGCGCCACACCGCAAGGCCATAGATGCCTGCCGCAACGTAGTATAGCTGCATGGCAGCATCGGCATAGATACCACTTGTAAGGTACAGCACGCCATGCACCATAGGCATAATCGCGCCAATAATCCACAGCCATATATTCGCTCTATACTCAAGCCATAGATATAAAAGGCCGAGCACTGTACCAACAATTTGCAGTATAAGTTTTAGCTCCATAGGTTTAGAAGTTAACCGTTACGTTTGCTAAGAAGTTGATTGGTGCCTGTGGAAAGTAAAATGCCTCGTCGTAGCGCTCGTCACCCCACATATATGAGTAGCCGTAGCCATTCGACTCGTAGAGCGTCGAGAAGAGGTTGTTTACAGCCAAGCCAAAGCGCACGCTACGCTCCTTGCCATACGCCCATATATAGCCGAGGTTAAGGTTCGTCACACAGTAGGCATCAAGCGATAGAGCCTCGACCTCGTTATTCGTGAAGTACTGCTTGCCAACATACTGCGTATGCCACTGGGCGCTGAAGCCCTTAACGTGGAAGTCGGCGATAAGCGAGCCCACGACCGATGGCGAGTATGAGATGGTCATCGTGCCGAGGTTCTCGCCATACGTGGGGCTATCTTTGAGCATATCGACATAGTCGCGTATCTTATTTTCGGACAGCGTAGCATTTGCCGAGAGCGTGAGCCACTTCGTGGTCTTCCATGATGCCATAAGCTCGACGCCTCGTCTAAAACTCTTGTCAACATTGGTATTGAGTGCATCGTCGCCATCGTTGACCATACCCGTAGCCACAAGCTGATTGTGGTAGAGCATATAGTATAGGTTTACGCCCACCGTAACACGCGGAGCTGTATAGGTATAGCCAACCTCAATATCAATGAGGCGCTCTGGCTTAGGGTAGCTATCGTCGGCAGCAAACATATGGCGGTCAGTGAAGTCCGAGCGCGTAGGCTCGCGGTGTGCCACAGCCGCCGAGGCAAAGATATTATGGCGATGGTGGATGTAGCTGACACCTACGCGAGGGTTGAAGAAGTTATACTTCACATTGACATCGATAGGTTGCATCGTAACGCCCTCATCACCCCAGATGGCATTGTCATTCGTACCCCATGCCTTGTAATGCACATAGCGATACTGCAAGTCGCCAAAGAGGTGTAGTTCATTATCCATCAAGCCACGCAACACGGTCCAGTCAGCACGTACAAAGGCGTTAGCATCCTGCTTCGTAACGTCGTTATCGTACCAGCGACCTCTGACATCTTTGCTGTCGAGGCCATCGACCCACGATAGCGTACCCCAGTGAGGACAGGTGTAGTAGCTCCACGAGCCACCAAACGTAAGGTCAAGGTTTTTAGTGTTGTACGTTGCGGCTGCGTTAATACCGCCAAGGTGGTTACGCATCAGCTTATGGCGTATAAGGTCGCCCTGCTCCTTATCGGTTACGAGGTTGGTATAGCCCGCTAACCAAGCATCATCCTTATACTGGTTATAGTAGCCAAAGCCATAGGTGTAGAAGAGTGTGGTGTTGAGCTGCCAACGCTCATCGAAGCGATGGTTAACAACAAGCTGATTATTTATCTGAAGGTAGTTATCCGTCTGGTCATCGTAGTAGTCTACGTGCGTGCCATCCTCCAACACAAATGGGCCATCGGATGTAACATACTGTCCTGAGTCATGGTAGCGACGACCGTAGCGACGCATATCCTCACGCGACACACCATTATATGTTAGGTATGTCTTCGCCGAGCCACCGAATGACAAGAGCTTGACCTTCGTATCGTCGCCATAATAGCCTACTTGTGCCATGTAGCTCTTGAGGTCTGTCGAGCCGCGCTCGATATATCCATCGGAGCCTATGTGCGTGAGTCGAGCATCAACGACCCAGTGGTCACGCATCAAACCCGACGAGATATGCAAAGCCTGCTTATTTGTGTTATACGAGCCATAGGATAGCGATGCCGAGCCACGAAAGTTTGGCGTGAGAGCATCGGTAGTCATCGCCACCGAGCCGCCAAAGGCTCCTGTGCCATTTGTCGAGACACCTGCGCCACGCTGCACCTGTATCGAGCCTACGGACGACATTAGATCGGGCGTATCGTACCAATACATCGAGTGAGAGTCGGGGTTGTTCATGGCCACGCCGTTAATAGTCACATTAATACGCGTAGCGTCTGTACCGCGTAGACGCATGGATGTCGCACCGATGCCAATACCAGTCTCGTTTGTAGCAATCATCGAGGGCGTGAGGGCCAATAGCGAGGGCATATCGTTACCATAGCTCGAACGCACAATATCCTCACGCGATAGATTATCCTGTGCTACGGGTGTTGTACGCTTGGCTGCGGTTGTCTGCACCTCGACAGCCTCAAACTCATAGACCTTTAATGAGTCGGCATGTTGCTCTTGAGCCGACGACGTACCATGTAGAATTAGCAGTACGCCTAATAAAGAAAAAAACCTTTTCATACTTTAAAGTTAATTAAGTTGAAAAGGGGCATTTATAAGATATTTCCAATCCTGGTCTCGGCATTATCCGTATCCAGTACAATGGGTATAATCTCAGCCATCATCACGACACCACGGTGGATATGCGCACTACCACACAAGTGTCACAAGGATTAGCACCCCTTAATTGCCACAAAGATACAAAAAGATTTTTATATCGCAATAAAAAAATGCGCCAATATTAACCAAAATACTAACAATCAACGTATTACACATAACTCATTGATTATCAATACTATGAAAAATCAATACAAACACCATCACATATGACACTTATTTTCAAGCTATTACACTCAGCCGCGCGGAAAAATTGTTGGCCTCAAAATTTGCTTCACCACATAATATAGTGTATCTTTGCATTAAACAAAACCCACAAATTATGAGCACCGCAACGAAGAATTTAGTGCGTATGATGGTGGTGATCGCAGCAGTTGTCATCTGTTCGACAAACGATCTTTACGCTCAGCACCACTACCACTTCCGCGACTCGCTTGGCACCTACGAGGTGAAGTTCACCCCAGCCAAGCGCAACACCCAGTTTGAGCTATCGCCAACCAAGCCACTGCTGCCCAAGAGCCACGAGCTACGCCTCGGTATATCGTGGGGCGCAACAGACTCATATGGTGAGAGAGCCAACAATGGTAGTAACACGTTAGATAAATATATTGAGCAACCCCACTACACAGGGCCAGCGAACTGGTACTCGGCGAGCTTCGACTACGGCTACTGGATTAACGAGTGGGCAAGCGTCGGTGGCACGGTGACATGGGTAGGCGGCATACGCAACTACTACAACCCTATCAATCACCAGCGCATAGATAGAAAAGAGCTACACCATGTAGCCATCATGGCAATAGGTCGCTTCGCATGGCTGCGCCACGGCATCGTGCAGCTATACTCAAGTTTTGCGCTTGGCGTGGGCATCGAGAGGTGCGAGGGCTACGCTGGCAACATCCTCAACTTCTCCTACTGCGCCTTCGACGTCAAGCCCTTGGGCATCAGTGTAGGTCGTCGTTGGTTTGGATATGCCGAGGTGGGCTACGGCTCACGTGGCGTATTCAACGTGGGATTTGGATATCGTATTAACTCAAAACAGAGATAGCTATGCAAACTATATATAGATATATGGTATGCGCACTACTCATAGCGCTACCTACTACCCTTTCGGCACAAGATGTCATCACCGACCAGCTCGTATACGACCGTGTGTCGGGATATATGACAACAGAGCAACAGCCACAGCCAATTACCAAGCAGAGTAAGAACTATCAGGATATACGCTGGCAGCACAACATCCGCATAGGTTACAGCGCACCAGGCATAGTGCAGACAATTTTCCACGATGGCATATCATGGAGCGACTATACCCCAAGTAGCGTATCGGACAGAGTACACAACAGTCGCTACTACTGGGGGCCTACCTATGCACTCCAGAACCTTATGGTTGAGTACGACACGAAACTCAACTCGTGGCTATCTATCGGCTTCAAGGGGTCATTTGCCGCCACATGGCGGGCACGACGCAACGCCATCACCAACGAGATATTCTACCGCGACGACTACTACTCGGTAGGTGCGTTACTCACGGTTCGCTTCGAGTGGCTGCGCCGCGAGTGGGTACAGATGTACTCGGCAGTGGGCGTAGGTGCAGCAATACATATAGAGCGTGCCAACGGCATGCTATGGCCCATGGGCGACATAACGCTATGGGGCATGAGCGTAGGCAAGGGCTTCTACGGCTTTATAGAGATTGGCGAGGGCATAAGTGGCTCGGCACGTGCCGGCATAGGCTTTAGGTTTAACAGCAAAAGATAGCGATGATGAGAACGAGATATTTTATAGCAGCCATTGCGGTAATGATGACCGCATGTAAGATATACGATGGTGGCGAGCGTCAGCCAGAAAGCACAGGTGAGATAATCGCCCAGACCGTATACCGCGACTTCGACGAGAAGTGCAGCCTTATTAATAACATCATGCTCCTCGACGCCTACATCAACGAGACAGATGATGCCGAGCGAGAGAAGATTGCCGAGCGCATGACCAACGTAGATGCCATAATCGCAGATGAAGAGAGGGAGAATGTATATATTCTACGCGACTACAGCTCCTATGACAATAGTCCCAGCGACTACTTCAGAGATATCATTGTCGACACAAAGGGCACAAACATAAGTAATGCCGATAGCGAGTGGCATATCATCAATGAGGGCAAGCTCAACCACCTGCCCATGGAGATGACAATTAAGAATGGTGATAATGGATTCGTAGTCGATTTCACAGAGAAAAACTCCAAAGAAGAGGATGCCGAGGTGATAAACGAGGCAGAGCTAACCATCACCACCGACGGCACTATCAACGGCACAATCTACCAATCCGACGTAAGGATATATTTCAACACCGAGGTTAAGGATGTGAGATATGTCGAGGGTGAAGGCCTAACATCAGGAGCGTTAGCCATCAAGTGCCACGACTCCTACTACAACACCGACGACGAGGTACGCGCCGAGCTATTTATCAAAGATGGTCATCAGATGGCAACCGTATACTTTCTCGACTATGTTACAGAGCTACGACTGACACGCGAATACTACTATTAAAAGATAAGAGGCTGAATAAAAAGTGTATTTTGTCGTTATGCTCGCCCTCAAAATGCTCATTTACGCCAAGTAAACTCCGCTTTTTCGGGCTTCACATGCCTAAAACTACATCTTTTTCTTCAACCTCACTTCACAAATTGGGGATGGCTAAAATACTTTTTAGTCACCCCCTAACTTTTTAGCTACACCACCCACTATCTAATTCTGTCGAGCGAGCGCACCAACACCTCATCCTTGAATATTGCGCGAGCGGCAAGCACATCGAGGATAAGCGATAGCACTGGCATAATAGCTGCCCAGCCGAGCTGCTTATGCTCAATCTCGAAGCCCTCGAACATGCGGTTAGCAAGCCAGTAGTATAGAGCAATAAAGACGATAACACCAAGCAACAGCACAGCCTCAACAGCGCACAAACGTATCTGCAACGTACGACGCTTGAAGAGGAAGATGGTAACCAATGGTACAGCTATGGCAAGCACAAGCAAGATACCCATCCACGCCGTTGAGTATGACACATGGGCGCTCGACAAGTTAAAGGCACTGAGCGTAAAGTCGACACCCTGGACGTGGAACTCTGCAATGGGGAAGATTAATGTTAGTGCCATCAGCAAGGTGACAACAACAAGATAGAGTGTTTGAATTCTTTGAATCATATTACTTTGGTTTTATTTGTTATCAATAGTCTCGTCAATAAGGTATTTGTTACGCTCAGGCGCACGGCGGTTAATCATCTCACCGAGGAAGCCCGCAAGGAAGAGTACCACGCCAAGTACGATAGTCGTAAGCGAGAGGTAGAAGAGAGGCTGGTTGGTTAGCGGATAGCCATACGACAGCTTCTCGACAATAATCCACACAATAGAGATAAAGCCCACGAGGAACATAAGCGTACCTATGCCACCAAAGAGATACATTGGTGAGCGACCAAAGCGAGACATGAAGGTTACACTTATAAGGTCCAAGTAGCCCTTTATCATGCGCTCAAGGCCGAACTTCGACTTACCATACTTACGTTCGTGGTGCTCAACAACCTTCTCGCCAATACGCTTAAAGCCGGCATTCTTCGCCAAGATGGGGATATAGCGGTGCATCTCGCCATATACCTCGATACTCTTGACAACCTTGCGGCGATACGCTTTGAGGCCACAATTAAAGTCATGGAGCTTGATGCCCGACATTAGGCGTGCTGTAAAGTTGAAGAACTTGCTTGGCCAGCGCTTGCCAATGGGGTCGTAGCGCTTACGCTTCCAGCCCGACACTATATCGTAGCCATCCTCCAATATCATGCGACGCATCTCGGGTATCTCGTCGGGAGAGTCCTGCAAGTCGGCATCCATAGTGAATACCACATCGCCCTCGGCCATATCGAAACCGCAATAGAGTGCAGCCGACTTACCATAGTTGCGCATAAAGCGAATAGCACGTATAGCGGCATACTCACCCTTCAAGCGCTCGACAACCGACCACGACTCATCATCGGAGCCATCGTCGACCATTATAATCTCATAGCTAAGGCTACTTGCATGCGCCACCCTATCAATCCACGCCACCAACTCTGGTAGCGACTCCGCCTCATTATAGAGAGGCACAACTACGGATATATCTAAACTACTCTTCATTCTCATTACGTTCAACAATTACTGGCTTACGACGAAGTGCGGCCGCGATGATAAGACCTATAAATATACCTGTGAAGACATAGGAGTATATGGCAGCAAAGATATTCTCCAACATCGAAGGCTGCGTAAAGGCACGGATATTATCGCGCAACTCAGCCAAAGGCTCCTCCATAGAGTTCATCGCTATATTATTCGCACCCATATAGGCAACAAGCTCATCGACACGCGCAATATAGCCATTTATAAACTCATCGAAGCCCATTACCGATTGGAATATGGTGGTCGTCACGCCTACCATGATAGCGACAAAAAGCGTCAGTGTGATAACAAAGCCAAATCCTTGGCCGAAGTCAAAGCCAACACTACTATCGAAATTATTTACGGAGTACTTCCTGCAAAAGCGATATAGCAGCCATACGTAGATAATCGATAAAACCACCCACTCCACAAAGTAGCATATAGCTGCCTTAGTCAGAGCAAAGTCGCTATAATATATCACATAGGTCTCGAACATCGTCGAGGCACTCATCAAGATACCCATGATAGCTCCACACCTTAGAGTCTCATTCAAGAAGATATTGTTCCTCATATCTAAATTTTATAGATTACGTATTGCGTTATGGTATGCCTTAGCGTTACGCTGATGCTCGCCATGTGTCTTTGCAAAATTGTGACGTCCATCAAGCTCAGGGCGCGCACAGAAGTAGAGGTAGTCGTGCTGCTCGTAGTTCAACACCGCCTCGATAGCTGCCAAGTCGGGCATGCAGATAGGCGTTGGTGGCAAGCCCTTATGCTTATATGTATTGTATGGCGAGTCCACCTCAAGATGCTCGTAGAGTATACGCTTAATGGTTGGATCACCCAAGGCATACTTCACCGTAGGGTCAGCCTGCAACAACATACCCTTGTTCAATCTGTTGATATAGACACCCGCCACGCGAGCCATCTCATCCTCGGCCTTAGTCTCTTCATGCACGATAGATGCCAACACCATGACATCGTACCAGCTCTTCAAGGGTGTATTCTGCGCAAGGTTTTCAAGGCGCCCAGCACGCTCCTTGTCTGCCCAGAACTTATCGGACTCGGAACGTAGATAGTCGACAAGCTCACGTGCCGTAATCTTGCGACTGACCTCATAGGTATTAGGCAAGAAGAGTGCGAACATTGCCTTAGATGAGTCGAAGCCACACTCCTTGGCATAGGTATCGTCAGTGAGCAAATTAAGCATCTCCTGCTCTTCAATAGGTAGCGACTTAGCAATCTTAGCCGCCAACGCCTCGGGCGTACGAGCATTGTTTATAACGAGTTTAACATTATCGTTGACGCCTATCTTCAACATTCGAGCCACCTCAATTACGGTCATACCAGCATTAATTTCATACTTGCCAGGCTTGATGCTCTTCTCGAGGTTGATACGCTTAGCATAGTAGTCAAATGCCATGTGATTATCCATACCACTCTTAACCTTCTCGACCATCTCGGCATAGCTCTCACCCTCGCATAGCTCCACAACATAGCTCTTATCAACCGCCGAGCCATAGAACATACGATATACAACGACAGCCATAACTGCCAGTATCAGAGCGACAAGTGCCATTACGACTATAATTTTTTTACGCATTTCTCTATTTTTTTTTGCAAAGATACTTTTTTTTAGTACTTTTGTGCCCGGGTAAGTCTTATACGACCAGCTCCTACAGAATCCCCCAGGCGAGGAATCGAGCAAGGGTATGTGGTTGTAGCGGTGCGATATAAGTAGCTTACCCTCTTTTTTTTATAGCTACCCTATCTAAATATACTCTCGTACACCGACTCTAACGTCATTGACGACAGATAGTACGACACAATCATCACCACAAGGAAGCCAGCAAATACAAGCAGACCACCACGCTGCGACGACTTACGGAACGCCAAATAGCTCCAGTACAAATACCACAGCATAACAATACCAACGATTACGGTCATCAACAACGAGTAGATGGGTTGTACATCGTAACTCGTCGCAAGGTCGAAGTTACGAAGGCCCGCCATGAATATCGTGTAGGCTATCTTATCGCCAATAAGAGCGGGTAGCATAAGTAGTGTCACAGGCCAGTGAGCAAAGAGCATACGGCCAAAGAGCTCAACAACTCGCGTATTTCTATTGAGCAACGTAGCGTAGGCAAATGGTAGTACACACGACACAACCCAGACTATCGCATTGACTACCACATGCCACGTCAACGACACATAACCCGTAGTCACAAAACCAAATGACGAGGTAGGGGCAATCTTGAAGTACCACCCTACGATTGATGCGATGATAAGCCACGCTATACCCCACAAAAGAGCGACATCCGATGGGTTTGTTGCGGGGCGATCTATCATCGTCAGGATGGTCGACGAACGAGTCTCACCATCACGCTTCATCTTATTCTTTCGTTTCGTAGCCATAGTTCACAACTTAAAATTCCAACTTGACACCCGCCTTGAAGCCGATACCACTGCGATAGTAGTAGGCAAAATCGTATATCTTGCTATTTAGAAGGTTTACGCCCTCGACATAGATATCCAACATATTCGACACAGTGAAGCCCACCTTAACACCGAGGTCGATATCACCGTTGTCAACAAAGGCGATGGGGGCAACGTCATCACCAACTGCCATACCCGACCAGCGACGCTTGCCAATAAAGTCGGATGTTACGCTGAACTGCCATCTACGCAATGTATACTCCGCAAAGACATTTGCCTCGTAGGTAGGGGCATTGGCAACATACTGCGACTTGTGGGTGTCGATATAGCCAAAGATGCCTCCACCAATACGCAAACCACCGATGGGCAGATACTCCAACTCAACGCCATAGATAACACGATTATCGGCATCATTAACAGCGCCAAAAGCGCCATTATGCGTCACATAGAACTTCAAGTAGTCGCGTATGAAGCTCATACCAATATATGCTCGATAGGCGAAGCGTGTCTGCACATTGCCAGAAAAGCCGACGGTTATGTTGTAGCTGAGGTCGTTTGCCATAGAGCCAAACTGCGTTGCCATAGACGCAAAGTCGAGATATGGGTTACGCTTATAGAGCGACGATATACCATTCTGCCCTACTCGTGTATCGGCTTCGATATATGGAGTGAATGCATCGAGTTTAAGGTCGAAGAGTACCTTAGCATGAGGCAAGATAAAGTGCGATGCCTTACTGCGTCCCATAACCTTATCGAACATATAACCGACACCAGCCTCAAGTTTAATGATGTTGAAGTTACGTGCATAGTCGACAGCGACACCAAAGCGCGTATCGCGATAGACATCTCCGCCTAACCACATATCGTATGTCGCCGTAAGCTCTACCCTATTCTTCTTGTTGAACAGACGCGCCAACTTAGCAGAGGCACCAACACTCGCCTCGCCATAGTTCTCAAAGGCGGGAACATTATGCGCCCAGTAGCTGCCATGTGCCTCAACCGAAAAGTTAAGGTTTCTAAGGTCGGCAAAGTTATCGCCAAAACGCACGGCTATATTTGCATCGTGGAAGTTAAGCGACGCAGGGTCGACGGTAGCGTAGCGATTAAAGAGGCTATGATTATAAGTGATATATCCCTCCAGCAGACGATTATCAATAAAGAGACCGCCATTGACATCGACACCATTACGCATCGAGAGGCTGTTAGCCATCGAGCGCTTCACGCCATCGGCACTGTATCGTGCGGCATAATCGCCACTATGTGTAACGCCAACGCCTAAGTAGCCCATGCGAACGCCATGAATAGCGTAGCGAAGCATTGCATCCGAGGCTAACGGATAGCCAGCTGCGGCCTGCAAATAGAAGTTCTTGGGGCTGCTAAAATCCCAATATGTAGCCTTGGCAGGCTTGAAGTCGTGCGCGTCGAGCGTAGTGCTCCATGTATCGGGCTTTACGTCATACTCGATATCAAGCTCAAAATGGGGAGTATCGTTAACTACCGTGGGCGCAATGAGTTTCTTCGACTCCGATAGCTCGGGCGAATAGGCCTTGCTCACCTCGACGTGATGCTGCGCCTGAGCCTCGACAGCAAAGCCCATAGCTACAATCAATGTTAGTGCGGTAAATATATTTCTGCGTTTCATATTCGATTATTTAAGAGAGTTTATGCGCTCCTGAGCCTCCTCGACAATACCATCATCCTTGATTGTATAGCCATCGACAATACTCTGGTATGTGGCACGTGCCTGGAAGTTGTTATTCTGCTTCACGAAGATATCACCGAGAGTCAAGAAGCATTTAGCCTGCCAGTATACCGAGCCACACTTACCCATATCGTATACCATCTGCTCGGCAGCAGCATAATCGCCAATAGCATACTTATTCTCGACAAGGTGGTAATAGGCAACAGCGCCCTCAACCGTTGTGCGATCCTCCGCAAGGACAGCATATATGCGCATTGCCTCATCTGTCATCTCCTCATCCATAAAAATATTTGCCTGAGTGACCATCGCACGACGGCGTGCCAGAGCCGAAGCATCGCCCATCGTAGACATATCGTCGGCCATACGCTTGATAGCCTCCGTATCGTTAAGCAGTATTGTAGACTCAACATAGCCCTCCGAAGCTCGCGAACGCTTACCCTTGTCGGTTGTCACATCGTAGAGACGACGATATGCCGCTGCAGACTTCTCATAGAGTTGATTATCGAAAGCCATTGGTGCAAATACGGTCAAAGCACGCTCGGCATATATTGTGTTGCCATGCGACAGCAACTCGTCAAGGGTCACTAACGCCGCCTCATTATCGCCTGCCTCGATGTGGCAGTCACTCAGATAGTAGAGCGCCTCGCTTCGGTTGTAGCCATTGGTAAAGGCATCGAGGTAGTTCTTAAGCTTTGAGGTTGCAACAACCTTGTTACCCTCGAAGTAGGCATTCTTGGCAGCAGCAAAGGTGAGTGAGTCACGCGCTGCGGCACTCATATCTGTCTGCACGCCGTAGCGCTCTGCATAGGCAAAATACTCATCAATCTTATCCTCCGACACGCAAATCTCGCGTATCGCACGCATGGCTTCGAGAGCCATTGACGACTGTGGGTCATACTCGACGACACGCTCATAGCATTGACGAGCATCATCCTTGCGACCTATGTTATAGTAGGCCAAGCCGAGGTTCGACAGAGCCTCAACATAGTATGGCGACAGAGTATCAGCATCGACAAATGCCTGCAACGTAGATGCGCCATCCTCATATTGTTTATTTCCCATGTAGGTACGACCAAGTTCATACCATGCATCGTCGACATATTCGCCTTCGCCACCCATAACAATACCCTTAAGGCGCTCGATTTTATCATCTCTCTTTGACTCAATGCCATCGATGATAGCCAACTGGTAGTTGGCATAGTGGCGTTCTGGGCAGTCGCTCGCCACAGATATACTATACGCCTTGCGTGCCGATGCAAACTGACGCATCGAGTAGCGGGTATCGCCAAGACGGTTGTGGGCATCATACATGTAGCTATCACGATAAGCATAGTCACGCACGAAGGTCTCGAAATGTTTCTGCGCGCCAGTCATATCGTCGAGTGCGAAGTTAGCATATCCAGCACCATAGTGGGCCATAAGATACTCTGGCTCGGTCTTGGGCGCTCGACGTATGTAGTCGCCATACTTCTGCTTTGCAAGCTCCATATCGCCATTAGCATAGGCCACCTCACCCTGCCAGTAGAGTGTTAACGCCGTATACTTTGGACTTATGTTGAGCATCTCAGACTCTTTGAGGAGCGTATCTGCCATCTGCCAATCACCAAGCTCGATAGCCTCGACAGCACGTAATACGGTCACATGCTGCAACGCCTTCTTAATCTCGCCGTCGGGATTTGGATACTCCTTGATTGCCGCGTATGCCGTATCATAGTCACGTGAGTTGTAGTACGCTGCGATGAGCAGAGTCTTCACATCCGACACATGAGGAGAGTTGGGATAGCGCTCCAAATAGCTCTGCAAGACGCTCACCGCCTCGTTGAACGTACCGCCGCCAAGCTCAAACTTTAGACGGCCATAGTTTAGCAACGAGTACTCGGCAATTTCCTCATTAAAGCCCTCGACAGCCGCCATAGCAAAGGCATCGGCAGCGTGCGCCTTGTCGCCATCCTTGAGGTAGCAATCGCCGAGGTGGTACGAGGCATTCTGTGTAAGCTCATCACGCTTACCACAGGCAGCCTTGAGTGGCTCGATAGCCTGCTTGTACATCGAGAGGCGATACAACGAGTAGCCGAGGATATAGTTCTCCTGGCGCCCCATAAGCTCTTTGGGATACTCCGATATGTAGCGCACAGCCTGCGCATAGTCATTCTCCTTGTAGAATGACTCAGCCATAATTCTCACAAGGTCGGCGCGAACACCTCCCGAGGCAGACTCAAGAAGTGCATCGCCACTCTCTGCGACATAGCTGTAATTGCCATTACGATACTCTATTTGCATCAGATAGTATGGCACGAGCTTGCCGTAGTCGTCATTATCGGCCAACTTCTTGAAGCCATCAGCCGCCACGTCGTACTCCTTGTTGATGTATGCGATGTACGACATAAAGTATAGCGCATGGGGATAATACGAACTTTGGCTCTTGATACGTGAGAAATAGGGATACGACTCGTTATATCTGCCATCGGCAAACTTGATGTAACCCATACGGATATCGTAGCGCTCCTTTTGATAGGCATCGAGATATTTGTACTCGACGGTATTGAACACCGTCTCGGCACGCGACAGATCACCCTCGTCACAGTAGTAGGAGCCGAGTAGGAAGCGTACACTGTTATTGTATCTACTCTGAGGGTATGTCTCCACGTAGCGCGACATCATAGCGTCGATGTCGGAAGCGCCAAGCTCCATATCGCAATATATGCGGTGGAAGTCTACCCACTCCATGTCGTAGCGATCCTCCAAAACATCGAGTTTCGATGCCATGCGGTCGAGCAGATAGCGAGCATCACTCCAACGGTGGCGCTGCATAAGGTTCTCGATGGTGCTCTTCTGCTGGCGGTAACCAGGGTGTGATGCCTCGGCCGATATTGGGCAGAGCGCCATGAGCGATAACGTAAATAAAAGTGCTATTTTCTTTTGCATAGTCATATCTATATATAATGCGCAAAGATAGTCATTTTTCTTTTAATCTCCTACACCTCGGAACGATTATTGACACAACAGGCGAGATAAAACAACATTTTTATGAATATGACACAGAAAATCACTCTTCAGATGAATGGCGAGCATCGCTTCGCACTTACCGACAATCGCAATATCGGTGACCTCAACCCCAAGGAGTTGCTTCTATACGCCACTGCCGACTGCGCAGGACGCACAATATTTGGACTACTCAAAGAGCATGTATCGAGCGTAAGCCTGCTTGAAATATCCGTCGAGGGCACGCTAACAACGCCTACGGTGGTTGCCGAGAGCAAGTACTCGCACTTCAACATTATCTATCGTGCGGAGTGTCTTACTAACAAAGACCAGATTGTCGTTAGCCGCGCCATCAACCTTGCCCACGACAAGTATTGCGGCATGGTGCAGATGCTACGCCGCATAGCCCCACTGTCGCACGAGACATCTATCGTTACCGTCGGCAATAGCTAAATAGTAGTGGTGCGGTATTTTTTTAATTTTCTGGTGCTATGCACCTCCATCATGGCAATGAAAACTATTTTAAGTAAACTTAATCAGTTCTCATAGCCATGATACTACCAAAGTAGTAGAAAATTAAAAACTATAACTATTAGATATTCAATATATTATAAAATTATATTTACATTCCACCCCAAACCCCTGCCTTTGACAAAGGAGGGGCTTGTGGCAAGGCTATGCCTTGCACACCTAAAGGTGTCTACTTAAATTGCAAAATCAAAGAACGCTTGCAACTAAGGTTCGTTCAACACTTAAATCACTAAGGTTCGAAATTTATCGAATCATCGGCAATAGTTAATCAGCGACCATTCGCGCCATCATATAGCCTCGCAAGGTTGACCACCTGCGGGGCTATTTCGTACAACAAACCCATAACTTCGTACATTATCGCCACGAATGTTTGGTTTGTAGAGCGATATTTCATACCTTTGTACTACAAACAACTACTAATTCAGCTATGGAGCTTAAGAGAGATAGGCTACTTCAAGGTGGCAGATATCGTATTATTGAGTCTATCGGCCGTGGTGGCTTCGGCATCACCTACCTCGCCGAGCAGGTTATGGCAAAGCGCAAGGTATGCATCAAGGAGTTCTTCCCCAAGGACTACTACAAGCGCGATGGCGACACTGGCGCACTGACCCTGTCGTCGGATGGCTTTGCTGAGTCGATGAACAAGTTTAAGGCTAAGTTCGTCAAGGAGGCTCAGACTATTGCCACGCTCAACCACCCAAATATTATCCCCATCCACGATATCTTCGAGGAGAATGGTACAGCCTACTACGTGATGGATTATATCGAGGGTGAGTCGCTTAGTGGGCTTGTCAGGCGCGACGGTGCAATGAGCGAGCGCGATGCTGTGGCATATATTAAGCAAGTTGCATCGGCGTTGGAGCATATCCACGAGCAGCAGATTATGCACCTCGACGTTAAGCCAGGCAATATCATGGTGCGCTCGAAGGATGACCACGCCATATTGATTGACTTCGGCCTCTCGAAGCACTACGACGAGAATAGTGGCGAGGCAACCTCTACAACGCCCGTAGGCGTCAGCCACGGCTACGCCCCCATCGAGCAGTACAAGCAGGGCGGTGTTAATCGCTTCTCGCCCGAGACCGACATCTACTCTCTCGGCGCTACGCTGTACTACATCGCCACGGGCATTGTGCCACCACACGCTGCGGACATGGGCAAAGATGGCATTGGTGAGCTACCGAGCGAGCTATCATCAGGAGTTTGCGCAGCCATCCGCAAATCAATGAACTACTGGAAAGAGGATAGACCCCACACTATCGAGGAGTTCTTGGCGCTACTCGACAGCAAGACGACAACGCCCATTGTTCCAGTCGTCGCAAATGAGAAGACTACATTAGATAGCGACAATAATATAGCGAGCGAACAGAAGAGTACACCAAAGTCTGCCGTGCAGAAGCAAGAGGCTGAGCAGAAGAATCCCACTGAGCAGAAGCAGACACCTAAGGCTACCGAGAAAAAGGCTGCACCAGCCGAGAAAAAGGCCGCCGAACCCAAGAAGGAGTGGACTCCTAAATATGGTGTGAATAAGCCCAAGACATCAGAAGACGAGAAGTCGAAGAAACGCAAGTCGCTTTGGTGGTTGTGGCTCCTTATCTTGTTGCTAATTGGCGGTGTCGCATACTTGATGTTTATGGGTGGTGATAACGCAGCGCCTATTTCCAATACGACTAATACGGCTAAGCCTCAACTTGATACTTTTGAGCAAATCGACGCCGATAGCACTACTCTTAATCAGCTACGACAGGATAGTATCAATATGGCGATACGTGACAATGCCATTCGTGATAGTATTGCAAGTGTTGAGCGTGAGCGGTTTGTCAGGGATAGCACTGCCGCAGCCGAACAGGAGAAGCGAGAGGAAGAGGCTCGCATAGCCGAGAAGAAGAAGCGAGAGGAAGAGGCTGCACGCCAAGCAGAGCAACAACGCTTAGCCGAGCAGAAGAAGAGAGATGAAGAGGCTGCACGCCAAGCAGAACAACAACACTTAGCCGAGCAAAAGAAGAAAGAGGAAGCAGCACGCCAAGCAGAGCAACAACGTATTGATAATATGGTTGCACAAGGTCTTGGTCGTGATGGTGTATATCAGATTGGCGACTACTATAATCGTAACGGTAAGGAGGGTGTTGTCTTCGCGGTTTGGGATAGTGGTCGCCATGGTAAGATTGTTAGTTTGGATGAAACCAGAGCCAAATGGGATTCGCGTGTTGAGCTAAAAGGCTATATAATGATTAATGGAACTAAGACGAGAGCTAATTCCTATATTGATGGCATGGCTAATACAAACAAAATAATGGATCGTGCAGATAGCCGATATTTCAAAGCCATTGTTTGGTGCCGCAGTAAGGGCGGAAATTGGTATCTTCCGGCTATAAATGAGTTAGAGGCTATATACAATAATAAGTCAAAGATTAATTCCACACTGGCTAAATATGGTACTGAACTTCATTTTAGTGATTCTTTGGATGTTTATTATTGGACGTCAACGGAGTATGAAAACAACCCTAAGTTCTGTGCGTTGGGTGTCCCTGTGCCCAGAGGCTACGTCGGCAACCGCAATAAGTACCAACTCCACTATGTGCGCGCTGTCTCCGCTTTTTAAGATTTAGGCTTGTCGGTTGCGGCCGCAGCTTTACTATTTTTCCTCGCGCTTTTCGGGCGCGAGGAGTTTTTTTGTTCAGCGAGGATTTGTTGCGGGCGCTGCCCGCATGGCGCTACGCTTGCGAGGGCGCAGGCTTAGGGCGTTTAGAGAGTTTAGAGAAAGTGGGGATTATGAGGATTATGGGGGATGTAGGGAAGTTGCTTTCCTAAGTCCCCTAATCTCTCTTTCATCTTTAGAAGCTGTTTGAATTTTATTTCGAGCTTTCAATAAAATTCAAAACAGCTTCTTAGCCGTAACGTACTCGTAGCTGGCGATGGCCATAGCGTAGTCGTAGTAGGCAGCGACGACATTCTGGTATATCTGCAACCAGCTAATCTGCGCTTGCAGGACATCGAGGATTGTGCCAAGACCCTCGCCATAGGAGTAGATGCTCATATCGAGGTTCTCGCGCGCAAGGTCGAGGCTCGCACGGGCAGCCTCCACGCGACGGTGTGTATTATAGATATTTGCCCATGCGTCGCCCTCGATAAGTGCAATATCGTCGGCAGTCTGCTCCATGGCGACTATCTGCTGCATATACTTCGCCTTAGCCGAGCGCGCAGCATGGCAGCGCTCGCCAAAGTGAAAGATAGGCGTGGCGAAGGAGAGCACCACAGCGCCATCGCCATACAAGCCACCGCCCTTAACATGGGGTATCTTAGGTTGCAACGTGCCATAGGCGACAACATCTATTGCCGGCAGGAAGGGTGCGACAGCCGCCCTAATTCCCCACCGCGCGTGCTCCATAGAGAGCTGAGCGCTACGGTAGCGAGGGTGGCCATCGACAACATCGTCGACACTCACACGGCAAGGCATGGCGCGCTCATCGAAGATGGACTCACCAAGCAGCACATCACTACCTATATCGGCACCACGCAACGAGTTATAGTTATGCAGGGCGATAGTATAGCTCTGCTCGGCCGAGGATAGCTGATAGCGAGCATCGCTCATGCGCGACTCTATTTGCAGCAGGTCACCCTTAGCGCTATACCCCTCAGCAAAGCGGCGCTCGACAACCGTGCGCAGCGAGTCGACAGCGGCGACATACTCACGGATAATATCGCGATAGGCCGCGGCGCGCGACAGCCGCCAGTAGGCAGCATCGGCAGCATAGATGACATCGAGGCGCACAAGGCTGTCATCGACAAGACTCTTGTCGTAGGCGAGCTTCGAGCGCTTAGCCGCCGCACGCACACCACCGCCATCAAATATCGGCTGGCTGATGGTGGCATTGGTACTCCATCCCCACGGCCTCACGCCCGACGCGTGGCGAAAGTTGAGTGACGCCTCACGGCTCAAATCGAGGCGCGGAAGATAGCCCTTATTTGCCCTACGCATATCGGCATTAGCACCCTCGACAGCAAGCTCCGAGAGTTCCACCTCGTGGCTATACGCAAGCACCTCGTCGCGGTAGTCGCGAAGCGTGGTTTGAGCGCTTGCATCGCATAATGCGATGAGTGATATAAATAGTGTTATTATACTATGTTTCATCCTTTTATGCGATATAATAGTGAATAGATAACCGGAAGCACCAAGAGCACCAACAACGTGGCTACGACAAGGCCACCCATGATGGTAGCAGCCATACCGCCAAACATCGAGTCGAAGAGCAGTGGCACCATGCCCAACACCGTTGTCAGCGATGCCACAACGACGGGCGTAAAGCGGTCGGCAGCAGCACGCCACACAGCCTCATGAGGCGGCACACCCTCGCCGCGCATCTCCTCGATACGTGAGAGCAGTATCACGCCACTCTTAATATTCATACCCACAAGGCCGAGGAGGCCCAAAAGCGAGAAGAAGTCGAACATCTTACCCGTAACGCCGAGGCCAAGCACCACGCCAATAAAGATAAGCGGCACAGTAACCATAACAGCAATAGCGCCACGATAGCTACGGAAGAGTAGTAGCAACAAGACGAAGATTGCAAGCAGCGTAATAGGTATATTATCCGCCAAGGCTGCATTCGACTCGTCGCGGCTCTCCTCCTCGCCAAATAGCTCCATGCGGTAGCCGTCGGGAAGCGCAACACCCTGCTCTACATCCGCACGCAGGGCATCAAGAAGCTCGATGGTATTGACACCGCGTGCAGGGTCGCACTGCGCCTTCATAACACGCTCGGAGTTAATGCGCTTGATGACCGTATTGTCGAACGCAAGACTCTGCGACGATGTGGCCTGCGCCAAGCTATACAGGCCACCACGCGACGAGAATACTGGCGTGGTAATCAGTGCATTAAGCGAACTATCAACAATAGATGTAGAGCGCAGAACGATAGGCATTGTCACATCGCCCTCGCGGTAGCTACCTACACGCATGCCGTCGGTCGCCACCTCCAAGGCTTGTAGCATAGAGCCTCGGTTGACACCTATACGCTGACCCTTGAGTTGCGAGTAGTGAGGCTGCCATACAGCCACCCTATTGCCCCAACTATTACGCACGTTACGCGTCGCGGGGTTATCGCGCATAATAGCCATAGCATCATTGGTAAGGCACGCCAACGTATCAATATTATCGCCCACAAAGCCGAACTCGATGGTGGCATCGGGGACTGGCGAGAGCTTGAAAAGCGACGAGCGTAGCCACACATCGGCAAAATTTTGAGCGACCCATCTATCGAAGCGCTCCTCGACAATCGGCGTATCCTCCGAATCGTGCAGCTCAACGAGAATATTGCCATAGTTGGGGCGCGCGGCATAGCTGCCCGATGCGAGGTAGTAACGCGGCGGAGTGCCACCAGCAACCATCGACACACGCTTCACCTCAGGCTGGGCGTTCAGCCACTCGTTCATACTCTGCAAACGCTCCTCGGTGACAGCCATATCGTAGCCCTCAGGGAGAAGAACATCGGCACGAAAATAGGGTTTATCGAGTTGTGGGAAGAAGTTTTGTGGCATACGCGACATCGCCCATAGCGACAATCCAAACACAACCACCACAACACTAATAGTAAGCCACTTATATCTTATCAGCTTACGCACTACATGACCAAACCACATCATCCTCTCACCACCCTTTTCGACTCTGGTTCTGCGTAGCAACACAACGCCCATGGCGGGCACTTGTGTAAGTGCAAAAAGCCAGCTTGCGAGTAGCGACACGGTGATAACAAAGAACAACGGACGTATAATCTCGGCAACAGACGAGGGGGCAAGTTGTAGGGGCAGGAACGAGATAATGGCGATAAGCGTGGCGGTAAGTAGAGCTATGCGAGGCGTGGTGGCACCAACCGAGGCGGCATCGGTCATCGACATACCGCGCCGCGAGAGCATCTGCATATTATCCGATACGACGATGGCATTATCAACGAGCATACCCATAGCGATGATAAAGCCCGCAAGCGAGGTGCGATTAAGACCCTCACCAAGGATATACATAGCCACGAATGTAGCCGCAATGGAGAGTATCAGCGACGAGCCTACAACAACACCCGACCGCCAGCCCATAGCCAACATAACGAGCAGAATGACAATGACCAACGACTCAATAAGATTGACCAAGAAGTCGTTGGTGGCCTCGCGTGCGATACGGTTTTCGGGGTATATGGTCTCAACATCGACACCCACAGGAAGCACAGATGCGAACTCATCAATTATATCTTCGACCTCCTCGCCAACAGCGACAATATCCATATCGGCATCCGAGGCAACAGCAACACCTATCGCACGACGTCCATCGACCCACATCTTCGTGTCGGCAGGCTCGACGTAGCTACGTTCGACACGCGCAACATCGCCCAAGCGATATTGCTTGCCATCATCGGCCATAAGAAGCTGATTTTCAATATCCGAAAGCGATGAGTAGCTACCATCCTCGACGATGGTGATATATAGCTCGCCATCGCTCCACTCGCCGACATTGACTATGGCGCTCTGCGACGACACAGCACGCTCGATAGCATCGGGGCGCAGGTCGAAGGCGGCAAGCGTAGCTGTCGAAACCACAATGTCGACCTTAGGGCGTTGCTCACCCCATAGCAAGACCTTCTCGACGCCACGCACAGCATACAACTGCATCTGCAAGCGTTGAGCATAGTCGCGCATTTCCTCCCACGAGTAGCCCTCATCAGCGACCACAGCGTAGTACATACCATAGACATCGCCAAAGTCATCGGCGACGGTGATAGGACCTGTGCCCTCAGGGAGTTGTGGCGTCACATTATCGACCTTACGACGTAGCTCGTCCCATAGCTGCTCAACACGATTTGCCGAGGTGGCCGACTCCAACTCGACGACCAACCGAGCATAGCCAAAGTGAGCCTCGGAGGTTATCTTCTTAACCGCCGTAAGTGTGCGCAGCTCGCGCTCCAAAGGCTCGACAACAAGGCGCTCAACCTGCTCAGGCGTAGCACCTGCATAGGGACAGACGACAACAGCGCTCTTAATCTTAAAGGTGGAGTCCTCCTTCTTGCCGAGAACCTCGAAAGCATATACCCCGCCGAGGAGTATCAGCACAAGGAAGAACCACAATATAGAGCGATTTGTGACAGATATTTTAGATATGTTTGCCATAGTATCACTCCATTATCGTTACGCGCTCACCATCAGCAAGCCTATACACCCCTGCCACAACTACCCTATCGCCGACCGATATATCACCCCTAACAGCAACCTTATTGCCACTTAGGATAGTTGTGATATGCACACTACGCTTCTCTACACGCCCATCGTCATCCACAACCCACACGTAGTCGCCCTCGCCAATAGGGGCATAAATGGCGGCTAAGGGTACAGCAACAGCACCTGTCTGCTGGGAGTGGAGTTCGACAGTAGCCATGCAAGTCATACCAGGAGTAATGCGATACTTCGATGTATCAACATCCACAAGGCGGAGTGACACGGGATAGCCTCTGGCATCGGAGGTGGTACGCGCAAAGCTCTTTATAACGGCAGCAAACGCCACATCGGGATAGGCATCAAAGGTGACACTAAAACGTGTTGTTGGCTCGGCAAGCAGCGTCACAACATCTTCGGGTGCTGTGAAGCCGACCGTAGTGCTCACAGGGGTGACGATGCGCACGATAGTCTCTCCCGAGGCAACGCGCTGGAAGGCATCGACATAGGTACGTTCGACAACGCCATCAAAGGGGGCTACGATGCGCGTATCTTGGAGTAGGTCGAGGGCATTTTCATACGTTGTTCGCGCCTGCTCGACGCTACTTATCAACGACTCCACCTCCTGCTGCGATATGGCGTCGTGCTCGGCAAGACGCTGGGCGCGACGTAGACGCGACTGCACCTCGTCGTAGGAGGCCTTGGCAGCATCGACCTGAAGTTTCACATCGCGCTCGTCGAGGCGCGCAAGCACCTCACCGCGACGCACCATAACGCCCTTAGCCACAGGAATATCCACAACGCGACCCGATATCTTAAAGGCAAGATTTACAGCGTCATCGGCAGTGGAGAGCGCCGCAAAGTTACGCACCACAACGCCCGTAGACTGCGCCTCAGCGACCTTAACTAATTGGTTATTGTCCACTTCGACACTCTCGCTATTCGTGCATGCGACGATGAGAAGGATTGATATAATAGATAGTGTTCTACGCATAAATGAAAAAAATTGACCATTCCTGCTGAGGAGTGGTCAATTATCTTGCCAGAGCTATAAGCTACTTTGGAGGGTTGAGAAGAAAACCTATCGATATGCCCGCCTTTGTAGGTAGCCATTGTGCCGATACGTTATATGGGTCGGGTGATGGAGGCTCCTTCCAATCGGGTCGCGAGGGGTGCATATCTATAACATGGTCGAGCGAGTAGCCGTTATACCAGCAATAGGAGTAGCCAAAGCCGGCAAATATATCGAGCAGCCAGCGCTTGGCAAAGCGAAACTCGTAGCCAATGGCGGCACCGAGCATGCAACCATGACCCTTGCAGTACCTATCTTGCAGTAGCAAACGCCCATGGGAAAGCTGAGGCTTCGACATATTGAAGGCCTTGAGCGCTATATTGGCAGCTACATAGAAGCCGCGATTATGCTCCTTGATATAGTAGCGGTACTCGTTCTGGAATATGCCGAAGTGCATGGGATGGCCCTTAATAGAGCACCATGGCGAGTAGACTATCTCGGTTTGAAACGTAGAGTGCTCCGACAAGGTAAACTCCACCTGCGGGTTGACAAGGCCACATAGAGCATAGGCGCCATTGAGCTTGACATATGTCTGCGCAGAGGCCGCTGTGGCGATGCCAAACATGGCCACAGCGATTATAGCGATATGTATGAGGCGCCTCATGTCTGAATATTTGGAGGTGGTACGTAATGCAAAGTTACAAAAAAAATGGAGATAACATACCGCATATTAAAAAAAAGGCCACTTGAAACAAGCGGCCATAAAAAAGTATACTAAATACGACTATTTCATGTAGTACTCGTCATCGAAGTCCTCATCGTACTCGTAATCATTGTCAGCACCCTCAAGGTCAGACTCATAACCATAATCAGACTCGCCCTCATCGTACTCGTAATCATAGTCAGCACCCTCAAGGTCAGCGTAATCCTCGTCGTGATTACCGAGCTCACCAGCTGCATAAGCTGCCTCAAGAGCCTCATTAGCGAACTCATCACCGAGGCCATACTCATAACCATACTCAGCCTCGCTCTCATCCTCAACAGTTACATTCTCATTATTCTGTGCTGGAGCCTCAGGAGCGCCCTTTGAATCTTTAGCAGTCTGCTCGGTCTTCTTAGCAGCATCCTCGCCAGACTTCTTCTCCTCGTTACCACCGCATGCTACAAGCATACCAGCAACTGCAAAAAGTAGGAAAAATTTTTTCATCTCTTTTTTGTTTTAAAGTTAGTTTATTGTAAATAACATTGATAATAATTGGGACTAAAGCCTACTTATACAATAGACATAGCCCGATTTGGGATTACAAAAATAGTATAACGGCCACGTTTCGACAAATATCACCCGGTTCTAATTTGGCTCTAATTGACAGTGATGGTCGTTGAAGGAGCATACAGAGGTAGAGATAATAATGCGTCACTGAATTTTGAATTTTACCATGATAATTTTGCATATTAATAAATATGGTATATCTTTGCAACGCAATTGGGGGTTTAGCTCAGTTGGTTAGAGCGCTTGCATGGCATGCAAGAGGTCGTGAGTTCGAATCTCATATCCTCCACAAACTAAGACGACATCAGTCGTCTTTTTTTTGTGGTGATATGTGATTTGCATGAACGACCTCTTTTTTCCTCCTTTCTCAAAGGAGGATAGGTGGAATGTAAATATGAATATCCGCGTATATACGCGGGGTCGAATATCATATCCTCCACAAACTAAGACGACATCAGTCGTCTTTTTTTTGTGGTGATATGTGATTTGCACGAACGACCCCTAAAGCCCTCCCCAGTGACACGGGTATATAAAAGTATACCCGCGAGATTTTGGGGGCACTACGCTTGCAAGGGCGTAAGCGGAGCTTGCTTGCGAGGGCGGAGCGTAGCTCCTTGCGAGGGCGCTTCGCTTAATTCATATAGTCAACGATTACCCAACGTTCACCTTTCAGTTTTCATCTTTTCTCTATACTCTTGTACGCAATGTCCCGCAAGAGTGTTGTTCGTTTAAGAAATTGTTTCTATATTTGTAGTGCTATTGAAAAGATAGCAGATATATAGAAAGTGTTTTTCGGTGTCCTTACTTGAAAATGTGGAAGTTTTCTGAACTAAGGGATAGACGAACAGCACTCATCTCTTGTATAGCTATGTGGCTATGCACATTTCTTGTGCATACTCCCCATACTATCCAAGTGTGGGGCATTGTATCGTTTGTTTTAGTTCGGGTCATTCCACAACCTTCAAGTAAACATTCGTAAAATCAACTCCACACTTTCTTATTTATATAACCCACCGTGCAGGGGTTGATACGGGAATATAGCTAACTACAAACAAAATGAGACTGCAAACTGGCACATTTTTGCAAGGCGATAAGTATCGCATTATAGATGTCCTCGGTCAGGGTGGCTTCGGCATCACATATCTTGCCGAGCAAGTTATGGCCGAGCGCAAGGTATGCATCAAGGAGTTCTTCCCTAAGGAGTACTACAACCGCGACGAGGATTCGCGCAGCATATCTCTCGGTTCGCAGGGCAGCGCCGAGATTATGGACCTATACAAGGCTAAGTTTATCAAGGAGGCTAAGACCATCGCCAAGCTCGACCATCCAAATATCATCCATATTTTCGACGTCTTCGCCGAGAATAACACCGCCTACTACGTTATGGAGTATATCGAGGGCGAGTCGCTAAGCGCTCTTGTCAAGGAGCATGGTGCCCTCTCGGAGGGCGAGGCCGTAGGCTATATCAAGCAAGTTGCTGCCGCTTTGGGTAATATCCACGAGCAGAGGATTATGCACTTAGACATTAAGCCTGCCAACATCATGCTGCGCAAGGCTGATGGCAAACCCGTCTTGATTGACTTCGGTCTCTCGAAGCAGTACGACGCCGAGGGCAACCAGACAAGCTCTACGCCCGTGGGTATCAGTGCCGGCTACGCACCTATGGAGCAGTATCAGCAGGGCGGTGTCAAGGAGTTCTCGCCCGAGACCGACATCTACTCGCTCGGTGCTACATTATACTACTTGGTTACTGGCTGTGTGCCACCTCAGGCTGCTGCCATTGTTGACGATGGTCTACCCGAGTTGCCCGCGCACCTATCGGCAAATGTACGCAAAGCCATCGAGCGCTCGATGGAGGTACAGCGCAAGAGTCGCCCTCAGAACGTCAATGAGCTTTTGGCTCTACTTGACAGTAATGTAGACGATGAGGCAACACGTATATCGCCTAACGACGCTACAACAGATAGCTCAAAACATGAGGAGCAAATAGCGGAAACACCTAAGCCAGAGCAGAAGACAAAGATAGTACAGAAAGCCATGTCAGAGAAAAACAAGCTACCTAAGTCTAAGAGAATATGGGGCTTAATAGTTGTTGTCGTAGTGGCAATTATTGGAATTATAACCTTTACCTGCGGAGATAATGATAGTAGTGATGGAGCAGAGAATGTAGCCAACAATTACGCTGAGATGATTGCCCAGGGTCTCGGCCGTGATGGCATATATATGGTTGGAGACTACTATAATCGCGATGGCAAGAAGGGCGTTGTATTTGAGGTATGGGATGGTGGTCGTCACGGCAAGATTGTCTCTTTGAACGAAGCCCATTTGCCATGGTGCACAGTTAATCAGTATAACAAAAATATTAAGGTGGGCACATCAGACCACGATAATGGCAAGGTGAACACCGACAAAGTTATGAGACTAAACTCTCGAGATGAGTATACTGCGTTTGTATGGTGTCGTGAGTTGGGCGAGGAGTGGTATTTACCGGCTGTGCAAGAGTTGGTAACACTTAGCCACAACCATGATAAGGTAAATATGGCTCTTGAAACACATGGAGTAGACATGAACAGCGGCACGTATATATCATCAACAGAGCATATTAGTTCGCCAACATCCCGTGTTTGGGTTGTTTACATCGGATATTCGAATGATCCTTCATCAATTGAAAAGCAAAGCCACCAATATGTACGCGCTGTTTCTACTTTTTAAGAGTTAAACTTGTCGATAGCGACAACTTTTACTCCTAACAAATAATGGGATGACATTTTTTAAGTCATCCCATTATTTATATATTGGTTGAGAAATCAACCGCGACTTATCTATTACTTGTACTCGACAAGTGACTCGCCGGTCATCTCGGCAGGCTTTGCCAAGCCCATCAAATCGAGAACCGTAGGAGCAACGTCAGCCAAGATACCATCCTTGACCTTGGCTACCCTATCCGATACAACAACGATAGGCACAGGATTCAACGAGTGAGCCGTATTTGGCGAGCCGTCAGCATTGATAGCGTTATCGGCATTACCATGGTCAGCAATCTGAACAACCTCATAGCCATTCTTCTTAGCTGCCTCAACGACATCCTTAACGCACTCGTCAACAGCCTTGACAGCCTTCTCGATAGCCTCATAGACGCCTGTATGGCCAACCATATCGCCATTAGCGAAGTTCAAACAGATGAAGTCGTACTTCTGCTCACCAAGAGCCTCAACGAGTTTATCCTTAACCTCGTATGCCGACATCTCGGGCTGAAGGTCATAGGTAGCGACCTTAGGCGAGGCAACCAAGATACGCTCCTCCTCAGCAAACTTATCCTCGCGGCCACCATTGAGGAAGAAGGTGACGTGTGCGTACTTCTCGGTCTCGGCGATGCGCAACTGCTTCAAACCCTGGTTAGCGATATACTCGCCGATAGTATTAGGCACGTTCTCCTTATCGAAGAGGATGTGCAAGCCCTCGAACTTAGCATCGTATGGGGTCATGCAGCAGTAGTACAAAGGCATGGTGTGCATACCCTCCTCAGGCATATCCTGCTGTGTGAGCACGATGGTAAGCTCCTTGGCGCGGTCGTTACGATAGTTGAAGAAGATAACGACATCGTTAGGCTTGATGGTGCCGATAGCATTGCCCTCAGCATCGACGTTTACGATAGGCTTAACGAACTCGTCGGTGACGCCCTCGTCGTATGACTTCTGCATGGCCTCAACCATATTCGTCGACTTCTCGCCAACGCCATCAACAAGCTGGTCGTAGGCAATCTTTACACGCTCCCAGCGCTTATCGCGGTCCATAGCGTAGTAGCGGCCGATGATAGAGGCAATCTTACCTGTCGACTTTGCCATGTGCTCCTCCAATGCGGCGATAAAGCCCTTACCACTGCGTGGGTCGGTATCACGACCATCCATAAAGCAGTGTACAAAGGTGTTCTCGATGCCATAGTGCTTCGATATATCGCACAACTTGAAGAGGTGGTCGAGTGATGAGTGAACACCACCATCCGACACCAAGCCCATGAAGTGTACATTCACGCCATTAGCCTTGGCATACTCGAAGGCTGCAACAACCTCCCTATTCTCAAGGATTGAGTTATCGCGGCAAGCACGGTTAATCTTAACGAGGTCCTGGTATACAACGCGACCAGCACCAATATTAAGGTGGCCCACCTCCGAGTTACCCATCTGGCCCTCTGGCAAGCCTACATTCTCACCATCGGTCTTAAGCTCTGCGTGGGGATACTGCGCCGTCATTGCCTCAATGTAGGCGGGATGCATCGAGTAGATGACGTCCGACTTAGAGTGGTCGCCATTGCCCCAACCATCCAATATCATCAATAAAACCTTATTGCTCATAATTGAATAAATCGTTATTTTGTTACTTTATCTTCTCCATAATCAACTCAACGGCCTTGTCTACGGCAGCCTGCAAGCCGTCGACATTCTTACCACCAGCCATAGCGTAGTGCTTCTGACCACCGCCACCACCGTTAATGAGCTTGGCAGCCTCACGAACAGTAGCACCCGCATCAGCACCAGCAGCTACCATATCGTCTGAGAGCATGATGTTAAGTGTAGGCTTGCCATCGAAGAGGTTACCTACGACCATCACCAAGCGCTCTGATACGCGCTGACGCAAAGCAAATGCCAAATCCTTCATCAACTCAGGAGTGTGCTTTGCGGTGTGCGAGATGAGAATCACACCATTTGTAGGCTGTGTGCTTGCAGCAAGGTGCTCGGCAATCTGAGCAACCTTCTCCTTGCGCATCTCCTCAATCTCACGGCCAAGAGCGGCATTATTCTCGGCCATCTTCTCGATAGCCTGAACGAGCTTAGGATTGTGGACAATCTGCTCGATAGACGAGATGACATCCTGTGCAGCATATACAAGGTTCTCGGCAGCATCGCCAGTAATAGCCTCGATACGACGTACACCCGCAGAAATAGCGCTCTCAGAGATAATCTTGAAGAGACCAATAGTACCTGTTGCCGAGGTGTGAGTACCACCACACAACTCGGTCGATGGACCGAAGTTCACGATACGCACCCTATCGCCATACTTCTCACCGAAGAGCATGATAGCGCCAGCGGCCTCGGCCTCAGCCATGGTAGCCTCGCGGTTCTCGACGAGTGGATAGTTCTGACGAACGAGCTTATTTACAAGGCGCTCAACCTCGCGGAGCTCCTCCGACGTCACCTTCTGGAAGTGCGAGAAGTCGAAGCGTAAGCCCTGAGGCGTTACCATCGAGCCCTTCTGCTCTACGTGAGTACCAAGAACGGTACGCAACGCGTAGTCTACAAGGTGGGTTGCGGTATGGTTGTTTGCGGCCTGCTGGCGAGCCTCGGCGTTAACAACAGCGCGGAACTCGGCAGCTGGGTTCTCAGGAAGCTGCTTTGCGATGTGGATGATAAGACCATTCTCCTTCTCAGTAGCAACAATCTCTATCTTCTCGTTAGCGCTCTCGATATAGCCGATATCACCAATCTGACCACCCGAGTTACCATAGAATGGCGTGTGGTCAAAGACGAGCTGGTATGTCACGTTGTTCTTAGACTTAACACGGCGGTAGCGAGCGATGCGGATGTCGGCCTCAAGGTTATCGTAGCCAATAAACTCGCTCTCCTTGATAGAGATAATCTCCTGCCAGTCGTCGATATCCTGCTGTGCAGCGTTACGCGAGCGCTCCTTCTGCACCTGCAACTCATTCTCGAACTCCTCGATGTCGACCTCAACACCCTGCTCACGAGCGATAAGCTCGGTAAGGTCGATAGGGAAACCGTAGGTATCGTACAACACAAAGGCATCCTTACCCGAAATCTTGCCATTTGCCGACTTCTTGATAACGCCCTCCAAGAGGTTGATACCTGTTGCAAGTGTGCGGAGGAATGATGCCTCCTCCTCCTCGATAACGCGCTCGATGAGGATCTGCTGTGCCACGAGCTCTGGGAACTGGTGACCCATCTGCTTCACAAGACCATCGACAAGCTTGCAGATGAATGGCTCGGTGAAGCCCAAATATGTATAGCCGTAGCGCACGGCACGGCGCAAGATACGGCGAATTACGTATCCGGCCTTAGCATTAGCTGGAAGCTGACCATCGGCAATAGAGAACGAAATAGCACGAAGGTGGTCGGCGATAACACGCATTGCCACATCGGCCTTCTCATCCTTGCCATACTCTCTACCCGAGAGTGCAGCGATGCGAGCAATCGTAGGCTGGAAGACGTCGGTATCGTAGTTCGACTTCTTGCCCTGCAAAATCATACAAAGGCGCTCGAAACCCATACCTGTATCTACGTTCTTTGCTGGCAGTGGGTCCAACGAACCATTAGCCTTGCGGTTAAACTGCATGAAGACAAGGTTCCAAATCTCGATAACCTGAGGATGGCTCATGTTCACCATCTCGCGGCCAGGAATCTTGGCTACCTCCTCAGCGTCGCGCAAGTCAAAGTGAATTTCACTACATGGACCACATGGGCCTGTCTCGCCCATCTCCCAGAAGTTATCCTTCTTGTTACCACGGATGATGTGGTCCTCTGGCAGGAACTGCCTCCAGTAGTCGTATGCCTCCTGGTCGAAGGGCACGCCATCCTCCTCGCTACCCTCAAATACGGTAGCATACATGCGGCTCTTGTCGAGTTTGTATACCTCGGTGAGAAGCTCCCATGCCCACTCGATAGCCTCCTTCTTGAAGTAGTCGCCATATGACCAGTTGCCGAGCATCTCGAACATGGTGTGGTGATAGGTATCGTGACCTACCTCCTCCAAGTCGTTGTGCTTACCCGACACACGCAAACACTTCTGGGTGTCTGCAACACGGGGATATTTGCGAGGTGCATTGCCAAGGAAGATATCCTTGAACTGGTTCATACCTGCGTTGGTAAACATCAATGTAGGGTCGTTCTTCACGACCATTGGAGCCGAAGCAACAATCTCGTGCTGCTTGCTTCGGAAGAAGTCCAAAAATGCCTGTCTTACTTGATTCGATTCCATATGTCTTTGTAATTATTTTTTATCTATATTTATTACGCGGTTGCAAAATTACACAAATTACCTTAATTTTGTAGCGCAAAACTGATATTTTTAATATTTTTATTTTTAAACCGATGACAACCAAGGGCAGCAGCAATAACTTAACGTCAAAAAAAAGGGTTCCTAAGCCCTTGCGCATTGCCCTTAAGTTGGGTATATCGTTGTTTGTTGCCATAGCCCTCAACATCGCCATCACATCATTTACCGAGAGTCCCAAGATGTCGAAGATGCACGAGGAACAGCACCTCATTAGAGATAAGTTCTCGGTGCTTCAGCAGAAGATTGCATCGGCACAACACACCATCGACGAGATTATCCTACGCGACCACCAGATATATCGCCCTCTGCTCGATATTGACACGCTGGATATTCCAGAAGTATACGCCGAGTATAACAATTCGAAGTACGCCTCTTTGGCATACGACGAGTTATACGGCAACGACATCAAGCAGACATGGCTCAATATTGACCAGCTATCGCGCTCGATGTACTACGCCTCACTAAGCCTCGACGAGACACAGACACTCGCCGACAACAAGCAGGAGTATACGATGGTGATACCCGCAATATGGCCTATCGACCGCACAAAGCTACGCTACATAAGTAGCCTCTATGGTCCACGCGTCCATCCCAAGTTCGGATATGGTCGTATGCACGAGGGTATAGACCTTGCTGCACCTCATGGCACCGATGTATACGCCACTGGCGATGCAGTTGTAACAAGGGCTAATTGGCAACGCGGATACGGCAATGTCATAGAGCTAAATCATGGCTTCGGCTATCGCACACGCTACGCTCACCTTCAGAAGGTCTTCGTAAAGAGTGGCGACAGTGTCTCACGAGGAGCGCTAATTGGCACTGTCGGTAGCACCGGTGTATCTACTGGGCCACACCTCCACTATGAGGTGCACTTCCGTGGCAACCACGTAGACCCAATCAACTACTTTAACAAGGATATTGACACAGCATCATATCGCAATTTGATGAATCAGTTAACCCACGATAACAGCCAAAGCAATGACTAACAAAAGAGAGCAGAGTCAAGCTAAACGCAGCTTCATACCGCGCCTATTAAAGGGCTTGGTATGGTGTGGTATGATATTGTCGTGGTACATCATCATTGCCATCTTCGTCGATATGCCCAGCGAGCACAAGTTGCGACACTCAACAGACAATCTACAAAGTGAGTACGAGGCGCTTTCAGCGCGCTATGATGAGCTTGACGGAGTGCTATCAAACATCGAGGAGCGCGATGTAAATGTCTCTCGAAAGCTGTTCGAGTCGAACCCCTATGACCTTGGCGCAATCGACACCCGAAACCAATATTTGCTACAAGAGGAGCTTATCGGCATGAGTAATGAGATGCTTATGGCCAGATTGAAACAAGATATGGAGGGTGTGGCACATACGCTCGACAAGTTTAGCAAGTCGTACGATGCACTTAGATACGCCATTGAGAGCGACACCACCGCAAGAAAAAACATCCCTGCTATTCAGCCAATTAACAACAAACAACTAACACTACTCGCAGCTGGAAAGAAGCCCCTAATAAACCCCTTCCATCGCATCGAGCGTGAGCACCATGGCATCGATTATCTCATACCCGAGGGGACACCTATATTTGCCACAGCAGATGGCACAATCGAGTCGCTATCTGACCAGATATCATCGCGTGGTAAGGCCATCGTAGTTGACCATGGCAATGGCTACAAAACATCGTATGGACACCTCTCTAAAATACGCGTCAAGAAGGGTGACAAGGTTAAGCGTGGTGACATCATCGCCCTATCGGGTAATAGCGGTCTGTCGTTTGCACCACACTTGCACTATGAGGTGATATTTAACAACACTCGTGTAGACCCTATACACTACTTCTTTATGGAGCTATCACCAGAGGAGTATAAACGCATCAAGCAGATAGCTCTATCAAGCATGCAATCATTCGATTAAGATGGCTCAGTTAAAGTTAATTCTACTCGACTTTGATGGCACTTTGGTCGATACTCGACATGCCAACGCAGCAGCGTATATAGAGACCTTGGCAGAGGTAGGTATAACCATCACAAAAGAGGAGTATCTATCGCACTACTTTGGCGTGCGTTGTATGGAGTTTATGCGCATGGTTGGCATCACCGACGAAACTCAAATCAGACGACTACGAGAGCGCAAAGTCGAGCTTTATCCGAAGTACTTCGACAGCGTGGTTCTAAACAAGCCTCTATGGGAGTGGTGCGGGATGATGCGCAGCATGGGTAGTAAGGTATGGATAGTGTCTACTGGCCACATAGATAACATCACTAATGTAATGCGGCACTTGAAGTTAGACAGCGGCATTGATGGCATCATATCAGGCGACGAAGTAGCGCGTGCCAAGCCTGCACCAGACGCCTTCCTTTTAGCAATGGAGCGCGAGGGAGTCACGCCCGAAGAGACGATAATATTCGAGGACTCGGAGGTAGGTCTCGAAGCTGCAAGACGTAGTGGTGCAACCTACGTTAAGATTACATTATAGTGCAACATTGGTTTACAAAATGGTTCGATTGAACCATCAAAAGTTAAAAAGTGGTGATTATAGTTGGATAATCGCCATTTTTTTTGTATCTTGCATCACTATTTACAACAAGATATGCGAGATATGAGAAGGATTTTGTTGATTGCAATGGTGCTCTTCGCTGCCATGAACGTATCGGCCCAGGAGGCTGCACCAACAAGCGCAGAGCCAATGAAACAGGGACTTACACGCTTTCATGCTATTGATGTGGATGCGCCAATAAAACTCACGCTTGTCGAGATTGGTGAGTATGACATCCCATATATCATCTACGATACAAAGAATGTCTACACCTCGAAGTTTTCGTTCGAAGTAGATAAGAATGGTGTTCTCAAGATACGCGAACGCAATGACCCAAAGCGCGAGAGTATCACCGAGGTTACGGTCTACTACAACTACCTCGAAGATATTAGCATAGCTAAGGCTGATGTGGTGGCTCAAAATACCCTCGACGCCCCACTGCTCGATATCAACGTATCGAACGACGCCCACTTCTCGGCCGAAATCGAGACCAAGGACCTCAAAATTATTATCACGGGCAAGTGTCGCGTAGAGATTAAGGGCGAGGCGCTATACCAGACCGCCAACGTATCTACTGCGATATACAACGCCGCCAACCTATACACAATGTCGACAACAGTATCGGCATCACATAACGCCGATGTGAGCATTGATGCCTACCAGCGACTCGAAGCAAGGAGCACAACAGGAGGCACGATAGGTTATCGCTCTCTGCCTGAAATCTATCGCGAGGATATCTCGCTTTTCGGAGGAGAGATCAAGCAGTTGTAAAATATGTCTCAGCAGTCATTCCAGCAGGAGCTCGCACATGAGCTCCTGACTAAATATCATAACGACCTATCGTCACTCGTTGTGATGTTCCCGTCACTGCGTGCACGCGTCTTCTTCAACGACGCCATAGCCTCCGTCATTGACCACCCCGTATGGCAACCATCGTGGCTGAGCATCGACGATATCATGGAGCAAGCATCGGGACTCCATCGCGCCGACAGAATACGTCTAATCAGCGAGCTATACAAGATATACGTGGTGCATCACCCCTCGGAGAGCTTCGATAAGTTCTACTTCTGGGGCGACATGCTCATTAGCGACTTCGACATGATTGACCGCTACATGATTGACGCGATGCAGCTACTACGCAACATCGAGGATATCAAAGAGTTGGAGGCCGACGTGTCATACCTAACGCCCGAGCAGCTACGCATAATATCGTTCTGGCGTAGCATCGGCGATAACGACTCACTGAGTGAGCAGAAGCAGCGCTTTTTGAAGATATGGCGCTCGCTACCCAAAATATACACGGAGTTCACCACCCACTTACGCGAGTTAAAGATTGCCTATCCAGGCATGATATACCGCACCACGGCCGAGCGCATCAAGCGTGGCGAGGATATAGGTCTGCCGTCGAAGCACTTTATAATTGCGGGCTTCAACGCACTATCACAGAGCGAAAAGATACTCTTCAACCACATCGCTGTATCGCCTCAAGGTGCTGACTTCTACTGGGACTACGACAACTACTACACCAAGAACAAGTGGCACGAGGCGGGTATGTTCATGCGCGAGAACATTTCGCACTACCCCACAAATGGCAACATATCAACCGACAACTTTACCACACATACCAAGCAGATTGAGTCAATCGCGTGTGTCTCGAATGTTGTACAGTGCAAATATGTGGCCGAGATACTCAACTCGCTACCCGAGGAGGAGTTAGACAAGCGCACGGCGATTGTCCTCACCGACGAGAGCCTACTTATCCCCCTACTGCACTCGCTACCCAAGCGTGTTAAGAGGGTTAACGTAACGATGGGTTACCCGCTAAAGAGCTCGTTGGTATACTCATTTATAGAGCGCATAATTGAGCTTCAAGCGCATAGCCGCGTCAAGGGCGAGGAGGAGCTATTCTACCATGTAGATGTCACTGGACTGCTCTCACACCCCTATATTGCAGGCACATCTGGTGTAGAGGCTACGAAGATATTAGAGCATATAAACAGCAACCGCATAATCTCGGTGGCGGCATCGCTATTCGCCGAAAGCGAGCCACTCTCTCAACTATTCACGCGCCACACCACATGGCGTGAGTTGGGAGGCTACATAGCCAATATCGTAGCACTTATCGAGCGCGATATCGAAGAGCCACTGCAAGGCGAATATCTGCATATCGCCTACGAGGAGACAATGAAGCTGATACGCTCGATTGAGCGATGCGAGATAGAGATATCGGTGGAGATATTCACATCACTACTCAGACGCCACCTACAAACGGTGACAATACCATACGTGGGCGAGCCCTTGGAGGGTGTGCAGATAATGGGTATTCTCGAGACACGTAACGTCGACTTCAAGAATATCATCATCCTCTCGATGACCGATGCCACATTCCCAGGAGATAAGAGTGGGCAGTCGTCGTTCATACCATACAACCTACGCGCGGCCTATGGCATGCCAACGCCCGAGGAGCATGAGGCGATGTATGCCTACTACTTCTACCGCTTAGTGCAGCGTGCCGAGCGTGTGTCGATGCTCTACTGCTCACGTGCCGACGACAAGAGCACGGGTGAGCGTAGCCGCTATATCTATCAGCTCGAGTATGAGTCGCCATACACAATCGCCAAGCGCTCAGTGGGTGTTGACCTAACAATCAGCGAGAACGAAGAGATTGAGGTTGCGAAGGGGGCAAAGGAGAGAGCGTTATTGGAGCGCTACCTCGATGACGACGAGCAACATACACTATCGCCCACAGCACTATTCCGATATATCGAGTGTCCTTTGAAGTTTTACCTAAACTCAATAGCCCATCTACGCACGCCTGACGAGGTGAGCGACACAATTGATGCGCTGATGTTCGGTAACATCCTCCACGAGTCGATGCAGGAGCTATACACGCCTCTTATCGGTGTTAGCAACCCCATGGCGCAGATAGAGAAGCTACGCAAGCGTGATGTTGTGGAGCGCGCCGTGGATAAGACCATCGGTCGCATTATGCTTGGTGACGAGGAGGCGACAACGGCCGACTTTACGGGTGACACGCTCCTGGTACGCGATATCATCATCAAGTATATCATACGCGGCACCATGCGTTACGATAAGGAGAGCGAGGGCTTTACGATTGCGGGATTGGAGGATGAGGTTAAGTGTCGATACGCCCTATCTGATGGTCGCAAGGTCAACCTCTCGGGACGTGCCGACCGCATTGACAAACTCCCCAATGGAACACTGCAAATCATTGACTACAAGAGCGGCAACACACCTCACCTCGAGTTCAACGGCATGGGCAACCTATTCCGTGGAACGCCCAAGGAGCGTATATCGAACATCTTCCAAACGTTGCTATACTCTATGATGCTATACAAGAGGGATGGCAGCGAGGCGATGCCCACGCTCTACTTCGCCTCGAAGATGCTCAGCGACGACTACTCGCCAAACATTCTGAACATAGAGACTGGCGAGATAGTAGAGCGTTACAGCGACCACGCCGCAGAGTTCGAGGAGGAGCTAAAAGTAGCCCTCGAGGAGCTATTCGACTACGACACCCCATTTAGGCAGGTCGAGAATGTAGATATGTGCAAGTATTGTGACTACAAAAAGATATGTCGACGATGAAACGAGCCAAGATACTAAGTGCAAGTGCCGGCTCGGGTAAGACATACCAGCTGGCATACAAGTATGTTCGTGATGTTGTAGAGCATCCCGAGCTATACCGCAGCATCCTTGCTGTGACCTTCACAAATAAGGCTACCGAGGAGATGAAGTCGCGAATACTGAGCGAGATACACGCCCTCGCATCGGGAGGCAAGAGCAACTATATGAGCGACTTGAAGAGGGAGCTAAGCCTCAGCGAGGAGGCCATCGTCGAGCGAGCGTTACGAGCACGACAGCTCATACTTCACGACTACTCGCGCTTCACCATCCTTACCATAGACCGCTTCTTCCAGCGTATCATACGAGCCTTTATCCGCGAGTTGGGTATCGACCTCAACTACAATATCGAGCTCGACACCTCGACACTCCTAACACGCAGCGCCGACAGCCTCGTGGAGAGTATTACGCAGAATGACGAGCTAAAACAGTGGTTACTTGAGTTTGCCGAGGAGCGCATCGCCGATGGCGACCGCTGGGACATGCGTGGCGACTTACGCGCGCTGGGTAGCGAGATATTCAAGGAGCGCAGTCACGAGCGTCTTAAGATGCAGCAGTCAAAGAGCAAGCTACGCGAGATTATCGAGCGCATGACAAAGCGCACGGAGGTAATCAAGCACGAGGTGGCCAAGTTAGGAGCAGAGGGTGTAGCCTGCATGGAGCGTAATGGACTGGTGTATAGCGTCTTCAAGGGCTCATCAAAGAGCTTCGTAAGTTGCTTTGCTCGCTACGCTGCGGGTGAGTTCAAGGAGCCAACAGCGACGATGTTAAAGGCTGCCGATGATATCGAGCAGTGGTACAAGAAGGGCGATAGCGCAACCATCAAGGCTGCAGCCATGGAGCTACAACCCATACTGCGACGCATATGCGAGGTATATGAGCGTGGCGTAGCCCACATCAACACCACAAACCTGTTGCGCGAGAACTATCGTAGCTTCGCACTCCTTGCCGACCTCTACAACAAGGTCACCGATATATGCGACGAGGAGAACATCATGGTATTGGGCGAGACGAAGCACATACTATCGACATTTATCAACGACAGCAACGCACCGTTCATCTACGAAAAGGTGGGTAACCGCTTTGAGCGCTTTATGATTGACGAGTTTCAGGACACGTCGGTGGGCGAGTGGCGAAATATGTTACCCCTCTTGCAGAATGCTATGGCATCGAGCGAGGAGTGCTCGGTATTTATCGTGGGCGACGTGAAGCAGTCGATATATCGTTGGCGCGGTGGCGACTGGCGACTACTACAACATCGAGCGAAGCAGATGCTTGGCGACGATAGTGTCGAGGTGGCACACCTTGAGTCGAACTACCGCAGTCTCAGTCAGATAGTTGAGTTCAACAACGCAGTTATAGAGGAGGTCGTAGCACACGACAACCAATACCTCAACACCACCCTCGACGAGGCACACGCCAAGGGCGATATAGGCGAGGCACTGCACGCATCGCTAAGTGGCATTGTGGCTGCTGCGTACGGCAATCACACACAGCACCCAGCGCGCAAGAGCGACGAGGTGGGCTATGCTGAGGCTACAATCTACGACACATCACTCATGGAGTCGCCATTTATCGAGGCCATAGAGAGTGCCATTGAGCGAGGATACAAATACCGCGACATACTCATTCTTGTACGCGGAGCAACGGATGGTCGCAAGGTGGCAGATACCCTCTTTGCCCACAAGGCGAGGCTTATGGCCGAGGGCAAGGCAGGATTTAATATCCTGACATCTGACGTTCTGACCATCGAAAGTAATGCGATTACGGAGTTCATAATCGCTGTATTCCGCCTCACGGCAAACATCCGCAACGACATCGAGCGTGGCGTATACAACCGCTTTTTAGGCAAGTCGTTAGACCACACGTTCGACGACGAGGAGGTTGCGCTGTTGCACACCATATCTCACCTGTCGCCCATGGAGGCCTTCGAGCTTATCGTCGAGCGCTACGAGCTAAATAAGAGGCGCGAGTATATAGCCTATCTGCAAGCTATGCACGAGCAAGTCATTGCCTTCACAACATCGCGCAACGCCGACATACAGCGCTATCTCGCATGGTGGGATGAGAGGGGTCGCAACGAGGCACTAAGTGTCGAGATGACCGACGACACGATAGAGATTATGACCATACACAAGGCCAAGGGCTTGGAGCGTCCTGTGGTGATACTACCCTACACCAAGTGGGATACAACACCGCGCGCTGCGCTACGCCCCGTAGTATGGGCTAAGGCAGAAAATGGTGATAGCGAGGCAGCCGCAGTCGGCGAGTTCCCAGTAATCTTCGGCTCGCAGATGCAACAGTCGTCGTTCAGCGAGGAGTACTATCGCGAGGTGGTGATGAGCCATGTCGATGCGGTAAACCTGCTCTACGTAGCACTGACACGTGCCTCGGAGGAGCTATACTTATATATCCCATCGAAGCTCAATGCCAAGAGCAAGAGCGACAGCATATCCTCAATCGTGCCGCTGATAAGCCAAGCAATACGCGCCATCTGCCCCACACCTGATATATACACCTCGGAGGAGGGCGTTAAGCGCGAGGTATATAGCGTAGGTAGGGCGATAACCACGCACAGCGAGAAGAGGGGTTCTATGTCTGAGGACATTCTGCTTGAGCACTACCCCACACATATGCCCGAGCTGAGGATTAACATGCCCTCGAAGCGCTACGCCGACGAGGGTCTGAAAGCGGCGACCACAGAGCGCGAGTTGGGCATACGCCTACACCGCATCTTCGAGCGTGCACGTAACATCGCGGAGCTGTACAGCGCCATTGAAGCTCTTGAGGCTGACTGCATAATAGGTGCCGAGGAGGCACTATCGCTACGCGAGAATATCGAGCAGGCGATGCAGAACCCAACCATCAGAGAGTGGTTCACGCACGAGTGGGACGACATCAAGAACGAGGCGGAGATAATCACCTCCGACGATACACGTCGCCCCGACAGGGTGATGATTAGCGGCAAGCGTGCTGTGGTCATAGACTACAAATTTGGTCACACCAAAAACAACGCCTACAATAGACAGGTGAGCGACTATATGAGGCTAATCGAGCAGATGGGGCTATACTCGCAAATCGAGGGTTATGTATGGTATATTGCACTCGGCGAGGTTATAGAGGTTGACAGATAACAAGATTATAGCTATCTTTGCATCATGATACATAGACTTTGGCAGACGATACCTTCGGCATTTAGGCGACGCGCAGTGTGGGTGGCAGTGACCATCTTCCTACGCGCCATACTCAACTTTGTGGGTGTGGCGATGATGATACCGCTGCTGATGATAATGCTCGACAGAGATAGCATAGCGACAACACCGCTATTCAGCGAGGTGTACAACGGCGTTGGCTTCTCGTCGTACGAGGGTTTCGTATGTGGTGTATGTGCAGCGATTGTTACGGTAATACTCGTTAAAAACATCGTTGTCATAGCTTTATATCGCTTCGAGAGAGATTATATCTACTCGCTGTACAGCACTCTCTCGACACAGCTATTTAGCCGCTATTTTGGTCGAGGACTCGGCTTCGTGAAGCAGAATAACTCGGCAGTGCTAACGCGCAATGTAAACGTTGTGAGTCTGCTATTTGTGGCTGGTGTGCTGAAGCCCATAGCAACAATCATTGGCGAGGTGATGCTCCTCGCGTTGCTCTTCGTGGCCCTCGTCTGCTACTCACCTATGGCGGCACTGCTTGCTATTGTGGTATTCACGCCTATCATGGCGCTATTCTACATCGCGGTACGTCGTCGACTGAATGACATTGGCACCAAGGAGAACGAGGCGCAGCGCATAAAGAGCCGCATCGTAGCGGAGTCGTTTAGAGGTTATGCAGATATTGAGATAAGCGGTGCTTTTGACCAGATGCTCAGCCGCTTCAGCAAGGCGATGGACGAGGTGGTCACACTGCGCAAGCGTAGCGCCACGCTCGGCATGCTACCGCAGATGTTCACCGAGGTAGGACTCGCCGTAGCCCTCGCAGCACTCCTCATAATCAGCCTATACAGCAAGGCGGAGAATATGAGTCTGCTATTCGGCATCTTCGCCGTGGCGGCAGTAAGGCTGATACCCTCGATGCGCAACATCCTCGCAAGCTGGAGCGCCATACGTCTGAATGCCTACTCGATAGATACGATGGCCGAGGCAGAGGATATGGTTGACGCGGAGCAGAAGCCTTGTAACGGCAGACTGACACTCAACGACAAAGTTACCATCGAGCATCTGTCGTTCACGTTTGAGGATAGCGCCACGCCCACTATTAGCAACCTCACTATGGAAATACGCAAGGGCGAGCGCCTTGGCATACGCGGTGCTTCGGGTGTGGGCAAGACCACCCTATTCAACCTGCTTCTCGGCCTCTACCGCCCAACATCGGGGCGCATAGCAATAGATGGCACGACCCTCGACGAGAGCAACCGCCGCGAGTGGCAGAACGCCATAGGCTATGTCTCGCAGCACGTATTTATTGCGGACATGACCTTAGCACAGAATATAGCCTTGGGTGAGGACAACATAGATACTGAGCGCCTAAATCGAGCCATCGAGCTTGCCGACATCAAGGAGTTTATCGACTCTTTACCTGAGGGTGTGGAGTCGCGCATAGGCGAGCAGGGATGTCGTCTGTCGGGAGGTCAGCGACAGCGCATAGGCATAGCACGTGCGCTATACAAGGGGTGCGACATACTGCTCTTCGACGAGGCTACATCGTCGCTCGACAACCATACCGAGGAGAATATTAACAACGCCATACGCAGACTATCTACCAACAACCGAGAGCTAACGATAGTGGTCATCGCGCACCGCGAGAGCTCGTTGGAGTACTGCGACCGCATAATAACCATGGAGTAATGCAGCACTACGACTATAATATTGCCGACATCACCCTAAGAAGCTACACCGACCTTGTCGAGGTTGGGCTACGTGGCTTCAAGCCCTTTGCTGTGCCCTGCGACATGCAGACGAAAGATGCCGACTGCACACTGCGCTTCATCACGGAGCTTAGCGAGAGCCAGCGCACACCACTGCGTGAGCTATCGACGAGCTATGTTGTGGAGGCCGATGCAGATGGGGCGTTTGCGCGTACTGAGAGCGGCTATCTATACTCAATAAAGAGTAGAGGTAGCGATGCTGATGCCACTCTGTTTCATATAGATACAGCGACGAACAGCATCGTCACAAACATCGTCTGCAAGAGCTCGTTAGACGTGTCGCTACTGCGCTTCGGACTATGGATGATGTTTGGCGTGGTGTTAGCGCCACGCGGTGGCATTGCCGTTCACTCGTCGGTAATCGAGTGTGGTGGTCGTGCCGCCATCTTCCTCGGCGAGTCGGGCACGGGCAAGAGCACACACACGCGCCTATGGCGAGAGAATATCGAGGGCGCGAAGCTCCTTAACGACGACTCACCAATACTACGCATCGTCGACGACGAGGTACGCATATATGGCTCGCCATGGAGTGGCAAGACACCCTGCTACAAGAGCCTCTGCTACCCTATTGCGGGCATCTGTCGCCTCAGTCAGGCGCCACACAACAAGATACGTCGACTCAGCACCATAGCCGCCATAGGGGCACTACTACCCTCGTGCCCACCGCAGTATGCCCACGACGAGGAGCTGCAAGATGCTATATGTGCGACGTTGAGCAGGGCACTACGCAAGGTGAGGGTCTACCACATGGAGTGTCTGCCTGATGGCGATGCGGCACGCCTATCCTTTAATACGATGATGGGCGATGAATAGGGTCTTGGATAATATCGAGGAGCTTATCGCCGTTGGCGAGTGCTTCGAGCTGCGTGTCACGGGCTTCAGCATGTTGCCGCTACTCGGCTATGGACCTGATACCATTATCGTTAGGCGCACGACGGCAACCGAACAAATAGAGCGCCGTGTGGCGATGTTTCGCGAGAGGGATGGCCATATCGTAGTGCACCGCGTGCTGAGCGTCAAGGATGGTATTGTAACACTCAAGGGCGATGGCAACATTCGAGGTACGGAGCAGTGCCCACGCGAGCGTATCATTGGCGTTGTCGAGAGGGTTAGGCGCGGCAATGGCCGTGTGGAGAGCTGCTCAACACGATGGTGGCGTATGCGCGAGAGACTATGGCTTTGGCAACCGCTGATAGTTAGACGCTATGCCTTAGCCATTATACGCCGATGGATTAAATTTAAACAGAGATAAGATGGATATACGCATTGGACATGGATACGACGTTCACGCCTTGGGCGAGGGGCTACGCTTGGTGCTCTGTGGCGTGGAGGTGGAGCATACAAAGGGGTGCATAGCACACTCTGATGGCGACGTTGCGATACACGCCATCTGCGATGCCCTGCTTGGGGCATTGGCCTTAGGCGATATAGGCAAGCTCTTCCCCGATAGCGACGCGAAGTATAAGGGCATAGACTCCACAGTACTACTTCGCGAAGTTGTTGAGATGGTGCGTAGCAAAGGCTTTGATATTAGCAATATAGATTGCACGATAGCCATGCAACGCCCTAAGTTGCGTCCCTACATAGATAGTATGCGCGAGCGCTTGGCCTCGGTCGTAGGCATCGCCACGGAGCGTATCTCGGTCAAGGCGACGACTACCGAGCACCTCGGCTTTGAGGGTCGCGAGGAGGGAGTATCGGCAACAGCGGTAACGTTGCTTGTCAAGAGCAAAGATGAGAGATAAAAGATGGACAGGCGATGCCTACAACCATTGCTAATTTGTGGCAAATCTAACATCTTTACTCCTAATTTTAAAAAACACAACATACTATGAAGATTGCAGATATCGAGTTGGGCGAACAGCCGTTGTTCCTTGCACCAATGGAGGATGTCACCGACCCCTCGTTTCGCTATATGTGTAAGCGCTTCGGCGCCGATGTGGTCTATACCGAGTTTATATCCTCGGATGGTCTTATTCGCGATGCCTGGAAGTCGCGTGCCAAGCTCAACATAGCCGATTATGAGCGCCCCGTGGGCATACAGATATATGGTCATATGATTGAGCCTATGGTCGAGGCGGCACGTATCGCCGAGAGCGCAAACCCCGATATCATAGATATCAACTTCGGCTGCCCTGTAAAGAAGATTGCCAACCGCGGTGCTGGCTCGGGCATGATGCGCGACCCCGACCTTATGGTCGAGATGACGCGCCAGATTGTGCGTGCCGTAAATAAGCCCGTCACGGTGAAGACACGCCTCGGCTGGAGCGAGGAGATGAAGAACATCGAGGAGATAGCCCTGCGTCTTCAAGATGTGGGCATCGCAGCCCTTACCATACATGGCCGCACACGCTCGCAGATGTATCGTGGCGAGGCCGACTGGGAGCTTATAGGCAAGATAAAGAGCGACCCACGCATAACGATACCAATCATCGGCAATGGCGATGTCGACTCGGCAGTCAAGTGTAAGCAGATGTTCGACAGGTATGGCGTCGATGGCGTGATGATAGGCCGTGCCACCTATGGGCGACCATGGATATTTAGGGAGTGTCGCCACTACCTAACCACAGGGGAGCTACTGCCACAACCATCTGTTGTTGAGCGCGTAGCGATAGCCAAGGAGCACCTACATAAGTCGCTCGAGATAAAGGGCGACAGAGTGGGCATCTTGGAGATGCGCCGCCATCTTACCAACTACTTCAAGGGGCTGCCCGACTTCAAGCAGACACGCCTGAAGCTCGTCACCTCGTTCGATGTTGCGGAGATAGAGGCCACGTTAGACTATGTTGCAGAGCGCTGGGGCGACTTCGATATGCGCGAGGCGGTACCAGCACCACTATCACACGATATTTAACCTAACTAAATGATTATGAACAGCATGTTATCGCGAGTTTTAGCCATCGTGACCCTATTTATGGCGATGGCTGTTGCCGATGCCTCGGCGCAGAGCGACTACTATGTGCGCAAGGCACAGGAGTATCAGCGCGAGGCTGAGTACTATCAGAAGCGTGCCGCCGACTATCGTCGCGAGGCCGAATACTACTTAAAGCGTGCCGAGGAGTACCAAAAGGAGGCAGCATACTACACCCGTCGCGGCGATGTGGAGAGGGCAAAGAGCTACGCACGCTATGCCGAGCAGGAGATGGATAGATATGAGACGCAGATGCGCTACGCTGCTGAGGCCGACGATAAGGCAGCGCGATACTTACGCTATGCTGCCGATGCGTTGGATAAATCATAAAACCTCACGATGAGTATGAGACGTTGCATATACGCCCTGATGGTGATGGTGGCGATGCTGCCATACCGAGCTGAAGCACAGGATATTGAGGCTCTTCCCGAGCCCACCGCAGCCACCGAGATAGCCGCCATACGTGGCTTTGTGGAGATGGAGGATACGCACTTCCTCCGCGAGAATGGCTGCTGCTATTGTAGCGATATGATGGAGATGTGTGTCGAGTATATCACATCGAACATCCATGCCGATATCCCTGAGCCAGAGAACATTGTCGACTTTTTCAGCGGCATTCCCGACGATGCTATCGCCTACGATATGTGGTACGATGGTGTCGACGACCCCTACCGCATCGAGTCGCTCAGGAAGTTTCGCGAGGCTGTCGAGGCCCTGCAAGCCTATAATGCCGACCGCACACAGCCATTTCCTGCGGAGATGGTGCTCGACCGTGTAGGCTCGCTGCTTGCTGCCTACGACGATGCGACGTGGGAGGGTGTGCTGAATAGCGCCCATTACAGGTTGTTGGCATACAGATTGTTACAGCAGCTTGTGCGCCTCACGCCATCTATCGACCTTATATCTACCTCGGTGAGCGACGATGGTCGTTTGGCACTCTACGATAGCTCCACAGCATCGATGTACAACCCTGTGCTCATACCTATATACTACAAAAACGGTGGCAAGTGGTGCGTTCTTATGCGCACGGAGTGTACCCCTCGCGATGTGAAGAGCATATATGAGAATGAGAGATATTATTCACGTTTACTTGATATAGAGATTTAGTTATGAATAGCTTTATTTACGATATCCCAACCAAGGTATACTTCGGTGAGGGTCAGCTCGGCAACCTCGGCGCGGAGTTGAAGCGTTTTGGTCGTCGCGTATTGCTCACCTATGGCGGTGGCTCAATCAAGCGTATAGGCCTGTACGACAAGGTTATGGAGGAGTTACGCAGTGCCGACCTTGAAGTATATGAGCTCTCAGGCATCGAGCCTAATCCACGTATCGACTCGGTACGCGAGGGTGTGCGTATGTGCAAGGAGCATAGCATCGACGTCTTGCTCGCTGTGGGTGGTGGCTCTACCATCGACGCCACGAAGTTTATGGCCGCAGGCGCCTGTGTCGACCACGACGCGTGGGAGTTCTTCGGCGCTAATGCCAAGCCCATAGAGCGTGCACTGCCCATCGTCACCATCCTAACACTCTCGGCCACAGGCTCTGAGATGGACTCGGGAGGCGTTATCTCGAACATCGAGACGGGCGATAAGCTCGGCCGTATGGCGCCAGCCATGCAGCCTAAGGTGTCGTTCCTCGACCCTACACTCACCTACTCGGTGAGCCGCTACCAGACGGCGTGTGGCGCTGCGGACATCATGTCGCATATTATAGAGGTATACTTCAACATGAACAAGGACCTCTACATGCTCGACTGCGTGATGGAGGGCCTTATGAAGAGCGTTGTGCGCTTCGCCCCTGTGGCCGTGCGCGAGCCTGAGAACTACGAGGCACGCGCCAACCTTATGTGGTGCTCGTCGTGGGCTATCAACGGTTTTATCAATGGTGGCAAACGCAAGGCGTGGAGCTGCCACCCTATGGAGCACGAGCTGTCGGCGAAGTACGATATTACGCATGGCCTCGGCCTCGCCATCCTCACACCGCGCTGGATGCGCTACTGCTTGGATGAGACGAATGTCGAGCGCTACGTGTCGTTTGGCGTGAATGTCTTTGGCATCGACAAGGATATGGCGCCTATGGCTATCGCCGAGGAGGCTATCGTGCGCATGGAGAGGTGGTTATTCGAGGAGCTTGGCTTGCAGCGCACCTTTACGGAGGTGGGCATCAAGCGCGAGGACTTCGAGCATATGGCAGCCAAGGCGTGCCGCTATGGCGATATTCGCGGCTTCAAGACCTTGACACCGAACGATGTTGTACGCATCTTCGAGATGTGCGAGTAATTGTCGCAGACGGCACAGGATTAGGGAGTTTAGAGTTTGGGGATTATGGGGATTATGGGGAATGTGCTTCCTTAATCCCCATAATCCCCATAATCCCCACTTTCCCCATAATCCTTAAACCCCTGAGCCCTCACATACAGGCAAAGCCTGCAACCATTTCTAATTCCTCATTTGTAGCAACTCTTTGAGTTTTCATCTTTTTTTCGTATCTTTGCACTTTGAATATATAAATATAGGTAACTATGGTCAATATCGAAGAGTTTATTTCAAGTGTCGTGTGCCGTGCAGCACAGGAGCTTTACGCTACCAGCGACAATATTCAGATACAGAAGACCCGCAAGGAGTTCGAGGGCGACTACACCGTGGTTGTATTCCCTCTACTTCGCGCATCGAAGAGGTCTCCCGAGGCAACAGCAACTGAGCTCGGCGAGAAGATTGTGGCGTCGACACCCGAGATTAAGAGCTTCAACGTCATCAAGGGCTTCCTTAACCTCTCGGTAGATGCGTCGTTCTGGGCAGCACGCTTTCGGGAGATTATCGCAACCGAGGAGTACGGCATGGCGCCAAAGTCGGGTCGTACCATAATGATTGAGTACTCGTCGCCAAACACCAACAAGCCACTACACCTCGGCCACATACGTAACAACCTCCTCGGCTACTCAGTAGCCACCATCCTCAAGGCCAACGGCCACAACGTAATCAAGGTTAACCTGGTCAACGACCGCGGCATCCACATCTGTAAGTCGATGCTTGCATGGCAGCTCTATGGCGGTGGCGAGACACCCGAGTCGTCGGGCATGAAGGGCGACCACCTTGTAGGTAAGTACTATGTCGAGTTCGACAAGCACTACAAACAAGAGGTTAAGGCACTAATGGAGGAGCAGGGAATATCTGAGGATGAGGCCAAGAAGCAGGCACCCATCATGCTCCAAGCACAGGAGATGCTCCGCAAGTGGGAGGCTAAGGATGAGGCGGTATACACGCTTTGGGAGACCATGAACGGCTGGGTATACGAGGGCTTCGACGTGACATACAAGGCACTTGGCGTCGACTTCGACAAGGTATACTACGAGTCGCAGACATACCTCCTCGGCAAGAGCCTCGTGGAGGATGGCCTCAAGAAGGGCGTCTTCTTCCGCAAGGAGGATAACTCGGTATGGATTGACCTTGAGGCAGATGGCCTCGACCAGAAGCTACTTTTACGTGGCGATGGCACCTCGGTATATATGACTCAGGACCTCGGCACAGCCCTCAGCCGCTTCGAGGAGAATAAGCTCGACGACATGATATATGTCGTTGGCAACGAGCAGAACTACCACTTCCAGGTATTGAAGCTCGTGCTTAAGAAGCTCGGCTACGAGTGGAGCGACAACATCTTCCACCTATCATACGGCATGGTGGAGCTTCCCGAGGGTAAGATGAAGTCGCGCGAGGGTACCGTTGTCGATGCTGACGACCTCATTGCCGACATGGTGGGCACCGCACGCGAGATGTCCGACGAGTTGGGCAAGCTCGATGGTTGCAGCGAGGAGGAGGCAGCAGCCATCTCGGAGATGGTAGGCCTCGGCGCCTTGAAGTACTTCATCCTCAAGGTAGACCCCAAGAAGACGATGCTCTTCGACCCACGCGAGTCTATCGACTTCAACGGCAACACTGGCCCATTCATCCAGTACACCCACGCCCGCATACGCTCTATCATGCGTAAGGCCGAGGAGGCTGGCATCGCCACAGATAACTACGCAGAGGCGACACTCCTCCCCGAGGAGGTGGAGCTCATCAAGAGCCTCACCGAGTACCCCGCAGTGGTACGCACCGCAGGCGAGCAGTTTGCACCATCCGTAATAGCTGCCTACGCCTACGAGCTTGCTAAGCAGTTTAACGGCTACTACCACGACCACTCGATACTCAAGGAGGAGCGCACCGAGGTACGCGCACTACGTCTACGCCTCGCCGCAGAGGTGGCACGCGTGATACGCTCGGCAATGTCACTCTTGGGCATCAACGTTCCAGAGCGAATGTAGGCCAAGAGTACGGAGCAAAGATAAAAGATAAGCGGGCGTTGCCCGCTTATTTCTAATTCCTGACCGCCTTATGAGATTTATCTACACCATACTTGGCATTGCACTTCTTGCCACAGCCTGCAACAAAGCCGCTAAGGAGGATAAAAAGGAGCAGGAGGCTCAAAAGATAGCAGCCATAGAGAGGCACGACGAGGTAGCGATAGGCACACGCCAGATGGAGCGCACCGTGCCACATATCAGCGCCATACGTAGCCGCGAGGAGCTGAGCTACGCCATAGAGCACTACTGGGATGGCTTCAACTTCGATGCTGGCGAGCGTGTGGCAGAGTACGACACCGTGGATATGTGTAGGGCTCTTGTAGAGTATGCCACCCTTGTTATGCCTACGGGCGACTTTTCGCCTATGCGCCGCCTTATAGAGCGTGCCGAGGCGAGCCGTCCTGTGCTCGACTACTTTATGACTATCACGGATATGGTGCTCAACGACCCCAACTCGCCCATGCGCAACGACGAGCTATATATCCCTATCCTTGAGCGCCTTGTTGAGTCACCACTCCTCGATGAGTATGACCGCCTAATACCGCAGCGTGACCTCGAAAGGGCGATGCAGAACCGCATAGGCAAGGTTGCAAACGACTTCAAATACACACTCGCAGATGGCACCACGGGCAAGCTACACGACATAGAGGCTAACTATACACTCGTGATGTTCAACAACCCCGACTGCCCGATGTGTCGCATGATAATCGACGATATCAACGCCTCGCCCATGCTCAACGAGCTTCAGGAGCTGGGACGCCTGCAAGTTGTAACCCTCTACCCCGATGCCGACCTTGAGGCATGGCGACGTAACCTCGACCATATGCCCCGCCGCTGGATTGTCGCCTACGACGATGGCTGCGTGATAACCGAGCAGAGGTCATACGACCTACGCGCCATACCATCGCTATATCTACTCGATGCGAAGAAGCGCGTGCTTATCAAGGATGGCACCGACGTAAGAGTTATTGAGGAGGCCATTGTCTACTACGACACACGCAGATAGAGATAGAGATGAGAGCACCTGTCGACATATTCGCGGCCCTCGGCGAGCGCCTGCAACACTTCGGCACATCGGCCGAAGATAGAGCCATTATCGCCTCAGCCATAGCCGACAACCCCTGGTTTACCGAGGCAGATATCCACCGAGCCATAGATGCCATATGTGTTGATATGCTGCAACGCGACAAGCTCGCAACGTGGCTTGCACAATACCACCCTATCGCCGAGCCTCGCGACGTCGCCGTCATCATGGCGGGCAACATACCCCTCGTGGGCTTCTTCGACCTCCTGTGCGTCGTGGCAAGCGGCCACCGCTGCCATATCAAGCCCTCGAGCAAGGATAGATGCCTAATGAACCACGTAGTAACACTACTGCGCGATATAGAGAGCGACATACCCATCTACGACTACTCGACAGATAGCACATACGATATGGCGATAGCTACCGGTGGTGACGATGCCAACCGCTACTTTCGCGAACACTTCGCAGGGGCACACACACTGCTACGCGGCAGCCGCCACTCGGTGGCCATCCTCGATGGCACGGAGAGCCGCGAGGAGATGGAGGGCCTCGCCCACGACATCACAGCATACTCAGGCCTTGGATGCCGCTCTATATCGATGATATTCACGCCCTCAGGGTGGCAGGAGCGACTACACGCCATGCCCGCTGCCAACAGCAAACTCGCGAACAACATACGCACACAGCGCGCCATGCTCACCATGCAGCAACGCCCATTCGTCGACTGCGACGGCTACCTCGCCCTACGCGGCAACGACTTCCCGACATCACTCGCTACGGTAACAATACGCGAGTACACATCGCTGGATGAGGCTAAGGAGTGGATTGCCGACAACAAGGAGCGAATACAGTGTATCACATCGCACTGCAACATTGCTGCCGCCGTGCCATTGGGCAACGCCCAGCGCCCCACGCTGTGGGACTATGCCGATGGCGTAGATACGATGATGTTCCTGCGCGAGCATTAATCCCCTGCTACGAGCGCCGACATCGACAAGCAAAGAGCAGCGTGACGCCATCACGAAGAGACAATGCGACAACAATATTTATAGCTAACATCGTCGTTAGCAATGAGATAAGAGCAACACACACAATGACGGCGAAAAAATAGTTTGATTTTTTTTACTAAAAAGTTTGCAGAATTAAAAAATCTACCTATCTTTGCACTCGCTTACGGGAAGGTAAGCAACCAAGATGATGGTGCCATAGCTCAGTTGGTAGAGCAAAGGACTGAAAATCCTTGTGTCCCTGGTTCGAATCCCGGTGGCACCACAAAGAAAGAGAACTCGATTTGAGTTCTCTTTTTTTGTTTTATCCGTGAATACGCAACGAGAGATAGGGGACGCCCGAAAAAACAGAGTTGGAGACAAAGACAGCTCGCTCCCAACTCTGCATAATACGTTCAGTCAGTGTTTCCTTTACACTTATAATATACCCTATCGGGTGTAATTTACAAGTACTTAACCCATATTATACCTTATAGGGTATAATCTAAGACTTGCTACGATAGCAATATTGCAATACTCGCTCAATGTTGCTTTCACGATAGAGAATTTTTCCACCCAGTTGGCGATTGATGCTGTCCATTCGCTTAACGAACTGCCCGAGGCGCAACACAAGCTCCTCAAAGGTCTTTTTCTCGATACTGATAATCTCCATAACTATTTCATATTTACATTACCTTATGTGGAAATAAAAAAGTACTGAGACTTTATACTCAAATAACAATTTATTACTACCTTTATACAAAATTTCCACTACTATGGCTAAACTCAATACAGCAGATATCGGTTTTGAAGATCAGATTTGGAAGGCGGCGGACAAGATGCGCGGCAACCTTGACGCTTCGGAGTATAAATCCGTGGTGCTTGGTCTTATCTTTTTGAAGTATATTTCGGATAAGTTCGAGGCTCGCTATCAGGCACTTGTCGATGAGGGCGAGGGCTTCGAAGAGGATAAAGACGAGTACACCGCCGAGAATATCTTCTATGTCCCTACTGAGGCTCGCTGGTCGGTCATTGCCGCTGCGGCTCATACGCCCGAGATTGGCACGACTATCGACAACGCTATGCGTGCCATCGAGAAGGAGAACCGCCGCCTGAAAGATATTCTGCCGAAGAACTTCGCACGCCCCGAGTTGGATAAACGCCGCTTGGGCGACGTAGTCGATCTGTTCACCAATATCAAGATGCACGAGCACGGCGACTCGAAGGATATCCTCGGTCGTGCCTACGAATACTGCCTCTCGAAGTTTGCCGAGGCGGAGGGCAAGTTGGCGGGCGAATTCTACACCCCTGCCTGCATCGTTAAGACTTTAGTTAATGTCTTGGAGCCCTACGCAGGGCGTGTCTATGACCCTTGCTGTGGCTCGGGCGGCATGTTTGTGCAGTCGGCAAAGTTTATCGAGAGCCACGCCGGCAATATCAACCAAATCTCGGTCTATGGTCAGGACTCCAACCCTACCACTTGGAAGATGGCGCAGATGAACTTGGCTATTCGCGGTATCGAGGCAGATCTCGGACAGTATAATGCCGATACCTTCTTCAATGATTGCCACCCAACCTTGAAGGCGGACTTTGTCTTGGCAAACCCACCTTTCAATTTGAGCGATTGGGGCGCAGACAAACTCGCTGACGATGTGCGCTGGAAGTTCGGTACACCACCTAATGGCAACGCCAACTTCGCGTGGATTCAGCACATCATTCACCACCTCGCACCTGCGGGCAGGGCGGGCGTTGTGCTTGCCAATGGCTCGCTGTCGAGCCAAAGCGGTGGCGAGGGTGAAATCCGCAAACGATTGGTCAAGGCGGATTTGGTCGATTGTATTGTCGCTATGCCGTCGCAGTTGTTCTACACTACGCAGATACCCGTTTCGATTTGGTTTTTCAATAAGGCGAAGAAGCAGAAGGGCAAGACCCTCTTTATTGATGCTCGCAACCTCGGCTCGATGGTTACACGCAAACTGCGTGAGCTGACCGATGGCGCGGAGGGCGATATTATGCGTATCGCCAATACCTATAAGGCCTTCGCCGATGGCACACTCGCCGATGAAAAGGGCTTTTGTGCTGTGGTTGATATCGCTAAGATTAAGGAGCAGGACTTTATCCTCACCCCGGGCCGCTATGTAGGCATTGCCGAGCAGGAGCAGGACACCGAGCCATTCGAGGAGAAGATGTTGCGCCTTACGGGCGAACTCGCCACCCTCTTTGAGCAGTCGCACACCCTCGAAACCGAAATCAAAAAACAACTCGAAAGTATTGGGTATAAATTGTAAGAATTATGACTGCTTCTGAACTTTCAATATGGGGCGATATTGCCAATATCGTGATAGCCGTTGCATCGGTTGCGACTGCTATTGTTACGGCTCGTATGCTTATTAAACAGCACAATTTGCAAAAAGAACAGCACAAGTTAGACCAATCTAAGCATGACCTTGAGCTACAAAAGTTTGAGGCTCAAAAGCAAGAGCATCAACCAATATTCCACTTCAGGAGGTTAGATGATTGTTTAGAGATTTGTAATAGCGGAGAAAAACTTGCTCAACCAATTAGGTTTAGTATTTCATCAATGGCATACATATGTTTTTCGATTTTTCATTTTGGTCGAATAATAGAGTATGTTACCTGTGTTCCTGTCAAGATTTATAGAGAATGTAAGTGTCAGGAGGAGTTAGATGGCGTAGTTGCAAGATGTCATTTTAACAAAGACGAGCGAGAGTTGCTTCACAACAAATGCACAGAGGTAGTTAATAGTCTTGTAGATGACAAGCAAATTCAAATGAGAGTTCACCCAATGTCAGGTATAGTGGTTAGAGATTGCGACCTAATTGTGATAGAATATACAGATGTGTATAAACAAATGCATAGGCTTTTCTATAAAGATTCTATTCCTATTACAGGCGAATCGTACGAAAAGATTATGCAGGCTATGATGCAAGTTAGTCGTATTCCGTTGCAAATTGATAAGATAGATGTTGAAAATATCAAGCAAACGGTTTTGCAATTTAGGACTATTAAGAATTGGTAATTATATGACCGAGTGGAAAACATATAGATTGGGGGATGTGTGCAATCTAGTTGCAGGCTTTGCTTTTAAGAGTAAAGATTTTGGCGACCATCCTAATAAGGTAGTTAAGATAGCAGATATTCAGCCTCCCGTAGTCAATACCAACGATTTGGTGGGTGTTGATATGTCAAATTATGACACAAACAAACTGCGCAAATACATTGTTTCAAAAGGGGATTATGTATTGGCGATGACCGGTGCAACAATAGGCAAACTCGGAAGAATAGCAAACGATATAAAAGCATATATCAATCAGCGAGTTTTAACATTCCGTCCAATAGAATCCGTTGTAGATAAAAATTATTTGTATTATCAGCTATGCTCTGAAAACTTTAACAAATATATTCTCAATCACATTGATAGTGAAACAGCGCAACCAAATATCAGTGCAGGGTCTGTTGGTGGTTTTGAAATTTCTTTGCCATCGTTGGATGAGCAGAGGAGGATTGCGGGGATACTCAGTGCGATAGATGATAAAATCGAGAATAATCGCCGCATCAACACCAACCTCGAACTCCAAGCCCAAGCACTATTTGATAAGATATTCTTTGATGATAAGGGTGTCGAGCGCAACCCGTTAAGTGATTATGCGAATATAAACCCGACTCGCACACTTCACCAAGGAGTTGTCGCAAGATATATTGCAATGGCTAATCTCCCAACAAAGGGTTCATTCCCATCTGATTGGTCATATAAATCATATGGTGGAGGCTGTAAGTTTGCAAATGGTGATACGATAATGGCTCGTATTACTCCTTGTTTGGAGAATGGCAAAACCGCATATATTGACTTTTTGGAAGAACAAGAGGTTGCATTTGGTTCGACAGAGTATATTGTGATAAGTGCAAAAAGCGGATATTGCCCTGCTTTATTCTATTTCCTTGCTCGCAATAAGGAATTTGTTGATTATGCTGTTGGACATATGAATGGAAGTAGTGGAAGACAACGAGTTGGTGGTGTAGATATAGCTAATTTCCCAATGCCGCACATTTCATTGGAGGATTCTAATAAATTTGCAGAAATTGCAATACCAATTATGGATGTTATTAGGAATAATTCTTTGGAGAATCGACAACTCGCCAATCTCCGCGATGCCTTATTACCAAAATTGATGAATGGAGAAATAAAATTGTAGATAATACGATGAAAGACTACGATAAACATATTCGAACTCTTGATGGAGCAATTGCACAAGCAAAGGCTCAATTGAGTTTTAGTGCAGGCGATGGTAAAAGTTTGCACAATAGAGGAGAAAGCATCAAGCATATGGCAAAGATTGTTATGAAAGAAATAAGTTCGCCCAATATTATAGTCAATGCTATACAAGCCATAGAATTCCCCTCTGAATATGAAGATATGTTCGGAGGAAATTATAATACTATGGAGATAAGAGAAGAGGGTCGTAGAACAAGATATAAACAAGGGGTCGAGGCGATTATCACCATATTACAACAAGAGCGTGAACGATTAGTCAAAGAACAAGCCGATGAGGAGCAAACGAGGAGTAAGCAAATGGCTAAATGGACATTGATTTTCTCTGCCATTGCTGCTATTTGTGCGATAATATCTGTCGTATTAGCAATATTTTAACTACCTTTGTAAAACTAACCGTCAAATACTATGCACTTTACCGAGGCACATTTTGAGAATGCGATATTGGAGTTGATGCGTGATACCTTAGGCTACGACTATGTCTATGGCCCAAGTGTGGAGCGCGAATACACCGAGCCGTTGCACATAGACATTGTACAGCAGTCGCTCTATGCCATAAACCCAACACTACCTGCCGAGGCGGTGGAGGAGGCAATCGCGAAGATTCGCAACATCGAGAGTGGCTCGCTTGTGCAGCGCAACGAGGTGTTCCACGACTATCTGCAAAATGGTGTCGAGGTAAACTATTTCGACGGTAAGGAGCAGCGCGCAACCCGAGTAAAACTCATAGACTACGACACGCCCCTGCGCAACAACTTTACGGTAGCCAACCAATGGAGCGTAGAGGAGCGTTCAGTGCGCCGTGCCGACATTGTGGTATTTGTAAATGGCTTGCCGTTGGTGGTTGTGGAGCTCAAATCGCCATCGCGCGAGAATACCGATGTGTCGGAGGCATACGCCCAGTTGCGCAACTATATGATTGAGATTCCGTCGCTCTTTGTCTATAACGCATTCTGCGTGATGAGCGATATGGCGACCTCTAAGGCAGGCACGATAACCGCGGGCGAGGACCGCTTTATGGAGTGGAAAACGGTGGACGGTACGAGCGAAATACACCGCTACGCAGCCTTCGATGTGTTGTTCTCGGGAATGTTCGACAAGGCACGCTTGATAGAGATTTTGCGAGGTTTTATCTGCTTCTCGAAAGATGAAAAGCAGAGCGCAAAGATACTCGCCGGTTATCATCAGTTCTTCGCGGTGCGCAAGGCGGTAAATTCGGTCGCCGAGGCGACACAGACCGATGGCAAGGGTGGTGTATTTTGGCATACGCAGGGTTCGGGCAAGTCGCTCTCGATGGTATTCTTCGCCAAGCGGTTGCAGGAGGCGGTATCGTCGCCCACAATCGTCATCCTCACCGACCGCAACGACCTCGATGGGCAGTTGTACCGTCAGTTTGCCAAGTGTGCCGACTTCCTACGCCAAACGCCGATACAGGCGGAGAGCCGCAAGCACCTCGGCGACCTGCTGCGTGAGCGCGAGGCAAACGGCATATTCTTTACCACGATGCAGAAGTTCGAGGAGAGCGAAGAGCCCCTCTCGACACGCCGAAATATCGTCGTAATTGCCGACGAGGCGCACCGCAGCCAGTATGGCCTGACCGAGAAAATCGACAGCGAAGGTCGCGTAAAGGTTGGAGCAGCACGCCGAGTGCGCAACTCGCTACCAAATGCCACATATATAGGTTTTACGGGCACGCCAATTTCGCAAAAAGATCGCTCAACACGCGAGGTGTTCGGCGACTACATAGATGTTTACGATATGACGCAAGCGGTGGCAGATGGTGCTACACGCCCTGTGTTCTACGAGAGCCGAGTGATAAACCTACACCTCGATGAGGCAACGCTCCGCCGCATAGACGACGAGTACGAGGCTATGGCTGGTGAGGCGGAGGAGTACGCAATCGAAAAGAGCAAGCGAGAGTTAGGTCGTCTTGACTCGATACTTGGCGCAGACGAAACGATAGACTCGCTTGTGGGCGACATCCTCGACCACTACGAGAACTACCGCCAATATGAGCAGACAGGCAAGGCGATGATTGTTGCCTACTCACGCCCGATAGCGATGAAAATTTACCATCGCATCTTGGAGTTGCGCCCCGCGTGGACGGATAAGTTGGCGGTGGTGATGACTTCGGGCAACAAAGACCCCGAAGAGTGGCGCGAGATAATCGGCAACGACGCCCACAAAAAGGAGCTCGAAAAGCGATTTAAGGACAACGACAGCCCGCTGAAAGTGGTGATTGTGGTGGATATGTGGCTCACAGGATTCGATGTGCCGTCGCTATCGACGATGTATGTCTATAAGCCGATGGCGGGGCACAATCTGATGCAGGCCATTGCGCGTGTAAACCGTGTATTTGGCGACAAGCAGGGCGGTTTGGTGGTTGATTATGTGGGCATAGCCTCGGCTTTGAAGCAGGCGATGAACGACTACACCATTCGTGACCGCAAGAACTACGGCGATACCGATATTTCAAAGACTGCATATCCCGAATTTCAGACAAAGTTGGAGGTGTGCCGCGACCTGCTGCACGGCTTCGACTACTCGGCATTCTACGGCGAGTCGGATATGGCACGTGCTGCGGCGATTGCGGGCGGTGTTGATTTCCTACAAGCACCCGAAAGAGCAGAAACCAAGCAACTATACATCAAAGAGGCGTTGTTGCTCCGTCAGTCGTTGTCGCTGTGTCAGAGCCTTTTGCAACGCGAGGAACGATTGGAGGCGGCCTACTTTGAGGCGGTACGCACACTGCTGACGCGTGTGGAGGGTAAGGGTAAGATTTCGTTCCGCGAGATTAACGAGCGCATAAACGAACTGCTCAAACAGAGCATCAAGAGCGAGGGCGTGATAAACCTCTTCTCGGACATTAAGGAGGAATTCTCGATTTTCGACCCGAAATTCTTGGAGGAGATAGCGCAAATGAAGCAGAAAAACTTTGCTGTGGAGTTGCTGCGCAAGCTGATCGCCGAGCAGATCAGGGTTTATCAGCGTACGAACACCGTGCGTGCCGAGAAGTTCTCCGAGATTTTGGCAAATGCAATGAGCAACTACCTCAAAGGTTTGCTCACAAACGAGGAGGTTATCGAGGAACTGTTGAAGACTGCACGAGCGATCGTCAGTGGCGAGGAGGAGAGTAAGAAACTCAATCTCTCAACCGAGGAGTTGGCATTCTACGATGCTATCACCAAGCCTGAGGCGGTACAGGATTTCTATACAAACGAGCAACTTATCGCCATTACGCGCGAACTGACCGATGCACTCCGCACAAATAAAACTATTGACTGGACGATGAAGGAGAGTGCCCGTGCCGGTATGCGCCGCATAGTGAAGCGCTTGCTCAAAAAGTACAAATATCCGCCCGAGGGTCAGGAGGCTGCCCTCGAAACCATTATGACGCAATGCGAAATGTGGAGTGACAATAACATTTAGGATATGACCGAGACCAACAGCACAATGTATGAGAGGAGTGTTCCCTGAATTTGATATTAAGCAAGAGGTGTGGCGATACAAGTATTTATGTGCATACGTTGATGATAGTTTCAAATTCATAAATAGCTTTATCGTTGTACCGCAAGTGCTTATGAACTATTCATGATAGTGCTCATGAAGGCACCAAGAAGGCACTAAGATAGAACTAAGTCGGCACCCAGTCGGAACATAGTCGGCACCCAGTTGATATAAGGGTGTACAAGTTAGTGCATAAGTTGTGTATAAGCTAATTTAATGACACTACCATGCAAGTGACTATGCAAGTCACCATGCAAGTGCTCAACCTATCATAAAATATAGAAAAAGTGCTGTTTTTGCATATTATATGATAGGTTAAGACGAATACAATGTTCGCTCAAAGATGACAATTTCATAACTGATAAAATTTGAATATTAGGGATTCCGAACTGAGGTGGAGTAAAATCTTTGCATACCTATTTCTGTTTCAAATTATTTCACTACCTTTGTATCAAAGTAGGAACTCGACTCTGCGAGACACTGCAAAATGGTGCAGAATTTGGGTGGAGCACTGGCGAGAGATTACGTTTGTTGCGATTCTTTAACGCAAAGATATAGAGTCATTTAGAAATGAACCTCATTTTCCGGTGGCACCACAAAAAAAGAGAACTCGATTTGAGTTCTCTTTTTTTGTTTCAGACACGTCTTACGCGACGAGAGATAGCCTTCGGCTGCTTGTCGAGTGTTATTTATATACCTTATCAGCCTCTTTAAGACGAAGTATCACCCACACTTGCTTCTCGGGGTGCTCTTCTGGGCAAATGCGCTGCACACGCACGTCGAAGATTTTATCGTAGCCAAGATCCATAAACTGCGATATCAGTTGATTATCGCCACGAGGGATATATCCGAGCTTCGTATCCTCGTAATATATAGCCACCGCATAGGGGTCGAACTTGTTGTCCTCCTCGCGTACAAGGTGCAGAGGAGTGCCGACCTTAAGCTCTCCGAATGCCTCGCAGCCGTCCCAGAATGTAAAACCTGCAATGTTGAAATTGCCCAAGTGTTTGTCAATAGTTTTGTGTCCCATAGTATTGTTGTTTTTTAGTTTTATAGTGCAAAGTTACAAGCCGTTATTGTCAATTTCCGTCAACGAGATTTATATATCGCTTTTTATGCGGGAATAGAACTGCGCAACGACTCTCTCCATATCATCAGGCAAATAGCGCATTGCTTGAGCCTGCATCTCTTCGGGAACGCCCCAAATAGCCTCGGCGATACCGCCAACAATAGCTCCGATGGTGTCGCTGTCGCCACCAACAGCAATAGCGTAGCGAATAGCCTCCTCGAAGCTCGCGGCCTTGTCTATTATACCAAATACCATCGGCATCGTACCTTGACAGGTCTCATCAAAATGGAAGCTTCCAAGTCGAGGTTCTGGCCACTCTGAGTAATATTCTTTCATAGCCTCGAGCATAGCCTCCTTACCCTCGGTGCGCGCAAGGAATATTGCAGACGCCGTAGCTACCGCACCCTTAATACCCTCAGGATGGTTGTGTGTAGGCAACGCACTCTTTGTGGCCTCCTCCTCGACTTGCTCCAATGTATCAAACAACCAACCGATAGCCGCGACTCGCATAGCCGAGCCATTGCCGAAGGAGTTGTATGGGCGAGGATTGTTCGAGGCGATCCAGCCAGCAAACGAACAACCGTAGCTACCCATAGGATTTTGATAATCTCTGCACCAACGATGTAACACCTTACCATATGGCATACGCTTCATCGCTGCATCTGCAATAGCGATTGTACAGATGGTGTCATCTGTATATGCACAGTTCTTTGCAAACAACTTAAAATCAAAATTGTCGGTATTATTAAACTCAAAACGAGAACCAACAATATCACCGATAATAGCTCCTATCATTCTTTAATTGATTTATTAAACATCTACTTACCTTGGCAACAATGTCCCAGCAATAAACTTTGTTATTTCTGGGACAAAGGTACGAGACCCATTTGACAATTACCGTCAACGAATATTTTATGGAATAAATAATCTGTCTGTTCCTCATAGACAGGGACGGACAAGCATAGACAAATAAACAAAAACCGCCCCGATTTTATGTACTATTTTTGACCAATAAGCCCTATTTTGACCAATAAGCCCAACCTCCCTGAAAGGGAGGCGCATCCAGGGTTCTCACTCCCTGAGGGCGCAAAAAAAGCGAGAAACTTTCGTTTCTCGCTTCTGTACCCCCTCAGGGGCTCGAACCCTGGACCCCAACATTAAGAGTGTCGTGCTCTACCAACTGAGCTAAAGAGGCATTGCTAACCTTTCGATTGCGAGTGCAAAGATAAGACACTTTTTTTAATCTGCCAAACTTTTTGCAAAAAAAATTAATCTTTTTTTTATCACCTCATTGAGTCATCGCACAAGCCCTTTGATTTTCACATTATTACATCAAGTGATAATTACAATATTTTTTCTCCATCACACAATGCTTCTCAACCCATCACTCTAAAAAACCAAATATCATCCCCTAACAATATCAACACATACTATATATTATAATGTATCAAGAGTGCTCCCACCTATAAGTAGGCATGCAGCAATGGCTACGCATAAATACTTAATATGGCCATACGAATATAGAAAAAAGGCCAAATAATTAGACTATATTGATAATTATGGGTAACTTTGCAGTAGTAAACTACTTGTTGTAGGATGTAACTGCAAATTACCATCGGGCAATTTGTATAATCGTTGACTGTATGAAGGAACTATTGTCAAGTCTTGATGCTCTTGAGATTAACCTGGGCGCAGGAGAAATGTTATTGGTGAATATCATCTTAGCTATTGTGATGTTCGGTGTTGCACTCGGTATCAAGCTGACGATGTTTAAAGATGTGTTCAAAAATCCAAAATCGTTGATTCTCGGCTGCGGCTTGCAGTGGATAGCACTTCCAGCAATCACCTCTCTTTTGGCCATCATACTAAACCCGTTCATCACTCCGATGGTGGCCATAGGCATGATCTTGGTGGCATCGTGTCCTGGTGGCAACATCTCGAACTTTATGTCGTCATTATCGAAGGGTAATGTTGAGCTATCCGTATCTATGACAACCGTAACGACAATCTTCGCACCTCTCATCACGCCATTTAACTTTTGGTTTTGGGGCACGCTATACAGCCGTTTTGCCGAGCAGCACAACGATATACCCATGCTTGAGATTCCATTTTTGGATATGTTACAGCAGATTTTGCTTATCCTCGGTATTCCAATCGTTGTCGGCATGGTTGTTTCCCACTACCTTCCAAAGGTGGCGGCGAAGCTATCCAAGCCATTGCAGAAGCTCTCTATCGTGCTATTCTTAGGCATGGTAGCCGTATCTTTAAAGCAGGTACTTGCGGAGCTTGACCCATCGGTGACTGCTGCCATCTTGTGTGTACTGTCGTTCGTCATACTACACAATGCCACAGCGCTTAGTACAGGTTATCTTGGTGCGACGCTACTTCGTGTGCCCAAAATAGATCGTCGCGCTCTCACCATCGAGGTTGGTATTCAGAACTCTGGCCTTGGCCTCACACTGCTCTTCAACCCTGCGATATTCCCACCCGAGATATGGGGACACAACGGAGGCATGGTGCTCATCACAGCACTTTGGGGCGTATGGCACATCGTATCGGGCCTAACAGTAGCAAGCATCTTCCGTCGCTCAACACTATAACTTGAATATGGCAAAGGAGAAGAAGATACAGGATTACAACCTACTATACGACGTTCTGCGATACTATGTCGACTTCGCACTAAAACTATCGTATCGAGAGATTAAGTACGTTGGTCGCGAGTTCATACCTCGCGATGGCGCTGTGATATTTGCGCCCAACCACACCAACGCACTTATGGATGCCCTCGTCATCCTTGCCATAGACCACCAGCCAAAGGTCTTTGTGGCACGTGCCGACATCTTCCGCAACCCTAAGATTGCCAAGATACTATCGTTCCTCAAGATTATGCCCATCATGCGTATTCGCGATGGCTACGAGGAGGTCAAGAAGAATAACGAGACCATAGAGCGTGCCGTGGATGTACTGCACGACCGCATACCATTCTGCATATTCCCTGAGGGCACGCACCAAGCGAAGCACTCATCACTACCGCTATCCAAGGGCATCTTCCGCATAGCATTCCAGGCTCACGAGATGCTCCCCGACATGCCGCTATACATCGTTCCCGTAGGCTTGCGTTACGGCAGTTTCTTCCGTTTCCGCTCTACGGTACGTGTGCAGATAGGTGAGCCTATCAACGTTGGCAAGTTCATCAATGAGCATAGCGACCTTGCCACACCAGAGCAGATTACAGCTATGCGCGACGAGCTTACGGCACGCATACACCAGAGCATCTTCTACATCCCTAACGACGAGGACTACGACGCAATACACGAGGTGTGTGCCACGGTAGTAAAGCAGCAGGTCAAGAACTGCCAGTTTGTTGTCGATGGCAAGCGACTGAGAGGTCTTGATGCTCACTTCGAGGCGAACAACCGCACCAAGCGAGACATACTTCGCCTTAAGGAGTCAGACCCTGAGGCGGCATCGAAGCTTATCAAGCTTGGTCAGGAGGCATACGAGATGCGCACAGCTAAGCACATCAGCCTCAAATCGGTATCGGTAAAGTACACCGTATTGTCACGTATATTGAAGATACTATTCCTCATTGTGACACTACCCTACACCCTGCCGGTATCATTGCTCACGCTACCTATCAACTGCGTCACATCATACCTATTTACACTCCTCAAGGACCGCGCCTTCCGTAACTCGGTGCGCTACCTTGTAAACCTTGTGTTGTGGCCGATACTTATGATTATATACACCGTGCTTGCCTTCAGCTTCCTACCATGGACATGGGCCCTTGGCGTTGTTGTTGTGCTTCTGCCTGCGCCTATCATCGCACAGGAGTCGTGGAGACTTTTGCGACTCTTGGTGTCGGACATCAAGCTACTATCCAACAAGCCACTGCGCGAGAAATACAGAGAGATTAGAGTACTATTCACCCAATTAAAATAATTTTATGAGACTACGCTACATCTTTGCGTTAGCCGCACTACTAACAACAACACAACTACGTGCCGAGAACCCCGAGACAGAAGTCACGCCTGCCGAGGTGCCCGCAAAAAAGGAGATTGTAAAGACAGGCTATAACTTCGGCCCACTACCTGCCGTGGCATTCGATGCAGACAAGGGTTTCCAGCTCGGAGCCTTATTAAATATCTACGACTTTGGCGACGGCTCGACATATCCCAACACACGACAGCAGTGGTACTTCGAGGCATCGTTCTTCACCAAAGGCTCACAGCAGTTCGTAGTATCGTACGACAACCGTTTCCTTATCCCTGGCGTGCGCTGGTCATCGGCACTCACCATCTTCAACGATAAGGCGATGGATTTCTACGGCTTCAATGGCTACATGTCGTACTACGACCATGAGCGCGTTAAGTTGGGTAAGGACAAGAACGACCCAACATATTATATATATACGCCCAAGTATCGTGTCAACCGCCTTGCGATACTCTTCAAGAGCGACTTCGTGGGTAACATATGGGATAAGAAGCTCTTCTGGGAGGCTGGCTACCACTTCGGCTACTTCAAGCAGGGCTACAAAAATCAGAGCGCGCTGAACCTCGACAAGATTAACAAGAATAAGAAGGAGGGCAAGGCATTCCCTGAGGATGAGCCTACGATATTCGATATGTATCGTCAGTGGGGTCTTATCTCGGAGGATGAGGCATGGGGAGGTATTAATAGCACCGTGCGTCTTGGATTGCTCTTCGACACACGCGATAAGGAGGGTGCTCCCTCGCGTGGCATCTGGGCAGAGGGTCACCTTATGCTCGCACCAAAGTGGCTCGGCACGACAAACCCATACTATCGTTACTCGTTGACCTTCCGCCACTATGTGCCCATCGTCAAGAACGACATCCTCACATTCGCCTACCGACTAAACTACGAGGGTACGTTTGGCCGCAAGGCACCCTACTACGTATTGCCATATATCACCACTATGGGTCAGACATACGACCGCGACGGTATGGGTGGCTACCGCACGATACGAGGTATCATGCGTAACCGTGTGCAGGGCTTAGATGTGGCGTCATACAACGTTGAGCTACGCTGGCGCTTTGTGTCATTCACGCTCTGGAAGCAGAACATATCGTTTGGCCTCAACGTATTCTCGGATGGTACGATGGTTACCAAGGGCCGTGACATGACCTTCCGTGGCGAGGAGCAGTATCGCGCTGCATATGACGAGTATATGGCACAGGGTGAGGGTCGAGACCTGCCACATATCACCATTGGTGGTGGTCTGCGCTTCATCATGAACCAGAACTTCATCGTGGCCTTTGAGTATGGTACGCCTCTTGGTCGTCTGCGCAAGCAGGATGGCAAGGGTGCATTCTACATTAACACTGGATACTTATTCTAAACATATGTGTTAGATGAGATTAAGAGATTAGCGCAACATAGCCTAATCTCTCTTTTTTTATCACTTGCAATGCGCCAACTACACAAACATTGCGATTTCGAATTGTACAAAAAAAAGAGACTAACCCTCAAAAAGATTAGCCTCTCGTTCTGTGAGTGAAGAATCCTACTTATTCTTCTTATCGTAGCGCTTTGCGTAACGGCTCATAAACTTATCCACACGACCGGCGGTGTCTACCAACTTCATCTTACCTGTGTAGAATGGGTGAGATGTGTTAGAGATTTCCATCTTATACACGGGATAGGTTTCGCCGTTCACCTCGATGGTCTCCTTTGTCGAAACGGCGGACCTGCACAAAAACACGTGGTCATTCGACATATCCTTGAATGCCACTAAACGATAATTCTCTGGATGAATACCCTTTTTCATTTCGTCTTTTTGTTATAATTAATATTGCAATAATTAATTCGGCGGCAAAGATAATACTTTTTTTTATTCGCGCAAAGATTTTTCACTTTTTTATCGCTTTTATTCGTTGACAATGAGCGCAGGGGAGTATTGCCGTGTCGATTTTTTCGCTATTTTCTTGGCTGACTCGATTTTTTGTACTACCTTTGCACTGATATAGTGGGTTGCAATAGCCCAGTAGAGGGTTTAACCAATAACAGAAAAACTATGGACGATGGCTATCATTCCAAAAATAACAGCTGTGTCGTATCTCAATACGATACCCTTCGTCTATGGACTGAAGCATGCAGATAACCTGCAAGCCGACCTTCTATTAGCACCACCTGCCGACTGCGCAAAGAACTATATCGAGGGCCGAGCAGACATCGCCCTACTCCCCGCAGCCGTAGTACCACAGCTCACAAATACCAATATTATTACCGACTACTGCATAGGTGCTGTTGGCGCTGTGCGCACCGTGGTTGTCATGTCGAACGTGCCCATAACGAAGGTAAAGCGTATATGGATGGATGCTCACTCGCGCACCTCGGTACAGCTATGTGGCTACTTAGCACGCAACAAGTGGCACATAGAGCCCGAGTGGCTACACATGGAGGACTACGCCATCGTTGGCAATGGCCGCGAGGATGACGCCTACTTGCTTATCGGTGATAAGGTATTCGGCTATGAGGGTCGTTTCGCCTACTCCTACGACCTCGCCATAGAGTGGCGCGAGATAACAAAGCTACCATTCGCCTTCGCGGTATGGGTGGCACGCAAGGGTGTATCATACGAGATTACCGACGAGCTACAACGCGCGCTAACATTTGGTGTTGAGCACACATGGGAGGCTATCGTAGAGTCAAAATATATGGGTGAGGACAACGGCATAACAGCCTATGACTACCTCACACGCAACATAGACTTCATCCTCGACGAGGAGAAGCACCGCGCACTCAAGAAGTTCTGGGACGCTGGCATACGCATAGTCCCGCGATCCTATTAAAGAAGCCGTACAGCATAGTCGACATGCTCGACATGTTCGCGCGACTTCTTACCTCCGACCCGAGGGGCATGTATTGAGCCCCAAGAAGAGCCCGACGGGGCAAAGTTGAATAAAACGAATAAAACTTGGAGGAGATATGATCACTATCTATCTAAAGCAATACAACAAGATTATACGCAATGCCGACACCGACCTCTTCGATGAGCTCGGCTTCGACGACATCCTATGGATAGACCTTCTAAACCCCTCGATAAAGGAGCAGAAGGCCGTCGAGAACTTCATGGAGCTGAGCCTGCAAACACGACAGCAGGTCGAGGAGATTGAGTCGACATCTAAATACTCGGAGACCGAGAATGCCATAATCTCGAACTCCAACTTCTTCGTACCTCAGGGCGAGACCTTCACCGTGGAGCCCGTATCGTTCATCATCTCGAACGAGGGTGTGCTCGTGTCTATGCGTCAGGCAGAGTTCCGCACATTTCGCGAGGCCGAGAAGCGCTTGCAGATGAACTACCGCTCGTACTCAACAGGCTACCACATCCTAATATCGCTACTCGAGGTGCGTATCGACTACGATGCCGACCTTGTGGAGATGGTGGGCAAACAAGTTGCTGCCGTGAGCAAGGAGATATCGAGTGGCTCGAAAATCGACAAGGAGGTATTGTACCGCATCAACGCCTTGCAGGAGAACACCATGTTGCTTCGTGAGAACATCTTTGATAGACAGCGTGTGCTATCGTCAATTCTGCGCTCGGAGCGCTTCCCGAACGATATATACCCACGCCTTCAGCTTATGCTCAAGGACGTCAACTCGCTTATAAGCCATGCCGACTTTAGCTTCCAGCGTCTCGACTACATACAGGATGCAGCACTCGGCCTTATTAACATCGAGCAGAATGAGATAGTCAAGATATTCTCGGTGGCAGCCGTAATCTTCATGCCTGCGACACTTGTAGCAAGTATGTATGGTATGAACTTCAAGTTTATGCCTGAGCTAAGCTGGGAGTATGGCTACCTATGGGCGATACTTCTGATGCTCTTAGTGTCGGGACTCACGTTCTGGTACTTCAAATTCAAGAAGTGGCTGTAACGAGATAAAAAGTGAAAGATGGGCGTTGTCGCGGACAGCGCCCATATAGGTTAAAATGAAAGAGACGTTGCTGGTGGGCGACGTCTCTTCCTTATTATATATGTAGCGATTATCTACATGTAGCAACTATTCGCTAATCTCCTCCGTGTTGCCTGTTCGAAGCTCGTCAATGATGGCAATGCAGCGATTAGCAACACCCGCAGCCGATGCATTAACATCCTCACCTGAGATATCAAGGCCCTTCTCGGCAGCCTTAGTGCGAATATCATTAGCAATAAACGTAGTAAGGCCCGCGGTAAACTCCTCGTAGAACTCGGCAACATGCTTATCGAATGCCAAGTTATTGACACCATCGTATATACGTAGCTCCAAATAGTGCTCCTTGGTGCGCACCAACCAGTCGTCAGCAACATCCTCAACAAGGTAGTCATACGCCGTGGGAGCATCACTCTTCTTAGGCTCATCACCACCACGACCAACAAAGAGGACAACACCTGCAACCACCACGACAACAGCCGTACATACGGCAGCTATCACACCCCTGCGGCGATAAACAGGGATTTTAGGGTTGTCGTCGTCACCATTGATATTGCACGTAGCGCAAAAGTCGCTCCAGCCTGTGTAGCCCACATACTTAGCCAGTGCCGAGAGCACCATGGGGCGTGGTGTCACCACACGGCTATTGCGCGAGAAGAGCATCTGTAATGTAGGCATATCTATACGTATGCCCACCTCCTTCTCTACGGCATCGGAGAGTGCGACGCAGTCGTCGGCAGAAGATATATTTGAGCCAAAACGCTTGATAACAAGCTGCTTAATCTTTGCTATGTACTGTTCTTGGGTTGTCATCATTGTCATATGGCGACTATATTAATTATAAACCTGTTATTCGCTTAATTTCATTTAGTTTGTTGAGTGCCTCAAGAGGTGTCAACGAGTTAATATCGAGCCCCTTTATCTGGTCACGTATAGCGACAAGCACAGGGTCATCGAGCTGGAACATTGAGAGTTGTATGTTATTAGCGCTCTCGGCGGCCGACTCTGCCACACGTCGCTTTGTGCGCTTCGACACGCTCTGGCTGGGGACAATCTCGCCTGAGCCATACACCTTCTCGAGGTTGGCGAGGATATCATCGGCACGCTGCACAACACTTCGTGGCATACCTGCCATACGAGCCACGTGGATACCGAACGAGTGCTCGGTGCCACCACGCACCAGCTTACGCAAGAACACAATGCTCTTGTCTATCTCCTTGACCGAGACGTGGAAGTTCTTCACACGCTCGAGCATATTCTCCAACTCGTTGAGTTCGTGGTAGTGCGTAGCAAAGAGCGTCTTAGCCCTACCCTGCTGGTTATTATGCAGATACTCGACCATGGCCCACGCTATTGAGATACCATCATAGGTACTCGTACCGCGACCAATCTCATCCAAGAGAACGAGGCTGCGTGGCGATATATTGTTCAGAATGCTCGCCGACTCCAACATCTCGACCATGAAGGTAGACTCACCCTCAGATATGTTATCCGACGCACCCACGCGCGTAAATATCTTGTCGACAACGCCTATGTGTGCCGCCTCGGCAGGGACAAACGAGCCCATCTGCGCGAGTAGCACGATGAGCGCCGTCTGGCGTAGTAGTGCTGACTTACCCGACATATTGGGGCCAGTGATGACGATAATCTGCTGCTTGTCGCAATCGAGCATTACGTCATTAGGGATATACTCCTCACCAATAGGGAGCAGCGTCTCTATCACAGGGTGTCTACCCTGCTTTATATCAATCACTAACGAGTCGTCGACAACGGGTCGCACATAGCGGCGCTCGACAGCTATCTGCGCCATAGACTGCAAGCAGTCCATACGTGCCACGACCTGAGCATCGCGCTGCATTGCCGAGAGGTGCTGCATCAGATATGCCAACAATCGAGCATATATCTCAGCCTCGATTTGCAGGATGCGCTCCTCGGCACCCATAATCTTCTGCTCGTACTCCTTGAGCTCCTCAGTGATATAGCGCTCGGCACCCGTAAGCGTCTGCTTGCGAATCCAGCTCTCGGGAACCTTATCCTTATGCGTATTGCGCACCTCGATATAGTAGCCAAAGACGTTGTTATATGCCACCTTGAGCGATGGGATGCCCGTAGCCTCACTCTCGCGCTGCTGCAACTCGTGAAGATACTCCTTGCCGTGCAACGCCACACGACGTAGGTCATCAAGCTCTGCCGAGACGCCCGACGCGATGATACCACCACGCTGTATCTGGTTGGTCTCTGGATCGGGATATATATCGCTCTCCAAGCGCCTACGTACATCGACAAGCGGGTTGATATTCTCCGCCATGCGGTGCATAGCCTCGTTGTCGGTAGACTGCATCAGCGCCTGCATAATCTCAATAGCGCCCAAGGCGCTCTTCAACTGCACAAGCTCGCGCGGCGTAACACGCTCAGTGGCAATACGCGAAGCGATACGCTCCATATCGCCAATGGTGGCTATCTGCTCGCGCATAGCACTCACGAAGTCGGCATCCTTGACAAATAACTCGACAATATCTTGACGCATGGCAATCTTCTCGACACTCATCAGCGGCATAGCCACCCAACGTCGCAGCTGCCTGCCACCCATAGGCGTAAGCGTTCTGTCGATGACATCCAAGAAGCTACCCTTCTGGCTTGCACCGTTCGTATGGAACAGCTCGAGGTTACGTATCGTGAAGCGGTCAATCCACACCGAATCACCACGGTCGATACGCTGTATGGATGATATGTGCGAGGTGTGCTTATGCTCGGTAAAGTCGAGGTAGTACAAGATGGCACCTGCCGCCGAGATACCGGCACCCATGCCCTCCACGCCAAAGCCCTTGAGGGTAGTGACGCCAAGTTGCCTGAGTAGCTTATCGCGGTTGACGTTCTCGGCAAATACCCATTCGTCGAGACGATAGGTATAGTGCTTCGTGCCAAACGTATCGTTAAATAGCTCCTCGCAGCCACGCTGGTATAGTATCTCCTTAGGCTGGAGGTTGCTTATAAGTTTATCTATATAGGTATTATCGCCCTCGGCAACATAGAACTCGCCTGTCGATAGGTCGAGAAAGGCAACACCCGTAGTATTCTTGCCGAAGTATACCGAAGCAAGAAAGGTGTTCTCCTTGCCTGCGACGAGGTTCTCGCCCATGACGATACCTGGCGTCACAAGCTCGATGACGCCACGCTTCACAAGACCCTTGACCATCTTAGGGTCTTCGAGTTGCTCACATATTGCCACACGCTCACCAGCACGCACCAACTTGGGCATATATGTATCGAGTGCATGGTAAGGAAAGCCCGCAAGCTCCACAGATGAGGCCGAGCCATTGGCACGCTTGGTAAGAGTTATGCCGAGGATGGCACTCGCCTTGATGGCATCGTCGCCAAAGGTCTCATAGAAGTCGCCCACACGGAAGAGGAGTATTGCATCGGGGTGCACAGCCTTGATTTCGTAGTACTGCCTCATCAGCGGCGTCTCGACATACTTCTTCTTGGGCTGTGTATCTTGCGTCTCGGCGATAGTATCGCCACTCTTCTTAACTCGTGGGCTCATATTCTTTGTCTAATATCCTACAAAGGTAGGATAAATCTTTCAAAGTTCAAAGCACTATTCGAAGAAACGTTCATCAAAATTAACAAGATAGACACGCTGCGTGGCACGTGTGATTGCCGTATATAGCCAACGTAGCATATCCTTGGTCATCGTCTCGTCACCAAAGAGACACCTGTCGACAAAGACCGTATGCCACTGACCACCTTGGGCCTTATGGCAAGTTACAGCATAGGCGAATTTTACCTGCATGGCATTGAAGTGGTCATTCTCGCGTATCTCCTTGAAACGCTTGCTTTTAGACTTGATATCTTCGTAGTCTTTTTCAACCTCATAGAAGAGACGACGACTCTCCTCGCGTGTCAGCGATGGTGACTCCGAAGCGAGGGTATCCAAGAGCACCTTGCACGACATCTCGTAGTCGTCGTAGTCGGGGAACTGAAGCACAGCATCGACAAAGCGGAAGCCATAAAACTCCTCAAAGCGACGTATGCGTCTGAGGCGCACGACATCACCATTGGCGACAAAGGCCATAGGCGACTCCTTATCGCGCTCGGCATAGTGATAGTTATTCTTCACGACCATAAGCATATCGCCACTCTCAATCTCCTCCTCGGCCGAGAGATTGTAGCGACGAATACCCTCGTTATAGCGATTAGCACGCTTATTGGAGCGCGTGATAACGATTGTCTCATCGCGCCCATATCTGTCGTAGGAGTCTTGTAGCAGCTCAAGCAGCTCACCACCATTAATAGACTGAAAATCAGAGTATGACATATCGAAATGAGGCACCTCATATATACCATTTTCGAGCATACATCTAAGCATTGTAGCATTGAACAAGATGCCCGAATCTTCTGACTGTCGCACCACCTCATCCATCGAGGCATACTCGACATCGCCATAGCGCACAAGGACGTCGGGCTGCAAGGCAGGGCTGCAATCGTCACCCACAGGTGGGAGCTGAGCGTCGTCACCAACGAGCATCAGTCGGCAACGCTTGCCCGTACGCACATACTGCACAAGGTCATCGAGAAGGTTGCCCGAGCCAAAGGTAGCATCCTCGGATGAGGATATGGAGAGCATCGAGGCCTCGTCGACGATGAAGAGCGCACCTTGCTCACGATTGTAGTCGAGCGAGAACTTCGACTCGTAATCGCCCGTCGTACGCTCACGATAGATGCGTTTGTGGATGGTATAGGCATCTTGATGGGCATAGCGCGAGAGCACCTTGGCGGCACGTCCCGTTGGCGCTAAGAGTATTGTTTTGACTCCCAAATCGTTAAGCGCCGCAACGAAGGCTGCGATGATGGTAGTCTTACCTGTTCCGGCATATCCATTGAGAACAAAAATACGCGAAAAGTCATCGTCACAAATCCAATCGGATAGTTTTTCGATAATTTTTTTTTGATTATTTGTTGCTTCGAACGATAATTTTGCGTAAATTTGATGCGAAATATGGGCGTTAAGCATAATGCCGAGATATTAATAATTGTTAAACGACGATACAAACTTAATAACAAATATTCAAAAATGAAAAAAAGATCTATCATTTTAGTAGTCGTACAGGTTCTACTCTTAGTGGCTATTGGCGGCTTGCTCTACTGGATCTTCTCAATGACTGAGGAGAACATATCAGCTGAGAAGCAGATCAATGATCGTGAGACTGCCGTTATTGAGCACTCTAAGAAGCTCAAGGATCTTGTCGAGATGTACTTCGATGCTAACAAGCAGTACCCAAGCAACTGGGATGAGCTCATCGCTTTTGCTAAGGATGGTTACGTAACAGAGCCTAAACAAGTCTATGACCCTAACAACTTGGGTAAGTTCGAGCCTAAGGAGGGTTATGTAGACGAGGTATGGGGCGAGTTCTCTAAGGATACCATCTGGTATGAGGCAAGCTACCACCTTTTGGCACTTCGCGCGAAGAAGGATAACCCTAATTGGTCTAATGACTATATCGACACAGTATATGCTCGCAAGGCTATCTATCCTAAGCTCACCGACGCAGAGATTGAGGAGCTTCGCTACATTCCATATAGCAACAAGGTAGAGTTCCAGATTGCTACTGTTAAGACTCCTACCCAGATGAAGGTTATGGTTTACGACGAGAAGCAGAAGAAGGAGGTAGAGGAAACGGTTGACACAATGATTAACGGTCGCTTCCGTTGCCACGCTCCATATGTTAGCTTCCTCGACACCAAGGAGTACTCACAGCAGTTCTGGAACTTCATCGACGATAAGTTCAACTACTACGTAAAGAATGCCGATGGCAACAAGGAGATGTTGAAGCAGATGGCTGCCGATGGCTCATACAAGGCGTTGACATCTACCGAGACCCGCAATGGTGAGACTAAGCCTAAGTACTACTCAGGTACTACTCCTGAGACTCGTATATATATGGATATCGAGTTCTTCGGCGTAACATTCGGTAACCTCGAGAAGGCATCACTTGATGGTAGCTGGGAGGATCAGCGCACAAAGAATTAGTGATGAGCCCAACAACACAAAACTGTGTGTCCATTCAACTGCCGTTGGGTGGACACTCTTTTTCAAGCAGCGCTCTCAGTGGCATCGCCACAGACAAGGGCGTTAGCGTATGCGCCATTGTCGATACAGCAAAGTGCGTGGTAGTACCTCGCGAACACTTCGCTGAGGAGCGTGCCGAGGAGATACTACGCTCATCAGGTATTGCAATAGGCGATGACGAGGTTGTGGTGAGCAGCACCAAGGCAGCGATGATTGCCGTCATGGCCATGAGCGCAAAGTGTCACGCCGCACTGGTCGACAACTACGGCGAGCGCCTATGCTTCACATCACCCCTACTAAACAGCCCCATGCCAGAGCAGGGGTCGGTGATACACCTCAGCACAAAGTCACTCTACGTGCGTGTTGCCAATGGCGGCTTGCGACTTATCGAGGCTATGACAGTCGAGAGCGACGCCGACATACTCTACATACTTGAGAGCATCAACAAGGTATACAATATATATAACATGTACGCGCGTGCGGAGGGAGATACAAAACGTCTCCTCACTCTATGCAAGCGTTCGTTTAAGAACATCGTATGCGAATAATAAGTGGCAAATATCGTGGTAGAACCATAACCCCACCACGCAACCTTAGGGCGCGCCCTACGACCGACTTCGCTAAGGAGAATCTATTTAACGTCCTTGGCAACCTCGTAGACTTCGAGGAGTGCGACATCTTGGACCTCTTCTCAGGCACTGGGTCGATAAGCTATGAGTTCGCCTCACGCGAGGCCCGTAGCGTCACGTCGGTAGAGATAAATAGCGTGCACCACAACTTCATACGCAATACTGCACGCGAGCTTGACTTCGACAACTTCTACGCCGTAAAGGCTAACGTTTTCCTTTATCTTAAGAGTTGCGCCAAGCAGTTCGACATAATCTTCTCGGATGCTCCCTACGACCTTGAGGGTAGTGCGGAGGTTATATCGCTTGTCTTTGAGCGCAATCTGCTTCGCGAGGATGGTTTTCTTATCTTCGAGCACTCTAAGGAGTATGACTTCTCAGAACATGAAAAGTTCTGGCAACAAAGAAGTTATGGTAGCGTACAGTTCTCGTTCTTCAAAAAATAGCATTTTTTTTGAAAAAAAAGTGGCGAAAAATTTGCAGATACGAAAAATTGTAGTACCTTTGCAACGCAATCGGGAAATAAAGGTTGCGAGTTCTTAAAATGGTGCGTTAGTTCAGCTGGTTAGAATACGTGCCTGTCACGCACGGGGTCAGGGGTTCGAGTCCCCTACGCACCGCCAGAGAGGATGATCGAAAGGTCATCCTTTTTGTTTTTTCTACCCAGAAGTAATTGCGTCAAGCGGTCGATAATATCGACCTTGAATTGCTATTAGGTATACATGTGTGCAAGCCCACAGTATTCCTAACAGCAATTCTCGCATAGCGAAACTTGACGCTTAATACAATAGAACATATCGTTGCATTGGTGACTGCGAACTTTGGATGGGGTTGAGCCGATAGAGTGTTTTTAATTGCTCGGCTTATAGCCTGCGCTTTTTATGGTATCGGCTCTTCGGCTTCGCCGGTCAAGTCCCCTACGCACCGCCAGAGAGGATGATCGAAAGGTCATCCTTTTTGTTTTTTCTACCCAGAAGTAATTGCGTCAAGCGGTCGATAATATCGACCTTGAATTGCTATTAGGCATGCATGTGTGCAAGCCCGCAGCATTCCTAACAGCAATTCTCGCATAGCGAAACTTTCTCATCACCCAAATATTCACCCAAAATACGAAAAAAAGAGTAGACATCACACTCTGGCAATGTCTACTCCATATTCTCAACTTCGACAGCGGTTAATCGCTATTCCACTCGTTGCCACCATCGTCATAGAAGACAGGGCGGGCACCCGCAACGCGCTTCATCGCCAGGTAGGCCTCATACAAACAGATGCCATTGGCGCTATCGTCGGCCATGTAGTAGGCGACAACCGAGGCGTGGCGGTCGGTAGTCTCAACAAGCGACACAACACGCTCAACATACTCGTCACGCATACGTGGGTCATTCGATGGGTTGCCACCCCTCTTACGCGACTCTCCCGACAACGACGAGTTTATGGGCGCCGTTAGGGCAACATAGATACCCGCATTATCGCAGTAGGTAAGTACCTCGTCGTTAACAAAGCCAGCGCTAAAACGTATAGCGTGGTGACCCTCGGCATGAGCACGCTCAACAGCAGCCACATCCGACATAGGACTCATCACATGCCACTCCATAGGCGTAGCCGCGCCATTAATATAGAACACCTCATCCTCATAACGTAACTCTCGCAGCGCCACAGCGAGGTCGTATACCTCCGACTTACGATTCTCGATACGGTTTTCAAGGCGTAAGCTAAGCTGCGTAGGTGAGCTATGGTGCCACAACAACGAGTCGTTAAGCGTAGCGCCAAAGCGCATAGTATCGACGCCATGCATATCGAGCTTCACATCGAGGCGACCACCCGCAAGGCGTACCGTGTCGTTGACATATAGTTCATAGTGGAGTCGCGACATCTTTGGATTGAGCGTCTCATTGCGCATGACAACACCAAAGTCGACATTCACAATATCTCCCATGCCACGCGTAGCGTTCCAATATATGTCACGCACGCGAACACGAGGCTGTGAAATAACATAAACGACAGGCTGCGAAGCCGAGCTATCGAAGCACTCGATGGCTGCAACGTCACCCTTTTCAACAGGTCGTAGCACTACCCTATTCTTATCCTCCTTGGCTATCTTCGTAATGTCGAACTCCGTAGCGACATGGCCATTAGTGGCGCTACCAGCGCTCTTATCGTTGATAAGCACCTCATAGGGTTGCATCATACCCTCGACACGTAGATATATGCGGCGGTCAATCCACGAGAATGGATAGGTGAATACACCCTCAAACGAGCCATCATCGAGACTCTTCCACTCGGCGATAGGCTCCATATATCGCTGCTTCGCAAGGTCTCGCTCTGCGGCAAGCTCCGCGCTGGGGTATGGTATGGTGCGTGTTCGCGGTAGCTCCTGACGCGATACGTCCTGCGCCATCACCATCATCGACGAGGTGACAAGCATAGCAAGGAGCAATACGGTAAAATATCTTCTCATAGAGACTATTACTGCTTACGTTGTTTATAAGATGGGCGCTCGTTACGCCACTCGACAATCTCGGGAGGTAGAACGTCGATACGGTCTAACCAGACATTGCCCTCCGAGAGACGTCTACGGTCATAGTCTATACGCTCCGTGATGCGGAACGATGGCTTAGCATGCTGCGCCTCGCGCTGCGAAGGGCGTATGTCGCGCATAACCATAGAGTCGAGCATAGGTCGACGCTCAATCTGCCATGTGAAGTCGGGCAGACGGCGCTCCTGAGTCTCGGGTATCATATCCATGGGATAGAGCACATACTCGGGGTTCTGCTTGTAGGCAATCTGGTCGATGTCGCCCTCGACGAAGTAGAAGCTCATATTCGCACTCTCGATATACATCAAGCCAGTGACCTCGGGGTCATCCTCCTCCTGAAGGAAGTAGATGGTCTGAGCATTACCATTAACGTCGTTACGATGCATCTGACCCTCGACGAAGTAGGTGGTCATATCCTTACCCTTGACCTGGTTATAGTACATGGTGTCAATCTCGGCAATCATCAGCGGCTTACCCATGAAGTGAGCCTTTTCGAGCTTCTGGTTGGCGGTATATATAGCCATAGAGTCGGATGTCACCTGGTTAGACTCGTTCCACAAGATAGGATTCTTGTATAGTCGCACGATAGAGTCGGTATTGAGCGATATCAACGAGTCGCATACCATCTGTGAGTCGGTGCGATACATCTTCACATTGCGATATGCCTTAACCATCTTATAGGCACTATCGGCAGGGAATGGCGGAGGGGTATTGGCAAGCGTATCACCACCACGCATAGCGAGCGAGTCACTGCCACCCATAGCCAAGCTGTCTGCGCCCTTGTGCATCACATCGCCATCGTGGTCATGGTCGTGGTCGTGACCATGGTCATGGTGGTGCATATCGTCATGTGACGCACCCATACTAAGGCTATCTGCACCCGATGTCATGGCGAGACTATCCTCAGGATACAAGTCCTCCAACTCAGGGCCCTTATACTCCTTACCACGACGTGCGGCACGAGCCTTCGCCTTCTCAATCTTGATGCGCTGTCGCTCCTTGGCCTTCTGCATTATACGCTCCATATACGCCTTCTCCTCGTCGGCAAGACGTGCGCTACGCTCCTTACGCTTGGCAATGATAGAGTCGACCTTCATCCTCGTTAGCGAGTCGCGCAACGTACGCTCAACAAGACGCAACGAGTCGCGTTCGCCATACTTGAGCTGATATAACGAGTCGCGCACAGCAAGCTCGATAGCACGTAGCGAGTCCTTCTCGGCACGCACCATACGACGCAACGAGTCACGCTCGTAACGCTGGGCAGCCTTCAACGAGTCACGTAGCGTTGTCTCGGCAGATTTGAGACTATCGCGACGACGCTGCTCTGCGAGCTTAGCCTCACGGCGCAACTCTTTTGCAGTCAACACCTTTGGCTCAGCAACTGCGGTGCTATCCGTTACATCCTGCTCAGCGAGGGTGTCAGCAACGACCTTGTTATTCGTAGGCACCGGCAGATAGCTCTGCTGCTCGGCAAGCTCCGAAAGGGTCATAGTACGCAGATAGCTAATCTTATATTGAGGCTGTTTTGCCACAGTGTCGGCCACAGTAGTTGTAGCAATGGTATCGCTAACGGCAGCTGTCGTATCGCGCTTTACGACCAACACGCGCCTACCCGTGTGCATATAGTCTCTAACGAAGTACATATTATTATACGCGTCGTCGTAATCGTAGCAATCAGCGAAGGGGTCGTTAATCATCGAGGGGCTCTTCTCACCTCTATTTTTAGCAGCCCTATTTCTCGACTTAGTGTTTGCATTGCCCTTCGACTTACCCTTTGCGAGTTGCTGCGAAGCCTCAATCTGCGTTGGTTCCTCTACCTGCTGAGTAGTTTGAGTGGGCGCCACTGGCTCCTCCTGAGTATCATCCTGCTCACTTTCAGCGCCATCCTTAGGCTCTGCACTATCGGCACCCTCCTCACTCTCAATAGGCTCTGTATCCTCCGTAGGCTCAGCATCTGCGTTATCGGCACCTCCATTCTCACGCTCCTCACGACGCTGCTGACGTTCCATCTGACCCTCGTCCAACACCTCGGTTTCTGCATCATTCTGCTCCTCGGAAGCAACAGCATCAGTCACCCCACTATCGCTGCCCTTTGTTGCAAGCGTATCAACAACAGGCTCAGGAGGTAATACACGTATGGTATACATCCATAACGTATCAGCCTTGAGGTATACCGAGTCTCGCTGGTCGTTGTCGTAGTTAATCATCGAGGGGCGACCCGTAAAGAGAGCATTGCCTGGCTCATCCCACCACTCACCATAGTCGGCAAAGGCCAAGACTTTCTGCTCGATATCGTCCATCTGGATATTACGACGGCCAATAACGTGGTTATCGGTACGATAGTACTCGATAGTGTCGCTCCATATCTCGCGCTCGGGCGTAAGAATATAGGCGTTATGTGTCAGGTGGTGGAAGTCACGCGCCTTGTCGTAGCTACCAGCATCCGTATATAGATACTCATCCTTATCGTTCCAGATATTGCTATTGGTAAAGTACTGCGCATTCTCGGTTTCGGTGTTGAATATCACCGAGTCGCCACGCATCTGATAGGTAGCATCACGCATCTCGACACGACGTATTGCCGTGAGGTCATGGGTCTTGGTATTATAGATACCTCGCTCCGACTCCATGTGGCTATCACCCTTATTCACATAGCAGCCACCCGAGAACTCGCCCATCTCACTATCGGTATTGTACTTGCAATTATAGGTGTACATCACCGCCTCACCGTCGATAATCTTTACGATATCGGAGTACACCGTAGCCTCAGCCGTCTCGTTATTATACTCGGCGCGATTGCCGTAGACATAGGTACTATTCTGGTTTATGAGCACATTGCCGAAGCACTCGAAGCTGTGATTGGAGTAGCGCACAGCACTATCGGCCATGATGATAGCACCATTGTGGTGTGCTGCGAAGTGGCCAACAAGAATAAATATCGTTGAGTCACCCTTATTGATGTAGTATGCATCGTCGGCACGTAGGTCGACCATACGTCTACCCTCCTTACCATCCGATGGCAAGGCCATTGACGACATATGCTTATCCGTTGTCGTATCATTCGACCTGCCGGCATGTGTAAAGAAGATGCCACCGGCGGCCGACAGAAGGGTCGCGGTGACAACCATTAAGATTATAAGGGATACTAAACTCTTACGATTCATGCCCAATATAGCTTTTACTTAATCCACCCCTTTTCTCGCAACCTCTCGGTACGATACTCCGGATCTATATAGATATACATGGATGACTTCTTGTCGTTAAGCCAAGCCTCATAGGTACGCTCCTGCTTCTGCGTTAATGCCATCTCCTCAAGGCGTATGTAGTCATCCTCGAGCGAGGCGACATGAGAGGGAATGATATCCACCAACTTTACAATCTTACTCATCTGGTTACCCATAAGGTCGGTCGTCTGGTACGAGTCCGACACCTCGCCTATCTTTAGGTTCATCAGTGCGTTATAGTCCTCAAGAGCCTTACCTCCCTGAGCACCGAAGTCCTCCTTAAGGAAGCGGGTGGCAGTAAGACGCGCACCATCGTAGACACCCATACGCGCCAAGACGTCGTGGTTCGAGACGATACCGCCATTATGCTTTGTCGAGGCATCGTCCGAGAAGCGCAACGCCGCATCCTCGAACGTCAGCGAATCCTTACGAATAAGGCGCGCTATGCTATCGAGTTGGTGTGCTGGCTGCAACAGCTCATCACGGGTGAACGTAGGACGAAGAAGGATGTGGCGACAACGATACTTATCACCAATAATCTCGATAAGCTCAATAATATGGAAGCCAAACTCGGTCTCCACAATCTCAGACACCTGACCTGGTCGCAACTTCTCCAATGCCTCAGCAAAAGGACGCACGAAGTATGAGGCAGGCGCTGGCTCCATCTCACCACCATACATCGCCGAGCCGTCTATAGAGTACATACGTGCCAATACCGAGAACTGCGTCTGGCCTGTAATCACACGCTCACGCATATCCAAGAGGCGCTCGCGTGTACGTTGCTGAGCATCCTTCAACGATGCGGGGAACTTCGTGATGTGGGCATATACATACTGCTCACCAATCATTGGTAGGCTATCCTTGTCAATATGGCGATAGAAGCGCTCGACCTCTCCTGGCACGATAGTAACCTTACTTACCACCTCCGACTTCATTGACTGCGCATATGCCTGCTCCTCGAAGCGGTTACGCACCATCTCACGATAGTTGAAGATAGGCATATGCTCACGGCGCTCGAACTCCTGCATGCCGCCAGCCTCCTCCATAAGTGCCTGCACATAGGCCTCAACACGGGCATTCACATCGCCACCTGCCATATCCACCGAGTCGATAAGGGCTTGATTATATAGCAACTTCTGCTCAAGAAGCGCCTCTAAGGCCTCCTCCATAGGGTCAACATCCGAAGTATAGCCCATCTGGCGACGCTGCATAACAAGGGCATCGGCATACTCGCGCAACTCCGAGTGGAGGATTGATGAACCACCCACCACAGCCACAACCTTATCAAGCATAACCTGGCGGCGTGGCTCCTGCTGAGCCTCAGCACGGTTGGTCACAAGAAGACCCATGACCAAAGATGCCATTAGTATAATTTTTCGCATCATATATCTGTTTTATTTCTTACTCGTTATCACTCTCATTTTCACTCTCACTCTCCTCAACCGACTCGACAACAATCTCCGTATCGACCTTGTCGTCATCTGCCATTAGGCGCTCCTCATAGCCCAAAAGCTGCTCGACAGCCTTATCATGGAATGTTATACGCCTACCAACTAAAGCCTCGCGACGCAACTCCTCCTCATAGCTACTTACAATATCGGCACGACGCTCGGCATACAAACGTCGCTGTATATCATCCACGACAAGTTCCAATGGCGAAGTGCTACCCTTGCGAGCGACATCCGTGAAGATAAAATGGAACGTGGCATCATCGGAGTGCATCACCTGTGCCGAGCTATTCGATAGTAGGTAGTCATAGCTATTTGTGCTCACCGTAGGCAAATATGCCAAGAAGTCGCTAAATGTAATCCACTTGGCAGTCAAGTCAGTGACATTCAGATTGAGTTTCTCCGCCAAAGCCATAATCTCCGTTACGTCCTGCGTCTTGCGAGCCTCAACAAGCGCCGTTGTCAACGTCTTGGTATTTCTAAAACTCTTGTCAACCTTAACAATGATACCCTTAACCTCGTTGTGGTTGAGCTTAAACTCCGAGGCGTGAGCACGATAGTATGTCGCTATCTGCTGGTCAGTCACAACATGGTCGATATCGTTATCGATGTAGTGCTGGTCGAGCTGACGCATGATAAGAGACTGACGATAGTCCTCAACCAAACGCTCGATATACTCCTCATAGAGAGGCAACAACTCTGTGGCACGTTTCATCTTGAGCTGCTTGAGCACCCAGTTGTCAACATACATCTTAGCGAAGGTAACGCTATCGTCACCCGTCCATCCCTTGGGCATATCGCGTATGAGGTCATCCTGTGTGAGATTGGCACCATCGACCGTAACCAGTACAACAGCATCACTACCCTTTGCAGACGACGTCTGAGCGTCTTTCTGGGTAGGTGTCGAGGTGCAAGCAACCAGAGCAAGCATGCTCACCAAAAACAGATGTCGGAGTTTATTCATATTCATTCTGCAAATATACGCTTTTTTCTCTTAATAACGAATCTTCGTAGAAGATTATTGCCTCCGCAGATAAACAAATAAGCCTGAGTGGCATATCCACCCAGGCTTATAAAGTCCATCGCATCCACTACTAACGAGGCATTGGTGGGCGACCAAAAGCATTACCCTTTGTTGCATCCATACCGTCGTACTTCGATATATCACGTGTAGCGTTCTTACCGAAGTAGCGCAAGTTGTAGTTAAACTGCACGGTGAAGTAGCGACCGATGACGCTATTCCATGCGTTTTGCGTGTAACCGCTACCCACGGTACGAGCAAATGCCGTATTCTGATTAAGCAGGTCGTTAACGCCTATTAGCACCTCACCCAACTGGTTCTTAAAGAGCTTCTTACCGAGGTATACGTTGCAGATAAGGTAGTCCTCGTTATAGTTATTCGTGAAGCCAATATACTGGTTGTAGTTAACCGCAGCCGTAAGTGTAAAACCCTTCCAGAACACCCACTTCAAGGTACCTGAAGCTACGTGGCTAAAATACTGGTTACGAACACCTCGCATATTAGCCCTATTCTGCGTAGCGTCGTTGAACGTACCGTTCCACTGGATGGTGAAGTCGACATTCTCCGAAATGTTGCTACCCAACGAGAGCATAGCATCGTAGCCCATATTGCTGGTATATGTCAACTGTTTATTAATCATCGAAGGGGTACGTGTCCAGCTAACACCCGCCGAGAGGTTAAGGTTACACTTGATGGGCGATATTGGGAAGCCGTAGTTTACGTGTGTACGCAACGACACAAAGCCATCCATATTGTCGTAGGTCATAAGCTGCAATGGCTTGTAGTCGCCCGCAATATTTAAATTTTTCAGGTCCTCCTCCGTAGGATTGAAGATGATACTCTGACCGATGTAGTCCTGCGTAAGCTGACTCGAGAACATCCACATAAAGGTACGACCCTTCTCGACATTCGAGCGCACGTAGTGGAAGTTAATGCGGTGGTTGTACGATGAGTTTAGATTACCATTACCATGTGTTATGTACTGTGCATTAGAGACATCGTAGATAGGCTGCAACTTTACGATATCTGGATTTTGTGTATACGAGTTGATAAATACACGTATGGTATTCTGCGGGTTGAAGGCCACGTTACCCATTACGAAGTATGTCACGTGGTTAAACTTCTTATCGACATGCTCATAGTTTACATATCCGTTCAACTCCGAATACTGATAAAATACATTGGCGATAAAGGTGTTACGACCCTTTGCATAGCGGAAGCCTGGACCTACGCGATGCTCTATGCTACGATTCTGCGTCCAGCGTGAGATTTCTGGGAGTGGGGATAATCCTGTGATATCGTAGTCAGAGCCTGTGACATAGGAGTCCTTTAATATCTCCTGAGTCTCAACATCGAAACGATACTGAAGGCTTATCTGCGAGTTCTTAGACACAGGCTCAGTATATGTGACATTAGTACTTACATCCTCCTCTTTTTGAGGTGCGTATGATACCAAATAACGCAACTCTGGAACGTATGTCTCTGTATCCGAGTCGAAGATTGTCTCAACAGAGGAGAAGCTATTTGTTGTCGAACGGGGCGTCTTGCGAATCGCGTAACGGCCATCAACAGTAAGCGTACGACCAGGCTTACCGAGCTTTACGCGGTACTGCAAGAACTCCGAGAAGCGGAAAGCACGCGACGTACCCTCAGAGCCGCTGTACATAGCCTCGTATGGAAGCGAATTCTCTTCGGGGGTCTCGCCCACAAGCTCGCCATACTGCTGGCTATATGGGTCGTTACCCTGGAAGCTAAAGTTGGTACGCGACATGATGGACATATTGTCGTTGATATTCCAATCGAAACGGAGGTTGAAGCGGTGATTGAAGTTTCGTATCTCCGATTCACCACGCTGCTCAAGGATATCGGTAGGTGAAGGTGCCTCATACCACTTCTCAAGCACGCTCTTGTTGAATGTACGCGTGTTGTTAAAGAAGTACGAACCATTGAGTTTAACCTGCTCCTTCTTACCATACGTGCCACTATACTGCGCACCTATTGAGCCTACGCGTGCCACACCACTCTGGGGACGCACCATATACTGACCTACGCCACGACCACGGCCGCCACCCATGCCGCCACCGCCACCAGTGACGCCCAAGATATCCTCAAACGAGAAGTTCTGCTGGTTGACGTTGTTCAATAAGCCAATTACAGATACGCGGTGCTTATCATGGAAAATATTTACGTTACCACCGAGGTTATACTTATGATGTGACGTCACATCACCAATCTCGGGGTTATAGATTGACGAATTATTGAAGTTGGGGTTTGCGGGTGCGCCACCGTCAATATTAGGCTGATAGCCGTAGCCGCCATAGACCTTACCAAAGATACCCTGACGCATATTCGAGTGGGTCACAATATTGATAGCCTTGTAGCCCTCGCCATCATCCATACCCGAGAACTCGGCATTATCCGAAAGTTTATTGAAAACCTCAATCTTATCCACCGACTCGGCAGGCAGCGAGTTGATTGCCGTTGATACGTCCTCACCGAAGAACTCCTTACCATCGACAAAAATCTTCTTCACGGTCTCACCCTGCGCCTCTACCGTACCATTGGTTATGGTGATACCCGGCATCTTCTTCAGAAGGCCCTCGACATTGGCATCGGAAGCCACCTTAAATGCCGAGGCGTTGTAGGCTACTGTATCACCCATCTGTGAGGTGCGTATGGCGTGTACCTCCTTGACAATCACCTCCATCTCGGTAGCATCTTCCGACAGCTCTATGGTGCCAAGGTCTACATTACCACGCACCTCGATGGTGGTGCTATATGTAGTGTAACCAATAAAGGTGATAAAGACACGATGCGTACCATATGGCAACGAGCTATAATTTATTGCTCCGTTTACGCCTGTTGTAACATGGCGATGGCGGTCGTCTTCCGACACAAACTCCACAATAGCGCCAATGACGCCCTCGCGACTCTCCTTGTCGATAACCTTACCTGTCACCTTGCCCGACTGCGCCATTACGGGAACAACAGCCATCATGCAGAAGATGGTTAGGATTGCTCTTCTAATCATATGTTTTGAAATTTATTTCAAGTTGACTATTTTCTGCCAAGCGAAAGTAGTACATTTTTCATAAAAATGCTAACATTTGCCGGTGAAACGCCAAAAATGGGGTGTCAGTTGACACACTGCACCCCTAAAATTTACCTTCTTCCATGACCACGTGGTCCATAATCCTTGTGGTTGTCACGCCTATCTCCCTTCTGCGGAGCATCGTGACGATCGCCGTGGAACTTATCCCTGCCACCGTGGTGACGACCATCTACCCTATCATGTCCATGATGCTTTGGGTGATGCTTTGGCTTGTGCATATGGTGATGGCAACAGTCGTGATGAGGATTGCCAAATATCAAGTCAAGAAGTGGATCGGCACACACCGTTACCACAACACCCCTCTTCTTTGGGCCTCTATCGTTTACCGCATCGTTTGCACTTGCACTACCCACCGCCATAACCGATAGCGCGAGGGTCATCAAAATCATTCGTTTCATAGTAGTATGGTTTTAAGTTATACAATCGTTAACTCCTTGGAGCTAATACAAAGGTACAACCATACTACGCAGTTACGACCTACGCATGCCGCGAAACGCCAATTGCGAGGGATGAAGCGGCCGCTAACGACGGTGAAGCGACTGCAGCCAGAGCTTAAATTCGGGCACTCGGGCCTTAGATATTATTATGCGTTCGGGGGTCTCTATCGTCAGGTTGAGCGCCAGACGACTACCAAACCATACAGCGACATCCTTGACCGCGGCACGCGACACGATAAACTGTCGATTGGCCCTAAAGAAGTCATCCGCAGGAAGCTCGCGGCTCAACGTCTCCAAGGTCTTCTCCACGGGGTAGCTATCGCCTGTAAGTGTTGTTACAGTGACGCGCTCGGCAAAGGTATAGAAGAAGGCTACATCACTCATCTTCAACGGTATAATCTTATCCTTGTAGCGCACCAACATCGTCTGTATCGCATCGGCATTGTGCTCCTCAACCATCGTCTGGCGACGCACCTTATCCGACTCACGTTCCGAGCTTGTCAAGCGCTCCAACTTACTCAGCGCACCCTGCAAATCCTCCACCTTGAAGGGTTTTAGCAGGTAGTCGATACTATTCACCTTGAAAGCCTGCAAGGCGTACTCGTCGTATGCCGTTGTGAAGATTATGGGCACGTTGATATCGACACTCTTAAAGATGCGAAACGAGTCACCATCGGCAAGATGAATATCCATAAATACAACGTCAACATCCTGATGCTCACCGAAGAACTCCACCGACTCCTCCACCGACTCCAATACGGCAACAATCTCCACATCGGGATTTATATTTTGAAGCATGCTGCGTAGGTTCACCGCAGCAGCTGTCTCATCCTCAACAATAACTACTCTTCTCATCGTTAGATATTTTTAGGTTTTTCCAAAGGAAGACGCACCAAGAAACGCTCGGCGTCATTCACTATCTCTATACGCTTACCCGACACAATGTGCCATCTATTCTGAAGGTTCTCAAGGCCAATGCCTGTTGATGGCTCGACGTCGAGTTTCGGATGCTTGGGGTTCTCGATTTCGAGCACACCATCGACAACACGTATCGTCACGCGTAGTGGATTCTTTGTCGTTATGCTATTGTGCTTCACCGCATTGCCAATGAGTGGCTGCAGCGATAACGCTGGTATCTGCCAGTCGTGATACTTGGGGTCAATGTCGATGTCGAAGAATAGCTTATCTTCGTAGCGTATCTTGAATAGGTATATGTATGCCTCGGCAAAGGCCATCTCATCCTTGAGCGATGTTAGCTCGCTCTGTCCATTTTGGATGATATAGCGGAAGGTATATGATAGCTGGTCGATATACTCCAACGCTCGCTTGTCATCCTTCTCGCGCACGAGCATCGCCAAGGAGTTGAGCGAGTTGAAGAAGAAGTGTGGATTTATCTGACCCACAAGCATATTGTAGCGTGTTGCGAGGTTCTCAGTCTTGAGTCGCTCATTCTCCACCTCCATGTGCTGTCGCTGCTGTATGAGCAGGTAAATACGCGCATAGAGAATAGTCACCACCATCATAAATAGTGACTTGGTGAGAACTATTAGGTAGAGGTGATCGCGGAAGTCCGATTGGAAGAAGAAGACTATGCGCATCACGCCATCCTTGAATGCGAGGACAGGAGCGAAGTATATACACACCACGGTTATTAACAGTACCACAAGGACTCGGTAGATATAGGCCTTTGTAGTCATCACCCCGCCCTTTGGTATGTGACGCAGGACAAGAATCATCACAAAGGCAAATACGGCGTAGTATAGTATCTGCCATATAAACTCAACGGTCCTACTTGGTCTATCGTAGAGAGCATCTATGTCGAATGGCTCACCATTACGCTCATATACCTCGTCAATACGAGGGTTGGCATTATCTATCTGCTCTTGGGTGTAGTGATCGCCACTGACCATACGAGTGCTAAATCGCAGATGGTCACCATCTTGCAGTTTCAGGCGCTGCACCTGCCAGTTCGATACATATACACTATCATGCTGTTCGCAGTCACATATAATGTAACCATATAAGTCGCGTTCGAGGTGCAACACACCAGCGTTGTGTTTGCCTCCGGCGCTATCTCCGCGTTGGTCCATACCCTGCTCGGTGATGATGGGCATGAGTAGATAGGAGAAGTTGATGACAAGGCTGAGTGCCACTGCCATCAAGATGTGTAGACCTATGTTAGCTTTGTACTTGGTCATAAAGCGGTTATTTGTAGGTTACGAAATGTGAGTACGTTAAGCAATAATTGGCGTTGTATGTTCGTTGCCTATCACCCTTATCACAGCAAAGTTTTTGTTGTTAGAAGGGGTTAGATTTGGAGATTTGTCACAGACTGAAAAAGCGGAGTTTACTTGGGGTAAATGAGCATTTTTCAGGCAAGCTAAGCTTCGAAGATGGTCCCTTATCACAGCAAAGTTTTGTTGTTAGAAGGGGTTAGCTGTGGTGGCTTATCGCAGATTGCAAATCCGCAGTTTACTTACGGTAAATGAGGAATTTGCAAGCAAGTAAGACGCCGCAGGTGCCCCAGTATCACAGCAAAGAACCAAGTTTGTTGTTAGAAAGGGTTAGCTGTGGTGGCTTATCGCAGATTGCAAATCCGCAGTTTACTTACGGTAAATGAGGAATTTGCAAGCAAGTAAGACGCCGTAGATGACCCCTTATCACAACAAACTAACGGTACCAGGATGCATATGTATAATAATCTCTTGCCGTACGCTTGATAATCTCATCGCGCTGCTCGGGTGTTACATCCTTAACCTTCTTGGCGGGGATGCCAGCATATACTGAGTAGGGCTCGAGCTTCTGGTTTGAGAGGACAAGGGCGTTGGCAGCGACGATGCAGCCGGTAGCTACTACGGCATTGTCGAGGATGGTAGCGCCCATGCCTATAAGGCAGTTATCCTCGATTACTGCGCCGTGGATGATGGCGTTGTGACCCACTGATACATAGTCACCTATGTGTGTCTGCGAGGGGCTCTTAGAGCCATCGTAGAGGGTGTGGATGACTACGCCATCCTGGATGTTGGTATGGTTGCCTATGGTGATGGCGTTTACATCGCCACGCAGTACGGCATTAAACCATATCGAGCTATGCTCGCCAATCTTAACATTACCGATGACTGTGGCATTATCTGCCAACCATGTATCGTCACCTATCTCGGGCGTATAGCCACGTACTTCCTTTATTAGTGCCATAATATTATCTGTTTTCTTGTTTCTTATACTCATCCCAATATGCATCCATCTCCTCGAGTGTGAGATCGTGGAGTGTCACGCCACGGTCTACGGCGCACTGCTCGACATAGTTGAAGCGACGGATAAACTTCTTATTTGTGCGCTCCAACGCCCCCTCAGGGTCGATGCCATAGAGACGGCAGGCGTTGATAAGTGCAAAGAAGAGGTCTCCCATCTCATCTGTAAGGCGCTCCTTATCCTTAGCCTCTATCTCGGCATCTACCTCGCGTAGCTCCTCGCGCACCTTATCCCATACATCCTCGCGTTGCTTCCAGTCGAAGCCCGTGGCCGCCGCCTTCTCGCCTATGCGGTATGCCTTGACCATAGCGGGTAGCGATACGGGGACACCACCCAACGTACCTCCCTTGCGGTTCTTCTTGCGCAGCTTGAGAGCCTCCCAGTTCTGCTTCACCTCCTCTGGGGTGTCGGCATGGATGTCACCATACACGTGTGGGTGGCGGTAGATGAGCTTGTCGCATACGGCGTTAGCCACATCGGTATAGTTGAATGCACCCTGCTCGTCGCCCAACTTCGAGTAGAATACGACGTGTAGGAGCAGGTCGCCAAGTTCCTCTTTGATACCCTCCATATTCTTGTCGGTGATGGCATCGGCAAGCTCGTAGGTCTCCTCTATTGTATTGTTTCTGAGCGTATCGAAGGTCTGCTCCCTATCCCAGGGGCACTCGCTACGCAACTTATCCATAACATCGAGAAGGCGCGTTGTCGCCATCTCAGCATCTCTTCTATCCATTATATTGAGTTATTTACGTTTAATTCGTCTAAAAGGCAACTTCAGCACGCCGAAGAATGCCTCGCCAAAGATTCCCGACGACATCTTCGATGTACCCTCCTCGCGGTCGATGAAGATTATGGACTCCTCGCCCACCTCGAAGCCGAGCCTCCATGCCGTATACTTCATCTCTATCTGGAAGCCGTAGCCATTCATCCTTACGCAGTCGAAGTCGATGGCGGCGAGCACCTCGCGACGGTAGCCCACGAAGCCTGCTGTGGCATCCTTGACAGGCATGCGTGTAACGATGCGCACATACTTCGATGCGAAGTAGGACATCAGGAGGCGCCCCATAGGCCAGTTTACGACATTCACGCCCTTGCAGTAGCGCGAGCCTATGGCGACATCCTTCGTTTCGAGCATCGTATCAAGGCGCATTAGGTCGTCGGGGTTGTGCGAGAAGTCGCAGTCCATCTCAAACACACGGTCGTAGCCATGCTCCAAGGCGTATTTAAAGCCAGCTATATAGGCGGTGCCGAGGCCGAGTTTTCCTGAGCGCTCGAGAATATGTAGTCTGTTGGCATATGTCGCCATCTGCTCCTTGACGAGGGCTGCTGTACCATCGGGCGAGCCGTCGTCGACAATGAGCAAGTCGAAGCCAAGCGACAAGGACATCACGCGGTGAATCATCTTCACCACATTCTCGCGCTCGTTATATGTCGGTATAATTATCAGTCGTCTCATCACATCATCTTATTAAAACGGCGTCCGCCAAAGAGGTAACGCACAATGATTGAGAATCGGTATATGTTATCAACCTTTTTCACGCGCTTAATAGCCTTGCGCTCCTTGCTGAGTCTACCATGCCACGTTATGAACGTTCCCCATGCACGGAGCACTGCCCAAGCGCGCTGTGGGTGGAGCATCACAAGGTGCGCCAACGCCTCAGCCATATCGGTACATGGGCGTACCACTGCCACCACCACACGCTGCATGGGCGACGAACACTTGTAGAGCATCACCAGGTTATTGCGATGGTTAAGGTATATCTTACGCGCCGATGCGGGCAACGTGCCGCCACCGAGGTGGTATACCTTAGCCTTAGGCTCAACCATGATGCGCCAGCCAGCAAGCTGCATACGCCACTGGAGGTCTATCTCCTCCATGTGGGCAAAGAAGTTCTCGTCGAAGCCCCCTAACGATAGGAAGAGCTCGCGACGGCAACATAGTGCCGCACCACTACCCCAGAATATATCGCGGGCATCGTCATACTGACCCTCGTCGCGCTCTACCTTTGAGAGTATGCGTCCTCGGCAAAAGGGATAGCCCAAGTAGTCGATGAAGCCTCCTGACGCACCAGCATACTCGAAGCTATCGCGCGCCTTGTCGGCAAGTAGCTTGGGCGCTACGGCTGCCACATCAGCCTCACTATCGAGTATCGCAACAAGGGGTTGCCACCACCCTTCGGTAACCTCCACATCGGAGTTCAGAAGTAGACAATACGGGCTATCTACCTGTGTTAGTGCGCGGTTATATCCACCTGCAAAGCCGTAATTCCTATCGAGAGCTATCACCCTCACCTGCGGGTAGTGCGCCGCAAGCCACTCACAAGAGTCATCCGTAGAGCCATTGTCGGCAACGACAACCTCGGCATCGCCAGAGGTATGCTGAACGACACTGGGGAGGTAATGCTCCAGATGGTGACGGCCATTCCAGTTGAGTATAACGACACTTAACCTCGCCATAGCCTACCATGTTTTCTTATGCTTCCAGCGGCGGTGCGACCATAGCCACAGCTCGGGACACTCGCGGATAACCTCCTCCAAGCGGTGTGCGTAGCGCTCGGTGATGACATTCTCCTCGACCACCTCCTTGCCATCGTAGAGCTGCTCAACACATAGCTCATACTCACCACGGCGCAGACGTCGCATATAGCAGAACCATACAGGAAGCGAGTACTTCATGGCTATCTGCTCGCCTCCCTTGGCGAAGATTGTCTCCTGATGGAAGAATGTTATCCAGTGTGCATCGTGATACCAGAATGGATTCTGGTCGGCGATAAGACCGAATGTCATCTTGGGCCCACGGCCACGGTGGCGCACAAAGTAGAGGATGCTCTCATCGCGTGGCACAAGCTCCATATTCTCGCAGTGGCGCAGGCGCTTGAAGAGATCATCGAGGGCGTTGTCGCTCAACGGATGGTATACGCTGATTAGCCTATGCCCCTTGTCGTAGCACCCTACGGCTGTAAGGTACTCCCAGCTACCGTGATGGGCTGCAAAGAGGACTATATCGGTGTCGGCCGTAGCCTTGGCGTAGCGCTCGGCATCGGGGAAGCGCAAGTAGCTTTTAAGGCGCTTTGTCGAGATACCAGCAATGCTGATTGTGTTTATTATCTGCTCTGCAAGGTTGAGATTGAAGCGCTTGGCAATACCGCGCAGCTCCTTCTCACTCTTCTCAGGGAAGGCGTTGCGTAGGTTCTCCATAACCACGCGGCGGCGGTAACGGATGATATACTGAAGTATGAAATAGAGTATCTCTTGCAGGATATAGTAGCGAACAAAACGAGGCATGATGGCTATAAATCGGCACAATCCGTAGAGCACTGCCGACTTAACACGCTGCCATCGCGTCATCGTATATCTATTGTTATCCTTTGCCATAGTCGTTAGTTTTTACTCCTCCTCGTCGTGGGCAACGCTCTTGGCATCGTAACCCTCGATGACTATTACAAACTCACCCTTTGGCTCGTGCTCATGGAAGTGGTCGAGGCACTCGGCAACCGTACCACGCACGGTCTGCTCAAACTTCTTGGTTATCTCCCTCACGACAGCCACGCGGCGCTCCTCACCCATGGTCTCGGCAATCTGCTCCAAGCACTTGACAACGCGGTATGGCGACTCATAAAGCACCACCGTGCGGTGCTCCTTGGCAAGCTCTTGAAGGCGCTTCATACGCCCCTTCTTCTGCGGAAGAAAACCCTCGAAGGTAAACCTATCGCATGGGAAGCCACTCTGCACCACCGCGGGGATGAGGGCAGTAGCTCCTGGGAGTGTCACAACCTCGATACCCTCCTCCACACAGCGACGCACGAGCAAGAAGCCTGGGTCTGATATGCCAGGTGTTCCAGCATCCGAGACTAAGGCGACATCCTTGCCCGCAGCGATGCTCTCAGCAACACGACCTACCGTGGCATGCTCGTTGAACTTATGGTGTGAGTACATAGGCTTCTCAATGCCGAGGTGGCGCAACAGATGCGACGTTGTGCGCGTATCCTCCGCAAGGATGAAGTCAACACTGCGCAATACGTTTATGGCGCGCAAGGTGATGTCCTCAAGGTTGCCTATGGGTGTGGGTACGACGTATAGCTGTGCCATGACTAACTAAGTTTACGTTCGATGAGTGATACTAATAATTTGGCACCCTCCGAATCGGGGTTCCATGAGAAGTTCTCAACGATATATATCATGCAGTCATCGAGGTCGTCGAACTCATTCAAAGTGTCGATAGTAGCCTCATACTGCGCCGCATTGCCACCAAATAGGTCCTTAATCATCAAGAACTTATCATTCAAGCCTATCGCCTTGCGCAGGTCGGTGATACGGTTAAATGGCGTTGTTGTCTTCTCCTCCGATGCCATCTTCTCTGCAAGCACCTGTCTGTCGCCACCAAGCACATCGGCAAGACGCCTCGTCTGAGGCTCGCTCTCGACAATGGGCACCGTTGTAGACTCATCGTCGCCATCTGCTGATGCCGCTACGGCTGATGTTGTGGTGCGACCAGCGGTGTTGTATAGCGAAATCATCGTGCGACCGCTGCGTTTTGCCACAGGTATATCCTCTACGGCGAAGAGCGCGCCTGGTGCTGCCACGGCATCTGCTACGGGCGTATCCTCTACCTCAGGTGTAACCTCTACTTCCGGCTCAGCGATAACCTCTGGCTCGGGGGTTACTTCGGGCTCTGGCTCAGCGACGGCTGGTACAGTCTCCTCGGCAGCTTCTACCACCTCCGCAGCTACGGCCTCTGTCGCCACTACTGTTGCAGCTACTGGCACTGTTAGACCTAATAGGGCGTCGATATCGAGTACATCGTCGTCATCCTCGGCAGCATCTTCCACAGCCTGTGGCTCCTCCGCGATGGGCTCATCGAAGGTCGCCTGCTCGTTCTCCTCCACGGGAGCAACAACCTCGTTAGCAGACACTTCTGCTACGGCAACGACGGGGATTACGGGCGCAGCAGGCGCAGACTCAGCCTCGGTAGGTGCATCAATATCAAGAAGTTGGTCGTATATCTTGCGAAGCTCATCAAGAGCTAAGTCGCGTTCGATGCGTGGTACTGAGCCACTATTATTCCATCCGTCGATAAGCGAATTAAGGCGCTCGGCGCTGTGCTTTATATTTTCGAGTTTCATTGTCTTTGAAAGTATATGTATATATAACGTTCCAAAGATACAAAAATATTCACAAACTACAATTCACAAACGGAGGAAAAATTACGTTCAAAGATGAAAGGGAGGGCGCCCTGCTCGGAGGGCGCAAGCAGAGCTTGCTTAAGAGGGCGGAGCATAGCTCCTTAAAAGGGTACTTCGCCTAATCTCATGCGGGCAACACTTGCAACACTCATTGAGCAACACTAATTTATCGTCTGAAAGCCCATCACAAAATAAGAACCCTGAGGATAGTACAAGACGTACAGCCTCAGGGCTCTTACTTTTGGGATGGGTCGAGAATGACCCCTTATCACTAAAAATACTTGATGTCCTTATCTTCAATCGCCGATATCAGGTTGTTCGCTGCCGACGACGCACCAATACGGAAGAGGTCGGTTGTCAGCCACTCCTCGCCGAGGACCTCCTCAACAATGGTGTAGTAGAGGGCTGCATCCTCAGGAGTCTTGACACCACCAGCAGCCTTGAAGCCCACCTTGCGGCCTGTAAGGTTGTAGTAATCCTTGATGGCATTACACATCACGAATGCCGCCTCAGGGGTTGCTGCAACGTCTATCTTGCCTGTCGAGGTCTTGATGAAGTCGGCACCCGCAAACATTGAGAGCAGCGATGCGCGACGTATGAGCTCAGGAGTCTTGAGTGCTCCCGACTCGATGATAACCTTGAGGACTACATCCTTTGCCTCCTCACGGAGTAGCTCCACCTCGCCCACAGCCTCGGCATCGTGACCCGATAGCATCATGCCTGGGTTGAGGACTATATCTATCTCGTCGGCACCATTCTCAATGGCCATGGCGACCTCCAAAGCCTTCACCTCTACGAAGCTCTGCGAGGCGGGAAATGCACCAGCAACAGATGTAATGCGCATAGGGGTACCGTCAATCTCAAGGCCTACGGTCTCGACAAATGATGGGTAGACGCAAATAGATGCCACGTTGGGAATATGCGGGAACTTCTCGTAGAAGTCGACAGCCTTGCGCACAAAAGCCTGCACAGACTCCTGCGAGTCGGTACATGACAATGTAGTGAGGTCGATTGCTGAGTAGCAGAATTTATAGACGTCGACATTGCCATTGCGGTTTGCCGCCACCTTAATCTTAGCCACCTCCTTAGCCACCTGCGCCTCGGTATGGGCTGGTGCGTATTTCTCTAATTCTTTAATGTAGTCCATAGTTACACTATTTTACAATCACAAATATACATTTTTTTTTCCAATCTACCAACACCAATCGATATTTTTAGCTCACTACGAGGAATATTACGGATGTTTATATATAAAAAAACTGCCCCGCCAAACGGCAGGGCAGTGAGTATCATCTCTTTGTGTAGAATTAGAGAACTACTGAAGAGAGTGACATAGGGAAGTTGCGAGCCTCCTTGTTAAGAACCTTAGCAGTAGGAGTTGCAGCCTTAGTTACCTCCATAGCACCTGCACGGAATACTGCGGGGAATGACTCGATGAAGAAATAGAGCTGACCCTGCTGGTCTACGCCATAAAGCTCTGTGCATACAACCTCAGCCTGTGCCTCAGTACCATCTTCGAATCTAACACCGAACTTACCAGTCTCACCTGTTACAGTGCCATCCTCAGCCATTGTGAGAACGTGAGCAGGAACCTCACCACCGAAATTGTTAAGACCCAACAACTGACCATCAACAGCTACAAAAGGCAACCACATATAAGTTATGCCATTCGCATCAGCACCAATGCTAAAGTTAGTTGCGATTGTAAGAGTGTTCTCCACAACGTAACCTACGGCAGGATTATCCTCACCCAATACGCTGAGGCCGTCGATAACTACCATGTCGGGAGCAGTTGCGCTTGCAGCAATAGTCAAAGTAAAGGTCTCATCCTTAGCTGACAAAACACCCTTACCCTGATTATCAATAGAAATAACCTGTGAAGTCTTAGCGTTCCATGAACCTAACCAAGCCTGAGTCTCAGCTGGAACATCAAAGCCCTCGGTAGTAATCTCCTCCTTAGTGAAGAACTCCTGACCAGCCTCGTTCTCAACCAATACGCAAGCAGTATAGCTTGTAGAGCCAGAGAGACCACCATAAATTACCTCAAGGCCATCTGCTGAGTTGATAAGCTCCAAAGCACCATTAATATCCTCAAAAGTATTCATGTTACCCTTAATCTGAAGATCGGCAACACCCTCAAGAGCTGCAGTCTCAAACAAAGCGTACTTAATATCAGCAACACCAGTACCCTTCCAGAGAACCTTTACAGCGTTATAAGGCTGATAAACAACCACCTGACCATTACCATAATCAACTGTCTCGTCAACAGCAGGAAGTGATAGGGTCTGAGTGAACCAATCTACTGATGTAGCACCAGTAAGAGTAACCTCAATCTTAGCAAGGTCAGAATCCTCGTAACCCTCAGCCTTAGCACCTACACGGATAGTGTACTTACCAGCGTTAAGGTTATCAAAAGTGTACTCACAAGCCTCAGTGTTGTAAGTCTTACCAGCAAGGTTTACGATGTAAGCCTCAGCGTTCTCTACTGCACCCCAAGAAACGGTGATTGAGGTCTCGGTGTGAGTCTCAGTTACCTCAGGAGTAGCAAGCTTACCACCCTTGTTACCACCGCCACCACCTGTTCCACCAGGAGTATCCTCACCACATGCAGTGAGAGCAAAAACAGCGGCGCAAGCCATCATCATTGAAAAAAACTTCTTCATTGTTTTTGTTGTTAAATATTAAAAAATTAAAAAAAGTAAATCTCCGTGCAACGTATTCACATAGTTAACGCCAACTAAAATAAAAAAATTATACGTCGGCCGAAATAATCCATAGGTGACCACACCTTTTCACGATGCAAATATAACAAAAAAATTAATTCGTTTGCAAATAAACAGAAAAACAATCATTTTTTTTTATCTCCATGCACCAAAGTTTGCATTTTAGCACAAAAATGGTGTATATATTATATAGGTGAGAGCAAAGAGATAAAAGATGAACGATTGCGGTTTTGATAACAGCCACCCCTCTACAAACACGCTACAAACAACGTAGGTATTATTTGATGGGAAGAGGCTACGCTCTCCACAAAAAGAAGGGGGTGACTAAAAAGTATTTTAGCCATCCCCAATTTGTTGTTAGGAGGTTGAATAAAAAGATGTAGTTTTAGGCCTGCGAAGCCCGAAAAAGCGGAGTTTACTCAGCGTAAATGAGCATTTTGAGGGCGAGCTGTTTTGTTGGCAGAAGACATTAGATACAACGCTCGGTGAATTTCTTGACGATGGGCTGTACTTTGTGGTACTGCCCATTGACAAGATAATTCATTAGCGGTAGTAGATGATGGCTTATCACAACAAAGAACGACAAAATTCACTTGTTATTCAGCCTCCTGAATATCGGATTATACACCTACTAACCGAGGAACGACAACAAGATACCTGCTGCAACTGCCGAGCCGATAACACCCGCTACGTTAGGACCCATAGCGTGCATCAACAAGAAGTTGCCTGGGTTGTACTGCTGACCAACGGTCTGCGATACACGCGCAGCCATAGGCACAGCCGATACACCCGCCGAACCGATAAGTGGATTAATCTTATCCTTCGAGAACTTGTTCATAATCTTGGCAAGGATGACGCCCGAACCAGAACCAAATGAGAAGGCGATAATACCGAGCGCCAAGATACCAAGGGTCTCGAAGTTAAGGAAGTTAGCTGCAGTAGCAGTAGCACCCACCGAGATACCAAGGAAGATGGTAACGATGTTCATCAACTCGTTCTGAACAGTCTTCGACAAACGCTCCGTAACACCGCACTCCTTCATCAAGTTACCCAGCATCAAGCAACCGATAAGTGGTGCTGCCGATGGAAGAAGCAACGCAATAACAACAGTGATAGCGATAGGGAAGATAATCTTCTCCTTCTGCGACACGGTACGCAACTGCTTCATCTCAATCTTACGCTCAGCATCTGTAGTAAGCAACTTCATGATAGGTGGCTGGATAACAGGAACCAACGCCATATATGAGTATGCCGCAACAGCAATAGGACCGAGCAAATCTGGAGCAAGTTTCGATGTCAAATAGATAGATGTAGGACCATCAGCACCACCAATGATACCGATAGAACCAGCCTCCATATAGTTGAAGCCGAGAGCCAACGCACCAATAAATGTTGCGAAGATACCGAGCTGCGCTGCTGCACCCAACAACAAGCTCTTTGGATTAGCGATAAGTGGACCGAAGTCGGTCATGGCACCTACACCAATAAAGATTAAGCAAGGATAGATACCGAGCTTAACACCAAGGTAGAGGTAGTCCAAAAGACCTGCACCACCATTAGCAAACTCACTCCAATGAACATGACCATCAGCAAACAAGCCCGCGTGGAACATCTCGGCACCAGGAAGGTTCGTAAGCAACATACCAAAGGCAATAGGCATAAGCAATAGTGGCTCATACTTCTTAACGATAGCCAAGAAAAGAAGAACAAACGAGATAAGCAACATCACCGCGTTCTTCCAGTCAGACTTATTCTGCAAGGCCTTATTCTCATCAGGGTTCTCTGGGTTGTAGTTAGTTGTATCACCACCCATACGAGCAACACCCGTCTCATCAACGAACTTTTCCAGGGTATTACCCACATCAAAGTTCTGATCAATCAGCTCACTCTCAATGTCGGTCTTGCTCTTCTCCTCCGCCATAACGTTAGTGGGAGCAACAACGAGCATGAATGCCGACATAAGGAGCATCATTATAAGTTTTGTACTCTTCATCATGTATACTGTTAAAGAGTTAAACTACTCAAGGTCAATAAGAGCCTCGCCCTGCTGAACAGCCTTGCCCTCAGCAACGTAAATCTTCTTAACCTTACCAGCGGCAGGAGCCATAACCTCATTCTCCATCTTCATAGCCTCGATAGTCATAAGGACATCACCAGCCTTGACAGCCTGACCCTCCTGAACCTTAATCTTGGCTACGCTACCTGGAAGTGGCGACTTGATAGAGCCAGCATTGCCAGAGATAGGCTGTGCAGGTGCGTCAACGAAATCGGCAGAGTTTGACGATGGCTTAACGGCAGCAATCTTAGGTGACACGATAGCCTCCTCCTTCTCTACCTGAACGGTGTAGCTCTTGCCATTAAGCTCAACACGAGCTGTGTTGCGATCGGTCTCCTCTACAACAGCCTCGTAGCTCTTACCGTTAATATTGAATTTGAACTTTTGCATAATTCGAAAATCTTAGCTTTATTTTAGTTGTTTGTGAATATTACGCACCTGCCATGCCGAAACATCGTGGTTCTGGCGGAAGGTCAAGACGTCGCTCTCCTCATCATGACGATTGAAGAAGAGGTTGACAGCCATAGCGATGGCTGCCACCTCCTCGTCAGAAATCTCGTCTGATGATGCCTTTACAGGAGCTGCAGCTACACTCTCCTTCTTAGATGCGAAGATAACTCCAAAGAGCTTCAACACATAGATAAGAAGTACCAGCGTAAAGAACACCAGCGAGAAGCTGATGAGGGCTATCATAGCTGCATTACCCCAATTTACTGCAAGTATCATCATAACTTAAACCAATTTAAGATTACAATGGAATGTTGTTATGACGCTTTGCGGGGTTCTCAAGACGCTTGTTGCGCAATGACTCCAAAGCACGAATTACGCGGAAACGTGTGTTGCGTGGCTCGATAACATCGTCGATATAGCCGTAGCGTGCAGCGTTGTATGGGTTAGAGAACTTATCGCGGTACTCCTGCTCCTTCTCTGCTACGAACTTAGCCTTATCCTCCTTGTTCTCGAATGCTGACAACGCCTTAGCGTGCAATACCTCAACAGCACCGCTTGCACCCATAACTGCAATCTCAGCAGTAGGCCATGCGTAGTTGACATCGCCACGGATGTGCTTAGATGACATCACGATGTATGCACCACCATATGCCTTTCGCAATGTAACAGTTACCTTTGGCACAGTAGCCTCGCAGTATGCAAAGAGAAGCTTTGCACCGTGGGTGATAACGCCACCGTACTCCTGAGCTGTACCAGGCAAGAAGCCAGGAACGTCAACCAAAGTTACCAAAGGAATGTTGAACGCATCGCAGAAACGTACGAAACGAGCTGCCTTACGAGAAGCGTTGATATCGAGAACACCCGCCATGAACTTAGGCTGGTTAGCGATGATACCTACGCTCTGGCCGTTGAAGCGTGCAAAACCTGTGATGATATTCTTTGCATAAGGAGCTGCTGACTCCAAGAACTCACCATTATCAACGATAGCCTTGATAACCTCCATCATGTCGTATGGCTTATTTGGGTTATCAGGGATAATCTCGTTGAGGATATCCTCCTTACGAGCGATATCGTCGGTACATGGCTGATCTGGAACAAGAGCAGTGTAGTTCTGTGGCATGTATGAGAGAAGGTCGCGGATAAGCTTCAAGCCCTCCTCCTCAGAGTCAACGGCGAACTGAGCAACGCCAGACTTTGTTGTGTGCATGTTAGCACCACCCAACTGCTCCTGTGTCACGTCCTCACCGGTAACGGTCTTAACAACCTTAGGACCAGTAAGGAACATGTTAGATGTCTCACGACGCATGATGATGAAGTCGGTCAATGCAGGTGAGTATACAGCACCACCAGCGCAAGGGCCGAAGATAGCTGAAATCTGTGGGATAACACCCGATGCCATAACGTTACGCTGGAAGATGTTAGCGTAACCAGCCAAGGCGTTAACACCCTCCTGGATACGAGCACCACCCGAGTCGTTAAGACCGATACATGGAGCACCGTTGCGAACAGCCATATCCATAACCTTGCAAATCTTGTCTGCCAAAGAGATAGACAAAGAACCTGCTGTCACGGTGAAGTCCTGTGCGAATACGTATACCAAGCGGCCAGCGATGGTACCATAACCTGTTACAACGCCATCACCAAAGGTGTGCTTAGCGTCCATACCGAAGTCGTAGCAACGGTGAGTAACGAACATATCGAACTCCTCGAAGCTACCCTCGTCCAACAACATAGCAATACGCTCACGAGCAGTGTACTTACCCTTCTCGTGCTGCTTGTCGATAGCCTTCTGGCCACCACCCATACGAGCAGTTTGGCGGTTGTCCATCAACTTGTCAATTGCTTTCTGAATTTCGCTCATAGTGATATTTTATTTTGTTTATTGTTAAATTGATTGTGTCTAACGCAGATTACTTGTTCTTGTTCTCGCAGAGCTCGGTGAGGATGCCCTGAGTAGACTTTGGGTGAAGGAATGCGATAGTCAAGCCCTCAGCACCCTTACGTGGGGTCTTGTCGATAAGACGGATACCGTGAGCCTCAGCGTCAGCAAGCTGCTCCTCGATATTCTCGCAAGCGAGTGCCATGTGGTGGATACCGATACCCTTGTTCTCGATATACTTAGCGATGGTTGACTCAGGTGAAGTAGGCTCCAAAAGCTCAATCTTAGTCTGACCAAGCATAAAGAATGCGGTCTTAACCTTCTGGTCAGCTACCTCCTCGATAGCGTAACACTTCAAACCCAATACATTCTCCCAATAAGGAATTGCCTCCTCCAAGCTGTTAACGGCGATGCCGAGATGCTCAATGTGTGATACTTTCATAGCGTTTAGTAATTATAAAGTTTAACTTAATATTTTTTTGTAAATTGTTTGATTTCAAGCTCAGGGTTGAGATAACTCAAAAATCACCCAAAGGTACTTCATTTTTTTGAAACGGCGAAATATTTTGACCTCTTTTTTAATTTATTTTTTACCCCTCTCTATACTAACACATTTTATTGGCCAAAAGTGAGTGTGGTGTTAAAAAATATAGAGCAAGGGATTGGATTTTGTAGAAAAAATCGTAACTTCGCAGAATAATAGGTTGAGTCTATGAAAAAGATTATGATAATAATGGCGGCCATACTCATCTGGTGTGGCGAGACCAACGCCCAAAACATACGCCTCGGTGAGAAGATCCCAGAGATCAGCGTCGAGTCGGTACTGGGCGACCAGCTACGAATGATAAAGCAGGAGTACACCTGTCTTATATTTATGCACTCGAAGTGCGAGCCATGTGTAAAGGCACTACCCGACTTCCATAAGATTGCTTCACCCCTCGGCGACAAGCTCGCAGTGGTGCTACTCACAAACGAGTCGCGCGACATGGAGGAGCATCTTCAGCGCGAGTTTGGCAGCTATGTGACAAGCATAGCCTTCGACCGTAACAAACACACATACCGCGCCTTTGGCATCAACTTCGTGCCCTTCGGCGTGATATACAACACCAAGAGCCGTCGTATCGAGTGGTTTGGTTCGATACAACAACTCGACAACAAGCAACTACAAACAATTTGTAAACCCCAAAAATAGAACCCGTCATGTCATTCACAAAGATAGAGCACTACGAGAAAGAGTATCTCGATGCACACCACGATAGCGCCCTCAACGTAACCGATGGGGTCGAGGATAAACCCGTGGTAAACCCATACTTTGTACGCCGTAAGCGCCGCACGATGACCACAGACGAGTATGTCAACGGCATCCTTGATGGCAACATCACGATACTTGCACAGGCGATAACCCTTATCGAGAGCAACAACCCCACACACTATGCTCAGGCACAGGAGATTATCGAGCGCTGTCTACCCCACTCTGGCAAGTCCGTTCGCATCGGTATTACGGGCGTCCCTGGCGCTGGTAAGTCGAGCTTTATCGAGGCCGTAGGTAACATGGTGACATCCTACAACCATCGCCTCGCGGTACTCGCCATCGACCCCTCGTCGGAGCGTAGCGGTGGCTCAATTCTCGGTGACAAGACACGTATGGAGAGCATCTGTCACAACCCCGACATCTTCGTACGCCCCTCGCCCTCGGCAGGCTCACTTGGTGGCGTGGCACGTAAAACACGCGAGACCATCGTACTATGCGAGGCTGCGGGCTTCGATGTCATATTTATTGAGACTGTGGGTGTTGGCCAGTCGGAGACTGCCGTGCACTCGATGGTCGATATGTTTATGATGCTTCAGATATCGGGTGCGGGCGACGAGCTTCAAGGTATCAAGCGCGGTATTATGGAGATGGCCGACATGATGGTTATCACCAAGGCCGATGGCGAGAATATCACCAAGGCGGAACTTGCCAAGGCGCAGTACCAGGGAGCATTGCAACTCTTCCCTCTTGCCGACTCAGGATGGCGACCTAAGGTATACACCTGTTCGTCACTCGTGGGCACAGGTTTGGAGGAGGTATGGCAGGGCGTGGAGCAGTACTTGCAACATATCGAGCTTAACGGCTACTTCACATCGAACCGCAACCGACAGAACAAGTATTGGATGTATGAGACCATCAACGAGACACTCAAGTCGAGCTTCTATAACGACCCAGAGATAGAGTCGCGATTGGCCGATGTCGAGCAGCGCGTATTAGACGCCAAGCTATCGTCATTTATCGCTGCCAAGGAGCTTCTCGATATATACTTTAAATAGTTTATTTTCAATAGTATAGATAAGAAAAGGATAGATCGACGATCTATCCTTTTCTTATGCTACGAGGTATATTTTAAGTAGGGCCCAGACAATAAAGCGGCCGCACTTGCCGACAAACATCCATAGTGCTGAGGGCCAAAAGGGAGCTTTATAGAAACCCAAGACAATGGCAAAGACATCGCCTACAAATGGAGTCCACGTCAACAGTGCCAGCCATGCTCCCCACCGCTCAACCTTCGCCTTATGGCGCTCGATGGTCTCGCGCTTGACCCTAAACCAACGCTCCAACCACTCGGTCTTGCCGAGCCATCCCAACCAGTAAGATGTGAGGCCGCCGAGCCAGTTACCAATGGTGGCAACGGCGACGGTGATGATGGGGTCGCCGCCAGCAAGCAGCATACCCACAAGGAGTACATCGGAGCTAAAGGGCACAACCGTAGCTGCGAGGAACGACCCGATGAAGAGTCCTATATATCCATATTCGAGAAGAGCCTCCATAAACCTTTAATTGCGCAGTGCAAATGTAGTAATTATTTTGTGATGAAAAAATATAAAGCCGAGGTGACCCTACAAGATTTAGTCCAAACTTGCGGGGTCACCTCACTTACTGACTCTTAAATGGGTCTCTACCTTAGAAGCTGTTTTGAATTTTATTGAAAGAGTTTGTCTGTTGCTGCAAAAGATAGTTTCGGCTTCTTTGAGGCTCTTTTCGGCAACTTTTCATTTGTGATAATTGGAAATAGTCCACTATTACCGGCATACCCCAAATGAAAATTTACACGAAATTAGCTCTCAAATAATCTCGAAATAAATTCAAACAGCTTCTTAGATTACCATTCAACGAACTTACCCTTACCCTTGAAGACGCCAGAAATCTTATTGCCTAAATCATCGTGGCAGTCGATAGTGAAGATATAGGTCTCATCATCGACCTTCTCAACATTAACACTACCATCGACCAATGGGGCAAAGTCGACATAACCGGCCGTCATATACCAGCTATTCTGCTGCATAAACTGACCTCCGAGGTCCTCGGCAGAGCCAGGGATAAAGTTACCTTGTCGTGTACCAGGGGTGTAATAGCCCTCTATCTCTGTACCACTCTTCGATAGTTGAAGGTCTATCTGGAACTCATCGCCTCTCTCCTCGCCAGTAACAGGGTCGAGATACTCAAACAGGTATACCTGGCAGGTGTTACAACCCGTGTTCATCGAGTCACCAACATAGGCGCCCACAAAGACTCCATCTTCAATATTAAAGTGGTGGTCGCTGCGAAGCGTGCTGAGACCCTCAGTAACGGTCGAAGAGTAGATATCAATATCCAACGAGCCCTCGTATATAATATGGTGTACCTCGTTATTATCGAGAGTAACAAAGGCCTCAATACCATTCTCGGTAACATTGACGCGAGCATCTATAAACACCTCGGTACTAATTTTATCGCTCGTAAGCGTGAGGTTGCTATATCCATTATAGACTGTATTAGGTGTGGTATCGAAACCAAACTGATACTCACCAACAGGAATGGTAGCCACCTCCTCACCCTCGGCAGCCGTAGCTGAGTAGAGGTCGAGAATATAGTATGTCGAGTTGCCATACATATTGCCACCACTGCTTACGCCCACCTCCGAGAGCATGACGCGATAGTTGTAGCTCTCCTGCGAACGGTTGCCATAGTAGAGGCTGCCATCGAGAGTCGTGGCATAGAACGTAGCAGTGATATTCTGCTCGGTACGCTGCATTACAGCTATCGACTCACTATGTTTACCATATGAGAGTGTAACCGTGCCTCGGCGCTCCTCCTTGGTGTCGTTCTCCTTGACGCTATATTCTACGATGTCGCCTATGCTTATTATCTCAATCCACTCGACATTACTCGTAGCATCGAGCGTGGTCGCCTTATCGCCATTTTCTACGATGTAGGTGATGCTACCTATACCACCCTCAGCCTCAAACCACACCTCACTATTAGAGATGATTTTCAGCGTAGGCTCTTCGGTATTCGAATTTGCAGGGTCATCGTTGCAAGCAAAGAAGCCAAGCGCAAGAGTGCAAATAAGAAGTATTCGTTTCATTATCTAAATCGGTTTAAACTACTCTGGGTCTGCTGGGCGGAATGACTCCGACATAAAGACTGTGGTAGTTGGGCCATTATCGAAGCCCCAAACAACAATCTGATAGTCAGAGAAACCATTAACCGTCTTGCTTAAATCGGAATTGCTAATTGTCTGCTCACCTGTAAAGAGGCGGGGGGTCAACTGGGTCTCATACTCTGGCAAGAGATAATCAATAAGGTCGTCATAAGACTTATCCTCGCCAGGACCATAACCAGCCAACGTGCCAACCTTCTCAACCGTTACATAGTATTGGTCATTGGTGGTAGGAGTTACGGTGAAGTTGACCGAAGAGCGTGTCATCGAGTTGATTGTAATAGTAAACTCGTTAGATGATTGCTGAGGAGTAAGTGTGGTGAACTCCTTAACTACGACATCTGTTGCAAGTGAGCCATCAGCGTTGACACCAAAGACAAAGAAGACATATTCGGTACTCCAGCGGAGTGCACCAATATCGGCAACACGATAACCATCATTAGTATACCAACCCATTACCGTAAGCCAGTCATAGCCAGACGACGAGCCCTCACTCTGCCAACTTGCTACAACTCTGTCGTAGATGCCATCAACCGAGCCATAACGCTCCTCAAACTTTGCACGTGTGCGGCACTCATAGTAGTACTTGAAGTCGCCATTGGGGGTAATATATATGTCAGCACCATTCCATGCGAGGTTGGTCACCTCAACCTCAATAGTAGGCTTTGCATCTGGTACGGCAGGGGTAGTAATGATATCGCTAAGGAATACCTCAGAGGTCATCGTAGAGGTGTTGCCATCATAGCCAAATACCACTACATAGTACTGCGCCTCAGGCTCTACCACAACCTCATTCTGAACAGGGCCGCTCGAAAGACGCTGATAGAACTTCTCCTCGGCAATAAGCGACTCGGCCAATGCCTTGCCACCATCGGTGCCAACCTCCTCGGCGGTAAATAGCGAGTGGAAGTAGGTAACAGAGTAGCTATTAGGAACAACGCTATACGTCACCTTGTCATGGCTAAGCTCGTCAAGAGTGATGTTTACCGAGAGGTCGACAACAGGGTCAGTAGGCTTGAACTCCTCCGAATAGAAGACCTTGGTAGTAGGGCCATTCTCGAAGCCCCAAACCACAACCTTATAGCTCTTAAAGCCGTTGACTGACTTACCGAGGTCGCTATTGGTGATTGTCTTAGTACCGGTGAACGTGCGCTGCTCAATCTGGTTGTTGTACTGAGGCAAGAGGTAGCGAATAAGCTCCTCGTCGCTCTTGTCGGCATAGGGTGCCAACACATCAGTAGTCTCCAATGTTACGTAGTATGGGTCATTGGTAGTGGTTGTAACTGTGAACTCAACAGACGACTTGGTCATCGCATCAATCGAAATAGTGATGTCGTTCTCCGAAGCTACTGGTGCTACAGTCGCAAACTCTGCGGTAGCAACCGTAGATGTGGCTTTACCCTCATCGTCGATACCAAAGCAATAGGCTACATAGTCGCTACCCCAGCTAAGGTTGGCGATATCGCTATCCTTGATGTTGTAGGTACGCTCACCCTCGCGCTGCTCAAGCTGCATGTAGTACTGCCATGGGTCGTCGTAGCCCATATCCTCATACATCTTGGCGGTAGACTCCCACTCTGCAATACGGTCGGTGATGATAGCCTCGCTATTCTCGGCATACTTCTCCGCAAAGAGCTCTGCACCCATAACGCCAAGCACATACTCGATATCCTCCGAAGGTGTCACTGCAATATCGGCATTGTTCCACTCGATGTTGCTTACCTCAAGTTCGATAGTGGCCAGCGTAGGCTGAGGCTCAGGCTCCTCGCTCTTAGCAGCCTGATTGATGGTAATAGTGCGTGGTTCAGCCTGAGGATACTCTACGCTAAGCTCTGCCTCACGGGCCTCAGTTGACTCGTTAGGCTCTACCACAAAGGCGATATTATTTGGCTCCACGGTGATGTCTACAATCCACTCGGCATCATTTACAATGTTTAGCTCTATACCCCCTATCGCATTCTTGATGGTGTAGCCAACACTATAATTACCACCCTCGGCCTTAACCGAGATGCTCTGCTTATCGAGAGCTACAATAGGCATCGCCTCAGGCTGATATTCTGGTTCAGGGGTTTTATCGCAACTTGTCAGCGCAAGTGCCACAATTGTCAAAAGTGCAAATATCTTTTTCATATCTCTTATTATTTTTTGCTAACATTATAATATTACTCCTCCTTTGGGCGGTCAGGCGTTGTAAACTCCTCAACAAACAGAGGCGTTGTAGGGCCATCCTCCGACATGCCAAAGATGAAGACGCCGTAACGCTTATTTGGCATGAAGTGCTGTGAACGAAGTTCGTATGGCTTGTACACCTCCTCACCTACAAGGCAGTAGAGGCGAACAATATCGCACGATGGACGAGAGGTGTTTCTAAGAATCTCGTACTGAATAAATGCATCATCCTTACGACCAGTGTTGTTTGGTGTGAAGAACCACTCATACCAATCCATATTGGTGATTGTAATGAAGTATACGGCATCGGGATCCGAAGGCGTAACGTGTGCCTCAAGGATATACTTATTGAATGCTACATCCCACTCACACTTGGTAACCTCCACATCGAAAGTCGTATCCTTGGTCTCAGGCTTCTTGGTTGTGAACTTACGCTTAGTCATCTGGGTTGTAATATTACCCTCCTCATCTAAGCCATAAGCATACGCCATGTATTCGGTGTCCCACTCAAGAATATTATATAGGTTGTCCGATGACTCCTCGAGGTCACCTGAACGAAGGTCCTGACGCATAAGCTCCTTCCAGTCGACACCCTCGTAAAGAGAGGCTGCATACTGCCAGAAGGCAAAGTCGTGCTGCATTAATACATTGTCACTATTCTCGAATGTTGTCTCATAGTCGCTAACCTCGTCCAACCAGAAATAGTATGACGCGCTCTTGTCGTTAGGCTCAATAGTGAAATTTGCCGAAAGACCCGTGATGTCGGTAACATCAATATTTATGCTCTCCTCGCCATCGGGCGTAGTAATGCGCTCCGAACGATGAAGTTTGCCAAAGATTTGCTTCTTCTCGCTGTCGTACTGGAAGTATAGCAGACGATAGTTCGAGTGACCGATAAGACCGCTAAATGTCAAGCTCTGCTCTCCTCGGAAAATCATACTCTCTGCATTGGGATTACTAAGCTGATCCATAACAATAACCTCATCCTCACCGCCGAGATACTTATTGGTATCCGACGCCAAACAAGCATAGTAGTAGTCAACCTCCTCCGATGGTGTTATGGTGATTGTCACAGAGTCTGCCGACAACTCGTCGACCTTCACCACAAACGTACCCTCCACTAAAGGCTTAGCATCTGGCTCATCGGGGCCAGGTGCCGGAGTAGGTTTCTGCTCACAACTTACTGTTGTCAAAGCCACAAACACTGAGCACACAAATAGTGTAGCCTTAGTCAAAATTCTCATCCTTTTAGTTTTTAAAAATTTAAATAAATTAACTGTGATTAATCGTGTTATTTAAATAACAGCACAAAGATAAAGAAAAATTTTATTTTCCAAATATTTTTACGAAAAAATGCTATTCGGAGAACATATTTTATTAAAAAATGTATACCTTTGCGATAAATATTAGGAGTGTGTAGCACACCAACATTTAGAATTACAGTAAACCTAAAAACATATAACTAACGTTAAACAATCAAATGAAGCGCATTTTGGTTTTGGGTGCCGGTGGTCAGATTGGATCTGAGTTGGTACCATATCTTCGCTCAATCTATGGTGCATCGAATGTCGTTGCTACCGATGTTAAACACAATGCAGTATTGGCCGAGGCTGGTCCTTTTGAGTCATTGGACGCCCTCGATGCTAAGCAGTATGCCGAGCTTGTAGATAAGTACAAGATCGACTCTATCTTCAACCTCGTAGCCCTCCTCTCGGCAACAGGTGAGAAGAACCCTCAGCTCGCAATGCGTATTAACATGGGCGCATTGGAGAACTCATTGGAGATTGCGCGCGAGAAGAAGTGCGCAGTATTCACCCCAAGCTCTATCGGTGCATTTGGTGGCGACTTCCCACGTGACAAGACCCCACAGGATACAGTGATGCAGCCTAACACCATCTATGGTGTGTGCAAGGTTACTGGCGAGCTCCTCTCGAACTACTACTACACACGTTTCGGCGTGGACACACGTTCGGTGCGCTTCCCAGGTATCATTTCAAACGTAACACTTCCTGGTGGCGGTACTACCGACTACGCAGTAGAGATTTACTACGAGGCTGTTAAGGGCAACAAATTTACTTGTAACATCGCGCCAGACGTATATATGGATATGATGTATATGCCTGATGCATTGCGTGCTACCGTTGAGCTCATGGAGGCTGACCCTGCGAAGCTCAAGCACCGCAACTCGTTCAACATCGCAGCTATGAGCTTCACACCAGAGATTATCCGTGAGGTTGTTGAGCGCCACGTGCCTGGTTTCCAGATGGATTACAACGTAGACCCTGTTAAGGACCAGATCTCACGCAGCTGGCCTAACTCATTGGACGACACCTGCGCTCGCGAGGAGTGGGGCTGGAAGCCTGAGTGGGACCTTGAGTCAATGACTAAGGATATGTTGGAGAAGGTACGCATCAAGCTCGGCCTATAATCTACACACAAGGATATACACCATGAAAGACCAAGGAGCGACGTCTCTTTGGTCTTTTTTTTATGGGGGGGGGTATCGCAAAAGAAGAGTCCCGAGGATAATACTTGAAGTACATTCCATTCGGGGATTTGATTGAAGCGTCGATAAGCGCCACTTTTTGCATCATTACCTGAACAAAAAAATCCTCGCGCCCCAAAGCGCGAGGAGAGAGAGTAAAACTGTGGTCGCTACCGACAAGCCTAAATCTTAAAAAGCGGAGACAGCGCGCACATAGTAGTTGTAGTACTTACTGAGGCTGCAGGTGCTGCCATTGCTCATACCGACAAGCCACGCGCAGAACTCAGGCTTATAGCCTTCAGACTCCGTTGACGACCAATAAAAACTTCTCTTCAGTTCAGCATTATATTCAGCCAGTGTGGAATTAATCTTTGACTTATTATTGTATATAGTCATTAACTCATCCTTAGCTGGCAGATACCAATCTGCACCCTTTTTGCGACACCAAACAAAGGCGGGATATTGGTAGCTATCACTACGCTGCATCACCTTATCGGTATTCGCCTTACCATCACTCTTATTTATCAATCCTAATTTAATTCCCTTTTTATATTGCTCATAAGTACACCACTGCGCCACTGTCTCATCCAACGATACAATCCTTCCGTGGCGACCGCCATCTGAGACCTCGAAGACAACACCCTGCTTGCCATTCACATTATAGTAGTCGCCAACCTTGTAAGGGGCTGTTGTATTCTGGTGTGCGCAGGGTTGTGTAACATTAATAGTTAAATGTTGGTCGCAATACTCGTGGTCGTTAATAGTGTCCAACGGTGCGCGTTGTGCAGAGGCCTCGCTAATGGTGCTCGTTAGCATAACGCCTACGAGTGTTAATAGAAGATAGATATTTTTCATAGTGCTTATTTTGCTTTATTTAGCAAAGTTAGTAATATTATCGAAAAACGCAAAACCTAATCGCAGATATTGTACTGAAGCGGCCGATTAATGCAGTGAAGATAGAGATATTCAGCAGTGTTCCCATTCGGGCTTTGGACTGAAGCGTCGCAACCCCAATTTGATGTTAGAATAGGCTACGCAACATTAATTAGCACCGCAACCCCAATTTGCTGTCAGAGGGGGCTACGCAACGTTAATTAGCACCGCAACCCCAATTTGTTGTCAGAAGGGGTTAGATGTGGCCTCGACATGAAATTGGGCTGGATGGGACATACTATGCGTATTTCCCATTCAGCCCAATGATTGAGAGGTCGCAGATGACACCTTATCACGACAAATTAATTTGTTGTCAGAGTGGTGCAGTAGTGGCGCTGACATGATAAATCCCCGGATGGGACATACTAAGCGTATTTCCCATTCGGGGATTTGATTGAAGCGTCGCTAATGCGCCGCTATCACAACAAATTATAGCCAGGCACCATTATCATTATTATCTCGTGCCACAATCACAAACTCCTTCTCGACAATACTACCTGCAACTCGACGCTCACGGTCGTCTGTGTCTAAGGATTTATAGTCGATGCCTGCCACATACTTAAGTTTTACGTTGCCTATACCCGACTTTGTACAAACGAAGATAAGAGTATTAGTGCCGAAGGTAGAGATATTTGTTATGCCGAGTCGCTGGATGGTCTGCTCATCTATTTCGTAGTCCCACAGCTTAACATTTGCCGCCTCACTACCCATATGCTCATCAAGAGAGAGATAGACACTCTTACCAACTGTGGCAGGGATAACACGTGTGTCGGCAACAAGCGAAACAGCATGCAGAGCATCGGCGCGACCAACACCCATCTTTTGGTAGTAGGTGTCGAGGTTAATCTCCCACTCCTGACCACCATATGCTTGACCTCTCTTAGAGCCATGAAGACGAGAGTCTATCTCGCATGCCGACGAGTATAGTATGTCGGTAAGCTCATCGCTGGTAAGGCGCTTGCCATGCTCCACAGCATAGGATACAACCAATGCCGCTATACCCGAAACATAGGGCGTCGCCATAGATGTTCCGGTCATATATCCGTAGTCACTATCGTAGCACACCCTACCGTCGCTATATGGGTCAGGAGTCTCACTTGGCACGGTTGAGAGTATTGCACCTTTCGCGTTGAGCACTCCATTGACCCACTCGTAGTCACCACCAGGAGCAGCTATGTTACAACCTAAATTGTAGTTGGTGTAGTAGGTGGGTAGGCCATCGGCCGAGGTGGCTGTCACAGATATACATATATGATGAGAACCAGGCATGCCCGCAACATGTTGCGCCTCATTGCCCGCCGCAAATATAGACACACCACCATCCATCACATCGCCACCGCCATACTCCTTAAAGTAGCACAACGCCTCATAAACGACGCTACATGCTCCCTTCTCAATTACTGGAATCATATAAGTACCCGACATACCCCACGAGCACTGCAATATCGCAGCCCCCATGTCGGTAGCGTACTCAATGCCTGAGGCTATATTGTCCATCGTAGATGATATACTCTCCTTGAACATCTGCACCGACATAATACGCACACCATCACCCTTGCCTGTGCCACCAGCGATACTCGAAATGCCAATGCCATTATTATTTACCGCAGCCACAATGCCCGCAACATGTGTACCATGGCCAACATCACCTATATAGTGACCATAGGCATTGTAGCGACGATTGTTCCACGATATATTACCATTGCCATCAATGGTATTAATGCCGTAGATGTCATCGACATAACCATTACCGTCATCATCGACACCCTCTGCTCCATTTAGCTCAGCACTGTTTGTCCACATGTTAGCCGCCAAGTCGGGGTGGGTATACTTAACACCCTCATCCACCACCGCGACAATAACACTGGGGTGTCCGGCGGTATACTCCCACGCCTTGAAGGCGTTGATATCTTCACCCGCCAACGCAGTGCTATATATCTCCTTGTCGCCACGATTGTCGAGTGCCCACTGATCGGGTAACATCGGGTCATCGAATGGATAATCACCTGTTCGTGTTGCGACAACCTCGTCAACAGGAATGACATGTACCTCTGGGCGCACAACTCTCTCGGCAAACTCCACACGCTTGACATTGGGCATCGCAGCTAAACGCTCAGCAGCAAGCTCAACATCGACATCCTCGGAGAACTCCACCGTAAACCAGCGGTGCATGCCACGCTCTCGTTTAATGTCGCCATTTATGGCGAGGTTGAAGACGGGCTTTATACGCTTGACATCTAACTCACTAACCACAATGCTCAGGCCCTCGATACCGGCACGTGTAGGCTCGGCAGCACTTAGCCACTCATCGGCAGTAGCATCATCAACATATACAATCATGCGGCCCGCAATAGCACTCTCGCTTGAGTTTATAATCTTTTGCACAACGGGTCGCTCGACCGAGGGTTCGAACTCTGGGTCGTTGACACACGACATCACGCCAAAGAGCGCGACAGCAGCTACAAAGAGTCTGATGTTTGTATATTTAGCCTCCATGGGTCATCATGTTTTAAATTAGTGGATTACAGCGATACATGGTGCATCGCTCTGCATAGCATTCGTTGTAGGCTCTGTTGTCGAACGAGTGCCCTCTTGCTGAGCCATCACCTCATCATAGAACTTTGCCAACTCGGCAATAGAGGCCTCGTCGGTGATATAGTCCTCCTCGGTAAAGTAGTAGCCATCAGGCGACTTGTATAAATCTATATTACCATCTTCGTCCATAGCCACTATGTAGTAATGGAAGGCAATATTTTGCTTACAATAGTAGTAAATCTTCGGCTTGCAGGCCTGGCTTTGAAGCATTGAAATTATCTGGTTATCATCACATCCTACGGTATCGTCATCACTAAGGAAAGTTGCATAGAGCTGAGATACCTCACCCTCAACGTAGATATCGACACCCACAGCGCAGTAGCCACTCATATATAATGATACCCAAGAGTCATTCATGTGATACTTTGTATGATCGTAGTCATTCAAGGCCCCTGCATAGAATGGGCCATAACAATCGAAACCCGTAACCCTACACTTTGGCTCTGTCGGAGCGGGCGTTGTTATCGGGAACATGGTGATATCCTCGGTTGTAGCCACGCCACCATGCACACCCACACATACCACGCAGTAGTCGGTCTCAGGATTGAGAAAGCGGAACTCATGGTTGCTCTCTCCATAGCATATATCACCCCTATACCAGCCCTCATCAACAAGTCGTTGGTGGAGCAGAGAGCTATCCCATGACTCGTATGCCTCCTTGCTCATCACCGTGACGTAGTAGCCGCCCATATCGTCAGATGGGGTTATGGTGAAATCTACCATGCGCCCATGTATCTCATTCTGCGTCATCTCGAAGCTGATATCAGTCATTGAGCACATACCAGTTGTAAACTTAACAATCTCAGGATATGAGACCATCTGTATTCTGCCATCCACAACGTCGAGAGCATAGGCAACAATATAATACTCAGTGTTGGCATTAAGGTGCAGACGCTCATCCTTAAAGCTCTTTGCAAAGGTACTCTCTTCTAAAAACGCCTCTAAGCTCTCTGCACCATCGGCCGAGGCATAATTATAGTCAATATGCCATCTATATGAGAAAAATTCATAAATCTCCTCAATGGATTGGTCCTCTACGAAGACCTCATAATTATTGGGATTTACTATCAAATAGCGATATCGTAGGTTGCTATCCTCATCGCACTCTATGCTGAGCAGTGCATCCGAGCTGTATACGGGGTCGATATCTACCTTTGCATTGAGTTTTATATCTTCACGTATCGGCGTATGTTCAGTATTGAGATAGAGATTATAGACCGGTGTAACCGCCTTTATCTTAGGTCGACCACTCTCATCTTCATAGAACTCCACGCCCACAGTAAAGATACAATACCCTCCATTAGGCACCGCAAAATGCACCTCTCGCTCATAGTGACCCGTACTACATACCCCCATTTCAACCATATACTGCTTAACATCAACACCACCTCTTAAGGCTTCGAAGATATATGGGTCAGCATAACTGGATACGAATCCATGTCCATCTTCAATAAGGTCGTCGAAAGGTCTATCCTCAATCGACACGCCGTACCCCAAATGACGTATATATGTAAAGATCTCCATATTCTCATCCTTAGATGTCACTTGCACGTTAAACGACGTGGTGGTGATGTCGCTAACATCTATGTTGAGCATCTGCTCTCCTCTACACTTCTGCGTAACTCGAACCTGCGTAAAGTCGGGATATGCATCATTCTTAACCAAAATCACCGCACTACGGTCATAATGATGAACGTTGTTTTTCACAGCAAAGGTGATACTTGTCATAGTATTACTCTTATACGTCAGCCAACCATTCGCACCATTTTCAAGGGTAATATGGTAATCTACCTTATCATACATATACGATGATAGGTCGAAGTTGATGGTAAGCTCATCACTATCCCAGTCGAGCACTACCTCAGTCTCGTCTACGGGGAATGTAGAAATACCAGGATCTTTCTCGCAACTGGCGAATAGAAGCACCAAACATAGTAGTGAAAATATAGGTCTCATAGTCTAATATTTTATCGTAACACACCAGCACATGAAAATAATATTGTCATTTTTTTAATGGCATTCATTACAAAGGTAACAATTATATTCTGTTTTCCCAAATAATCATGATAATTTCCCAGGGGGTGGGTACTGTATTACAGTGAATAAGAAAAAATAAAAGATGAAAGAGAGTCGTTGTCGCGAGCTAAGAGATAGGGAGATTAGGAAAGCCAAGGAGCATACACCAAACTCCCCAAATTCTCTAAATTCATTAATCGCAACCCTATTTAGCGCCACAACCTAATTTATTGTCAGAAGGGGTATAATTTGGCGCCGATAAAGAGAAAGAGCGGATGGGACATACTTGATGTATTTCCCATTCGCTCTTTTGATTGAGGCGTCGAAGGATGCCCCTTATCACAGCAAATTAAATTTGTTGTCAGAGTGGTGCAGTAGTGGCGCTGACATGAAAATGCTCTGGATGGATAGTACTTGAAGTACATTCCATTCAGAGCATTGATTGAAGCGTCGCTAATGCGCCGCTATCACAACAAATTACTTGAGGTTGAGACGCTCCGCAGTATACAAATAACGCTTGATACTACGCTTTGGCGTCTTGACAAACTCGTCGCGGTGGATAACGATATTTGATACCTTCTCGTATGATGCCACGAGAGTATTGAGGGTCTTGAGGTTCTCCTCCATAATCTCTGGAAGATGCTCCATGTCTACACCCTCGGCATTTGCGAGCTCGTAGTCGGGCACAACAAGAGCTGTGAGCTTACCGCCATTCTCGATGACGAGTGACTCGGCAACCATATAGAGGTTATTTAGGCGCTCCTCAATCTCCTCAGGGTAGATGTTCTGACCCGAGCCAGAGAGAATCATATTCTTGCAACGACCACGGATGTAGAGGGTGCCATCGTCGTCGATGGTACACATATCGCCAGTATGCAACCAGCCATCATCCTCAAGCACCGCCTTAGTGGCATTCTCATTTTTGTAGTAACCCATCATGACGTGCTCACCACGAACAAGAAGCTCCCCAGGGACATTCTTTGGGTCGCTCGAAAGAATCTTGGCCTCAAGCATACCTGGGATAATCTTACCGCATGAACCGGTCTTGAAGAGCGTAGGAAGCTCGAAGCTAATAAGTGGTGCGCACTCAGTCATGCCGTAGCCCACGGTCAATGGGAACTTTATCTTACGCAAGAAATCCTCGGTCTCCTTGTTGATGGCAGCGCCACCAACGATGAATATCTCGACACAGCCACCAAACTGCTCCATAAGGCGCGATAGGATTGTCGAGTATATTGCTGTGTTAACCAATGGAATACGCATTGCAATACTCATAGGCTTCTTCTCCAACATTGGAAGGATACTCTTGCGGTATACCTTCTCCAAAATCATAGGCACCGAGCATACGATGTTTGGGCGCACGGTCTTCATTGCCTCGATAAGAATCTTTGGCGATGGTATGCGACCAAGAAGTGTCACGTGGATACCGCACGCCATAGGCGCCAAGAAGTCGAAGGCGCAACCGAAGGCGTGTGCCAAGGGCAAGAACGACAATGTACGACCACCCTTGCGGAAGAAGTTCTCGCCAGTCTTTGGGTTAGGCATACCCAAGGCGAAGACGATATTACCTGTAAGGTTGTTCACCGTAAGCATAACACCCTTAGATGAGCCTGTTGTACCCGATGTATAGTTGAGCAGACAGAGCTGGTCGTTAGCAATCTCAGGATATTTGATATCATCAACAGAGAAGCCATGAGGATATGCCGCTGCAAAATGAACATTCATATTATCTATATAAGAGGTAAGGGTCTTGCCCTCGCGCTCGTAGATAACATGAAAGTCGGTAAGCGAGAATACTGCCTGGATTGTAGGTATCTGGTCACCCTCGAGGTCATCCCAGAAGTTATCGCCCAAGAAGAGGAGCTTACTCTCCGAGTGGTTGATAATGTTGACAACATCGTTAGGATTGAAATCCTGGAGGATTGGAACAATCACAGCACCATAGGTTATCGTAGCGAGATAGCTCACGCACCAGCGTGTATTGTTACGACCAATAAGTGCAATCTTATCGCCACGCTCGATGCCTGCCTCCTTGAACATAAGGTGTAGCTTAGCCACATCCTGTGCAACATCGAAGTAGGTAAGTGTCTCCTTTTTGAAGTAGTCGGAGAGAGCTGGTGAGTTGCTATTGTCGCGGAAACTCTGCTCGAAAATCTTAATTAAATTGGTATCCAACATAAGATATATTATTTTGAATAAATTACGCCATTAGCGCCACAAAGATACGACTTTTTATTTAGTCTACGAAATTTTCAACCAATTTTCCTATCAATTTTTTGAATATCTTTTAATACATACCACTTTTATCATTGATTTTCAAAGCATTACGTAAATTTTATAAGTTGTGATTTTTTTGTGAAATTTTTCTACAAGTACAATAACGGCTCATCTCAATAAGAAATAAAGACAAAATAATTTCCCATTTTTCCAAAACAAACAGCACGCCACACCAAGTAGCCACGACCAAAGAGATTAGCCTTAGCAGCGAACATTAAAGATAGCGCACGCGCGGGCGTTTGCATATTTCGGCTTTTTTATGTATCTTTGTGCGATTATAGCCACAACACTGGACAAATAATTAAAAACAATATACTATGAACGTATCATACAACTGGCTGAAGCGCTATATCAAGACCGATATCTCGGCAGAGCGCATGGCCGAAATACTCACCGAGCTCGGATTGGAGGTCGAGGAGTTCGAGAAGATTGAGACCATCAAGGGCGGCTTGAAAGGTGTTGTCGTGGGCGAGGTACTCACCTGCGAGGATCACCCCGACTCTGACCACCTACATATAACAACTGTCGATGTGGGCGCAAAGGCACCATTGCAGATTGTCTGTGGCGCTGCCAACTGCCGCAAGGGTCTTAAGGTGATGTGCGCAACCGTAGGTGCGGTGCTCTACCCTATCGACTCGGATGAGGAGTTCAAGATTAAGCGTAGCAAGATTCGCGGTGTCGAGTCTCTCGGTATGCTCTGCGCTGAGGATGAGTTGGGTATTGGCCGCAACCACGAGGGCATCATGGAGCTACCAGCAGAGGCTGTGGTAGGTACACCTGCCAAGGAGTACCTTCACATCGCCGACGACTACCTTATCGGTATAGGTCTTACCCCTAACCGCGTGGATGCTGCATCACACATCGGCGTTGCGCGCGATCTCGCAGCATACCTCAAAAGCCGCGGCGAGGAGGTAGAGTTCATACTACCATCAGTTGATGGGTTCAAGGTTGACGACACATCGCGCACCATAGAGGTAGAGGTGATAAACAGCGAGGCGGCACCACGCTATGCAGGTATCACCGTTAGTGGCTGTAAGATTGCACCATCACCCGAATGGATGCAGAACGAGCTTCGCGCTGCGGGCATCAACCCTAAGAACAACCTTGTGGATATCACCAACTATGTCCTCTTCGAGCTTGGCCAGCCTCTTCACGCATTCGATGCCGACAAGATTGAGGGTGGCAAGGTTGTGGTACGCTCGGCTGTCGAGGGCGAGAAGTTTGTGACGTTGGATGGCGTGGAGCGCACACTAACGGCTAACGACCTTATGATATGCTCTGCAGAGCGCCCCATGTGTATCGCTGGCGTATATGGTGGTCAGGACTCAGGTATCTCAGATAGTACCGTTAACGTATTTATCGAGAGTGCCTACTTCCACCCTGTATGGGTGCGCAAGACCGCTAAGCGCTTTGGCCTTAACACCGACGCATCGTTCCGCTTCGAGCGCGGTATCGACCCAAATATTCAGGTATATGCCCTCAAGCGCGCCGCAATGCTTATGCAGGAGCTCGCTGGTGGCCGCATAACATCCGAGATTATCGACATCAACCCAACACCTGCACAGCACTTCGAGTTCGACTTCTCGTTGGAGCGTGCTCGTAAGCTCATCGGCAAGGATATCCCCGAGCAGACCTTTATGACAATCCTCGCAGCCCTCGACGTTGAGGTGCGTGGCCGTGAGGGCGACGTGCTTAAGGTGGCAGTGCCTCCCTACCGTGTAGATGTGCAGCGCGAGGCCGACTTGGTGGAGGATGTGTTGCGCGTATATGGCTACAACAACATCGAGGTTTCGGACCACGTGAACTCAACATTGTCGTATGCTCCAAAGCCCGATAAGGCGCGTCTTCAGAACGTCGCTTCGGACTACCTAACGGCAAACGGCTATACCGAGATTATGTCTAACTCGCTCACTAAGGCATCGTACTACGAGGGCTCAACATCGTACCCTGTGGAGCGTTGCGTGAAGATACTCAACCCACTATCGCAGGACCTCAACGTTATGCGCCAGACGCTTATGTTCAACGCCTTGGAGGCCGTAGAGCTTAACGTCAACCGCCGTAATGCCAACCTCAGAATGTACGAGGTAGGCAACTGCTATGCCTATAACGCTGAGAAGGCTGCGGAGGAGAACACCTTGGCCAAGTACGAGGAGAGCTACCGCATAGCCCTAACCGTAACGGGTCTCGACAGCCAGCTCGCATGGAACAGCAAGGCTGAGAGCTCATCGTTCTTCACACTTCGTGGCATGGTGGAGCGCCTGTTGAAGCGCTTTGGCATCGACCTCTACGCTCTTCAGTCGGAGAGCCTCGACTGCGACCTCTATGCCGACGCCATCGTCTTCAAGCAGGGCCCTAAGGAGGTGCTTCGCATGGGTGTTGTATCGCCTATCGTACGCAAGAAGTTCGACATCAAGCAGGATGTATACTTCGCCGAGATAGACTTCGACCAGCTTATAAAGATGACCAAGAAATCAAAGGTGCAGTTCAAGGAGCTCTCGAAGTTCCCAGAGGTGAAGCGCGACTTGGCACTGCTCGTAAATAAGAGCGTAACATTCTCGGAGCTTCGCGCTATTGCATTTGCCACCGAGAAGAAGCTCCTTAAGTCGGTATCGTTGTTCGACGTCTACGAGGGCGACAAGCTCCCTGAGGGTAAGAAGTCATACGCCCTAAGCTTCGTTCTCGAGGATAAGAACCAGACACTCACCGACAAGCAGATTGAGCGCACAATGGCTAATCTCCAGGCACAGCTCGAGCAGAAGGCTGGCGCCGAGGTGCGTAAGTAGTTTTTCAAGTGCGACATAACGTAGGGGCTGTCCATAAGGGTAGTCCCTATTTTTGTCACGACATCTGCCAAAATGTCAGTCTATCGTGGTTGGCACACCATTTGCCTAAGCATTGGCTGAAAACGAAAAACTAATAACAGTACACATACGACTATGAAAAACGGAAAAATTGGGGTAACAACGGAGAATATATTTCCCGTAATCAAGAAGTTCCTCTACTCGGACCACGAGATATTCTTACGCGAGTTGGTATCTAACGCTGTGGATGCCACAGAGAAGCTCAAGACACTATCGGCAAAGGGCGAGGCTGAGGGCGAGTTAGGCGATATGACGATACGCATCGCCGTAGATAGCGAGGCCAAGACGCTTACTATCACCGACCGCGGTATCGGCATGAGCGAGGAGGAGGTTGAGCGCTACATCAACCAAATAGCCTTCTCTGGCGCCGAGGAGTTTATGGCGAAGTACAAGGAGCAGACAATAATCGGCCACTTCGGCCTCGGCTTCTACTCGTCGTTCATGGTTGCCGACAAGGTGGAGATATTTACGCAGTCGTACCGCAAAGGCGAGAAGAGCGTTCACTGGAGCTGCACGGGTACGCCTGAGTATGAGTTGGAGAGCCTCGATGAGAAGCTCGACCGTGGCACACGCATCGTGCTTCACCTATCCGAGGAGTGCGCGCAGTACTCACAGCGCGATGAGATAGCGAAGCTTCTGCGCAAGTACTGCCACTTCCTACCTATACCTATCGCCTTTGGCAAGAGACAGGAGTGGAAGGATGGCAAGTATGTGGATACCGCTGAGGACAACATCATCAACGACACCACGCCACTATGGACACGCAAGCCATCGGAGATTACCGAGGAGGAGTATAAGGAGTTCTACGCCGACCTATACCCTGGTAGCGAGGAGCCACTCTTCTATATCCACCTCAACATCGACTATCCGTTTAACCTTACGGGCATACTCTACTTCCCGAAGATACGCAACAACTTCGAGATACAGAAGAACCGTATACAGCTATACTGCAACCAGGTATTCGTCACCGACGAGGTAACGGGCATTGTGCCAGAGTACCTCACGTTGCTACATGGCGTTATCGACTCACCAGATATTCCGCTCAACGTGTCGCGCAGCTACCTTCAGAGCGACAACAACGTGAAGAAGATTTCGGGATATATCACCCGCAAGGTGGCAGACCGTCTTCAGGAGCTCTTCAACACCATGCGCGAGGACTACGAGAAGAAGTGGGACGACCTTAAGATATTCATCCAGTATGGCGTACTAACAGACGAGAAGTTCGCCGAGAAGGCTCAAAACTTCATGCTCTGGAAGTCTATCGAGGGTAAGTACTACACCGCAACGGAGTATGTCGAGAAGGTCAAGGATTTGCAGACCGACAAGGATGGCTTCACCATAATGCTCTATGTCGATGACGTGGAGGGTAAGAATAGCTTTGTAGAGGCTGCTAAGGCCAAGGGCTACGACATCTTGGAGATGAACGGCCAGCTCGACAGCCACTACATCCAGTACCTCGAGTCGAAGATGGAGAAGACACGCTTCGTGCGCGTAGACTCCGATGTTATAGACAACCTCATCCGCAAGGAGCAGCAGCAGGCGATGTCGCTAAGCTCGGACCAGCAGCAGATTATGCGCCCCGTATTCGAGGGACAGTTGCCCGAGGATGAGAAGATACACTATCATGTGGCCTTCGAGCCTATGTCGAAGGATGATGCACCGGTGGTTATCACACAGAACGAGTTTATGCGTCGTATGAAGGATATGGCGGCAACGAGCGGTGGCGAGATGAGCCGCTTCTATGCCGAGATGCCCGACAACTACACCATTACGGTAAACGGCAACCACCCTATCGTCCTCGACATCCTTGGCGAGGTGGAGAAGGAGTATGGCGACAAGCTACGTACCATCGGAAAGAAGATTACGGCTGCCGAGCAGGAGGAGAGTCGCTTCGAGGAGACCGTTAAGGATAAGAAGAGCGAGGAGCTTACGGCCGAGGAGCGCGAGATGCGCGAGAGCCTATCGAAGCGCGTCGTAGAGCTTCGCGAGGAGCGCAACAGCCGCCTGGTGGAGATAGGTCGTGGCAACCGCAAGGTACGACAGATTATCGACCTTGCACTACTCTCAAACGGCATGCTCAAGGGCAAGAGTCTTACGGACTTTATCCAGCGTAGCATATCGCTTATCGAGTAGCGACATATATTATAATAAATAAGACCGACTAAAGAGCAATCCTTAGTCGGTCTTTTCATCATGTTAATACCTTCCCATCTTCTCTCTCATAGCATCCATCTTCTGCTCATCTAAGCTTTTCTTTCCCGACCAGAAGTCCAAATAGAAGAACTGATCAATTTTATCCTTATAAATCTCGCAGCCACCGAATGTCTTTGACTCACCGACCACAACATCTTGACCATTCTCCTTGGTTACATACCAAGTAGTATGTGGGATTGGAAAGTATGTAAAATCAGATTGCAAGGCAACACCAAACTCTCTTTCTACCTCGCTGAGTGGAGCATTATACTCCTCAGCAACCTTTTTTACGAAGTCCTCCATGTCATCCATTCTCGCATAGGATATAGCACAAATAACAAGATATACACCTAATGCAAAGTATACAAGGCGCATCCAGTCAAAGTTAAATCCACTTGAGGCAGATGATCGAACATCACTATTTGGGCAGACACGTTCGCCATTTTTGCTTATATATTGCTTTATCATGCTTGTGAACATCTCTACTCTTTCAATAGCAGCCTCAGGTATAGGTTGATAATCGCTACTATTGACTACGTTTCTTAAATCCCACAAGAAATCAGACAAACAGCCACATGATGACGTTAGTGACACCTCGGATGATATAACACGCTTGAAAAACTCATTTGCAGTATAAAGACGATTATGCTCATCATTTACCTCGTCTGAGTCATCTGAGTCGCAGGCGTCAATCAACACCTGTAATGCCTTATTAAACTTGCTTTTTCTGGATATAGATGTTTGAATGTAGATAGACTCTATCGACTTTGGAACAGCACGCTCCTTTATAGTATTTACTTTCAACATAGTTTAGAATATTTGGGTTCGTAGATTTGTTACTTCTTTCTTAGCTGAACCAGCTCCCATTCTCTGTTAAGGTCATTATCGCATATGTAGAGTGTTCCATCGGGCGATAGATTCATGACTGCTCCAGCATCCATGTATATCACACCGAACGATGATGAAACAAACACATACTCAGTAGTAATCGATGAGCCATCGATATATGCATCAACCATCATTGGCTCCTCGTCACTTAGAAAGTCCAACCACACGTCACCTGTCGAGTCTACCCACTCACCTAAATACATAGACCATGCGTATGTGGGTTTTGCAGGCTCAGCATCCGATTTCTTGTTAGAGTTATCCTTATTACTGCTCCCACCGCAGCTTAACAATAGGGTCGAAAGAATTAATGCAAATAGATAGTTAAGTTTCATAGCAAATATTATTTAATTATTTATCAGTCCGCATATTTAGGGCGTAATATTGAGGACTAAACAAATAAAAAGTGCGGACAATATTGCCGATATTGGATTCTGAGGTCTTCCACAACCATGTCCCCACATACGGAATAAAGCCCACACTAAATAGATAGTGTGAGCGTCAAACTTTATTCCTCGGGGACTGTGTAAAATGTGGAAGTTTCAGAATCCCGAAATATAAGCTAACGCTTTTTATGTTTATATGTCCCTAATGTCTGTTATTTTACCATAGGCATACTACGTTATTTTTTTGTTAACACAAAGATAATCATTATTATCGATATCTCAAAATATTCATTCGTTACTTACACCCTCTCTAACACCTCAAGTAGCCACTTGGGAGCGCGTTGGGGGCGGCGTGTCTCGCGGTCGATAAAGCCGAGGGTTGTTGAGCCTGTGGCCACCTCGCGGCCATCCTCGCCCGTAATCTCATAGCGGAAGGTCATACGCGCCATGGGCATCTCGTCGACAATAGCGCGCACGGTGATAAGCTCATCGTAGAGCGCTGGGTGCTTATACTTGACATTGACCTCGACAATAGGCATCATCACACCACGGCGCTCCATCTCGGCATAGGTTAGGCCTATGGCACGAAGCCACTCGGTACGCGCCGCCTCAAAGAACTTGACATAGTTCGAATGGTGCACCACACCCATCTGGTCGGTATGGTGATACTCGACACGTATCTTATGCTCAAAACTCTTCATAATCTATCATTATAACTCGATAACCACCCTACCCGTTACGGACTCGCCAAGACGTATCGAGCGGCTGTCAATATTAATACTCATCTGCTTGCCGTTGACCACAGCATCATATTTTCCATCGCAAGGCAGCTGCTTCGTATCATCCTCAACACGCACCACGCCCTCCGTAGCCACACCTATTATTATATATGGGTGCGACATAATCTCTGCGGCACGCTGCATATGCCCCTCGTCTATAAGGCGACGCACAACCGTAGAGCTCACCTTATCGCCACCCTCGGTATGTTGCTCAACACGCACAACCTCAAAGCCGAGCTCCTCGGCCATAGGTTGCAACGACTCGAAGCGACCCTCGCTGCCACGGCCAAAGCGGTGGTTATACCCCACGACCATACCTCGCATCTTCAACCTCTCGACGAGCGAACGTACGAAGGTATCGTAGCTCTGCGTGCGGAAGGTCTCATCGAAGCGCACGACAACAAGGTGGTCGACGCCATACTGAGCAAGAAGATATGCGCGCTCCTCAACAGAGGTGAGTAGCTGCATGCCCTCGGCACGCCCCATGGCAATACGCGGGTGGGGGTCAAAGGTGATGACAACACTCTCCAAGCCAAGACGCTGTGCCATATTGCATAAGCAGCCAAGCAGCTGAGCATGGCCTGCATGCACACCATCGAACGAGCCTACGGTGACTACCGTGGCCCTCTCCGAGTGAAACGCATCTATGCCGTAGTGTATGGTCATATTAGCTATTATCCTCTGCAACCTTTACGAAGTAGGCAACCTTCTCCAAAAGTGTGGTGATATCGTAGTTCTCGACAACAATGCCCTGTGGGAAGTTCAACGGTGCCGAGGTAAAGTTCAGCACGCCCTTGATACCTGCGTTGATGATAGGCAGTACGAGGGCTGCTGCCGCAGATGTTGGCGAGGTGACGATGACAATGCTTATATCAAGCTCATCAACACGCTGCTCAAACTCGTCGATATGGTAACACGGGATATTATCGACCATGGAGCCGACCTTCTGAGGGTCGATATCGAAAGCTGCGGTAATACGTAGTTTAAGGCCCTTGCCATTGAAGTAGCGCGTAACGGCTTGGCCGAGGTGGCCCATGCCGATAATAGCCATATTCATTGGCTGCTCGCTATACAGGATATTGTCGATAAAGTCGATAAGGACCTTCACGTCATAACCCTTCTTCGTATCGCTCGAAAAGCCTATGAGCATAAGGTCGCGACGCACCTGCACGGCGGTGATGCCATGCATACCCGCAAGGACATGCGAAAAGATATGTGTGATACCCTGAGCATGACACTTGATGAGCGTACGGCGATACTCGCTAAGGCGCTCGATGGTCTTCTCCGGTATGTTAGATGCTATATTTGCCATCTGCGAAATGTTTACTTGACGGTTATGGTAAAGTCGTCGTTATACGACTCGCATATCCACTCTGTATTTACGTTGATACCACCCTCAGGCATAAAGCGGTATGTTGTAGTCAGAGGCTTGAACTGCTGCGAGAAGATGTTATCCTCAAAGCCGAGGAACATCCTGCTACAAAAGATGAGCGCCGCATCATAGCCACGGTATGAGTATGCCGAAGGTAGGCTACCGAAGCGCTTAATATAGCGCGCATCAAAGATGCGTATTACCTCGTTGCTACGCTTCAAGTGGTATGATGATATGAACGACACGTTATTCTTGAAGAACGACTGAGGGTCGACATTATTTAGGCGTGTCCACTTGTAGTTGCCGACAACATCGTAGCGGCCTATGGCTGCGCCACGATCCAACAGTTTAGTCTTCGATGACGACAACGTTGTAAGTATGCGGTCAATGTCCGTAGCACCATCGGCAACGATGACAAAGGTCTTATCGTGACGGCTACGCACAATGTCGTCGATACTTACGCTCTCGCCACGTCCCCCAGATGCCGTACGCTTATAGAAGAATGCACCCTGGTTGTAGTTGAACACCAAATCACGACGGCGTGACGAGGTGATTATACCATTCATATCGCTGAGATAGCCGCCATCGTTGGTCGACGCATAGATGACAATCACCTCACGGTCATCATTGAGCAGATGCTTGATTTTATCATACTTGTGCGTGCGCTCTGGTTGCATCTGGAAGAGCACCGGAGACTGCAACGACTCGATATTTGCCAATGGCGACACCACTGCGACACCCTCCCTCTCGGCATGGTTTATGATATACTGCATCTCCTTCTCGTATACCGGTCCGATGATGAGGTGAGCATCCAAGAAGGCATCCTCGTAGGTCATGATATCATCAATGATAGCTGCATCATTCTGCGTGTCGAAGACCGTAAGGTCAACAGATAGACCCTCTGCCTTGAGGTCCTCCATGGCGAGGAGCACACCTCGGTAGAGGTCGACATACAGAGGCTTAGCCTTACCATCAATCTGGAATGGGAGCATAAGAGCTACCTTGAGGGTGCTGTTGGCACCAAGCTCTATAAACTGCACATTATTGGGACGGAAGAGGTCTACCTCGTCGTCATCCAATCCAAAAAGGAACCATGGCAACTTTGGTCTATTATCGACAATAGGGTTGCTATCACTACGGCCCGACAGACGCTCACGCTGCTTTTGGGGTGCTATCGTCTCCTCGGCATCGGCGCTCTGATTACCCATCTCGGCCTCCTCTATTGCCTCAGACTGCTCCATCTCAGCATCTTGTGCCGACACATCCTCTGAACCTGGCTGAGCAATACCCTCCTCGATATCGCTGCGTAGCTTAACCACCATGCCGAGTTTTAGGTCACTTGGTGAGCGTAGCTTGTTAAGCGCCATAAACTCACGCTCGCTGAGACCCGCGCGCTGTGATAGCGAATATACGGTATCACCCTTCTGCACGACATACTCATTTGAACGCAGCTCCTGCTTAGGCTCTTCGCCCTGCTCTCGCTTCTCACTCTTGTCTATATCGTCGGTTGTGGCATAGCCCACCTCACCGCGACGTATGCGTAGCTCGGTGCCGATGCTCAACGTACTCGGATCTACCGATGGGTTATCGGCACGCAACACATCGACAGATATCTTGTAGTGACGCGCTATCGAATAGAAGGTATCTCCCGACTGCACTGTGTGAATGTAGTACTTACCACCATCCTTGCCATCACCCTGCGTCTTCTGCTTTGAGCCACCCTTCTTCTCGACGCACGGAACGAAAATAATGTCGTCGATGCGTAGTGTCGCTGGCGATAGGCCCTCGTTACAGTCGATTATCTGCTTCTCGGTAACGCCATAGGCCTTGGCTATCGAGTAGAGGGTATGTCCCTTCTCCACCTTGTGGACATATACCTTACGGCCATCGCGCACAACAATCTGTGTCGAAGGCTCAATACCGTATGCCTCCATGGCGATTGTAGCGCATAACGCAACTAACAATAAACGCAATATCCTCATAATTAGCAGTTTTTATCTCTGCGACTGTCGCAGACGTATCTCCGTAAATATCTTCTTGGTATACTGTGGGAAGTCGCCATTCATAAGCCATGTATAGTAGCTTGGCTCCACGGCAAAAATCTCGGCCACGGTGCGACCCTTATACTTACCAAAGGTAAATATCTCCTCGCCCTTGTCGTTTAGGGCTATGCGACCCGCAAAATCTACCACCTCGTTGTGTGTCGAGAACTCGGCAAGCTCCTCCACCGTAGCACCTATGTCACCATAGCGCTCAATCTGCGCCTCGAGCACCTCGTACGTAGCCATCGTATCGGCCTCAGCCGAGTGGGCATTCTCAAGGTCTTTGTCGCAGTAGAATTTGTATGCTGCTACCAACGTGCGCTGCTCCTTTTTGTGGAAGATGTTCTGCACGTCGATATACTTGCGACGCTTGAAGTCAACGTCGACGCCCGCACGCATGAACTCCTCGACAAGCACCGGAAGGTCGAAGCGGTTGGAGTTGAAGCCACCAAAATCGCAACCCTCGATAAACTGCGCCAAAGACTTTGCTATCTGCTTGAATGTAGGCTCATTCTGCACATCCTCGTTGGTTATGCCATGCACAGCCGTTGCCTCAGCGGGGATGGGCATCTCGGGGTTTATGCGACGTGTCTTGACCTGCTTTGTGCCGTCGGGCATCACCTTAACCATAGATATCTCGACAATGCGATCTCGCGCCGTATCGACACCCGTAGTCTCAAGGTCGAAAAATATTATCGGTCTTTTAAGTTGTAAATTCATAGTCAAACGGTTGTTACCATGTTGGTAGCGTATTCATGGGTGGTATGGTGTTGTGAGTTTGCAGGTGTGTTTCTATGGGTTAATATGTTCACGTTCCATCGAAACCCATTATGACCCATCGTAACTCATCATAATCCTCCCCACTCATTTTGTTGTTAGAAGGTATCAGATACAACGCTCGGCGAATTTCGAGACGATGGGCTGTACTTAGCGTACTGCCCATTGACGAGATAATTCGTTAGCGGCAGTAGATGATGCCTTATCACAACAATATTTTGTTGTTAGAAGGGGTTAGCTGTGGTGGCTTATCGCAGATTGCAAATCCGCAGTTTACTTAGCGTAAATGAGGAATTTGCAAGCAAGTAAGACGCCGCAGATAGCCCCTTATCACAACAAAATTATGCGTTTATCATCATAGGCATCAACAACATCAACACCTCTGTCGCACGCTTATCATCGTATACAGGCTTGAAGACACCTGCACGTGTTGAGTCAGCAAGCTCTACAACAACGGTTGGGGTATCGATGTTTGAGAGAATCTCTACGAGGAATGTAGACTTGAAGCCGATAGTTACAGGGTGACCCTCATAGCTACATGTGAGTGTCTCGTTTGCAGATACCGAGAAGTCGATATCCTGCGCTGCAAGACTAATCTTATTGCCAGCGATATCCATGCGGATAAGGTTGGTTGTAGGGTTAGAACAAACTGCCACACGACGGATGCCGTTGAGAAGCTCCACACGGTCTACGAGCACCTTGTTAGGATTTGCAGTAGGGATTACAGCATTATAGTTAGGATAGTTACCCTCGATAAGACGACATACGAGCTTATGGTGCGAGAGGTCGAAAATCACGTTCTTCGCGTCGAAGGTCACGCGCACAGGAGCGCTCTCCTTAACAAGCATACCCTTGAGTAGGTTAGCAGGTTTCTTGGGGAGGATGAACGATGAAGCGAAGTCTACATCTACGCACTCGGCCATCGAACGTACGAGCTTGTGAGCGTCGGTAGCCACGAAGGTCACCTTACCCTCCTCGAAGTTGAAGTATACACCATTCATCACAGGGCGAAGCTCATCGTCAGCGGTAGCGAAGATGGTCTTATTGATACCTGCGATGAGCATATCTACGTCCATGAGAATCTCTCGGTGCTCAGCGCCGATGGCTGGAACAGCGGGATAGCTCACAGCACTCGCACCAGGGATTGAGAGCGAGCCACTTGCCCAACGAATCTTAATCTCCCATGTGGTATCGTTAACGTCGAACTCAAGAGGCATCTCTGGGAACTCCTTGAGTGAGTCGAGCATAAGCTTTGCAGGTGCTGCGATGACACCCTCACGCTCCACGCTATCCACCTGAAGGTGACCTACGAGGGTTGTCTCAAGGTCCGAAGTGGTCACAGTAAGCTCATTATCCTTGAGCTCAAGGAGGAAGTAGTCGAGGATAGGAAGAGTATTCTTGTTGCTAATAACCTTTCCGGTTGTTGCGAGTAGCGACAGCAATGCTGAGCTCGATACGGTAAATTTCATAGTTTTGTTAGGTTTTTATGTTATTATTTGTTTTTGTTTCAATCTGTTACAATACAGCCAACTTATCGAGCGACATCTCAATCATGCGGCGCACAAATGGTTTGTAGTCGGTGCATGCATCCTTCGCCACACGCTGGGCGATGATAGTGCATATTGTTGCAGCGCGGTGACCCATGAGAGCTGCGAGGCCAGCAAGTGCCGAGCCCTCCATCTCGAAGTTGGTGATACGTCGGCCCTCGAAGTCAAACGACTCTATCTTCTCGTTGAGGCTCTTGTCGTGTGGCGCAAGGCGTACCCAACGACCCTGAGGGGCATAGAAGCCAGGAGCAGCGATGGTGATACCCTCGCGTGTAACATCCTTAAAGTGCTCAAAGAGGGTATTGTCGGCATTCACGAAGTATGGCGCAGGTAGCTTCTCATACCACGTTGTATGCTCCATAAAGGCACGCTCGAGAGCGAGGTCACAGACACTGTCGCGACCCTCGTAGTACGAAAGCAGACCATCGAAGCCGAGTGACGTGCGAGAGAAGAGCACCTCACCCACCTCTATATCACGCTGAATAGCACCCGACGTACCAAGGCGCACGAGCGTTAGCTGGCGGAAGCTATCCTTAACCTGGCGTGTTGCAAAGTCGATATTTGCCAAGGCATCGAGCTCCGTTACACAGATGTCGATATTACCGATGCCAATACCCGTAGATAGTACCGTCATGCGACGACCCTTATATGTACCTGTCACAGTACGGAACTCGCGATTGCTCACCTCGCACTCGCGCTCATCGAAGTATTCTGCAATCATTGCCACACGTCCTGGATCACCCACAAGGATGACAATATCGGCAAGCTGCTCGGGCTTGAGGTGAAGGTGAAATATCGAGCCATCACCATTGATTATCAGCTCAGAAGATGGTATCGTTCTCATATCGTGAAATAATTTATTCTCAATTTATTTTTAATATTCGCGTAAAATTAATAATTTTGTCAGAAATAGCAAAATGTTTCAGCTTTTTTTTTTACAAATATGACACTAATAAAATCAATATCAGGCATTCGTGGCACCATAGGTGGCGCACCTTCGGACAACCTCACTCCTATTGATGTTGTCAAGTTCACAACAGCATACACACGCCTCATCAAGGAGAAACATCCCGATAGAGCTATCACCATCGTCGTAGGTCGCGACGCTCGACTATCAGGCACCATGGTCGACGACCTCGTTGAGGGCACACTGCTCGGCTGCGGCGCCAACGTCATCAACGTTGGTCTCTGCACTACTCCTGGTACTGAGATGGCTGTTATCACACATCGTGCCGATGGCGGCATCATCATCACTGCATCGCACAACCCACGCCAGTGGAACGCCCTCAAGCTGCTCAACGAGCGCGGTGAGTTCTTGGATGACAACGAGGGTAAGCGCGTGTTGGCGATGGCCGAGGATGTGGATTACAGCTACCCTACTATCGACAATATTGGCAAGGTGCTCCTTCGTGAGGATTTCAACAAGAGGCATATCGAGCAGGTATTAGCGCTTCCGCTCGTCGATGTTGAGGCTGTACGCAAGCGCAAGTTTAAGGTTGTTGTTGATGCCGTTAACTCTATTGGTGGCGTTGTCATCCCTCAGTTATTGCGCGAGCTCGGCTGCGAGGTTGTTGAACTTAACTGCGAGCCTACGGGCGAGTTTGCACACAACCCTGAACCACTACCCGAGAACCTCACCGAGATTGCTGAGGTCATCCGCAAGGAGGGCGCCGACCTCGGTATCGTCGTTGACCCCGACGTAGACCGCTTAGCATTTGTCATGGAGAATGGCGAGATGTTTGTTGAGGAGTACACATTAGTAGCCGTTGCCGACTACGTGTTGCGCCACACCAAGGGCAACACCGTGTCAAACCTGTCATCATCGCGCGCACTGAGCGACATCACCGCGCGCTACGATGGTTGCACATATGCAGCCGCTGCCGTAGGCGAGGTTAACGTTGTAAAGAAGATGAAGGAGACGGGAGCTGTTATTGGCGGCGAGGGCAATGGCGGAGTCATCTACCCAGAGCTGCATTATGGCCGTGACGCATTGGTTGGCGTTGCTCTCTTTTTGACCTATTTTGCAGGACTCAATATGACCATGTCGGAGCTACGTAAGACATACCCTGCGTACTTCGCTTCGAAGAACAAGATTGAACTTACGCCAGAGATTGACGTCGATAAGATTTTATTGACCATAAAAAACAGATACTCAAACGAAAGAGTCACGGATATTGATGGCGTGAAGATAGATTTTGCCGAGAGCTGGGCACACCTCCGCAAGTCGAATACCGAGCCTATCATCCGCATCTACACCGAGGCAAAGACGATGGCCGAGGCAGATACTCTCGCAAAGCGTTTTATTTCCGAAATAGAACAAATATGCAAGGCTTAATTTAGCACAATATAAACCTTAAAACTATACTTTTATGAAATTAGCAAACGAATACATTAAGCAGAATCGCGAGCGTTTTATCGAGGAGCTTTTCGACCTCCTGCGCATCCCCTCAATCAGCGCACAGCCATCACTCCACAAGGAGGATATGGTACGCTGCGCAGAGTGGCTTGCAGCAGCCCTCGTGAAGGCTGGTGCCGACCGTGCCGAGGTGATGCCAACAGATGGCAACCCAGTGGTTTATGCTGAGAAGATTATCGACCCTAAGGCCAAGACCGTTCTTGTATATGGTCACTACGATGTGATGCCCGAAGACCCTATCGACGAGTGGAAGACAAACCCATTCGAGCCAGAGATTAAGGATGGCCGCATCTGGTGCCGTGGCGCCGACGACGACAAGGGTCAGCTCTTCATGCACGCCAAGGCTTTCGAGGCGATGGTAGCAACTGACACCCTCCCATGTAACGTCAAGTTTATGCTTGAGGGCGAGGAGGAGATTGGCTCACCAAGCCTCTACAAGTTCTGCGCCGACAACAAGAAGCTCCTTAAGGCTGACATCATCCTCGTGTCGGACACGTCGATGATTGGCATGGATTGTCCAACAATCACCGCAGGTTTGCGTGGTCTAACATATATGCAGGTGGAGGTTACTGGCCCAGATAAAGACCTACACTCGGGTCTCTTTGGTGGCGCTGTAGCAAACCCTGCAAACGTGCTTGCTAAGATGATTGCCGACCTTACCGATGAGTTTGGTCGTGTTAAGATTGCTGGCTTCTACGACGACGTGCGCATCCTTACAGATGCTGAGCGTAAGGCTCTTAACAAGGCACCATTCTCTCTCGACGAGTACAAGAAGGCTCTCGACCTTGGTGATGTAGCGGGCGAGATTGACTACACAACAATGGAGCGCACCGGTATCCGTCCATCACTCGACGTGAATGGCATCTGGAGTGGCTACACTGGCGAGGGTACCAAGACCGTAATTCCATCTAAGGCCTATGCTAAGATTTCGATGCGTCTTGTTCCAAACCAGGACTTCAAGAAGATTGCGAAGCTCTTCGAGAAGCACTTCCGCCGCATTGCTCCTAAGAGTGTGAAGGTAGATGTTAAGTTCCTACACGGTGGTGCTCCATACGTATCGCCTACCGACATGCCTGCATACAAGGCTGCCGAGAAGGCCATGGAGACGACCTTCGGCATCAAGCCATTGCCATTCTACTCAGGCGGCTCTATCCCTATCATCTCAGGCTTCGAGAACATCCTCGGCATCAAGTCTATACTTATGGGCTTCGGCCTCTCGAAGGATGCTATCCACTCGCCTAACGAGAGCTACGGTCTCGACCAGTTCGACAAGGGTATGGAGACACTCCCATACTTCTATAAGTATTTCGCCGAGATGAAGTAGTCATCCATTATAAGCAAAAAGCTGTGGTGCAATATGTACCACAGCTTTTTTTGTAATTATACGGCGCTCATTTCACGCCCTTACCTACCCTATTTTAGAATGGCAAGTCATCGGGATCCTCAGCAGGTATTGATGGTGCTGCGGGCATAGGTGCTGGGGCTGGAGCTGGCTGCTGATACTGCTGCTGGTAGCCACTCTGCACTGGCTGCTGGTAGCCACCCTGTGGTGTCACGCCATCTGGGCGACGACCAAGGAGCTTCATATCATCAGCAACTATATCAACGGCGAAGTGACGAACGCCATCCTTCTCCCACTCACGGCCACGCAAGCGACCCTCGACATATATCTGCGAGCCTTTACGCACATACTTATCAGCCACCTCTGCAAGACCACGCCACAACGTTACGGTGTGCCACTCAGTATGCTCGGTTGTCTCGTTAGTTTGGCGATTAAAGATACGCTCGGTGGTTGCAAGGCGCAAACGAGCCACCTTGACACCTGTCTCAAGGGTACGGACCTCGGGGTCCTGACCCACATTTCCAAGAAGGATTACCTTATTTATCATATTTAGACTACTATCTTGAATTATTCAACATGCTTCTTTGTAAGCTCCCTATCATTACCCGTATGCTCTATCTCGGCTATAAGTTTGCCAATAAAATCCTGGTCGGGGCCCTCGATAAAGCTCATCTCGACAGGCTGATAGTACATCGCGCGGCGCAACGACTCGGGAAGATTGTTCGAGCGACGTAGCTTCACAGCATCCTTCTCGGTCATAAGAATAATGGCACGAGGATGGCGTTTGTGTAGCGCGAGGATAGCGTTGATATCGTCAACATTATAGCGATGGTGGTCACCAACGATATATTTATCGACAACCGTAAAGCGCATCTCGGCAGCACTCACAAAGCCTCTTGGGCTACCGATGCCAGCCATGAGGATTGCCTGAGAGGCATAGTCCACAGGCTCACGATTCGCAAAGTTGAAGAGTGGTGCTATGGGCAGCGGCTCCAACTTCGAGAAGTATACCTTCTGATAGGCAATAGTACGCAACTTATTGTGCCACAAGCGACGATCGAGAGGCGTCATCGTATCGGGACACTTTGAGACCATGAAGAAATGACCCGCAGCTAAACGCGACTTGATATCACGCAGACGTCCGCGAGGTAGAAGATAGTCGCTCTCAACAGGACGCGTAGCATCCAAGATGATGATATTCACCTTAGGCTTCACGCTACGATGTTGGAAGCCATCGTCCATCACAATGAGATTTATATCTGGATGCTCTTGGCGGATACGCTGGATAGCCTTCACTCTGTCCTCCGCAACGACAACAAGCGTATTAGAGAACTTCAGCTTCATCTGCAAAGGCTCATCACCAACGTCAAGATAGCTATCTGTTGTTTGAACCTCGCGATAGCCCTTGGTACGTCGGCCATAGCCACGCGACAAGAGGGCGATGTTATAGGTACTACTCAGCGAAGATAGAAGCAACTCAGCCATAGGTGTTTTGCCCGTTCCACCCACAGTGATATTACCGATACATACAATCGGGATGTCGAAGGTGTGACTCTTGAACACACCCCAATCGTAGAGGCGATGTCTGATGACAATCACCGCTCCGTATATCCACGACAATATGGTCTTTAGTATCTTCATCTGCTACTCCATAATTTGGCATAATGCCACAATCTCGACAAATGTAGGCAAAATTTTTTACTTGACAAAATTTAATATAATAAATATCACTCTTCTACTATTTTTGCTTTGCAAAAAAGGCAAATATTACTACCTTTGCAACAGTATGAAAAACCTAAGATTATTTACCACTATGCTACTGCTTCTGGGGGGCGTGGCTTGTGGCGGCAACTCATCCGATAGCGAGAGTAACGAGAGCAATAAGAACGGCACAGCAGCCACCAAGCAGAGTGCCGAAGTAAAAAAGGAGCCTCAAACACTATACGGCATAGAGTGCGATGGCTACGAAATTTTGGAGGATACCATCGTGGCAAACGAGACGGTTGGCAAAATCCTTAACCGCTATGGCATATCTGCCGTGAAGATTGACCGATTAGACAAGGCGGCAAAGGAGATATTCCCACTATCTAAAATCAAGGCAGGCAACAAATATAGCATCTTTGCACACAACATCACAACGGATGAGGGCGAGGTAAAGCCTGTGGCAGACTACATGGTCTACCACATCGACAAGGTGGATGTTGCCGTATTTGACCTCACATCGGATCAGCCTACCGTAAACAAGATATCTAAGGAGCGCGAGACGATACGCAAGCGTGCCGAGGCGACAATCACATCGTCGCTATGGGAGTCAATCGTAGGTCAGGGTCTATCGTACGAGTTGGCAGCTGAGTTCGAGGATATATATCAGTGGACCGTGGACTTCTTCCACATCCAGAACGGCGATAGCTTCACTGTAATATACGATGACGTGGTGGCTGATGGCGAGAGCATTGGTATCGGCCGTATCTGGGGTGCAAGATTCGTGCACCACGGCAAGGAGTACTACGCCATACCCTTTGTCACCGATGGCAACAAGGTTACATACTGGGAGTTCAACGGCGAGTCACTCAAGAAGCAGATGCTTAAAGCACCTCTTAAATACACGCGCATAAGTTCTAAGTTTACATACAAGCGCCTACACCCCGTACACAAGGTCTACAAGCCTCACACAGGTGTCGACTATGCAGCGCCTGCTGGCACACCAGTACACGCCGTAGCTGATGGTACTGTAATCAAGGCCGGCTGGGGCGGCGGCGGTGGTAACACCATCAAGATTCAGCATACAGGAGGCCTTCAGACGGGCTATCTACACCTTCAGAAGTTCGCAAGCGGCATTAAGGAGGGAGTATACGTAACTCAGGGTCAGACTATTGGCTACGTGGGCTCTACTGGCACATCGACAGGCCCTCACCTCGACTACCGCATCTGGAAGAATGGCACTCCTATCGACCCATTGTCAATAACACAGCAGCCCTCGGAGCCTATTGGCGATAAGTATCGTCAGGAGTTCGAGGCCGTGCGCGACAGGGTTGTTGCTGAGCTTAAGGGCGAGGAGATACCTGGTGGCGCAATCACCGAGGCAGACATTTTCCGCACCAAGTAGAAGCACGAAGGGTGTCTAATAGATAGTCATGGAGGAGCGTATCATAAAGTTTATAGCTAAGCATCACGTACTTAGCCTTGCGACATGCGATGACAAGGGCAATCCCTATATTGCCACATGCTTCTACGCCTACGACAAGCGACGCAACCTCTTTATATTTACCTCTGACAACGCTACACGTCACGCACAGCATATGGCTGAGCGCAGTAGCGTGGCACTCGCCATTCAGCTCGAAACACGCATCGTAGGTCGCATACAGGGGTTGCAGGTGTGTGGTACTGCCGAGCGTGGCGACGATGAGGCTAAGATGGCATATATCAAGCGCTTCCCATACGCTGCCGTGGCACCACTATCGCTATGGATGGTACGTCCCACGATGATGAAACTTACGGATAATACCTTAGGATTTGGCAAGAAACTAATATGGCAAAGCGAGGAGTAATAATCGTTGCAGGTGGCTCAGGACGACGTATGGGCGGCACGCTACCCAAGCAGTTTATGATACTTGGAGGCATGCCCGTAGTAGGTCGCACGATAAACACCTTCGCTGAGGCACTGCCTGGATGCGACATCGTTGTTGTGCTTCCCGAGGAGCATATCCCACTATGGAAAAACCTCGCATCGCGCTTTGACATAGCACCCCACCGCTGCGTGGCAGGAGGCAAGGAGCGTTTCCACTCTGTTGCGTGTGGCATAGAGGCGCTACCCGACGAGACGGAGTATATTGCAGTGCATGATGGCGTGCGCGCGTTAGTGTCGAAGACGCTCATCATACGAGCGATGCTTGCCGCCGAGGAGCACAAGGCGGTGATACCTGTAACCGAGGTTGTCAACTCCTACCGTCGTCTGCTTGACGATGGCACAACAGAGCATATGGATAGAAGTCGACTACGCATCGTGCAGACGCCACAGATATTTAGCGCCGACATACTACGCAAGGCCTACAATCGCCCCTACGACGAACACTTCACCGACGATGCATCGGTAGTTGAGGCTGCGGGCGGCATAGTCTATTGCGTCGAGGGTGAGGCTCGCAACATTAAACTAACCACGCCCGAAGATTTGGAGTATGCCGAGTGGCTGCTATCGAGATAGAGGGGATGGTGATATGAGCAAGGCATGAAATAATGAGGCTGAATAAAAAGTGTATTTTGTCGTTATGCTTGCCCTCAAAATGCTCATTTACGCCGAGTAAACTCCGCTTTTTCGGGCTTCGCTGGCCTAAAACTACATCTTTTTATTCAACCTCCTAAAAAATTGGGGATGACTAAAATACTTTTTAGTCACCCCCATTATATAAATAGGTCTCAGCAATTTCGCCTTTTGCCATTGGCGGTAGGCGTTTTTGGATATATCTCGAATAATATGTTGCTCATTTCGAAAATAATGTTTAATTTTGTTTATTAAATCATTAACCACAAACAATATGAGACTACAACCCGGTACATTTTTGCAGGGCGATAAGTATCGCATCATTGATGTCCTCGGTCAGGGTGGCTTCGGCATTACATATCTTGCCGAGCAAGTGATGGCCGAGCGCAAGGTATGCATCAAGGAGTTCTTCCCTAAGGAGTACTACAACCGCGACAAGGATTCGCTTAGCATATCTCTCGGTTCGCAGGGCAGCGCCGAGATTATGGACCTCTACAAGGCCAAGTTTATCAAGGAGGCTAAGACCATAGCCAAGCTCGACCACCCAAATATTATCCATATCCACGACGTCTTCGCCGAGAACAATACCGCCTACTACGTTATGGAGTATATCGAGGGCGAGTCGCTAAGCGCACTTGTCAAAGAGCGTGGGGCCCTCTCGGAGGGCGAGGCCGTAGGCTATATCAAGCAAGTTGCTGCCGCTTTGGGTAACATCCACGAGCAGAGGATTATGCACTTAGACATTAAGCCTGCCAACATCATGCTACGCAAGGCTGATGGCAAACCCGTCTTGATTGACTTCGGTCTCTCGAAGCAGTACGATGCCGAGGGCAATCAGACAAGCTCTACGCCCGTGGGTATCAGTGCCGGCTACGCACCTATGGAGCAGTATCAGCAGGGCGGCGTTAAGGAGTTCTCGCCCGAGACCGACATCTACTCGCTCGGTGCCTCATTGTACTACTTGGTTACTGGCTGTGTACCACCTCAGGCTGCTGCCATTGTTGACGATGGTCTACCCGAGTTGCCAGCACACCTATCGGCAAATGTACGCAACGCCATCGAGCGCTCGATGGAGATACAGCGCAAGAAGCGCCCACATAGCATGGATGAGTTTGTGGCGCTATTAGGTGATGGGAACACAGCACCAGTGGTTAATAATGTAGCTGCCGCCGCAGCACCAAGCGTGGAGGATGAGAGCACAAGGTTTGGTGCGCCACTAAATGACGAGAGCACCAAGTTTGCCGAGGAGCCAAAGGCTGAGCCAAAGAGGGCTGAAGCACCCAAGAAGGAGTGGACACCAAAGCATAGCGAGGAGAAGCCCAAGAAGTCGGATGACAACAAAAAGAAGAGCCGTTGGTGGATGTGGCTACTCGGCTTGTTGCTTATCGGCGGCGGCGCATACCTTATCCTTGGTGCAAACAGTGGCGACAATGATGGCAAGACAAAGAGCAAGATCGAGCAGATGCACGACTTACAGGAGGATATGGTCTTAGCACTCGAAAATGACGACTACAAGGCATTTAAGGCTGTTGCTCTTGAGGTGCACAATTTGAGTAGTGGTATGACCGAAAAAGAGGTTCAGCAAGCAGAAGAGAGTTTAAACCCTGAGCTAAAAGCGAGAGCCGAGAAGTATGTTGACCGCGCTCAGCAGTGGTCATACCAGGCTCTTATGGAGTTTATTGAGGAGGGAAGATTGTGATGCCAGAGTAGTATGCTCTAAATAGACAAAATGATGGGGAGTCCAATGGGCTCCCCAATTTTTGTGCGTTAATGTTGTGTTTGGGATATATAGGTATGACAACTTAGCTACGTGTGAAGGTTACCGCAACCATGATATCATCGAAGCGCGACACAATCTCCTTTGCCAAATCTATGGCCGACGAGCTATAATCGACACCCAAGCTCTTATAGGCCGATAGGATGTCGTCGGCCTCAAGGTAGACCTTCATACGGTTGTTATACTGCTCGACATAGCCGTCACACTTTACCTGAGTATCCATGATGGTAACATAGATATCGACCTCGGCATCCTCCTTATCGTAGATAAAGTCACCCGTGATAGACTCATCGCCCATCGTTCCAACAACATCGCCGTTACGCTTGATGGTAATCTTGAAGTAGCCCGCCTCGATACCGTAGGTATCCAAGAAGTCCTGTGCTACATCGTCGAGCTCGTCGATAGCATACTCGGCAACCATACTATCGCCAAAGTAGTCTATCTTAGCCGATGAGTAGTACCATGTGCCCAACAGCTTATCGTAGCTTGGGGCGCTATCGGCAAGCTTCTCATAGCGTGTAGGCTCATCGTCATCGCCAACTATCGAGTTTAACAGTTTGCCAAAGTTGAACTGTGCTGATGCCTCGTATGGGAGCATAAACATGCTCGCGGCAAGCAAAGTAAGGGTGAATAGTCGTTTCATAAATCTATCTGTTATTTGTTATACTGCATACCTATCATCATGCTATCAAACTGATTAGCGATAGATGTGATACCCTTGAGCATAGATGTCTTTGAGCCAAGCGACACCAAGAAATCCATCATACGCGAACAGTCAAAGACGATATCTAACGACTCGCCATTAAGATAGGCGTAGCCATTGAGTTTGCCCAACTTGAGCAGCGACGAGAACTCCATAGTAAGCTTATGCGTTGCGCTATCGTAGGTATATGTTCCAGATAGCGTGCGCTTGCCTACAACAGCCGTGAATGTGTTATCATTCTTGAAGGTGAACGATGTAGCACCCTCCTTGAGACCCACCAAGCTATAAGCCTTAACGAGCTTCGACTCAAGGCTCGATGTCACGGCCGATGAGGCTACACTCGACAGCACCTCGTTCTCGGTAGCAAGGCGTATGGCTGGCGATGAGTAGTTCCACGTGCCTGTGAGCATAATCTCCGTAGCCTTGCCATCGGTTACGCTATCGAGCACCTGTGTCACCGCGCCCTTGACAAAATCCTTGAATGTCTGCGCCGAAGCCACATTGACCGAAATTACGGCTACCAAAAGTATAAATAATCGTTTCATAATCTTTGATATCTACAAGGCTAACGTTACGTAACGGACATTATTGTGCACTACTTCAGAGCGTCTAACTCGCGCTCCATCTCCTCAACCTCCTGCAACCAAGCACGCTCCTGAGCATCCGATGGCATGTGCAAATCACCACGTGGCGAGAGACCCACAGCACCCACCTTTGGTCCATCAGGCATTGCCGAACGCTTGAACTGCTGGGTGAAGAAGCGGTGGAAGAAGACCTTCAACCACTTGATGATAGTAGCACGGTCATATACACCATCGAAGGCGATGGTTGCAAGCATAGCAATCTTCGCTGGCACATAGCGACGGCGAAGCGCGCAGTAGAGGAAGAAGTCGTGCAAATCGTATGGACCAACCAAATCCTCGGTCTTCTGAACGATGTTATTGCCATCGGCAGGTAGCAACTCAGGGCTTACTGGCGTAGCTACGACATCCAACAGAGCCTCACGCAAGGCACCCTCGGCACGATTCGTAGCATACCAGTCAACCATATACTTAACCAAGGTCTTAGGCACCGAGGCGTTGATGCCATACATCGACATCTGGTCGCCGTTATATGTTGCCCAGCCCAATGCCAACTCACTCATGTCGCCAGTACCGATGACCATACCGCCACACATATTGGCGATATCCATAAGAATCTGAGTGCGCTCGCGTGCCTGCGAGTTCTCATACGCTGCTGAGCGCTCGTCAACAGGTAGACCTATATCCTTGAAGTGCTGCTCGCAGGCATCCTTAATCGATATCTCCTTGAGTGTACAGCCCAACTCACGCACCATGGTAAGTGCATTCTGATACGTACGGTCCGTAGTGCCGAAGCCAGGCATGGTGACACCTATGATACCCTTACGGTCGAGGCCCAACAAGTCGAACGTATCGCATACAGCAAGCAGAGCGAGCGTAGAGTCTAAGCCACCCGATATGCCGATAACGGCACTCTTGCAGCGCGTATGCTCAAGGCGCTGAGCAAGACCTGCACTCTGGATGGCGAATACCTCGCGGCAGTGGATGGCACGTGCAGCCTCATCCTCGGGTACGAAGTACAAAGGCTCGATATGGCGGCGCACATCACCCTGGTAGCATATCTCGTCAACATCAATCTCCACAACACGCATCTCAGGTGCATCGGGATAGTAGAAGGTGTTACGTGCGGTACGGCGTGTAGAGATATACTCGACGTCGATATCGGCGATTACCATGCGGTCGTTACGCACGAAGCGCTCGCTGACGCCCAACACACGGCCGAGCTCTGCAATCACGGCATTACCCGCAAATACGAGGTCCGACGACGACTCACCATGACCCGATGAGGCGTATACATAGGCAGCCATCGTACGTGACGACTGCTCGGCGATAAGCGAGATAAGGTAGTCGTGCTTACATACCGACTCGGGCGATGCCGAGAGGTTGAACAGAAGCTTAGCACCCTGCACCGCCTGCATTGATGATGGAGGTACGGGCACCCACATATCCTCGCATATCTCGACGCCAAACTCTACGCCGTGGAGGTCGAACATAAGGTCGCTACCAAAGGGACACTCCTGACCCGCAAAGCGTATCATGCGGTCCTTAATGGCGTAACCCGATACCCACCAGCGGAGCTCCGAGAACTCGCCATAGTTAGGTATGTACGACTTGGGAACGATACCCCACAACGCGCCCTGACCAAAAATCGCGGCACAGTTATATAGGCGGTCGGCATATACCACGGGGAGACCCACGATACCGATCGTAGGTATGTCGGCGGTCTCCGCCATAAGCCATGCGAGAGCCTTTTCAGAGTCGCTAAGGAGCTTCTTCTGCAACACCATATCACCGCAGGTGTAACCTACGAGCGACAGCTCAGGCATAACAACAATCTCGACGCCCTCACGGAAGGCATCCTGCATAATCTTGAGAGCACCCTCGGCATTGCTATGCGCATCGGCGATATGTACGCGAGGCACAGCCGCCGCAACTCTCATATATCCAAAATGGTTGTTCATATTACTCTTAAATTAGCAATGAGTAATGAGGAATTTGCAATAGTTGGGGTTGCACCCGCCTATCTTTCATCTTTCCTCTTTTCTCTTTCGAAGATGGTCCCTTATCACAGCAAAACATTTTGTTGTTAGAAGGGGTTAGATTTGAAGATTTGTCGCAGACTGAAAAAGCGGAGTTTACTTGGCGTAAATGAGCATTTTTCAGACAAGCAAAGCTTCGAAGATGACCCCTTATCACAACAAAATTACTCTGCCCAGATACGCGCAAGATTAATGATAGTATTCATCGCGCGGTTCATGGTCGTGAGCGACGCATACTCATAACGGCCATGGAAGTTCATGCCACCTGTGAAGAGGTTAGGACATGGAAGACCCATGAACGAGAGACGTGAGCCGTCGGTACCACCACGAATAGGACGTACAAGAGGCTTGACACCCGCCTCAATCATGGCGCGGCGTGCCTTCTCGATAACCTGTGGGTGTGGCTCTACCATCTTACGCATATTGTAGTACTGGTCCTTGAGGGTGAGTGTTAGCACCTTCTCGCCATACTTGCGCTGGAGGAAGTTGACAACATCCCACATAAGCTGCTTCTTAAGCTCAAACTTGTCGCTATCGTGGTCACGGATGATATAGTTAATCTCAGCCTCCTCGACGCTACCCTTGATGCCCACACAGTGGAAGAAGCCCTCGTAGTTCTCGGTATACTGTGGGCGCTCCGATGCTGGAAGAAGAGTATTAAGCTCGGTGGCGATGTCGATGGCGTTAATCATCTTATTCTTCGCCATGCCTGGGTGTACGTTACGACCTGCGATGGTAATCTTAGCACCTGCAGCGTTGAAGTTCTCATACTCGAGCTCTCCCTCCATGCCACCATCCATGGTGTATGCGAAGTCGGCACCAAACTTCTTAACATCGAAGAAGTCGACACCACGGCCAATCTCCTCGTCGGGGGTGAAGCCCACGCGAATCTTACCATGCTCCACCTCGGGGTGTGCCACGAGCCACTGCATGGCGGTTACAATCTCCGCTACGCCAGCCTTATCGTCGGCGCCAAGGAGTGTAGTACCGTCAGTATGGATGAGGGTGTGACCCTTGAAGAACGATAACTCGGGGAAATCCTCAACCTTGAGCCATACGTTGTTGCCAAGCATGATATCGCGGCCATCATACTTATCAATAATGTGTGGCTTGATATTTGCACCCGACATATCGGGAGATGTATCGACGTGTGAGATAAAGCCAATGGTAGGAACACCCTCCTTGCCCTTTGTTGCAGGAAGCGTAGCCATGACGTAGCCATGCTCATCCATGGTCACATCTTCAAGACCTATGGTCTGAAGCTCCTCCTTGAGGTAGTTGAGAAGCACGAGCTGCTTCTCGGTCGAGGGGAATGTCTCACTCGACTCATTCGACTGCGTGTCGAACGACACATACTTCAAAAATCTATCTTTTAAGTCCATATTGTTTGGTATATTTTAGTTTATTATCTTCACTTATACGATTTACTCCTCAATCTTAGCCTTGCGTGCGTGCCAGATGAAGTAGGCGATGATAGCACCATACATGACGATGCCGAGCCACTGAGCACCTGCCGAGCCAGCCCAGCCTGTAAGCTCGAGGTCGAGGCCTGCAAAGGCGAGGATGGCGCTGACAACGCCCATGAGAGCACCACCAGCGATGAAGCCCGAGGCGATGAGCGTACCACGGTTGTTATTAGCCTTAGCCTGCTCAGGGTTCTTATGGCGGTTAACTGCCCATGCAACAAGACCACCCACAACGAGAGGTGCGTTGAGCTCCATAGGGATGAACATACCGAGGGCAAATGGCAATACTGGAAGGCCGATGAACGAGAATACAAGCATGAGGCCAGCGCCAATACCATAGAGCAACCATGGTGTCACGCCACCAGTCATAAGAGGCTGGATAACGGCAGCCATGGCGTTAGCCTGAGGCGCGATAAGGGCATCCTTGCCTGTGAAGCCATAGGTCTCGTTCATGATAATCATAACACCAGCAACAGTCGCTGCCGATACGAAGGTGCCGACAAACTTCCATGTCTGCTGCTTCTTTGGCGATGTACCGAGCCAGTAGCCCACCTTAAGGTCGGTGATGAAGCCGCCAGCCATTGATAGTGCCGTACATACCACGCCACCGATAACGAGGGCAGCAATCATACCCTGCTCACCCTCCAAGCCTACCGATACGAGTACAAGCGACGAGAGAATAAGTGTCATAAGTGTCATGCCCGACACGGGGTTAGAGCCCACGATGGCAATGGCATTAGCTGCCACGGTAGTAAAGAGGAATGCGATAACAAAGACGATGAGCAGTGCCACGATTGTCTGCATCCAGTTACCCAAGACACCAAACTGGAAGAATACGAGTGTCGCCACGAGTGTTGCGATGAGTATCGACAATACGGTCTTCATGCGGATATCGCGCTCGGTACGAGCCTCGACAGCTGCTGTGCCCTTGCCGCTAAACTCATTCTTAGCAAGCGACAATGCCGACTTGATGATGCCCGCCTGGCGCACGATGCCAATAAGACCGGCCATCGCGATACCGCCGATACCGATAGGACGACCTATGTATGTATATAGGTTCTCAGGGGTAAATACAAGGTCCGACTGCGAGAGCAAGGTGTTGTTCACCTGCTCGGTGCTAAGGCCGAGGATAGAGCCAATCTCCATTGGGCTCTGCATGATGCGCTCAACGAGGATTGGGTCGCTAACGCCAAATATATCTATGAGGCGCTGAGGGTCGCTCGACAAGGTCTCAAGGATGCCCTGTGCAGGGATGCTGAAGAGCTGTGCGAACATAAGTGGGTCCATGGCGCTCTCGAACGAGCCTACCAGAGGCACGATGAAGAACCATACGAGGGCCGAGCCGGCAGCGATGATAAGTGCATACTTAAGGCCGATGATATAGCCCAGACCGAGCACTGCTGCCGAGGTGTTAAGGCCGAGCGTGAGCTTCGCCTTAGCAGCCAAGGCCTGTCCCCAGCCCCACATCTGCGTAGATATTGACGATACCCATGCACCGAATGTCGACACTATGAAGTCGTAGAGACCACCGATAAGACCTGCGGCAACAAGAATCTTAGCCTGCGAGCCACCCTTCTCTCCCGACACAAGAACCTCGGTGGTTGCCGTAGCCTCAGGGAATGGGTACTTGCCGTGCATCTGCTTCACGAAGTACTTGCGGAAGGGGATTAGCAAGACGATGCCGAGGATACCACCAAGCAACGACGATAGGAATACCTGGTAGAACTGAGCATCGAGGCCCAAGATGTAGAGTGCAGGGAGTGTGAAGATGGCGCCTGCCACGATAACACCCGACGATGCACCAATAGACTGGATGATGACATTCTGACCCAACATATTCTTCTTACCACGAAGCTGGCCAAGGCCCACAGCAATGATGGCGATAGGTATGGCAGCCTCGAATACCTGACCCACCTTCAGGCCGAGGTAAGCAGCGGCAGCCGAGAATAGCACCGCCATAAGAATACCGATAGTCACAGAGTAAGGCGTAACCTCTGCCGGGGTCTCGTTAGGACCCATCACTGGCTTGTACTCCTCACCTGGTTTTAGCTCACGATACGCGTTATCGGGAAGCGAAGTTTTGGGTTGTTCTTGTTGCATAAAATTATAGTTTTACATATTTATACATTGACAATCGTACAAAGATAGTAAAAATATCAAAAAAGCAATACTAAAATAACGAAAAAAAGATGAATGATGGGAGTTTAAAGATAACACCCTCTTCACCTTACCCATATAGAGTATCATTGACGGTTTTGAGCCTTATGGAGGTCATGCGCTCACGAAAGCTACCCTACGTGGCAAAGTTCTCACTGACACTGTTTACATATTTACAGATTAGACTATTTGCCTACCCGATAAGTACTAATGCCATGTTGGCGATAATTTCATCCAAACGACTCTCTGCCAAGGATATCAGAGTATTGTATGTCGTTATATGCAGCCCCTAATTGGGTCATTATCGTATTATCTTATTATCTTATTATCTTATTATCTTACTTATTGTCCCAATCAACAAAAAAAATCGGAGCCTCCCGAAAGGGAAGCTCCGAAATGATTATTTGTAACAGTTATTACTGATCCTGACCTTCAATGTGACCAGTAAATGTACAATATCTTTAAGCTGTGGCGCCATACAGTGATGGAGTGAATGACCAAGTCAATGTCTCGCCACCCTCACCAGGGGTCTCAGGCTCAGTTTGATGTTGTACCAATTGCACCGCTGTATGTAATAGTTGTAGAAGTGCCATCAGTAAAGTTTAGGTTCATAGACACATTAAATGTGCCATCGCCATTGTTAACTACACTCATTGTACTGTTAGCATTTGCACTCTTTTCTACACCGTTTATAACAATATTCTGAGTACTAAACCTATTTAGATTACCCACATTTGATGTATCCACCCACTGGTAATCGTGAGTCTCACCAAGAGATGTTGCATTAGCGCCATGATCAGTAGTAATCCAGACCTTCATAGAGATATTGTCTCCAGAAACAATATAGCTATTGCGATAAGCATCTGGATTATATTCACCCTCATTCCATGTTGTCAAAGCAATATTTGCAGGAAACTCTGGTTCAGGCTCAGGGGTCTCACCGCCTTCGCCGCTACCAGCAGGAGCTACCCAACCATCGGGCATACCCTTGTAGCCAACAGTACCATTAAATGCATCGCCCCATCCAGAAGTTACATTGATAAGGATAATGTACTCGCCATCAACAAAGCTAACATTCATTGAACCATTACTATCACCATAGGCCCAAGCATATCTGTTGTTATACTTTACTCTAAACTGATTCTCATTCTTTCCATATGTGTAATCACCAGGAAGAAGTGAATTGTTGTTTGGACGATTTGCGCTATTAACCTCTAAGTAGAAGTATGAGAACTCTGAAGTCGTCAAAGTAAAGTATCCATTGCTATCCCACGAAATATCAGTTGCCATAACATCAGCAAAATTATTAGGATCCTTGTCCGTGCTAACCTTAACAGATGCATCCCAAGACTCCGATGAACGATATGTATCGTTGGTATCGTCAGCTACAGAGAATACATAAATCCAAACATCGCTTTGGTTATAGCCGAGATCAAGTGTAATGGTTGTATCATCAACATCAACGACTTGATTACCATTCAAATAGTATTGTAGCTGATAACCGTTAGCACCCTCAACAGCATCCCATGAGATAGTTACAGATGGACCGTCAACAGTTGCAGTTACGTTTGTAGGTGCAGGAAGAAATGCTCGTGGGTCATTATACTCAACATATGACTTCGCAGATGAGCGATAGGTTGCACTATCCTCGCTTACAACAGCCTGAACTGAGAATGAGTAGTAGTCATAAGTTGGAACAGTGATTGTTACAGTAGTCTCTGTTGTCGAGATTGGATTGATATCACTGCTTGATGTACACTCAACAAGGTAACCCTCAGCATTCTCAACAGCCTCCCAAGTGAGGATAAGAGTCTTGCCAGAGATAGAGTACTCTACTACTGGGGCATCAAGCTGAGTTCGTGTATCTGGAATATCAAGTCCAGGGAGTTCTCCAATGAATGTCGCATCTTCAAGGACAACACCTGACTGCATATTTGAATAGTCGGCGTTGATTACAAACTTGTACTTACCTTCAACAACACTAACATCTACTGTCATAAAGTTTGGAGTACCTGTCAACCACCACGATAAATTAGCAGGCATATACTGGCCATAATTACCACCAAAATAGAGACCATATCCAACAGAATATACACCAACATTAATAACAGGTTCGCTGGTAATCAATGGACAAGAAGAGCCATAGAAGTTAATCCACAACTCACCTAAAACTTCATTGTACAACTTTACGACGATATCTGTGCCAGTACCACTAACACCTTTGCACTCAAACATAGGACCTGCTGGCTCCTCGTAAACCTCAAGGTTAGATACCGAGAACTTGGTTACGCCACCGTATGTGAATGACAACTTGCGGCCCTCTGGGATGGTTACGCTCTTAGTGTAGGCGTTGCCCTCAGCATCGTAAGCTGTGACAGTGAAGTCAGCAACCTCGATAACATCAGTAGCAAACCAGAAGGTATTATTCTCTACGTTATCGGCATTGATAGTGTAGCTACAATTTTTTTCATAGCCAAACCACACACCATTAAGTTCAATATCAACGTGGTCGATAACAAACTCAGCAGGAGTATTGATGGTCATCTTACCGTAACCCACCATGTGCTGCATGAAAAAGGCTGCTGTACCGCCAACAACATAGACGTTCTGCTTCTGAACAATATGTGCTGCAGGGTCTACTGAGCTAGCACCTGGAGTCTGTACCTGTGGAATGGTGCAAGTGTACTGACTTGACCATGACTCAGCAGGAGAACATACTGTCATAAAGAAAGACTCAGGAAGCTCGCCCTCGAACTCAGCGGTGAACTTACCCTCTGCATCAATGGCTGCAGTAGTCTCCAAGCCATTTTCAGCGAAAAGCTTGATAGTCTCAGTACCATCCCATGCCGACTTGTATACGGTAGTAGTGGTACCATCACCATTGTCGATAGTCTCCGAGCCACCGAAACCCGAACGAGTATCATCGCCCATAGAAGCCACACCAGTAATAACGGTCTTCTTAGCTACGGCGTTAACCTCGTTGTTCTCCTCGGTACAAGCCGTAAATGCCATTGCAGCTACTGCAACAAGCATCAAATTCTTAAACAAATTTTTCATCGTTGCAATAGTTTTTTAGAAATCGCCTGCATCCTCCTCTGTCGAATCCTCGAAGCCAGCAGATGCCGTGAAGCCTGCCTCAACCGTTGTCAAGACAACCTCCATCTCGGGAGCAATGTACTCCTCGAAAAATGACTTTTTAACCATAATTAAACTAAAATATTAAAATATATAAATTATTGATTTTCAACACCTAACTATAATAACCACACATACAAAGTTAATCAAGCCAACGTATGGATATAGTTATTTAAACACACCTTATGCGGATACATCACCGCAAATAACGTGCAAACATACAAAAAAAATCGACCAAAAGCAAATATTTTTCAATAAAAATGGACTCTTTTTAATACTCATAGTTAAACAAGGCTGCGACACAGAGTCTAACAGCAGTTTTTATTGCATGTAAACATATTGGTAATTTAGCACAAAATTAGCATATAAGGTAAATTAAAAACAGAGAGCAAAAGAGCCAAGAAAATCGGGCGTATTCACCCTATCATCTCACACATATTGTCGGTCTTCAGCAAATCTTTACCTCCTAATCGTTGCTCTTTCACCATTTTTTACTATCTTTGTCGGTTGTGCGTACATAGACGCGCACGCACATAGCGATTAGTTGGAACGTAACAAACAAATACATAAACAATTATGCAGTTAGCTGACAAGTATTCACCCGAACAGATTGAGCAGAAGTGGTACGACTTCTGGATTGCAGAGAACCTTTTCCACTCGGAGCCTGATGCTCGCGAGCCATATACCATCGTTATCCCACCACCAAACGTGACGGGTATGTTGCACATGGGCCACATGCTCAACAACACGTTGCAGGATGTGTTGGTGCGTCGTGCACGTATGCAGGGCAAGAACGCCTGCTGGGTGCCAGGCACCGACCACGCATCTATCGCCACCGAGGCGAAGGTCGTGAAGAAGCTCGCCGAGCAGGGCATCAAGAAGAGCGACCTCACACGCGAGGAGTTCCTCAAGCACGCATGGGAGTGGACAAACGAGCATGGCGGCATCATCCTCAAGCAGCTACGCAAGCTCGGCGCATCGTGCGACTGGGAGCGTACAGCATTTACGATGGACGAGATACGCAGCAAGAGCGTCATCCGCGTATTCTGCGACCTCTACAACAAGGGGCTTATCTACCGTGGCCTACGCATGGTAAACTGGGACCCTAAGGCGCAGACAGCCCTCAGCAACGAGGAGGTTATATACCGCGAGGAGAAGAGCAAGCTCTACTATTTGAGATACTACGTAGACGAGGCAGCAGGCTCGACAGATGGCGAGGAGCAGGGTGCAGTGACACTCAACCCTACCGACGCCTTCGACCCAACAGTTAAGCACCAGATACTACACCGCGACAGTGAGGGCCGTCGCTACGCTGTGGTGGCAACAACACGCCCTGAGACCATCATGGGCGATACGGCGATGTGTATCAACCCTAAGGACCCAAAGAATACTTGGCTTAAGGGTAAGAGCGTTATCGTGCCCCTCGTAAACCGCGTAGTGCCCATCATCGAGGACCGCTACGTAGAGATAGAGTTCGGTACGGGCTGTCTTAAGGTGACACCCGCACACGACGTCAACGACTATATGCTCGGCAAGACACACAACCTTGAGACTATCGACATCTTCAATGCCGACGCTACGATAAGCGAGGCGGGTGGCTTGTATGTAAGTATGGACCGTATGGATGTGCGCAAGCAGATTGTCAAGGACCTCGCCGAGGCTAACCTCTTGGAGAAGGTCGAGGACTACGACAACAAGGTCGGTTACAGCGAGCGTAATGCCGACACCGCCGTGGAGCCACGCCTCTGCATGCAGTGGTTCTTGCGCATGCAACACTTCGCAGACATCGCGTTGCCACCTGTGATGAACGACGAGATTAAGTTCCATCCCGCGAAGTACAAGACGACATACAACAACTGGCTTACAAACATCCAGGACTGGTGTATCAGCCGTCAGCTATGGTGGGGACACCGCATCCCTGCCTACTTCCTCCCAACGGTCGAGGGCGCCGAGGAGAAGTTCGTAGTTGCCGAGAGCCGCGAGGAGGCACTCGCACTCGCTAAGGCGATGCCAGGCTATGAGAATATCACCGCCGAGGAGCTACGCCACGATGAGGATGCCCTCGACACATGGTTCAGCTCTTGGCTGTGGCCACTGTCGCTCTTCAACGGCATACTCGACCCCGACAACAAGGAGATTAACTACTACTACTCTACCGACGACCTCGTGACAGGTCCAGATATCATCTTCTTCTGGATTGCACGTATGATTATGGCGGGCTACGAGTGGCGCGGCGAGATGCCATTCAAGAATGTATACTTCACGGGTATCGTGCGCGACAAGCTCGGCCGTAAGATGTCGAAGCAGCTCGGCAACTCACCCGACCCTCTCGACCTTATCGCCAAGTATGGCGCAGATGGCATGCGTGTAGCTATGCTCATGTCTACGTCGGCAGGCAACGACGTTATGTTCGATGAGGCACTATGCGAGCAGGGCCGTAACTTCGGTAACAAGATATGGAACGCCTACCGCCTTATCAACATGTGGGAGGTAGACGCCACCCTCGAGCAACCTGAGGCAGCACGCCAGGCTATAACATGGTTCGACGAGGTAATGCGCGAGCGCATAGCACGCATCAACCACGACATGGAGCAGTACCGCATATCGGAGGCATTCACCGAGTTGTACCGTCTCTTCTGGGACGACTTCAGCGGCTGGTACTTGGAGATGGTGAAGCCTGCATACCAGTGTCCTGCGGACAGCAAGACCATAGAGCGCACGAAGCACTACTTCGACCAGCTCCTCCGTCTATTGCACCCATTCATGCCATTTATCACCGAGGAGATATGGCAGGACCTCAAGCCTGAGCAGGGTGTCAAGTCTATCGTCATCGCACAGCAGCCTAAGGTCGACCGCGAGGCAGATGCCACAATCCTTGCACGCTTCGCCCTTGTCGAGGAGGTTATCACCGCCATACGTAACGTGCGCAAGCAGAAGAACATCGCTCAGAAGGAGCCACTCACGCTCAACTATATTGCCGACGACAACTTCCCAGCAGAGTTCAGCGCCGTGATTGCCAAGATGGGTAACATCAAGGCTATCGAGGCAGTCGTGGAGAAGGATGCTACGGCAGCGGCCTTCATCGTCAAGACCACACAGTACTTCGTACCTATGGAGGGCAAGATTGACAAGGAGGCAGAACTTAAGAAGCTCAGCGACGACCTCACATACTACGAGGGCTTCCTCGCATCGGTAATGAAGAAGCTATCTAACGAGCGCTTCGTATCGTCAGCACCCGAGAAGGTTGTTGCCAACGAGCGCGCTAAGCAGGCTGATGCCGAGGCTAAGATTGCAGCTATCAAGGCTCAGATGGAGGCACTCAAGTAATGGCAGACATAACGATATATACCGACGGCTCGGCCCTGGGCAATCCTGGGCCGGGCGGCTACGGCATAGTCCTCATCTCGGGGCCCCACCGCAAGGAGATATCCGAGGGCTTCCGCCTGACGACAAACAACCGCATGGAGCTTATGGCCGTATGTGTCGCCCTCGAAGCATTGCGCTTCAAGGGTAGCAACGTCACGCTATACTCCGACTCGAAGTATGTTGTCGAGGCCGTAAACCAGCGCTGGCTCATCAACTGGGAGAAGACAGGATTTAAGGGCAAGAAAAACCCCGACCTCTGGCGTCGCTTCCTTGCTATCTACCGCCAGCATAGGGTGCGCTTCGTGTGGGTCAAGGGTCACGCCTCGACAGTAGAGAACAATCGCTGTGACCACCTCGCCGTGACGGCAGCCTCGTCGGCAAACCTCCGCGAAGATGTAGGATACGAGCAGGGCGAAAACCAATAGTTCGCAACGCCACATAGATGAAGAGCCTAACCACAACACTACGCATAGAGAGCCTACGCCACCACTGGCATAGGCTACGTCCATCACGCCCTGTGCGCTACCTTGTTGCAATGCTCCTCCTCGCTATGGGTGCCTTCACACTGATACGCCTAACACTCCTCTTGCGCAACCTCGAGCTTGTCAACGAGGGTATTGACAACGATATGTGGCTCGCCGTAAAGCAGATGTTCAACGGCATGCGCTTCGACTTAGCCTACGTTGCCAAGGTGTGGATAGGGCCTATCATCATGCTGACCATAGGGCAGTATATACCCAAATACACGCGCTACTTCGGCTATACGGCGGTGGCGATGATAGCTACGGCGATGGCCGTATCGCTGATGATAGCCATCGGCAACATACCCTACTTCGAGCACTTCCACAACCATGTCAATGCCATGGGCATCAAGTACATGGTCAACGACATGGGGGCAGCGACATCTATGATTGTTGGCGATGGCGGCTATCTGTGTTTTGCGATAAGCGCCATTGTCGCTGCGGCACTATACATCTGGCTGACAATACGTTTAGCTCGCCGTTACGACATCTACACTCCTACCGAGAACAGACATCACACGCTCGTAGCGATGCTTATAATGAGCGCCATCATACCATTTGCTGACAGAGGTTTTGTATGGCAGAAGCATGTCCTGAAACCTGCCGACGGCATGATATGCAACAACAACTTTATAAATAAGCTCGCGATAAACCCCGTTGAGCCATTCATCAAGTCGCTACTACGCCTTGGCGACACCTCACTTAACCTTATAGACTCGCGCTATGCCGCCGCCTACGTACGCAAGGAGTTGGGGCGTGGCGACGACTTTACGGAGCATGTCGATGCCCACGACAGCCCATGGAAAAATGTAGTGATAATACTCTTAGAGAGCACCTCGGCCGAGTTTATGGCCTTCGAGGGGAACAGCAACGACTATACCCCGACACTCGACCGCCTTGCCATGGAGGGCGTTTACTATGCCAATGCCTACTCCACAGGCACGCATACGTGCAACGCCATCTACTCGGTTGTGGCATCCATGCCATCATACGTGGATATACACCCTATGCAGGAGGGCGCAGGATTTAGCCTTGACACCATCTACGAGCAACTATCATCCGATCCAAAGTTCACTACCCTATTCTTTATCACACACGACCCTAACTTCGATAATGTGCGCGACTTTGTTACTGCGCAAGGCTTCGAACGCCTTGTGAGTCTCGAAGATTACGAGGGTGACGCCAACTACGAGACTTACTCATGGAAGGTGTGGGGCGTGGATGACCACCTCATGTTTGAGCGTGTTATCAAGGAGCTAAACAGGGTTGACAAGACGGGTAACAACTTTGCGGCGGTATGCCTTACCTGCTCGAACCATATCCCCTATAACGTGCCATATGTCGAGGGCTTCAAGCCACGAAGCACAAGTGCGGAGTTCCAAGCACTGGAGTATACCGACTGGTCGTTAGGCCACTTCTTTGAGCTTGCTTCCAAGTGTGACTGGTTTGACGACACACTATTTGTGATAACGGGTGACCATGGTGCGGCATATAGCAACGACTACGAAATTGAGGAGAGCTTCAATCATGTGCCTCTTATCTTCTACTCGCCAAAGCATATCAAGCCCGAGGTGCGCGACGACCTCGCCTCACAGATGGATATTACGCCTACGGCGATGTCGATGCTCGGCAAGGAGTATAACAACCACACGATGGGTATCGACCTCACACGCCAGAGCCGTCGTATGATACCCTACGGTGCCGATGGCCATATCGCAGCACGCGACCACAGGTGGACATACAACTACGATGTCTACAACGACATAGAGTTTCTATACGACACCAGTGCCGATGGCGACGCTCGATATATGAACGTAGCATCGAAGTACCCCGAGGTGGCTCGTGCGATGTATGAGTATGTTGCATCAATGGCACAGGCCGGCTGGGATATGCACAACAACCCCAACTACTAACATTACCCAAGTTGAAGAGACGCAATGGCTAAATTTGAGATAGCAAAAGAGATATATAACACGCTTAAACAGCGTACCAAGGAGCATGGTATAGGTTATTACCTATGTCCACCTCGACATGTTAAGTTCCTACTATGGGTGCTTCTCGCGGGCCTTGTCAGCTTCTCGCTAATACGCATCACACTGCTGCTACGCAACATCGAGTTACTCAACTCTGGAATAGATGCCACAACAGGCAACATTCTATACTCGCTACTTACAGGCGTTCGCTTCGACATCGTACTCGTATACTACATCGTCGTAATTGGCTTAGTACTACTTGCCATAGGTCAGTTTATGGGAAGACATGCACGATGGATGGGGTACGCCACAATAGCCATACTATCACTGTGCTTCTCGCTATCGCTAATGTGTTGCATTGGCGACATACCATACTTTGAGTACACCGGCTCACATGTCAGCGCCTTTGCTCTGCGATATGCCGCGAACAACACATCAGAGTCGATAGGCTTGATTACGGGTGATATGTCGTATCTCATCTTTATGTTTGTAGCTCTCGGCGCTTCGGTTGCATTCACGGCACTGATACTATTTTTAGCGCGTCGCTACCAAATTGGGATACCCTCCGAGCGCCGCACACATGCTGCTGCGTACCTTATCCTTCTCATAGCACTTGTACCCCTCACCTCTCGTGGCATGTACCCCCAGCGCGGGCCAATGACACCGAGGGATGCGGTAATCAGCAACAACAACTTTATCAACCAGCTCAGCTTAAACCCCGTACTACCATTCGTCGAGTCGTTGCTACACATCAATGATATGACCCTATCGCTTATGGACTCGGCCGAGGCTCGTGCCTATGTCATAAATCTTTATCATCGTGATGAGAACTTCAACGAGCATATTGAAGCCCATGATAGCCCATGGCGTAATGTTGTAATCATCGTTCAGGAGGGCAACTGCGCCGCCAACTTAGCACATCATGGTGCTACACGCGGGCTACTTCCGAACTTAGATAGGCTAATCAAAGAGGGCAGATATTATGAGAACACCTACTCCACTGGCACCTTCACAAGGTATGGCATATACTCGATTGTGACATCGATGCCGTCACCTATGCATCTCAGCCCATTGGAGGATGGATATCTTCAAAATATGCACTCGCCATACGACCAGGTACAGAGTAGCGGTAGGATGAGCACTATCTTCCTAATCACCCATACGCCCGACTTTGACAATGTGAATGGTTTTGTAACGATGCAGGGTTTTGACAGACTGATATCGCTTCCCGACTACAACAGGGTTGTTAACGATAGATGGGGTGTTGACGACCATATCATGTTCGACCGCGCAATAAAAGAGATGGATGCTGAGTATGCCGAGGGCAACGCCTTTGCGACAATATGCCTCACATGTACAAACCATCGACCATACAACCCGCCAACAGTCGAGGGATTTAACCCCACGGTATCAGGAGAGGAGGAGCGCGCTATACAGTATGCCGACTGGGCGATGAACCGCTTTATTGAGATGTGCAAAGAGAAGCCATGGTTCGATGAGACACTCTTCGTGATTACGGCAGACCATGCCCGCAGGATGGCTGTGGACTACTTCATCCCCGAGACCAGCGTACACATCCCCCTTCTATTCTACTCACCAAAGCATATCGAGCCTGAGATATGCTCCGACCTCGCATCGCAGATGGATATTACACCTACTGCAATGTCGATGCTCGGCATCGAGTATGATAACCACAGTTTCGGCATCGACCTAACGACGAAGAGGCGTAGTATGATACCTATTAGCGACGAGGACCACATCATGGTTCGCGACTACAACTGGGTATACATCACTAATCCATCACAGTCAATAGGCTACCTCTACGACCTAAATGCCGAAGGTGACGGCCGCCTTGTAAATATTATCAATAGACATCCCGATATTGCAAGCAAGATGGACAGATATGCACGCGCTATAACACAGGCTGGTTGGGATATGCATAACGATCCTAATTTTAGTACTAACCAATATAAATAAGAGAAATAGCTATGTTTGAGAAGCTAAAAAAATCGTGTAACTCTCTATTGAATAGAGCTAAAATATTAAGGGGGGGGGAAGATGAAGTTAACAACAAGAAGCATGGTATCGGTTACTACCTATGCCCACCACGACATGTTAAGTTTTTGCTGTGGATACTTCTTGCAGGCCTTGTCAGCTTCTCGTTAATACGTATCACACTGCTACTACGTAACGTGGAGCAACTTGACGCAGGCATCGCAGCCACTAAATGGGATGTGGCCTATGCCCTTTTTACGGGTGTACGCTTCGATATAGTATTAGCATTCTATCTGATTGCCCCCAGCCTACTACTGCTTGGTATTAGCCAGTTTATGGGCAAGCACGCAAAATGGATGAACTACGCCTCAACAACACTGCTATCAATAGGTTTCTCACTATCACTTATGTGCAACATTGGCGACATACCATTCTTCGAGTACACAAATACGCATGTTGACGCTGTCGGCATACGCTATGCCAATGACGACCCAGGGCAAGCATTGAGTGTGATTACGAATGATAGATCGTACCTAATTTTTGCATGCATAGCTATTGTTGTATCTATACTATTCACCGCGCTTATAATAATGCTTGCACGCCACTATCGTACAAGTGTACCGGCGGAGCGCAAAGTACACGCAGCGATATATCTGCTTCTGCTTATCGCCATTACGCCCCTATCTGCACGTGGATTGAACCCTATCCAGTCATCACCGATGACAATAAAGGACTCTATCATTAGCTATAACAACTTTGTCAACCAGCTATCAATCAACCCTGTGATACCATTCGTCGAGTCGCTTGCGAACCTTAACAACAAGGGTATCACCCTTATGGATTCAGATAAGGCTCGCTCATATGTTATCGAGGAGTACAATCGCGATGAGAACTTCAACGAACATGTAGAGGCACATGAGAGCCCATGGCGTAACGTAGTCATAATCCTCCAGGAGGGTAATTGTGCCGTACACCTCGCTCATGAGGGCTCCACAAAGGGGTTACTTCCAAATCTCGATAGGCTAATCAAGGAGGGACGTTACTATGAAAATACGTTCTCAACCAGTACGCACACAGCCTACGGCATATACTCTACGGTGACATCAATGCCACCATACATGCACCTACACCCATTGGAGGATGGCTACCGACAGAACCTACACTCACCATTTGACCAGGTGCAGCAGAGCGGTAAGATGAGTACCCTATTCTTCATTACGCATGAGCCAGAGTTCGACAATGTCGGTGGTTTCATACCATTGCAGGGCTTTGGCAAGTTCGTATCTCTGCCAGACTACGGCATTAATACAACTAAGTCATGGGGCGTGGATGACCATATGATGTTCGACAGAGCATTGCAGGAGATGGATGCCGAGTATGCTAAGGGCAAGCCATTTGCTGCCGTATGTCTAACCTGCTCGAACCACCGCCCATATGACCCACCAACCGTCGAGGGCTTTACAACCACATATCCCGATGATATCGAAAAACATGCAATACAGTATGCCGACTGGGCAATGAATCGCTTTATTGAGATGTGTAAGCAGAAACCTTGGTTCGACGAGACGCTATTTATCATCACAGCAGACCATGGGCGTGGTGTTAGGAGGGACTTTATCGTGCCTGAGAGCTGCCTACACATACCACTACTCTTCTACTCACCAAAGCATATCAAGCCAGAGGTGCGCACTGACCTTGTATCGCAGATGGATATTGTGCCTACGGCAATGTCGATGCTTGGCATAGAGTATGACAACCATAGCTTTGGTATCGACCTAACGACACAGAAGCGCCGCATGGTGCCAAGTAGTAGTGTTACACATATGATTGTTCGCGACTACAACTGGCTCTATATCTCCGATCCGGCACACTCGATGGACTATCTCTACGACCTCAATGCCGAGGGTGATACGCACTACATCAACGTTGTTGAGGAGCATCGTGATATTGCATCAGAGATGGACGAGTATATCCGCGCAACGATACAAGCAGGTTGGGATATGCACAATACGCCAATGGGCAAGCAGTAATATATTATATAAATAAGGTATGGCAAAGCAGACATGGAAGCCTGGGACCCTCATCTACCCTCTTCCAGCAGTACTTGTAAGCGTGGGCGACAGCCCAGAGAACTACAACATATTGACCGTAGCATGGACTGGCACGATATGTACCAATCCGCCTATGTGCTATATCTCGGTGCGCAAGGAGCGACACTCATACGAGACGTTGCGACGCACGGGCGAGTTCGTAATTAACCTCACTACAGAGCAGATGGCACGCGCCACGGACTGGTGCGGTGTACGCTCAGGTCGCGACCACAACAAATGGGAGGCAACAGGCCTCACGCCGATGCAGAATAGCCATGTTGCAGCGCCCCTTATTGCCGAGGCACCACTATCGATATGTTGCAAGGTGCGCGAGGTAAAGGAGCTTGGCTCACACGATATGTTTATCGCCGATGTTGTCGGCGTCGAGGCCGACACACGATATATAGACCCCGAAAGTGGTAAATTCTCGCTCGATAAGGCTCGCCCCATAGTCTACTCACATGGCGAGTACTTTGCTCTTGGCGAGATGATAGGCCACTTCGGTTGGTCGGTGAAACGTAAAACAACAAAACGCAAAAGATAGTATGACAGAACAGCAAAGAGAGCTCCTCGCACGCTACGAGGAGCAACTACGCACGATGCTCATCGAGCGTCTTACTAAGGATGGATGGCTCGAGGGGCAGATGCTCACCGTCGAGGAGCTTAACGATAAGTGGCACGCCGCAGCACCATCATATATGGCTGACGCGGTGCCCGAGGTTGCCAAATATCCACTCGTTGCCATAGCTTGGGCTATGTACGAGGGTATGGGCGCGGCAGTACTATGGGATAAGGAGTGGAGCCGCTACGAAAATGTGGAGGATATACACAAGATGTTCACCGAGCCACGCGGCTTCGACTGCATGGATGAGTATATTACAGAGGTGCTTCTATGCCACCCACTGGAGAGCGAGGAGGCGACTAAGGTTGAGAATATGATACGCACGATGGCCGAAACGGCACAGATGCTTATTCGCAAGGAGGGCATCGAAGCGCAGAGTGTTATGGCCTTCCACCTCTTCGCCCGCACCACGAAGGTGATGTTCGAGCTCGGCGTATCGGTATCACTAAAGCGCATGGGCTACAAATATGTCAAGGTGAATGCTGAGGTGGTAAACTAATAGATGGAGATAGGCTTGGTCTATCACAAAAGAGGAGTCCTAAGGATTGTACAAAACGTACAGCCTCAGGGCTCTTACTTTTTGAGATTGGTCACTGATGACCCTTATCACAGCAAACAAATATTATACTATATATCCCAATATCCCTAAAACCTCAAACGGGGATGGCAAATTTACTTTTAAGTCACTCCCCCAATATTAGCGCCGATAAGCGCCACTTTTTGCATCATTCCCTGAACAAAAAAAACTCCTCGCGCTTTGGGGCGCGAGGAGAAAGAGTATAGCTGTGGTCGCTACCGACAAGCCTAAATCTTAAAAAACAGAGACAGCACGCACATAGCTGTTGGCGTACTTACTGCCGTCGACGGTGTACCCGTCACTCATATAGACATACCACGCGCGGGACTCAGGATAGTCTTCATACTCCGTTGACGACCAATACCAACCATTTAGTTCAGCATCATATTTAGCCAGTGTGGAATTAATCTTTGATTTACTATTGTATATAGCCTTTAACTCATCATAAGCTGGCAGATACCAATCTGCGCCCTTATTGCGACACCAAACAAAGGCGGGATATTGGTCGCTATCTCTTCGCTGCATCACCTTATCGGTATTCACCTTGCCATTATTCTCATCTCTCAAACCTAAGTCAATTTCCTTATCATATTGCTCAAAAGTACACCATCGTAAGAATGCGTCATCCAACGATACAATCTTTCCATGGCGACCATTATCGCATACCTCGAAGACAACACCCTGCTTGCCATTCACATTATAGTAGTCGCCAACCTTATATGGGGCTGTTGTACCCTGGTGTGCGCAGGGTTGTGTGACATTAATAGTTAAATGTTGGTCGCAATACTCGTGGTCGCTGATAGTGTAAGACGGTGTGCGTTGTGCAGAGGCATCGCTAAGGGTGCTCGTTAGCATAACGCCTACGAGTGTTAATAGAAGATAGATATTTTTCATAGTGCTTATTTTGCTTTATTTAGCAAAGTTAGTAATATTATCGAAGAACGCAAAACCTAATCGCAGATATTGTACTGAAGAGGCAGATTAATGCAGTGAAGATAGAGATATTCAGCAGTGTTCCCATTCGGGCTCTGGACTGAAGCGCCGCAACCCCAATTTGTTGTTAGAATAGGCTACGCAACATTAATTAGCGCCGCAACCCCAATTTGCTGTCAGAGGGGGCATAATTTGGCGCCGATAAAGAGAAAGAGCGGATGGGACATACTTGACGTATTTCCCATTCGCTCTTTGGATTGAGGCGTCGAAGGATGCCCCCTATCACAGCAAATTAATTTGTTGTTAGAAGGGGTTAGGCTTGGTTCATCGCGAAAGAAACCACCGCTGGATAGTACTTTGACGTACAGCCAGTGGTGGTTTACTTTTGGGATGGGCCGAGAATGACCCCTTATCACAACAAATTACTTAAGGTTCATCTGATCAATAAGTGCCTTAGTCTTAGGTGCATGACCACGGAAGTTCTTGTAGAGAGTCATAGGATGCTTGTGACCACCCTTCTCCAATACCTCGCGGCGGAACTTGCCTGCAACCTCAGGACTGAAGATACCCTTCTGCTTGAAGTATGAGAATGCATCAGCAGCAAGAACCTCTGCCCACTTATAGCCATAGTAACCAGCAGCATAGCCACCGCTGAAGATGTGTGTAAAGGCAGGACCCATAGCACAACCCTCAACAATAGGGGTAATCTGTGTAGGAGCAATAGCCTTGTTCTCGAAGTCGAGGATATCGCCAGTGTATGGCTTCTCGATAGTGTGCCATGCCATATCGAGCATACCGAATGAGAGCTGTCGTACGTTGAAGTATGCAGCAAGGTAGTTCTTAGCAGCTACGAGCTTCTCGATAAGCTCAGCAGGCATCGCCTCACCTGTCTGGTAGTGCTTAGCCCAGAGGTCGAGATACTCCTTCTCGGTAGCCCAGTTCTCCATAATCTGTGATGGAAGCTCAACGAAGTCGCGCTTTACAGATGTGCCGTTGATAGACTCATACTTACCGTGAGCAAGGATGCCGTGAAGACCGTGACCAAACTCGTGGAGGAAGGTGGTGAACTCGTCGAAGGTGAGCAATGATGGAGTGTTAGCAGTAGGCTTTGTGAAGTTCATCACGAGCTGCACCAAAGGACGCTGCTCCTTGCCATCAACAACACGCACACCGCGAAACTCGGTCATCCATGCACCCTGACGCTTAGACTCACGTGGGAAGAAGTCGAGGTAGAGGATTGCCATAAGCTCGTTCTTAGCGTCGCGCACCTCATATACGGTAGCCTCAGGGTTATATGTCTCGATGTTATCCACCTGAGTGAATGTTAGGCCATAGAGCTTACCAGCGAGCATAAATACAGCCTCCTTAACATTCTCAAGCTGCAAGTATGGCTTAATCTGCTCGTCGTTGATAGCGTACTTCTCCTCCTTATACTTCTCGTTATAGTAACCCCAATCCCATGGCATGAGTGTACCCTCGTGGCCAAGGCTCTTAGCGTATGCCGATACGGTCTCGTAGTCCTTACGAGCATACTTCAAGGTTGCCTTATTGAGCTGGTTGAGGAACTTGGTTACGCCCTTTGTGCTCTCTGCCATACGATCCTCAAGAACATAGTCTGCATAGCAGTCATAGCCAAGGAGGTTGGCAATGTTTAGACGAAGCTCAGCGATGCGACGGATGTTCTCCATGTTGTCGTTCTCGCCACCAACACCACGGGTGTTGTATGCGCGATAAAGCTGCTCCTTGATGTCACGCTGTGTTGAGTAGGTCATGAAAGGAACATAGCTTGGTGCATGAAGAGTAACAGTCCAGCCCTGCTCACCACGTGCCGCAGCCTCAGCAGCAAGGCCCTCCTTTACGAAGTCGGGGAGCTCAGCAACCTTAGCAGGGTCGGTGATGTTATAAGAGTAAGCGTTTGTAGCAGCCAAGGCGTTCTGGCCAAATTGAAGGGTAAGCTGCGAGAGCTCCGATGAGTACTTGCGATAGAGCTCCTTAGCCTCACCCTCGAGCAAAGCACCCGAACGAGCAAAACCCTTGTATGTCTCCTCAAGAAGCATCATATCCTCCTCGTCGAGGTTGAGCTTAGCGCGCTGGTCGTAGACCGTTTTAATACGCTCGAAGAGCTGTGGGTTGAGCGAGATGTCGTTCGAGAGGTCAGTAAGCTTAGGTGTCACTGCAAGAGCAATACGCTGCATCTCCTCCGAAGTGTCGCTGTTATTAAGAACGAAGAATACGCCCGATACACGACCGAGCAGCTCGCCAGACTCAGCCATAGCAACGATGGTATTCTCGAATGTTGCAGGCTCAGGGTTGTTTACGATAGTCTCAATCTCGGCACGGTTTACGGCGATAGCATAGTCGAATGCTGGCTCGTAGTGCTCCAACTTAATTGATGAGAATGGAGGTGTCTGGTAAGGGGTGTTCCACTCCTCAACGAGAGGGTTGCCCACCAACGAAGCAGGCATGCGCACGCCACCATTCTCTGGAAGGTCGCCTACAGTAGAGGCAAGTGTCAATGCTGACATGATAAATGATAGTGTTGTCATAAATATTAAAAATGGTTTATTAGGTTACTCTGTTTTAGTTTGGGCTACACCCACACTCTTCATATCGCGCTTTACGCCATTAGGCATCTTAGAGGCACTATATGGCTGTACATCATCGGCACGCATAGGGCGAAGTGGTCTACCTGGGCGCTGCTCATGGTTCACCTCAGCACCACGCATAGGCTTACCAGCCTCCATGTTTGCGATTGAGTCTGTTGCAGGCTCCTCAACAACGACAGGCTCCTTCCAGAGACCACGAGCACGGAGCATTGGCTCCTTGTTTGGCTCGGCACCACGGAACGTGCGATACATCTCCATGCCTGGCTTCTGGCCGCCCTGCGCCAAGAGCTCATAGCGGAATACCGATGCAAGCTGTGGGTCGCACACATCACGAAGCTCCTTGAAAGCCGCAAAGGCATCCTTATCAAGTACCTCAGCCCAGAGGTAGAAGTAGTAGCCAGCCGAGTAGCCACCATTGAAGATGTGAGCAAAGTATGTATAGCGATAACGAGGCTCAATCTCTGGGATAAGGCCACGACGAGTAGCGAGGTTATATTTCTCGAAGGCCTCGACATCAAAATTCACTGGATATGTCTCCAACGAGTGGATATCCATGTCGATAAGAGCAGCCGCCGTAAGCTCAAGGGTTGTGAAACCCTGGTTAAAGAGTGCTGCCTTCTGGATACGGCTAATAAGATTATCGGGGATAACCTCGCCTGTTTTGTAGTGGGTAGCGTAGTTACGCATAATCTCTGGCTCAAATGCCCAGTTCTCCATAATCTGTGATGGAAGCTCCACGAAGTCACCCTCGACCTCTGTTAAACCGCGATACTTAACATCGGCAAAGAGGAAGTGAAGCGCATGGCCGAACTCATGGAACATGGTCTCCGCCTCGTCGAATGTGAGCAACGATGGAGTATCGCCAACAGGAGGAGTGAAGTTACATACGATACCAACTACTGGCGCCTTACGCACACCGTCAATATAGAGCTGCTCGGTGAAGTTACCACACCATGCACCGCCACTCTTAGACTTACGTGGATATGGGTCAATATATAGGATACCGATGTGCGAATTATCCTTATCCAACACCTCGTATACCGAGCACTCAGCGTGGTAGCGAGGCACGGCTATTGGGCGGAACGTGATGCCGTAGAGGCGGTTAGCAAGGTAGAACATACCACGGCGAACGTTATCAAGCGAGAGGTATGAGCGAATGGCCTCCTCATCAAGCTGATACTTCTGCTTGCGAACCTTCTCGGCATAGTACCACCAATCCGACTTTTCGAACTTCTCACCTGGATGATCCTTAGCGAAGAGCTCGTTCATCGCAGCAAGCTCCTCTTTTGCCGACGCCAACGCAGGCTCGTAAATCTCCTCCAAGAGGGTGTATACCGCCTCGGGAGTACCCGCCATCTGGTCATCGGTTACGTAGTGAGCATACGACTTGAAACCGAGCAGGTGTGCCTTCTCAATACGTAAGCGCACCATATCCTTGATAATCGCCTTGTTATCGTACTCGTTATCGTTGTTGCAGCGCATCAAGTAACCATTATAGATCTGTCGTCGCAAATCACGGTTTGACGAATATGTCAAGAATGGTATCATGCTGGGCTTGTCGAGAGTAAACAAGTAGCCCGACTTACCAGCTGCTGTTGCTGCCTCCTTAGCCTGGTTGCGTACGCCCTCAGGAAGTTCACTCACCTGACTATCGTTGAGGAGCATCTCGAAGTTGGCATTCTCGGCCAAGAGGTTGTTACCAAAGCGAATGGTAAGCGTTGTTAACTCAGCATTGATAGCCTTAAGACGCTCCTTCTCGGCACCTTGAAGTAGAGCACCCGAGCGTACAAAGTCATTATAGGTCTTCTCCAAGAGGCGCATATCGACAGCGTCGAGTGACAAGGTATTACGCTTGTCATAGACACTCTTTACACGAGCAAATAGCCTATCGTTGAGCATGATAGCATTGTAGTGCTCCTCCAAACGAGGCATCATCTCGTTCTGCACCGCCTGCATCTCATCGTCCAAATCCGACGACGACAGCATGCCGAAGATTAGGCTTATCTCACCGAGTTTGATACCCGCTCTGTCGAGAGCTACGACAGTATTCTCGAACGATGGCTCGTCGACGCATGTCACGATAGCATTAATCTCATTGCGATGCATCTCCATTGCAGCCTCGAATGCTGGCTTGAAGTGCTCGGTCTTAATCTCATCGAACTTAGGTACGCCATCCACTGGGTCGAAGTTACGCATACCCTCGGCCGTAGTGGGCAGATTACTCACCAAGAGAGGGTTTGCGCTCTCAGGCTTTGGAGGCTCTGCCTTGCATGAATTAGTCATTGTTGTAACAAACATTAGTGATGATAATAGTAAAAGGCGTTTCATCTATCAAGTTTTTTAATTAACTTTGCAAAGTTAAAAAAATTATAGAAGCTATGCAACTATTTTATGCACCTGAAATCTCTTTTCCTCGTTATACTCTTCCGGAGGAGGAGTCGAAACACTGCGTGCGCGTGTTGCGCATGGGCGTAGGCGACGAGCTTCATATAACCGATGGACAAGGCATGCTTCACCGCTGTAAAGTGGTGGATGACAACGCAAAACGATGTGTTGTCGAGGTTGTCGATAGCACCCAAGCTGAGCCACTACCCTACCATCTTGTGATGGCCGTAGCACCTACAAAAAATATCGACCGCTATGAGTGGTTTTTGGAGAAGGCAACCGAAGTTGGCGTAGGCGAGATATACCCCATCGAGAGCGAGCACAGCGAGCGCCGACAGATAAAGCACGAGCGCGAGTTGAAGGTTATCACCTCGGCTGTTAAGCAATCACTAAAAATGTATCACCCCACGCTCCACGAGCTGACCCCATTTAAGCAGGTTGTTGCCATGCCTTTCGAGGGCGAAAAGTATATTGCACACTGCAACTCGACACTCGGCGAACGCCCATATTTGGGAAAATTGCTAAAAAAAGGTGACCGAATGTTAATTTTAATTGGTCCAGAGGGTGATTTTTCGCCCGAAGAGATTACCTTTGCAGTCCAAAATGGCTTTAAACCTATCTCGCTTGGCGACCAGCGTCTGCGTACCGAGACCGCAGCGGTGGCGGCAACGATGATAGTGTCGACAATTAACGCATTGTAGACTAAGCCATTAGACTAAGAAAATTAGAATAATACTACCTATAACTTAAGAGCTATGCTTTTATACACACTTTTAGCGGTGGTTGCCATCATCGTTGCCATAGTCCTTACACCTATTCGATATAAGGTGTGGACAGCAACAGCCATTATCAGCGCAGCAGCCATTGCAGCCATCACCCTCGCGGTGAGGGCTATTAGCGGTGGTGCCTTGGAGCTACTGCAATTCAGCACCATCTTCTTTGGAGAGGAGAGCTTGGGCGCAGATCCCCTATCGGGACTCTTCCTCGTTATTATCGCCATAGCCTCGATAGCCACGGTGATATACTCGCGAGGATATGTCGAGGGCTATCTCAAGCGCTTCTCATCGGCACACATCTCGCTACACTACACCGCCCTTGTTACATTGGTGGTATCGATGATGGCCGTAGTGCTCAGCAGTGGTGGCTTCTCGTTCCTCTTCTCATGGGAGATGATGACCATCGCTTCGTTCATATTAATACTCTTTGAGGCAGAGCGTCAGGATGTACGCCGCGCCGCACTCAACTACTTAGTGATGATGCACATAGGCTTCATGCTGCTTGTAGTTGGATTTGTCATGGTATACAACGTGACAGGCTCGGCAAACTTTACGGCTATTGTCGACTACTTCAAGATGGCCGCGCCACTGCCACTCTTCGTCATCCTCTTCCTCGGCTTTGGCATGAAGGCGGGTATCTTCCCCATGCATATATGGCTTCCCGAGGCGCACCCAGCAGCACCATCACACGTATCAGCAATAATGTCTGGCGTGATGATTAAGACCGGTATCTACGGTATCATCCGTCTTATGCAGTCTATCGACCAGAATATTGAGTTGCTCAATACGATTGGTATGATTATCCTCTTCTCGGGTATTATCACCGGTCTATGGGGCGTTATCATGGCTGCTATGCAGAACGATATCAAGCGTCTGTTGGCATACTCAAGTATCGAGAATGTCGGCGTGATACTCATCGGCTTGGGTGTTGCAGCTATTGGCCACGCCGCAGGTGATGACCTTCGTAGTGACCTTATCGGTATGTGTGGTATGTGTGGCGCGCTGCTACATATCGTCAACCACTCGCTATTCAAGACATTGTTGTTCTTCTCAGCGGGTAACATCTACTCGAAGATGCACACCACGTCGCTAAATAAGATGGGAGGCTTGGCTAAGCATATGCCTATGACCGCTATCATCATGCTCTTTGCCGTAGTTGCCATATGCGCATTGCCACCACTCAACGGATTCGTATCTGAGCTACTTATATATATAGGAATGTTTAATGGCGTGAGTGACGGCCGCGAGGTACTCTTCTCGGTTGCCGCCATCATAGCACTATCACTCATCGGTGGTATCGTAGTGCTCGCCTTCACAAAGCTATACGGCACTATCTTCCTCGGCTCACCACGCTCGACACACGTTGCTGAGAGTACCGAGGTGGATAACTATCGTATTGGCGCTATGGCAATACCTATTACCGCAATTCTCTTTATCGGTCTTCTACCCCAGATAGCCATTCGCCCTGTGACGATGGTTGCCGAGGCTATCACGGGTGACGACAACATCATCGCTGTGGAGTACTTCAACCCAACGCTTACCACACTCAGCTACATCAGCTGGGCACTTATTGCCGTAATCACCATCCTCTATCTGCTCAAGCGTCGTGCACAGCGCAGCCGCACCATCAGCGAGGGACCTACATGGGGTTGTGGCTTCACTGCACCTAACGAGCGTATGCAGTACACCGGAGAGTCATTCTCGGAGGGATTGGAGAGCATAACAAAGCCGCTGATGAATGACACGGTGGATGGTCGTTCGGTGGATAAGTCGGAGATATTCCCACAGCCTCACAACTACCGCATACAGCACAAGGACAAGGTGGATTCGATGCTTGGCCAGTGGTGGGTAAAGATGCTTCACCACATAAATGGCTATGTCATGCGTCTACGCACAGGTCGTGTGAACAACTACATTACATTTGCACTTGTATTCTTCATCGTGGTGCTCGTACTATCAATGTTTAACATTCTCTAACGCATACTACCATGTTGATAAAGCTACTAAATACACTTCTTATGATTGTTGTGGCACTCTTCATCACGGGTGTCATAAACCGCACACGAGCAGTCATGGCGGGTCGCAAGGGCATACGCTTCTTCCAGCATGTGTACAACGTAAGCCTGCTGATGCGTAAGGGCGCCGTATACTCGCCCACAACGACCATACTCTTCCGTATAGCGCCATGCGTATACTTGGGAGCTGCCATCATTGCCTTCCTATTTATACCTGTTGCCGACCTTGAGCCTGTGTTATCGTTCCGTGGCGACATTATCTTTGTGGCCTATCTGCTTGCGCTCACACGCGTAGCCATCGTGCTTGCAGCACTCGACACAGGCAGTTCGTTCGAGGGTATGGGTGCAGCACGTGAGGCTCTCTACGGAGCGCTCGTTGAGCCAGCATTGATGATGGCTCTCGCAACACTTGCCCTCTTCTGCGGCTACTCGTCATTTGCCGAGATATTCTCAACAGCTCAGGAACTTAATACGAACCTAACTATCGTAATGCTCCTTGTGGCATACGTCTTCGTAATAATCATGATTATCGAGGCGGGTCGTATTCCTGTTGATGACCCCAAGACACACCTTGAGCTAACGATGATACACGAGGTTATGTGTCTCGACTACTCGGGTATCGACCTTGCGATGATACAGATTACTGGTTGGCTGAAGAATGCTATCTTCGCGATGATTGCCGCAAATGCCGTATCGGTGGCCTTCTGCTTCCACTGGCAGTTTGCCATGCCTTTAGCAATATTGGGCACAGGCATAGCCATTGGTATTGTCGAGTCGTTCCGTGCGCGTAACAAGCTATCGCGTAACACAACATACATCATCACCATCGTGGCTCTCTCGGCACTCGTACTGCTGATGGGCTTCCTTCTTAACCTTAACATCGAAATATAATAGCGTATGACACTATCACTCATAATACTATATGTGCTGACGCTCATATACCTATCTATTGCCGATCGCTTCCGCAACCACACCTCGATATTAGCAATTCAGGGTGTGCTGCTCTTCGGTATAGCCATGGCACGTCTACATAGCTTCCACCCCGTGGAGATGGGCTTCATCATCGTCGAGACCCTTGTTTTCAAGGCTATCGTCATCCCTGCTATCCTCATGCGCGTTATCAACAAGACGAAGATTAACCGTATACACACCTCGTCGTCGCAGTTCGGCTCGTTGTTGATGTCCATAGGCGCTCTTGCGGCGAGCTGCACCATCACCTACAACATGGCCGATGAGTATACGAACATCATCTTCTTCGGCGTGGCACTCTACGCCCTACTATCGGGCCTTATCCTCATTGTGATGCGCAAGCGAATATTTGCCCACCTTGTAGGATTTCTCGTCATCGAGAACGGAGTATTCCTCCTCTCAACGGCTATCGGTGTTGAGTTCCCAATACTTATCAACCTCGCCATCATGCTCGATATCCTTGTATCTATACTTATGTTGGGCACCTTCCTACGCCGTATGGACAACGATATGCACACCGACGAGTCGGATGCTCTAACCTCAATTAAAGATTAACCGCTATGCTTGCATACCTAATAACATCAATCCTTTTGGCCGTGCTACCACTATTCGTGCGTAGCGAGCGCGCCACAAATATTATCGCTGCACTCTTCTTCTTGGTGCAGGTGGCAAGCATCGCCGCTATCTTCCACTTCGACCTTATGGACAAGGTGATGCTCGGCGTCTTCCGCGTCGACACCATGGGCACACTCTTCTACATACTGATGACCTGTGTATTGGGCTTTGCGCTTATTCACTCGTCGTCGTACCTCAAGGCCGATGGTATATCTACGCGCTCGTACAAGGCATACTACACTATACTTATGCTCTTGGCCGTAGCAATCACCTGCGTCTACTTCTCTGACAATATGGCCCTTACGTGGGTATTCTTGGAGGCTACAACGGTGTGCTCGGCAGGTATCATCTACCACCGCGAGTTCCGCCAGTCGTTGGAGGCTACATGGAAGTATCTCTTCGTATGCTCTACGGGTATCGCCATTGCCTACATGGGTATCTTGCTTCTCTCGACCGTGGCTACCGAGGGCACGTTGGACTACGCCTCGCTCAAGGAGGCTATCGTGAATGGTAATCCACTCTACTTGAAGGTTGCGTTCCTGCTTATCGTCGTGGGTTATAGCTGTAAGATGGAGATCTTCCCACTCTACACCGTGGGTATCGACGCCAACTATGCAGCGCCAGCGCCAGCATCGGCATTTATATCTACGGCACTTGTCAACGCGGGCTTCGTATCTATCATGCGTATATACCTACTCTTCTCGGTTACGGGCGAGGTATTTGAGTGGGCGCGTCATCTGCTCATACTCATCGGCATTCTATCGCTTGCCGTGGGTGCTATGTTCCTACGCCGCACGAATAACTACAAACGTTTCTTGTCGTACTCGACGGTGGAGAATATGGGTATTGTCTGTATCGGCATGGGTATTGGCGGCGTGGCTCTGTGGGCTGCGGTGTTCCATGTCGTCTGCCACACGTTCGTAAAGAGTTCGATGTTCTTCCATGTGGGCGTCATGCGACACATATACGATAGTTACAGCATCAACCGTATTGGTAACTATATCAATATCAACAAGGTGGGCGCTATTGGCATCATTGTAGGCACTGTTGTATTGTTGGCATTTCCACCATCACCACTCTTTCTCTCGGAGGTGCTTATCTTCTCGGAGATTGTCACCGTCGGAAGCTGGTGGTTGCTTGCGCTGATGTTGGTGCTTATGTGCGTGGTGATATATGCTATTTGGTCACGCGCACTGCGTCTTAGCTACCACTCTAACCAGGATACGCTCCACCTCTCGGCCGTAAATCGCCGACTATCATACTCAGCATCGGCACTTCTTATCGGTGCCATCGCACTTGGCGTATGGCAGCCAGAGATTCTCAAGAGCGCCATCGAAACAATCGTAAATATCGGATAGAGCCATGAACCTATATAAAGTTACAGATAACAGAGCCTCGGCTGTTGCCATAGCCGATATTCCTGTAGTTGACTATGTCGACCTATATAACGACCTCAAGGAGCGTATGACAGATGTGCGCTACCATGTGGCACACTACTTCGCCACCGAGATCGAGAAGGGACTCAAATTCTATATGATAATCCTCGATGATAAGAGTGGTGAGGTGTTGATAACATCGTTCATACCCGACTACTACGCCGAGGGTTTGGCATCGCTCACCGCCATACACCCGCAGTTCCACCCCTTCGAGCGTGAGATGTGGGAGCTCTATGGTGTGGAGTTCACACACCACCCTTGGCTCAAGCCACTACGCTTTGCGCACAACCGCCGCAACAAGCAGTCGACAATGGACAGCTACCCATTCTATAAGATTGAGGGTGACGATTTGCACGAGGTTAACGTAGGCCCTATCCATGCCGGCATCATCGAACCAGGCGCCTTCCGCTTTATATGTATGGGCGAGGAGGTGCTACACCTCGAAATAGCCCTCGGCTACCAGCATCGCGGTGTCGAGGATGAGATGGTGCGCAACCAGAACCGCCTACGTCAGTCGGTAATATCGGAGTCTATCGCTGGTGATACGGCCGTAGGTCACACGACAGCCTATGCCGAGGTTATTGAGCGTCTTGCGCACTGCGACGTGGGAGCATCGCTCCAACGCGAGCGCGCCATAGCCCTTGAGCTTGAGCGTATCGCCATGCACCTTGCCGACACTGGCGCCTTGGCTACCGACATCGGCTTCCAGCTCTACCAAGTGGCATGCGAGGCGTTGCGTACCGTAACCATCAACACCACGCAGGCGTGGTGCGGCAACCGCTTTGGCAAGAGCATGATACGCCCTATGGGTAGCAACCACCCTCTTACCGAGGCTAAGATTGAGACAATACGCAAAAACGTAACCGACATGCGCCGTCGCTACAACGAGGTGCGCGAGGATATCCTTGAGGCGCAGACGCTACTATCGCGCTTCGAGCAGTGTGGTCTTGTGCCTAAGGCCGAGATGTACCGTATAGGCGGTGTGGGCATGGCAGCACGTTCGAGTGGTGCTATACGCGATATTCGTACTACGCACCCTTGGGGTCACTACGCTACAAGTATCACCCATAACGCTATCACACAGCACGATGGCGATGTGATGTCGCGTCTTATGACACGTATGGAGGAGGTGTTGCAGAGTGCCGACTACATCCTTGCGATGCTCGACGGTTACAAGCCTCAGGGCGATGTGGCACTACCTAACTACGAGCCACAGCTCGACAAGGAGGCGCTATCTTTCGCATTGGTCGAGGGCTGGCGTGGCGAGATATGCCATGTTGCACTCACCGACAGCGAGGGTAATATCTGCAAGTACAAGATTAAGGATCCGAGCCTTCACAACTGGTTGGCATTGGCCATAGCAGTACGGTCGGAGGGCATCTCGGACTTCCCTATTAACAACAAGAGTTTTAACCTATCATACTGTGGTCACGACCTTTAGTCGGCAGTACAGATTAGATAGCACATAAATTTGGCAGCAAAAACGACAGAATAAGAGTATGATTTTTGGCAAAGCAAAGATACTACGTAGCCACGGCTGGCAGTATATTCCCGATTTGAATGGCGTGACCCTCACCGAGGAGTTCCGCGGCTTCCCCATACTTAGCGACTCCGACGATAAGGCCGCCTTGGAGCGCGCCGCAAAGATATGCCCTACGCAGGCCATCACCACCTCGCCCCTTACCCTTGACATGGGTAAGTGTCTCTTCTGTGGCGAGTGCCAGCGCTGCGCACCCAAGAGCATCAAGTTTACTAACGAGCACCGCTTAGCGGCAACACGTCGTGAAGACCTTATCGTTAAGGTTGGCGATACAGCTCCCAAGTTCGATACTTCAGCGCTACGCCCCGAGATATCGAAATACTTTGGCCAGACGTTGCAGCTACGCGAGGTATCGGCAGGTGGCGACGCCTCTATCGAGATGGAGCTTGGCGCTACGGGCAACGTTAACTTCGATTTCGGCCGCTATGGCGTAGGCTTCACCGCCTCACCACGCCACGCCGACGGCCTTGTGCTCACAGGCCCTATAAGCCAGAATATGGCCGAGGCTCTCGACATCTGCTACCACGCCATCGCTGAGCCTAAGGTGCTTATCGTCTGCGGCTCGGAGGCTATATCGGGCGGTTTGTATGCCAATAGTCCTGCCGTAGAGCGCTCCTTCCTGGATAAGTATCATGTAGACCTATGGTTGCCTGGCGCACCTACACATCCGCTATGCTTTATTGATGGCGTGATGAAGATGCGCGCAAAGCGTAAGTAGCAACGGCAAAGTTATTTTTATGATAGAAGGAATTAGGCTTAGCCTAACGTAAACAAGGAGTCCTAAGGATAGTACACGAAGTACAGCCTTAGGACTCCTGCTTTGGAGTATATACCGCAGATTGCGGCTCTTCACAAGATATTACCTATCGAAAGCTTGCGCCTTTAGGGCAATACCCTCACCATCGGGTGTTACAAGGATAACGCCAGCCTCCTCGCGTGTGATATGACCGATGATATCTACAAGGCCAAGAGCGGCTACCTTCTCGCGCATATCGAGGGGCACGGTGAAGAGAAACTCATGGTCTTCGCCGCCATTGAGAGCTGCAATAACGGGGTCGATGTGCATCTCCTCGGCAAGCTCGGATGTCTGGCGAGCGATAGGTATGCGCTCAAGGTAGATGCGTGCACCACACTTCGAGGCGTTGCATATCTGGCGTAAATCTGATGCAAGGCCATCCGAGAGGTCAATCATTGAGGTGGGACGAATACCCTCGTCGGCGAGAGCCTTCAAGACGTTCATGCGTGCACGTGGCTTGAGGTATCGTTCCAAGAGGTACTCATAGCCCTCGAACTTAGGCTGTGGATTATCGACATCTTTAAGCACGCGCTTTTCACGCTCCAAGAGGTGTAGGCCCATATATGCTGCACCGAGGTTCGATGTGATACATATTAGGTCGTGCTCCCGAGCACCAGAACGATATACTACCTCCTCGCGCTTGGCTCTGCCCACAGCCGAGATGGTGATGACAAGACCATTCATAGAGGCCGTAGTGTCACCGCCAACGATATCGACACCAAGCTCCGCTGCGGCAAGCTCCATACCCTCATATAGTGCATCGAGGACCTCAACAGATATCTTCGACGATACGCCCAATGCTACGGTAACCTGCTGTGGCTTGGCGTTCATAGCGAGGATATCGTTCACACCACGAACGATAACCTTATAGCCGAGGTGCTTAAGCGGGAAGTAGCTAAGGTCGAAGTCGATGCCCTCGGTCATCATATCCGTAGTCATGAGCAACACCTCGTCGCCTATCTCTATTACGGCAGCATCGTCACCTGAGGCTACCAGCGTAGTCTCGTTACGTTTGCCAAGGCGTGAGGTAAGGCGCTCGATAAGTCCAAATTCGCCCAATTGGGCAATCTCTGTGCTCTTTGTACTCTTCATCATCGGGAGGATAAATAAATTTTTTGCAAAAGTACGTTCAAGATTGGAAAGTTGCAAAAAAAAATATACCTTTGCGTGAAATTTTTACGAAAATATTAACCAAAAACTTATATATGCTTAACATCATACTTTTTGGAGCGCCAGGATGTGGCAAGGGTACGCAGGCAAAGCGTCTTGCTGAGCGCTACGACCTATATCATATTTCTACGGGTGAAGTAATTCGCTCGGAGATTGCTCGTGGCACCGAGCTTGGCAAGAGCATGGAGGGTTATATCTCTCGTGGTGAGCTCGCCCCAGACTCAATCGTCGTAGAGATGGTTCGCGACTATATGCGCACCCATGCAGATAAGGGTTGCATCTTCGATGGCTTCCCACGCACCACAGCACAGGCCGAGATATTCGACACTATGCTCGACGAGATAGGCGCGAAGGTGAGCACAATGATATTTATGGATGTCCCTGAGGAGGAGCTTGTAAAGCGTATCCTTCTTCGTGGCAAGGAGTCGGGCCGCGCTGACGACGCCTCGGAGGAGGTCATCCGCAACCGCATTGAGGTATACCGCCAGCAGACAGCCATCGTTGCCGACTACTACACCAAGCAGGGCAAGTACTCTGAGGTGAATGGCCTCGGCACAATGGATGAGGTATTCGACCGCCTATCGGAGGTAATCAACAAGGCTGAGTAACCGCAACCTTCAAAAATAAATAGGTCCGCATAACACGTTATGCGGACTTTATTGTTTATTGCAGTATACATCTACTTCAAAATCTCCTCTACCTTGTCGATAACCATCTGTGGGGTAATTGAGCGAAGACACTCATAGCCACCCTTCTTACATGGTTTATTGCCATATACCGAGCAGGGGCGGCATGGTAGCTCCACCTGCAGCACACCCTCATCACCTAAGCCATAGCCCAAGAAGCCGAACTCGGGATGCGTAGCACCCCAGATAGTTACAGCAGGTGTGGCCACAAGCGATGCTAAATGCATCACAAATGAGTCCATAGTAATCACACAGTCGAGGTGCGATATAAGGTCACGCTCCTCTTTCATAGGCAGACGTGCCCACAATGCCGTGACGTTGCTATACTGAGCCTCCATGCGCTCAGCAAAGGCGGCCTCATCGCCACCGCCACTATGGATGAATACCCTATCGTAACGCTCCGACAGTAACTTGATAAGCTCCTCGCACATATCCATAGGATAGGTCTTGCCAGCATGCGCCGAGAATGGTGCGAAGCCAATCCATCTGCCCTGCTTCTCTCCCATAGGGTTCTTCAACTTGGGTTTCTCGGCGGGCGTTGGTTGCTCAAATTTGTAGCCCATGCGACGAAGAACGCCTGTATAGCGATACACCGTATGCTTCAATGGCACAGCGCTATGGCGGCTATAGCCTACACGGAACCACTTGTCGATACGACCCTTGTGGATTGTCTTATAAGGGATGAAGCCACGCAAGCGGCACATACGGCAGAGAATACGCGAGCGGTGTACACCATGCATATCGGCGATGGCATCAACGCCAAGGCGCTTTATCTCGCCTGCAAGACGCCACAAACCAGCCATACCCTTGTGCTCACCCTTGTAGTCGACAAAGAGGAAATCTACATCAAGGCCATCGAATAGAGGCGCCAAGAACTCGCGGGTGAGGATGGTAATCTTCACCTCGGGGAACTCAGCCTTGAAGGCACGCACAGCATGGGGCAACATTGCGACATCGCCTAATGCAGTTGTGCGTATTAAAAGTATATGTTTATATTTGGGGCAGTTACTTTTTTGCATACAATACGGGGTTGAGTGATGGGTCGTTGTACATCTTCATCTGCTTGTATGTCTTCATGTACTTACGACCAGCCTCGATATCCTCGATAAGCTCCTCGATGGCTGTCGAGAGGTCAACGCGCTGCTGAAGAAGCACGTCGAGTTTCTTCTGACACGCTGCGCGGTGTGCCTCGTCAACATCCTCGCGGACTACCTCCGAGTGCATATGGTATATCTTGAGGGCAAGAATCGACAGACGGTCGATAGCCCACGCTGGGGTCTCGGTATTAAGGCGGGCATCAGCCATAGGCTTTACATCCTTATACTTGTCGAGCATATATGAGTCGATATACTCAACCATGTCGGTACGCACCTGGTTTGAGCGGTCGATACGACGCTTAATCTCAAGTGCCTTGACAGGGTCAATCTGTGGATCACGGATGATATCCTCGAGGTGCCACTGCACGGCATCTACCCAGTTCTTCTCATAGAGGAGGGCATCCAATGAGCCAGCCTCATAGGGGTTTACCATAGGCTGATCGACATTATCCCACTTGTGGTACTCTTCAATCGAACGAATAAAGATGGTGTTTGCATTTTCTGTAAACATCGTAGTAGTTTTTTGTTGGTTATATCCGTATAAAATATTATCTTTGCGGAGACGCAAGGCCTCAATAAAACGCAAAATAATACACAAATATAATGAAAATTATCGGTAAAACAACTTTTGGAACAATATTTCTTTGTTTTATACTTCTGGCAACTGTCACAAATGCCAGCGCTCAGGACCCTCGAACACTCACCGAGGAGGAGCAGGTATTGGTTGATAATCATGTGAAACTAACACGCCAAGAGTATATTCACAAGTGGTGTCATCATGCACTCCAGAACCGCGAGCTATATGGCATTCCAGCCAGCATAACACTCGGCCAGGCAATCCTCGAGTCGGGATATGGCAACAGCGCACTCTCAATAATCACCAACAACCACTTCAACATCAAGTGTAAGAACAACTGGGAGGGCAGAACCCGCACATGGAGCGACGACAACCCCGACGACTGCTTCCGCGTCTACGATAGCATCGAAGAGTCGTACGACGACCATGGCGACTACGTGAGCTCTCGTTCGTGGTACGAGTTCCTATTCGCCTACGACCTTACCGACTACAAGAGTTGGGCTAAGGGCCTCAAAAAGGCGGGCTACGCCACCGACCCCAACTATGCCGAGAACCTTATCCGCGTGATTGAGGATACGCACATCTATCTTCTCGACGAGGAGAATGGCTTGGAGCGCTACAACGAGTACCTCGCAGCGTCGTTGGGCATAGAGCCTGTCGGCAATACTAAGGATGAGGAGAATGGCAACAGCAGCGACGAGAAGAGCAACGATGCTAATACCACAATAACGCCACCTGCCGAAGAGACCGAGCACGACCATATGGCTAAGGCTTATGCCGACAATGGCATCGACCCCAACCTCTATCGTGTGACTATCAACTCACACCACGGTTACAGCGTATACTTTACCAACGGCACACACTATGTTGTGGCTAAGGCGAACGACACCTACGCCTCGATAGCCAAGCTCTTTGAGCTATCGGAGGGTGCTATACGTAGCTATAACGATGTAAACAACGGTGCACAGCTACATAAGGGCGACATCGTATATGTCGAGCGTAAGTCGGCACGCTGGCAGGGCAACGACCTGTTGCACAAGGTTGCCGAGGGCGAGACACTCCACATGCTGTCGCAGATATATGGCATACGCCTCAACCAGCTATCAAAGATGAACCGCATACGTCCTACCGACCCATTGAAGGTTGGACAGACGATACGTCTCAGATAATTAGAAACAATATAAAACACAACATATGAGCACATTACGCGAGAAAATATTAGAGTCGATAGTTAAGAAGTCGACGCTCAAGCAGCAGATCTTCGACAACACCTTCTCGACATTCAACGACCTAAAGGAGACGCTCTTCGAGATGGCATCCGAGATTGACGATGAGCTTGATGGTAAGCTCGACCGCCGTGTGCGTATCGAGTACCGCGACCGTGGTAAGTTCGAGGCGCAGTTGCAGGTGGCAAGCGACATCCTCATCTTCCAGATGCATACCGACGTCTTCGAGTTTGATGCCAACCACATAGTATGGCAAAACGGCTACGTACAGCAGAATAAGGAGAACTCATACTGCGGCGTTATCAACATCTACAACTTCCTCTCGGACTCGCTAAAGTATAACCGTAATGCCGACGAGGGCTACCTCGTAGGTCGCATCTTCATCAACCGCGAGAAGTGCTTCTGGGTGGAGGGTAAGCGCCAGACATTAGTGCGCCCCATGGCCTTTGGCACACGTAAGATTGACCGCGAGGCGTTGGTAACAATCATCGAGACGGCGATAAACTATGCCCTTAACTTTGACCTTTTGATGCCACCATACGAGGAGAATATCCGCGTCACCGTGGACCAGTTTAACTCGAAGCTCGACAACTCGAAGTTTACAACGGGTAAGCGACTAAGCTACGACTTCTCGATAGATGACATTTAACAAGCAATAACCTACAAACTACAACCATATGAGAAAACTGTTTATAGCGGCTATGCTTCTCAGCATGGCGACAATGGCCTCGGCGCAGGTAAGTTACATGGAGATGCAGACGGAGCGTGCCAAGCATAACACCTACCGCCACCCAGCAACACTCACACCAGTAGCTGGCACCGACAAGTATATGGAGATTGAGGATAATAGTGTAGTACTATACGACTACAACAAGGAGGGTGCTGGCGAGGTTATCTTCAAGACTAAGAAGCCTATTATCTCATACGACAAGTCGCCCGACGGCATGCTCGCACTTTATGAGATATTCGACGGCTCATGGCCACGCAAGGAGATATATCGCCACTCGTATACCTCGACATACTACGTGACATGTCCCAATGGCTCAACAGCAAGGATTGATGATGTGCGCGACATCACCTTCGCCCCTAACTCTAAGATGGTGGCCATGTCGTATGACAACAACATCTTCGTCTATGACCTTGTGACAAACGAGATGTTTAGCATCACGGATGATGGTAGATGGAACGAGATTATCAACGGCACAACAGACTGGGTATACGAGGAGGAGTATGGCTTCACCCAGGCATACGCCTTCTCGCCAGATAGCCGCGAGATAGCATACCTCAAGTTCGACGAGAGCCGCGTGCCCGAGTTCGAGATGATGCGTTTCGACAACAAGCTCTACAACAAGGCATATCGCTTCAAGTACCCAAAGGCCGGCGACACCAACTCGGTTGTCACACTCCACGTCTACAACATCGAGACTAAGGAGACACGTCAGATTGCTGTTGGCGAGGAGAACGACCAGTATATACCTCGCATCGGCTATACCCCAGCAGGAAATCTCTTCTACTACCGCGTCAACCGTCTTCAGAACCACTTTGAGGTTGTCATGGTCGAGGCTGACGGCACACAGCGCGTGATATACGACGAGCAGGACGAGCGCTATGTGGAGCGTCCAAATGCTGAGACCATCACCTTTATTGATGGCGACCGCTTTATCGTACGCGAGGAGACCTCGGCAGGCTGGTTCCACCTCTACCTACACTCGGTGACTAAGGGCCGCCTACACGCCATCACCGCAGGCAACTGGGAGGTGACCGACATCGTGGGCATATCGCCAAACAAGCGTACCATATATTATATGTCTACCGAACAGTCACCATTGGAGCGCCACCTATACGCCATCAATGTCGACGGCAAGGGCAAAAAGTGCATCCTGTCGCAGCCTGGCTACTGGCGCGTATACCCATCGGCAAATATGCAGTACTTTGCTGCTGAGCACTCGGCAACAGACTGCTACCCTACGGCAGGTGTATATAATGCATCGGGTAAGATGGTGCGTACGCTGATGACAGCCCCTGCATCTACCGAGACCCCTGCGTTCCAGCGCAACTACTACACCTTCACCACCGAGCGTGGCGACGAGTTGCAGTACTTCCTCACCTACCCTGTCGACTACGACCCATCGAAGCAGTACCCAGTGCTTATCACCCAGTACTCAGGGCCTGGCTCGCAGCAGATTGAGAATCGCTGGACAACAGACTGGGAGGAGACCTTGGCACGCAACGGCTATATCGTGGCATGCTGCGACGCCCGCGGCACAGGCTTCCGTGGCGAGGAGTTCAAGAAGGTGACATACGCCAACCTTGGCCACTGCGAGGTGGAGGACCAGATATCGTTTGCTAAGCATCTGGCCAAGCAGGAGTTCGTCGATAGCGAGCGTATAGGCATCTACGGCTGGTCGTTTGGTGGCTTCATGGCACTCAACTGTGCACTCAAGGGTGATGGCATCTTCAAGATGGCTATCGCCGTGGCCCCTGTGACCTCATGGCGCTACTACGACTCGATATATACCGAGATATACAACGGCATACCACAGGATAACCCTGCGGGATATGACGATAACTCGCCTATCAACTATGCCGACCGCCTGAGCGACAACACACGTCTACTTATCATCCACGGCACGGCCGACGATAACGTACACTTCCAGAATAGTATGGAGATGTGCCGTGCGCTGAATGCCGCAGGCAAGCAGTACGACATGATGGTCTACCCCGACCAGAACCACTCTATGCGTCCCGACGATATGGTGAACGTTCGCCAGAAGATGGTTGACTACACATTGGAGAACTTGTAGTCAGAGGGAAGAGTAAAGTTCAAAGAAGAAAGATGAAAGATGGGCGGGCAAAGCCCGCATGATAGAGAGAATAGAGAGTTTAAGGAAGTTAAGGAGACTAAGGAGCAGACCCCAAACTCCCCATATTCCCCATATTCCCTAAACTCATTAACCGCAACCTTAATTAGCCCCGCAACACTAATTTGTTGTTAGAAGGGGTTAGATGTGGCCTCGACATGAAATTGGGCTGGATAGGACATACTATGCTGTATTTCCTATTCAGCCCAATGATTGAGAGGTCGCAGATGACCCCTTATCACAACAAATTTAATACATGTAGTCGTACTGAGTATAACTCTTATCAAACTTCAGGTCGGCAAGCGACGCCGCCTTAACACCGATGTTAAATGCCCAACTTCGGTGGTTACCGAATGGAATCCATGTAAAAGACATCTGCCAACAGTGGAGGTCACGCGTGATGGAGATGGAGGTCATCGACATCTTACGCGTCATAAAGTCGAAGCCGGAGGTTGCCGTAATCATCAACTTAGGCGTCAGCTTGACACTCGCATTTACATTTATGGTCTGCGATATATTCTTTCGATAACCTGTCGTACCGTTGTTTACATATTGGGCGCTATAGTTGAAACTATAATTAAAGCCAAAGTTCCACGGTATGGAGAAGTCATAGTATTGGCCCGCCATCCATTGTCGTCGCATTGCCGGGTTAAGCTCCCCATAGGGGTCGGACCACGAGTTAAAGTACTCGGGCGGCAGCGAGTTAATATCGTTGGCGGCAGGTTGGTTACCCTCGCGCGAACGGAAGGTATAACCGAAGCTCCAGCCTATGTTCTGCACACGGCCTGGGAGTCCTCGGCGCCACATCAGCTTATTGTAGCGAACGCCCTGTGGTGACACCTCGTAGGGGTCGAGTGTCATCGAGATATTGAGTGCCACACCCTGGTAGATGGTGGTACGCAGAGATATAGGCAGTGTCGACAGGCGCATAGAGTCCGCGAGGAAGTTATACGAGCCGTTAATCGATATCTGGTCGATAATCTTTATCTTCTTGACGGTATCCTTAGTACGTATCTTCGCCTCAAGACTCTGCGACAGACCAAAGGTTAAGGCGAGCTGCTGACCACTGCCAGGAACGCCATAGGCGTTGTCGGTGAATGGCGAGTATACCTTGAAGCGACCTGTGGTATCGGTCTGCACGGTCTCATAGAAGCCATACTTCTGGCGGCTGAAGTCGGGAGCATACGAGAAGCCGATATTAGGGGTCATCGTATGGCGCACAGCCTGCAACTTACGCTCCTTCTTTTTAGCCACGTAGGTACCATATATCGTTGTATTTGCCGACACCGAGGCGTTATAGTTGTATATACGCCAGAAGCCATACTCTGGGTCGAGGGTCTCCACCGTGCGAGTCTCGTTGTTCCACTGCTGGCGAACCTTCTTAAAGTACCAGCGCTCGGTATAGTTGAACGAGGGGCTGATGTTAATGTAATTGAAGAGCGATAGCGACGTCGACACAGGGATGGTATGCTGAATACCATTCTTCATCTTGTTTAACGTCTCCTTAGTAAATATCTCGTTCTCCTTGGTATTTACTGTATTGGTGAGCTTCATCGAGTAGCTCATCTTAATCTTCTCGTACCAGCGTGTCTTACCCACAGCCTCCTTGCGCTTGAAGGGGTTGAAGCTCGCCACGTTGAAGGTGATGGTAGGCAGCGTTACCGAGATGGTCTTATCGCGTGAGTTCTGCGATACGGCCATATTGAAAGCGAGTGAGAATGGTGTGCCCTCCCAGTTCTTCGAGTACGATATTGATGAGTTGGTCTGCGTAGCAAGGATGTCGTTCACGGTTGTTGCCGAGTAGCGGCTATAACCACTTGACGTGAGGTTCACCGATGCCGAGAATGTAGACCCTGGGTTGGCCTTAGCATCCTGCGAGTGTGTCCACTGAATTTTGTAGTTGTTCTGTTGCACGAAGTCTGGCTCACCCTTCTCACCTGAGCGTATCGCCGAGAACTGAAGATCGAAGTTACCACGGAACTTGTAGCGCTTGACATACTGTGAGCGTGCCGACACCTCCCATGAGCCGAGGGTGTAGATACCACCACGCAGAGCAAGGTCCATATGTTCACCAAAGGTGAAGTAGTAGCCGAGGTCGCGGATAAAGAAACCCTTGGCATCCTCACCATAGGTAGGCATCAGAAGACCCGACTTAGGACCAGTGCTAATCGGGAAGAAGAACTCTGGAATACCGATATATGTTGGCACATCCTCGATAACAAGGTATGAATAACCAGCGATAATCTTCTTGCCAGGGATGACCTTTGCCTTGGTCATAGCCAAGTAGAAATGAGGGTGGTCTATCTCGTCACACGTGGTGTACATACCATCGCCGATATGGATAGACTCATCGGGCTGCATCTTCACGCTACCACCCACAAGCCAGCCATCGCCCTCCTGTGTTGCAATACCCTTAATCTTAGCCTTGCGCGAGTCGAGATTGTAGGTGATGGTATCCATAGAGTATGGAGAGCCACCATCGGCGAACTCGGGGTGTGTCTTGGTCGGCTCACCCGTCTCTGTCGAGTCGGCATAGCCATGTGCAAAGATATCCTTGGTCTCCATATTTACGCGCATGAAGTCAGCCTTGAGGTTCATACCCTGATAGGTGACATCACCACCACGGTAGCTATATATCTTCTTATTTCGCGCATCGAAGACAACCGAGTCGGTAGCCTTACCCTCGATAATATCATCGAACATTGCACCCTTCTTGCGACGTGCCGTGTCGGCAGATGTGGCCGCTGCGGGCTCAAGGCGTGGAGCTACGCTGTCGCTCTTAGATTGTAGGCGCGACTCAGCGAGAGGGGCACCTGTGTTGATATCGGGATTTGTTGAGACGGCGAGACGTTGATTGGTCATTCTGTCGCTAAAACTATCTCTATTCACGCTCTGCACCTCGACGCTATCTCTTGCGAGAATACGTCCTATGGTGGTTGCACCCGCCTTTGTCATACACAAAATGATGCAGACAAAGATGGATGTCAACAGTAGTGACGAAAGATATTTTAGCAAAATATGTCTCAAAATTCAATAATTTTTTGTACCTTTGCCGACGCGTCGGCAAAACACCTCGCAGGAGTAGCATACATCGCTCGAATGTTGCAACCCTTTCGTGTGTGCGCAGGCGATTACAAGTGGCAAATATAGTAATAATTTAGCAAAAAACTAACATTCGCAACGAAATATGAAAAAACTTGCTCTATGTCTTATGCTTGTTGTATCACTCCTATGGAGTGCCAACGCAGAGGCAGCAACATATATTGCATCACCAAAAAAACGTGTCGTGGTTCTCGACCCAGGACATGGTGGTCCTCATCGCGTGGGTGCCAGCCGAAAGGGTTACTACGAGAAGGATATCAACCTTAGCGTGAGCCTAATGGTCAAGAAGATGCTTGCCGAGAAGGCATCGCACATCACCGTCTATATGACTCGCAGTACGGATGTGGAGCTTGCCGAGGATCGCAACGCCGACAACCGCAAACGCCCTAAGTTTGCAAACGATAAGAAGGCAGACCTATTCATTTCGATACATGCTAATGATGTAGATACGCCCACGGATGCGAACAAGGGTTTTGAGGCGATAGTCCTCAACCTCGACGAGAAGACACAGAAGCACACCAAGAAGATGTCGCCATCGCTGAATGCACACAAGGACTATGTGCTATTTGAGGATTTTAAGAAGGATGCGGCACAGTACTTAGACGCCATATCGCGCCTCATGAGCAACGACCCTATGAACCGCATGTTCGGCAAGAGCGTTGGTGAGCAGATTACAAAGCGTGGCTACCGCTTCAATGGCGTGCTTGACGCCACACAGGTATACACCGTACTCTACCCATTGGAGTGTCCGGGAATCATCTTGGAGATGGGTTATATGTGCAACGCTGGCGACCTCGCCTATCTCACATCGGAGAAGGGTCAGAAGGATATGGCCGATGCCATCAGCGATGCCATCGTAGACTACTTCGAGAATATCGAGCGCATGGAGGAGTATGCACAGAACGACACTGGCTCCGAGGATAGCTTCTCAAATGATAATTACCTCAAATACTACGTATACGACTCATCGGGTGAGGGTTACACCATCCAGCTTATGTCGTCGTCCACCGAACTCGACATATACAGCGCCTCGTTCAAGGAGTTCAAGGGTATCGCGATGTTGGTGATGGGCACTGGCACGTTCAAGTACAAGTACTGCTACGGCTGCTACCCCACTGCTGCGGCTGCACAGAGCGAGTTGGCATGGGCGCGTAAGTCGTTCAAAGATGCGATAGTAACACGCTACAAAGCGGGTAAGATAGTAAGCACAAAGTAGGATAAACGCACGTAACTTATATAGGAAATAAACAAAAAAACTACGGATATGAAAATTAGAAGAGAGTTTAAAATTGGCGTATTTGCCGTTATTGTAATCCTCGTATCATGGTGGGGCATTACATGGTTAGGTGCTCAGGATTTGTTCAAGTCTTATAACACCTATTATGTCTATTACGACGAGGTATCTAAGGACCTCAAGGTGTCATCGCGCGTATATATCCGCGGTGTGGATGTTGGTAGCGTTCGCGATATCTCGCTCGAGGGCGACAAAGTTAAGGTCGAGATTGCTGTTGACAACAACTATGCAGAGATGATTCCCGACAATAGCGTAGCTCTTATCACCGAGGGCTTGATGGGTGGCGCTCAGGTTATCCTCGAGCAGGGCGACTCTAAGACGTTGGCCAAGAATGGCTCGACACTCGACGGACGTCTCGACGAGGGTCTTATGGACATGCTTGCCGACAAGGGTACAGAGCTTATCGACAACCTTAACACGACAATGGGCAAGCTCGATGAGACCGTGGAGGGTGTAAATGCCATCCTCAACGACAACCGCGAGAATATCGGTAGCATCGTTGCCAACCTCGAGACTATGAGCACTGAGCTTACAGCTCTTGTATCGGAGACACGTGGCGACATCGACAATGTGATGGGCGATGTAACGACATTCACCGCTATGCTCAAGGAGAACTCTGCTAACATCGAGTCATTACTCGAGAACCTCAGCACATTCTCTGGCGACTTGGCCGACAGCACAATTATTGAGGATCTAACAGCTACTGTTGAGAACATCAACGGCATTATCTCAACCATCGAGAATGGCGAGGGTTCAGTAGGCAAGCTCCTCAAGGATGAGTCTGTACACCAGTCGCTTAACGACACTATCGACAGCGTTAACGCCTTGGTTACCGACCTCAAGGAGCATCCAATGCGCTACGTACACTTCTCACTCTTCGGCAAGTCGGAGGAGGAGATAGCCGCCAAGGAGGCGAAGAAGGCTGCTAAGGCTGCAAAGCGTGCCGAGAAGGCTGCTGCCAATAGCGCCGAGTAGTGATAATTAGACGACAACACGTTATAATTAGGTTGTAGATGATCTATCCGTCGAACTTCGAACATAAGATTGGTTTCGACCGTATACGCGAGCAGGTGGCTGACACCTGCTCAATGCTATCGTCGCGTGAGTTAATCCTCGCTCAAGAGTTCACCGCTTCACGCCGTGATGTGGAGCAGCGATTAGCCCTCGCCGACGAGATGCGCATACTCCTTTCTATGGAGTCGGGCGGAGAGATTGGCGAGCAGGAGGAGCTACGACATATCGTCGAGAAGATTGCCGTCGAGGGCTCATACCTGAGCGTCGAGGAGTGCGCCACGCTGATGCGCTCACTACGCTCGGCAGCAGGCATCGTGCGCTTCATTCTATCGCGTCGCGAGGGTACATACCCCAACCTATATAGACTATCGCAGCGCGTAGAACTCTTCCCTGCACTCCTCGCCGCCATCGAGCGTGTCATCGACGACAAGGGCGAGGTACGCTCGTCGGCATCACCCGAATTGGACTCCATACGTCGTAGCATACGCGAGCATGAGGGGCAGGTGACAAAGCGTCTACAACAGGTTCTTCAACGCGCCAAGTCATCGGGCATTGTCGATGCCGATGCGATGATATCCATCCGCGATGGCCACGCAGTAATCCCCGTTGCTGCGGCCAACAAACGTAAGATTGCTGGCTTCATACACGACGAGTCGGCCACAGGACGAACCTTCTACATTGAGCCTGTGGAGGTCGTCGAGCTAAACAACGCGCTTCGCGAGTTGGAGTATGCCGAGAGACGCGAAGTGGTGCGAATCCTTACGGAGCTTACAGCACTACTACGCCTCGACAGCGAGGGCATCGCACACATAGATAGCTACCTTACGCAGATAGATGCACTGCGTGCCAAGGCACGATGGGCAATAGCCAATGGCGCCACGAAGCCCATCATATCCACTGAGGGGAGGTTGCTTCTTCGCAAGGCTCGCCACCCGCTCTTGGAGCAGAACCTGCGACAGCAAAATAAGCCTATCGTACCGCTCGACATGGAGCTATGCGACGAGCAACGCATACTCGTCATCTCGGGTCCTAATGCTGGTGGTAAGTCTGTATGTTTGAAGACTACTGGATTATTGCAGTATATGGTGCAGTGTGGCTTCCTCGTTCCCGTACTCGAGAACTCGGAGTTCCCGCTATTTCAATCCATATTGATAGACATTGGCGATCAGCAATCTATCGACAACGACCTATCGACCTACTCGTCACACCTTATGAATATGAAGGCTATGGTGCACGAGGCGTCGGAGCGCTCGTTGATACTCATCGACGAGTTCGGCTCGGGTACGGAGCCTACCATTGGTGGAGCTATCGCCGAGGCAATCCTTGAGCGCTTAGTTGAGCGTCGCGCCTATGGTGTTATCACCACGCACTACGCCAACATCAAGTACTTCGCCTCGCGCCACGATGGTGTTGCCAACGGAGCTATGGCATTCGATGTAAAGAACATACAGCCACTCTTCAGCCTTGAGATGGGCAAGCCGGGCAGCTCGTTTGCAATAGAGATAGCACGCAAGACAGGCCTTCCGGAAGATATCGTGCGCAGCGCGATGGACAAGGCTGGCGAGGACCACATAAACCTCGAAAAGCAACTACGCGAGATTGCGCGCGACAAGCGATACTGGGCCGAGAAGCGCGACCGCATACGCCTCACCGACCGCAAGGTGGAGCAGCTCGAGCAACGCTATACGGACCATCTACAAAGCATCAAGCAGGAGCGTCGCGAGATATTGGATAAGGCACGTCGCGAGGCCGAGGAGATGATAGCCTCGGCAAACCGCACCATCGAGAATACCATTCGTACCATCCGCGAGTCACAGGCCGAGAAGGAGCTAACACGCCTCGCGCGCAAGGAGTTAGAGACCTTTGCCGAGGGCGTGGGTGAGAATAATAATAGTAGCGCTGACGACCGCATAGAGCGCGAGATGCAGCGCTTAGCACGCCGCCGCGAGCGTCGTGAGCAGCGTGCCGAGGAGCGCAACAACCCATCGCAGCCAACACGCACAGAGCCTACACCTACGGTCATAAAGATTGAGGAGGGCACGAAGGTGAAGCTCGAGGGTCAGGAGATACCGGGCATCGTCAAGTTCATCAAGGGCAAGAAGGCGCAGGTTGCCTTTGGCGAGATGCTTGTCATGGTTGACATGGCGCGCCTTAAAGCGGTGTCGTCATCGGAGTACCGTCAGGCAACGCGCCCAACGACAGCACGTACCATAGTGTCGGTAGACATCCGCGAGCGCAAGCTCAACTTCCGCGACCATATAGATGTGCGTGGCATGCGCGCATCGGAGGCGTTGGAGGCTGTCGAGGACCTTGTTGATGATGCATTGATGGTTGGCGTCTCGGGCGTTACCATCCTCCATGGCAAGGGCACAGGAGCACTCAAGGAGGAGATACGTCGCTATCTGCGCTCGGTAAACGATGTGGCAACCATTGCCGACGACCACGCCGACCGCGGTGGCGCAGGCATCACGGTTGTCACCTTCAAACAGTAAAGAGTAGAAATAATATATAAGGAGTATGAACTATCTACTATCCGACATAGCCTCAATAGTAGGCGGTGAGCACCACGGCTTGGACCTTCGCGTTCGAGAGGTTGCCACCGACTCGCGCAGCGTGCTCTCATCCGAGGACGTTGTATTTGCCGCCATCAACGGCAAGAACCACGATGGCCACACCTTTATACCACGCATGCAGACGCGCGGAGTTAAGGCATTCATCGTCGAACATGGCGTAGAGCTTTCGAGCGAGGAGTACGGATGGATAGTTGTTGACTCGACAATAGCCGCACTTCAGCGCCTCGCTACCTACCACCGCAGCCTCTTCAAGGGCACGGTTGTGGGCATCACAGGCTCCAACGGCAAGACCATCGTCAAGGAGTGGGCATCACGCTCTATGCCCGACAACATACGCTCGTTTGCATCACCCAAGAGCTACAACTCGCAGCTCGGCGTGGCGCTATCGCTGATGATGCTCAGCGGCGAGGAGCAGGTGGCATTCATCGAGGCCGGCATATCGGAGCCTGGCGAGATGGAGCGCTTGGAGCAGATGATACGCCCCGACATCGTTGTCATCACCTCGATAGGCGATGCACACTCGGCAAACTTCCGTTCTACGGAGCATAAGATTGAGGAGAAGCTCATATTGGCAAAGAGCGCCAAGACAATAATATATAGTAGCGAATATGCGACCCTCACACGCCGCATCAAGGAGCTATACTCGGACCGCGAACTTATTGATAGCAGCGGTGCCGACCTTGTGGAGATGGAGGACTTAGTGGAGCTAAACGATGCTCTCACGGTAGATGCCTACCACGTATCGGCCCTTATGCGCAAGCTCGGCTACGGTGTCGACGACGCTGTATTCTCGGCAAACGTAGCTATGCGTCTGGAGCTTAAGGAGGGTATCGACGACTCAATGATTATCGACGACACGTATAACTCGGATATCAACTCTGTGGTTGTGGCACTCAACGCCCTACATGTGCAGGCTATGGGGCGTCGTCGCGTAGCGGTAATATCGGACATACAGCAGAGTGGCATGGATGCCGAGGAGCTATACAAGCGTGTTGCCGAGGCCGTTAAGAAGGCTGGCGTAGACCACCTTATTGGTGTTGGCGAGAACATATCGCGCCACGCATACCTCTTCGACCGCACATCGTCGTTCTACCTCACAACCGACGAGCTTATCGAAAACTTCGAGCGCGAGAGGTGGGCTAAGTCGGTAATCCTTATCAAGGGTAGCCGCGACAGCCGCTTTGAGCGTATCAGCCGCCTTGTAGAGCGCCGCACACACACAACAACATTGGAGGTCGACCTCGCTGCGATGAAGAAGAACCTAAACTACTTCCGTGGCCACCTACCACAGCACCACCCTATCACCGCCATGGTCAAGGCATGGGGCTACGGCACGGGCGATGTGGATGTAGCACGCATGCTCCAGCATGAGGGTGTCAAGTATCTTGCCGTTGCCTTTGCCGACGAGGGTGTAACACTTCGCTCGAAGGGTATCACGATGCCTATCGTAGTGCTCAATGCCGACCACGACAGCTTCGACGTGATGATAGCTCACGACCTTGAGCCAGAGATATATAGTTTCCGTTCGCTCGATGAGTTCCGCCGTGCGGTACACCGCGCCGAGCGTACGCACTATCCAGTACATATTAAGCTCGACACGGGCATGCATCGTTTGGGCTTTGTCGACGACGAGATAGACCTTCTCGGCCGCGCTATACACCTCGATAATACGCTACACGTAGCATCTATCTTCTCGCATCTGTCGTGTGCCGATATGCCCGAGGAGGATGACTTCACACGCAAGCAGATAGAGGCGTTCGACTATATGAGTGCGCAGCTCACCGAGTGGCTCGACTACAAGCCATTACGTCACCTCGCCAACTCGGCAGGTATCGTGCGCTTCAAGGAGGCGTCATTCGACATGTGTCGTCTCGGCTTGGGTCTCTATGGCTACGGCTGGGAGCATAACGACAACCTTATACCCGTAGCATCGCTCTCGACACGCATCGTGCAGATTAAGACGCTACGCAAGGGTGAGTCGATAGGCTATGGTCGCGCAGCTCGCCTTACTAAGGACACGACGATTGCCACAATACCTATTGGCTATGCCGATGGATTGGATAGACATCTTGGCAATGGTCGTTGGTCGGTACGCGTGGGTGGTAAGATGGCACCTATCATCGGCCGCGTATGTATGGATAGCGCTATGGTCGATATCACAAATATCGAGGGTGTAGAGGTAGGCGATAAGGTTACAATTTTCTCTGCCGAGCCAGGCTCGACGTTGGAGGATATGGCACGCGTACTCGACACCATACCATACGAGATTATGACCTCTATCTCGGCACGCGTAAAACGAATATACACAGAGCGATAATGAAGGGAACGATATATATGATACCCTGCCCCATTGCCGACGGCGAGTCGGTATGGGAGGTGTTGCCGAAGGCTAATCTTGATATTATGAATAGCCTCGACTACTTCGTTGTCGAGAACATCCGCTCGGCACGTCGCTTCCTCTCGAAGGCGGGTATCGAGCGTAAGATTGACGAGTTGCAATTCGTCGAACTTAACGAGCATACCACCTCATCGGCAGACGTTGAGCGCATGCTCCGCCCAATACTCGAGGGTCGCTCGGCAGGTGTAATCTCTGAGGCGGGCGTGCCCGGTGTAGCGGACCCTGGCGCCGACATTGTGGCGTTGGCACATAAGCACGATATTCGTGTTGTGCCTCTTGTAGGGCCCTCGTCGATACTTATGGCAATGATGGCTTCGGGGCAGAATGGACAGTCTTTCTCGTTCGTAGGCTACCTACCTGTCAAGGAGCCAGAGCGCACACGCCACATACGCAACCTTGAGCAGCGTGCCATCAGCGAGCGCTCGGCACAGATATTTATCGAGGCTCCCTATCGCAACATCAAGCTCTTCGACACGCTTATGAAGAGTCTGAAGCCCGCGATACGCCTCACGGTGGCGTGCGACATCACCTCGCACGACGAGTACATCAAGACTGCAACCATCGAGCAGTGGCGACGCAAGGCAGTGCCAAACATCGAGAAACGACCAACCATCTTTATATTAGGCATATAATTTGTTCGATATATAAAGAAACAGTAATATAAACACCAACTATGAAAAAACAACATTCTGATAAAGAGCAAGATAAGAAAAGCGTAAAAACTGCCGAGGCTGCTAACGAGACAGCATCGACAGCCACCGAGCAGGACAATATGGCAGAGACCACGGATGGCGACACTGACAAGATGTCAGTAGCACCATCACTCGAAGAGCAGATTGCCGCATGGCACGACAAGTATCTACGCCTACAAGCCGAGTTCGATAACTTCCGTAAGCGCACCATCAAGGAGAAGATGGAGCTTGTGGAGCGTGGTTGTGAGAGCGCATGGCTTGCGATACTACCAGTATTGGATGATATGGAGCGCGCCGTAGCCGCCTCACATAAGAGCGACGACATCGAGGCACTGCGTCAGGGCGAGGAGCTTGTGATGAAGAAGTTCGAGAGCGTATTGCAGACTGCGGGAATCACACGTATCGAGTGTGTGGGTCAGCCCTTTAACGAGGATGAGCAGGAGGCAGTAGCTCGCTTTGCGGCATCGGAGGATATGCGTGGCAAGGTTATCGACTGCGTACAGCAGGGATACAAGAAGGGTGAGCATGTGCTTCGCTATGCAAAGGTTGTTGTTGGAGAATAAGAGATACGAAATATGGCAGAGAAGAGAGATTACTACGAGGTGTTAGGCGTTGAGCGCAATGCCGATGCGGATACCATCAAGAAGGCATACCGCAAGGCTGCTATCAAGTATCACCCCGATAAGAACCCAGGCGACAAGGAGGCCGAGGAGAAGTTTAAGGAGGCTGCCGAGGCCTACGACGTACTATCTAACGAGGATAAGCGTGCTCGCTACGACCGCTATGGTCATGCTGGCATGGGCGGAGCTGCAGGTGGCGGCTTCGGCGGTGGCTACGGCGGCTTCAGCGGCGGTGGCTTCACGATGGACGATATCTTCGAGCAGTTTGGCGACATCTTCGGTGGTGCCTTTGGTGGTGGTAGCCGCACACGTACACGCACCAACCGCGGTGGCGACATCCGCGTAACGGTACGCCTTACACTTCAGGAGATTGCCGAGGGCGTAACCAAGAAGCTAAAGATCAACAAGACCGTCACCTGTGACAAGTGCGGTGGTACGGGAGCCAAGGATGCATCCTCTATTGTGACCTGCCCAGAGTGTAATGGCTCGGGCTATGTCATCACCGTACAGAACTCATTCTTTGGTCGCATGCAGACACAGTCGGTATGTCCTACGTGTGGTGGTAGCGGCCGTACAATCAAGGATAAGTGTTCGAAGTGTGGTGGCGAGGGTACAGAGCGCGGCCAGGAGATTGTCGAGGTCAAGATACCAGCAGGTGTTGCTGAGGGTATGGCCGTAACGGTGCGTGGCAAGGGTAATGCTGCGCGTCGTGGTGGCACGAGTGGCGACCTTATCGTGGTTATCGAGGAGGAGAACGACCCTCGCTTCGTACGCGATGGCAACGACCTTATCCATAACATGAACATCACCGTCACGACAGCTTTGCTCGGCGGTGAGGTTGAGATACCTACTATCGATGGTAAGGTGCGCATCAAGATTGCCCCTGGCACACACGCCGGCAAGGTGCTACGTCTACGTGGCAAGGGTCTGCCCGATGTAAATGGCTATGGTCGTGGCGACATCATGGTGGTTGTCGACATCACAATCCCCGATGAGCTTACGAAGGAGGAGCGAAAGATTATCGAGCAGCTCGCCGAGCAGCCTCACTTTAAGCGTGCTGCAAGTGTCGAGAATCAGAACATCTTCGAGCGCATGAAGAACTTCTTCAGATAGTCGCACGCAAGGTTAAAGTAAAATAGGTATAGCGATGTCATTTTTTCGACCACATAAGACGAAGCCTCGTCAGTTCAACTACATACCGCGCCACTACGACCCCGTAAAGGAGGAGCGCGAGCAGCGCCGCAAGGAGCTACACGGCACCTCGTCGGAGGACGATATGGAGGAGTATGTGCCTGGCAAGTACATCCGTACGCAGCGCGAGGCACGTGATGCGGCACGCGAGAGTGATAGTAACTCAAGCAGCACCAAGATACGCAACATGGCCATAATGGCTGTGATGCTTGGTATCTTTACATTGGTCATCGTACCACGCTTCGTCACCTTCTTCAATATGGCACGCGAGGAGCAGGAGGCTAACAAAGCGGCCGAGGAGGCAGCTATGGAGGCCGAGAAGGAGGCTAAGGAGTGGAAGCAAAAACGTTTAGTCATTGTCGAGACTGTCGATGATATCGAAGAGATCGATGACAAGCAGCAGTTTATGCAACTGCGCGACGAGATGGAGGCTTGGCAACGAAGCATTGGCACCATCACCATCATACCCGATGATGAGCCCATTGAGTAGCATGCAGAAGCACGAAGTAACACTGACACCACAAATAGATAGTTAACATCCGAATAACAAAGAGGAATGGACCGCATAAAACTGCTACCCGAGATTGTTGCAAATCAGATTGCCGCCGGCGAGGTTGTCAACTCTCCGTCACACGTAGTGAAGGAGATGATGGAGAACTCGTTGGATGCGGGGGCGAAGTGTGTGCGTGTCAACTTCCGCAATGGCGGTAAGGAGCTGATACAGATTATTGACGACGGTGTGGGCATGTCGCCAATAGATGCGCGAATGTCGTTCGATAGACACGCAACAAGCAAGATACGCACCATTGACGATGTCTATTCGTTGCATACCTTTGGTTTCCGTGGCGAGGCCTTAGCCTCGATAGCTGCGGTTGCTGAGGTCGAGCTACGCACACGTCAGGAGGGTGACGAGATAGGCACGCTCACAACAATAAGCGGTGGTCAGTTCCAGAACCAAACCCCTATATCGTGCCCCAAGGGTACGCAGTTCATGGTGCGCAACATCTTCTACAACGTACCCTCGCGTCGTAAGTTTATCGATGGCGACAATGCGCGTCTTAGCTCACAGATAAAGCAGGAGTTCTCGCGCGTGGCGCTATGCAACCACGACGTTAGCTTCGAGCTACGACAGAACGACCAGCCTGTATATATGCTTCAGCCGACAAATCGTCGCGGGCGTATCGTCGACCTTATCGGCAAGCACATCAAGAATAACTTGTTAGATGTCTCGGTAGACACATCGGTAGTACGCATTGAGGGTTTTGTGGGCACGCCAGCGGCTGCCAAGCGCCGTAACAACGAGCAGTATCTCTTTGTCAACGGCCGCTACTTCCATTCGACGACCATGCAGCGCACCATCCTTCGTGCCTACGAGAAGCTGATACCTGAGGGGTGTATGCCCTCGTTCTTCATATATCTGAGCGTCGACCCTGACAGAGTGGATGTCAACGTACACCCTCAGAAGACGACGGTTAAGTTTGCCGACAACGACGTGATACTCGAGATATTGCAGGCCGCCATACGCGAGACACTCGCCAAGACGGGCGCCGTGCCGATGATGGACTTCTCGAACGAAAGTCGTGTTGAGATACCTGTAATAGGTCATGGCCACGCGATATACAACGAGCCTCGTAGCGCTACCAACAGTTCATACAACCCCTTTGCAGAGGAGTACATCGACCACACGGCACCTATTCCCGATGTTCCGTTTACGGGCTTCGATGTGCCCTATGATGGCTCGATGCCACGCATCAAGAGTGCTCCAAAGAGCAGTACGACACCAAGCAGCTTCGGCAATGGCTACGACGAGGAGTATACGATACACTCATCGTCGGAGCTTAACGAGAGCCGTATCGAGTATAGTGACATAGCAAGTGAGGAGCAGGCATCGTTCGACTACTACGAGTCGGGCATTGGTGGCGAGGCACGCACATTTGGCGACACGATTGTCACACCTACGGGCTATGCCATAGCGACATATGGCGGCAGCCTTGTCGTGGTGAGCCTACGCCGAGCACGCGAGCGCCTGCTATACGAAGATATGTTACGCGCCATGACACACAGCGCAGCACCCACACAGCGCATGTTCTTCGCCGAGGAGCTAACGCTATCATTGGAGGAGTATGAGCTTATGGAGCAGCACGCCACGGAGTTTGCCGCGATGGGCTTCGAGGTGGAGTATCGTGGCGAGGGGCATATCGCCGTCACAGGGCGCCCCGCAATGCTCGATGTGGCGATACCTCTCGACGAACTGATATACGAGCTTCTTCACGGCATCGACAATGGTGCGATGCCCGTAGACGAGGAGCGCGCACGCTTAGCGGAGCTTTTGGCACGTCGTGCCAGCGCTGGCTACGGCAAAAACCTTCGTCGCGCCGATGCAGAGGAGCTACTAAAGCGCCTCGAGCAGTGCGACAACCCGAGCTTCGCGCCCTCGGGAGCACCCATCATGGCGGAGCTTACCACAGATGAGCTACGCGCGAAACTAACAAGAAACTAATACCAGAGAATACTATGAACTACCGTTCACAATCGGCAATGCCCCCAGTGGTGATGAACCTCATCATTATCAACATACTCGCCTTTATGGCGACCTATATGCTTGATAAGTGGGAGTTTATCATGGGTAATTTTGCTCTCTTCCCCATTGAGAGTCCATTCTTTAAGATATGGCAGCCCTTCACCTATATGTTCCTACATGGAGGCATCACCCACCTCTTCTTCAACATGTTCTCGTTGTGGATGTTCGGTCGCGCCTTAGAGTGGGAGATGGGTTGGAAACGCTTCCTGCTATACTACATCGTCTGCGGTGTGGGCGCAGGTATCGTGCAGCTGGCTATTGCTCAGGTTGACTTGGCACATATCGGAGGCAACATCGCTGAGCGCATCGCATACCTTTGGACGCCTACCATTGGTGCTTCAGGCTCGGTATTCGGTCTGTTGCTCGCCTTCGGCATGTTGCACCCCAACGCAACCATCATGCTCCTCATACCACCTATCCCGATGAAGGCTAAGTGGTTCGTTATCATATATGGTCTCTTGGAGCTATTCCTCGGCGTCTATGGCAGCGCGGGTATCGCCCACTTTGCACACCTCGGCGGTATGTTCTGGGGCTGGCTGCTCCTTATGTGGTGGGAGCGCCGCGACAGAAACAGATATATCTATTAGCAGTTAGCACGTCAAGAGAAGTATGTCAATGGATGGAGATTACATAGGCCGCTACTCTAACGATAGGCCCATACGTCGACGCTCGACCATAAGCATCATTTTTAGGGTGCTTACGGCTGTGATATGTATTGCGCTTGTCGTAGCAATGCTTATATGCTACATCACACCCCATGTGACACCCGACAAGCTCGACTCGCTGACCATCGTTGGCATCTTCGCGCCTCTTATCTACCTGGGCGTTATCGTAATGATGTTGGTGATGACCATCCTTAAGCGATGGATATTCGCAGCCATATTGGCTATTGTGGCACTCTTCGGCGTTCCACACATCTCGAAATACTATAATATAGACTTTCTGCGTAGCGTCGAGAAGCCTGTCGACCGCTCGTCGTTTACCATCATGACCTACAATATCCGAGGCTTCTACAACGATGACGGAGAGCGCATTGTCGACAAGTTTGTCAACTATCTATCATCTAAGGGTGTGCCCGAAATCCTCTGTTTGCAGGAGTTTCCTCGCGACACCGAGGGCGCCGACCTTATTGATACGCTCTACAAACATACGTATGGCGAATACTTCGTGCACGAGAGTGTGGAGTCTGGAAACGTAGTGCTTAGGACATATAGCCGTTACCCCTTTATTGAGGATAGCAAGGGTGAGATATCGGGGCTCAACACAGGCACCTCGCAGTGGGTAGATGTCATCATCAAGGAGAAAGATACAGTGCGTATCTTCAACAACCACCTCTACACGATGAGCATCTCCGAGGAGGATAGCGAGGATATCGCGCGTGGCAAGATATTGCAGGATGGCGACCGTGTGCGTAGCATCGTTAAGCGCATCGCCGACAACTCGTCGATACGCGCCAAGCATGCCGACATGCTACACAAGGAGATAAAGGGCTCGCCACACCGCAATATTGTATGCGGCGACTTTAACGATACGCCTATGTCCTACGTCTATAACACCCTATCGGACAACCTCAACGACGCCTTTATTGAGCTTGGTAGCGGCAATGGCTGCACCTTCCGCCCTATGCATAATGTGTTACGCATAGACTACATACTCTACTCGGAGGGTTTAGAGGGGCATAGCTACGAGGCTGACCACAGCGCAACAATGTCGGACCACCTGCCTGTCATGGCACGATTGAAGGCACTTAGATAAACCCTATAACTATGATACTCGACTCAATCCAAAATGCAGAGCGCTACTACGCCCTACATCCATACTTTAAGGCCGTCTTCGACTATCTACGCTCAACGGATATAAGAGCTTTGGAGGATGGTCGCCACACTATTGATGGTGACAACCTCTTTGTGAATGTCTCGTCGTTGGAGCTACGACCACTCGACGCGGCACACCTCGAGGCCCACAACCGCTATATCGACATTCAAGTTGTCATCGAGGGTGAGGAGCACTTCGGCTGGAGCGAGCGCAAGGATTGCACAAAGCCTGAGGATGCGTTCGACAAGGAGCGCGACATCATCTTCTACGGCGACAAACCTCAGACCTTCTATAAGGTACGCGCGGGTCAGTTCACAATTCTCTACCCCGAGGATGCGCACGCGCCGATGCTTGGCGATGGTCGTGTTAAGAAGCTTATTTTTAAGGTCGCCCTATAATATTTTGTCATAAGGTGTCGAGTGCAACACGCGGCAAAAATCCCGACGATGGGCTGTACTTGATGTACCGTCCATTGGCGTCACTCTTTGTAAGCAGCAATAGATGCGCTATTATCACACCAGAATTTGTTGTTAGAATGGTGCAGATACAACGCTCGGCAACATTTATTAGCACCACGACCCAATTTGTTGTCAGAAGGGGTTAGATGTGGCCTCGACATGAGATTGGGCTGGATAGGACATACTTGACGTATTTCCTATTCAGCCCAATGATTGAGAGGTCGCAGATGACCCCTTATCACAACAAATTATCTGCGGGCGACAAACCACGGATTATCCAACTCCTCCTTATTGTACGCCAACGGCTCGCCAGAGGGATAGGCATGGGTGACACCGCCAGACTCAAGAAGTATCAGCTCGCCTGCGGCAGTGTCCCACTCGGAGGTTGTAGTGGTACGTATGTAGTAGTCGACAACGCCCTCGGCCAAGAGGCAAAATTTGTAGGAGCTACCCTGCTCGACAATCTCAAGGTCGGGGTGCTCGGCACGGAGCATCTCGATATGAGCGTGTGTCTCCTCGGTCTGATGTGAGCGCGACACAGCAACCCTGAATGTGGTATGCTCGGCATCGGCAAGAGGGAGCCTCACAATGTTGCTATGAATATCGTCGTAGCTATATGCAGCAGCAGCGTCGGGCGCAACATCGTACATAACCCATGCGCCACGACCGCGCTCAGCGATATAGATCTTACGATGGTAGGGAACGTAGACCACAGAGCTTATGCAGATATTATTCTCCATGAGGGCGATGTTAACCGTAAACTCATTGTTACCCTTGATGAACTCAACAGTACCATCCAACGGGTCTACAAGCCAGAAGAGTTCCCAGTTGCGGCGCTCGTCGTAGAGCATCTGTCGCCCCTCCTCCGAGAGTATAGGGATACGTGTAGTACCTAAAGACTCCTTGATGGTGTTATGCGCCATACGGTCGGCGATGGTGATGGGCGTATGGTCACTCTTCATCGCAACGTGGTAGTCCTCGCTACTCTTGTATATCTTCATAATGGCGGCACCAGCACGCACAGCGGCATTAAACTGCTCAGGAAGGAGATACTCACGGATAGTCTGATCGATCATTGAAGGAAAGGTTTTAGCGGTCAACAGTAATCACAACGTAAAGTTAAAACAAACTTTCGAAATAAGCAATACATATGCGAAAATTAAGCTATAAAAATGACAATATTTCCACATATCGTACACCGCGACAAACGAAAACCAAAAGTGTGCCATACAATATTATGGAAAAATAATTCTTCGGAAGGCTTGTTATTTAGAAAATTATTCGTACATTTGCCGCGCTAAACATTCAATTTTTAGATTAAATGTACGTAATAGTAGAGATTGCAGGTCAGCAGTTCAAGGCTGAAAAGGGTCGAAAGCTCTATGTTCACCGTCTCCAGGGCGAGGAAAACTCGTCTTTGAGCTTCGACAAAGTCCTGCTTGTAGACAACGACGGTCAGGTTAAGGTAGGTGCACCTGTAGTAGAAGGCGCCTCAGTAAAGTGCAAGATCTTGAAGCACCTCAAGGACGACAAGGTCCTCGTGTTCAAGAAGAAGCGTAGAACAGGTTATCAGAAGTGTAACGGTCACCGTCAGTATCTGACACAGGTTCTCGTTGAGGAGATTAATTGTTAAACCCTAAAAACGTAGTAAGAAATGGCACACAAAAAAGGTGTTGGTAGTTCTAAGAACGGCCGTGAGTCAGAGAGCAAGCGACTCGGTGTAAAGCTTTTCGGTGGTCAGTACGCTAAGGCGGGTAACATTATCGTGCGTCAGCGAGGCACTGTACACAACCCAGGTGAGAACGTGGGTATGGGTAAGGACCACACACTCTTCGCATTGGTTGACGGTACAGTTGGCTTCTGCAAGAAGGCTTCTGGTAAGTCATACGTGAGCGTTACTCCTATTGCTGAGTAATTAACGAATGCACAAAGAGAAAAAGAGAACTTTCGGGTTCTCTTTTTTTTGTGCTTTACTCAGCAATAGGAGTAGGCAAGCAGAGCTTGCCACTCTCATATAGACAATCCCTCTAAATCCCCCTTTGATAAGGGGGACTTGTGGCAGACTTGCAGTCTGCGCCTTTTAACAAAGGCAGTTATCGCGTTGTTAGTAATAATGGCTGAGTAATTAACGGAATGCACAAAGAGAAAAAGAGAACTTTTCGGTTCTCTTTTTTTTTGCGCTTTACTCAGCAATAGGAGTAAGCAAGCATAGCTTGCCACTCTCATATAGACAATCCCTCTAAATCCCCCTTTGATAAGGGGGACTTGTGGCAGACTTGCAGTCTGCGCCTTTTGACAAAGGCATACTGCAAAATAACGAATGGTAGGTTTCATGGTCTTTGAGGCTACTAAATCTCTCTTTTGGTCTCTTTTTGAACATTTTATTTCGCTTTTCACGAAATAATACATATCTTTGTAGGGTTATGCGCACGCGTACGCGCAATATGCGTAACGCACGACAGGATATAAACTACTATATTACAAGCTATTATGTTTACCGAACTACTATCGTTAGAGGCATACAACACCCTACTTATCATCATGGCAGCAGTAGCTGTGGTGGTATTCATCGCCCTATACTTTGTGGAGGCAGGATATGGTTATTTATTCAACCCTAAGTTTGGCTTCCCCGTACCCAACAAGGTGGCGTGGGTACTTATGGAGTGTCCAGTATTCTTCGCCATGGCGGCACTTTGGTGGATGTCGCCCGTAAGGTTTGAGGTGGCACCGTTGCTACTATTCATCGTCTTTCAGACACACTACTTCCAGCGCTCGTTCATCTTCCCAATGCTCATACGTGGCAACTCGAAGATGCCCGTAGGCATCATGCTCATGGGCATGGTATTCAACACGCTGAACGCCATCATGCAGGGTGGCTGGGTATTCTACTATGGCAACTACGAGGGTTGGATGTCGAAGCCATTTATCTACATCGGCATCGCAGTATGGCTATTCGGCTTTATAACAAACCTACACTCAGACTACATAATTCGCCATCTTCGCAAGCCTGGCGACACGAAGCACTACATCCCTAAGGGTGGCATGTTCCGCTACGTATCGTCGGCAAACTACTTTGGCGAGTTTATGGAGTGGGTAGGCTTCGCCATTGCGACATGGTCGTGGGCAGGTGCTGTATTCGCACTATGGACATTTGCGAACCTCGGCCCTCGCTCGGCATCACTCTACAAGCGCTACGAGAGGGAGTTTGGCGAGGAGTTCACCTCGCTCAAGCGTAAGCGCATCATTCCGTTTATCTACTAAATTACCATATAATGGAAAACAAGAAGAGACTGGAGGAGTCTAAGCTATTTACTCCTTACAAACTGGGAAGCGTAACGCTTCGCAACCGAGTGATACGCTCGGCAGCCTTCGAATCTATGGGTAAGGATTTTTCACCTACTCAGGCACTCAAGGATTACCACGTAAGCGTTGCCAAGGGTGGCGTGGGTATGACTACCGTAGCATACGCATCAATTAACCGTAGCGGTATATCGTTCAACAAGCAGTTATGGCTACGCGACGAGATAGTACCCGCACTACGCGACCTTACAGACGCAGTACACAATGAGGGTGCTGCCGTAGGCATTCAGCTTGGCCACTGTGGTAATATGACACACTGGTCAACGGCAGGCAGTTTCCCTGTATCGGCATCTAACGGCTTCAACCTATACTCTCCGACCTTCCATCGCCGCATGAAGCGTAAGGAGATAATCCAGTTTGCCAAGGACTTTGGCACGGCCGTGGACACGGCATACAACGCGGGTTTCGACTCTGTGGAGGTACACGCTGGCCATGGCTACCTTATCTCGCAGTTCCTATCGCCCTACACTAACCACCGTCGTGACGAGTATGGTGGCTCGTTGGAGAACCGTATGCGCTTTATGAATATGTGCTTGGAGGAGGTGATGGAGAGGGCTCGCAAGCATGGCATGGGTGTTCTCGTTAAACACAACATGGAGGATGGCTTCAAGAGCGGTATTCAGGTGCCAGAGTCTATCGAGATAGCAAAGCAGATTGAGACATTTGGCGTCGATGGCATCGTGCTATCGTCGGGCTTCGTGTCGAAGGCACCGATGGCCGTAATGCGTGGCCGCATCCCAACAAAGACCATGGGCTACTACATGGGTTGGAACGAGTGGTTGCAGAAGATTGTGGTGTCGCTCTTCGGCCAGTGGCTTATCAAGCAGTACGACTTCGAGGAGTGCTACTTCTTGGAGAACGCCAAGAAGTTCCGCGCAGCGTTGAAGGGACCATTGGTATACGTAGGTGGTCTTGTGTCGCGCGAGGGTATCGAGAAGGTTCTCGACGAGGGCTTCGAACTTGTGCAGATGGCACGCGCCTTGGTCAACGACCCCGCCTTTGTCAACAAGCTCAAGGAGGGCGATATGGCCACACGTAGCGGTTGCGACCACCGCGACTACTGTATGGCACGTATGTACTCGGTAGATATGCAGTGCTGCCACAACTGTAAGGAGCATATCCCTGCGCGCTTGTGGAAGGAGATAAACTCAATAAAGTAGCGAGGTATGTGCTTTAGCAAGCGTAAGAGAGGCGAGGTGGAGCGCGGTAGCGCCTGGGCGTTAGTAACAGGCTCTGCCTTAGGCATCGGCCGTCAGTATGCCGAGCGATTGGCGCTTTTAGGATACAACCTCTTGATGGTTGACATACGCCCCGAGGTTACGGATGAGGCAGCGACGATAGCCGAGACACACGGTGTCAAGTGTGTAACGAAGGTCATGGACCTCGCGACACAGGATGCGGCACGCTCGCTTCACGACTGGACCGTTGCGGAGGGCTACGTATTCGATGTTGTTATCAACAATGCGGGTATGTTCTCCTTCTGCGACATCCTCAACACCCCCGTTGAGCGTCTGGAGCGCATAATCCTTCTGCACGACCTCACACTGACGACGATGTGTCGTCTCTATGGCGAGGATATGGTGCGTCGTGGCAAGGGCCGACTCCTCAACATGTCGAGCTACTCTATATGGATGCCATTCCCAGGCCTCTCGGCATATAGCGCCAGCAAGGCCTATGTCAAGAGCTTCACTCAGGCATTTGCCAAGGAGCTTCGCAAGACGGGCGTTACGGCAACAGCGATATGTCCTGCCGGCATCGCCACCGACCTCTACGGACTATCTAAGGGTTTGCAGCGCTTCGGCGTTAAGTGGGGCATACTGATGTCTCCCAAGAGCTGTGCGCGTCGTGGTCTGAATGCTATGTTCAAGGGTCGCCGCGTAGTGGTCCCCGACTGGTGGTTTAGACTGCTAATACCGATATGTAAGTATCTTCCAGGCTTCCTCATCCGTCCACTACGTAGCTTCACGATGAGGTGGCAGAAGTAATAGTAACAACGCATCAAGAGTATGAGTGATAAGGATATAAACAAACCACAGGCTGCAGACGAGAGTAATCGCTCGCGCAAGCGCATGCCTAAATGGTTGCGATACACGCTCATATCGTTGGGTGTAATACTCGCACTCCTAATCATTGGTGCGCTGATACTAATAATTTGGTTGGGCCCCATTGTCGAGAGCTATGTCGAGCGTAACGACAAGGAGCTTGTGGGACGTCGCATCGAGATGGACGACCTGCGTATACGTCTCTTCGACGGCACCGCCACGGCGGATAATATCATCCTCTACGAGGCTGACGAGCAGACACCATTCGCAAGTATCGACCGCATGGAGGTAGATATGGCCGTAGGTGAGATATTTGACAACCATATACACATCACTCGTGTACATCTTACACGTCCATACCTGAGCATAGTACAAAATGGCGAGATATTCAACTTCGACGATATGGTCGAATATATCTTCGTCAAGTACATCCTGCCAACAGCCATAGAGGAGCAGTACTCATCCGAGGCGGAGGGCGACGAGTGGAAGATTACCATCGAGAACCTAACATTCGAGGATGGACATATCGAGTATCTCGACCGCGAGATAGATCAGCGATGGTCGCTCACGGCGATGAACCTACATGCCGACGAATTCCACATGGAGGATGTGATGTCGACTATCGATGCTACCCTACTCATAAACAAGGGTGCCAAGGTTGAGGGTACGCTACTCTTCAACTACGACAGCTTCGACTTCGATTTCCGTGGTACACTCGACAACTTTAACCTCAGCGATACGTATAAGTATTGGACTCCATATCTAAATATCGCAAGTGTTGAGGGTATTGGCGAGGCAACGGCACACATCACGGGTAATGTCTCGGACATCTGGGCTATGGATATTGGCGGAGATTTCACCATAACGGATGGCGTAATATTGGGTCCTGACGGAGGCAACATACTCAGTGCCAAGAGCATAAGTGGTAGCCTTAAGAACCTCAACATCGAGCATGAGCGTTACATCTTCGATACGCTATACGCCTCGCAGTATGCCACACAGTTTATCTTCAATGCCGATGGTAGCACCAACTTCAGCGGACTATTCCCTGAGGATACATATGTGAGCGTCGAGACCACGGCCGAGAGCCTCGGCGGCGAGATGTACGACGTACGCGAGGAGGTGGTCATCACAGCCAACGATGATGACGTCATCGACGAGATGATGATAAAGATTGGCGATATGCAGCTTACCGAGGGTACTATTCTCTACGCGGACAACACCCTACACGAGGCCTTCAATTACAATATTAGCAACGCCTCGATAAAGGCAAAGAACCTTGACCTTGATGGCGTTAACGACATCACCATTGAGGCCAACGTGCCTAAGCAGGGCAAGGCCATGATACACTGGGAGGGAGGCCTTGAAGACTTCTACAACCAGAATATTATGATGATTCTGTCGAACGTGGATATCGACACCCTCGAGCCATATATCAAGTATTACACGGCATTCCCCGTAGAGTCTGGTAACCTCACGTTCAGAAGTCAGAATACGATAACCAATGGCGAGCTAAACGGTATCAACCAGCTTGGCACCTACAACTTCAAGCTCAGCAAGAGGGATAAGAGCATGGAGGTGGAGTATAAGCTACCACTGCGTGCCGCTGTATACATCCTCACGGACAAGGATGACCATATAGATATCGAGCTACCCGTATCGGGCAACATAGAGTCCCCCGAGTTCTCGTACAAGCGCACGATACTCAAGGCCATAGGCAACCTTCTGCTCAAGGTTGTGGCAGCGCCATTCGACTGGATGAGTGGCGATAAGCAGGATGCCTTCCGCAATATTGGTGTCGAGATTCTTGAACCTGGACTCACAGCCGAGCAGTATGCCCGCATAGATAAGTTGGTAGAGGCATTAGGTGATGACGAGACGCTGAGTGTGCGCCTTACACACGACGTCAACTACAAGCGTGCGACGCAGCAGATTGCCGATTTCAACCTTAAGATTGCATACTACAATTCGCAGCAGAGCAACGACAGCGAGCGTCTCGATATGCTCGACTTCTCGAAGATTAAGAGTATGCGACTATCGAATAAGGATGTGCATACCTTTGCCGACTCGCTGCTTATGGAACGTGGCATAGATGCGTCGCAGATGACATCGCACGCCAAGGCACGCGCTCTATATGGCGATATGATTGATGACCAGCTTATTAGGGTTATGGAGCACCGCAACAATACCATCGCCGAATATATACGCTTCCACCACCCCGAGCTACGCGAAGGTGCTCTTGCGATTGACGCTATCGAGCGTAGCAAGATTGTAGGCAACAACGGCCGTAATAGGTACAACGTGACGCTTGTTATCGACGGTGAGGAGATACCCGTAAATAGCGACGATGACGACGCTACGCAGGAGGAAGAGGATATATTTGACCAAGAGTATAATAATTAAGCGAAGTAATCGTTTAGTGACAAGATAGAGAGACGATATTATTAAAAACATAAAAAAAACGATGAGAAGATTATTCTATTTTATTGCTATCGCGAGTGCGACACTCGCCATAGCGTGCAACAGTACAGCCAAGAAGGCTGAGGAGAAGAAGGCTGAGGAGAAGCAGGCTGAGAGTGTAAAGGCAGACAAGGGTGCCACAAACCCAGAAATAAAATTTTCAGAGTCTGTTGAGTTGTGCACATGCGGCACATGCGAGCAGTGTCTACGCGCTCAGGAGATACAGCAGGAGATTGTGGATGTCAATGCTCTTATCGCCGAGAATGGCGACAACCCCCTCGACAAGATTGTCGACAAGCGTTCATACGCTATGGGTGTTAACCTCGGCTTGGGTGCAAACCTCAACTTCGGGGATTTGAAGCTCAACATCGACGATGTTAAAAAGCACCTTGTGACATTCTACCTTGCAGGCGAGGTTGACAGCGAGGAGCGCATACAGAACAGCCAGAACTTCCAGATGTATATGTACTCAATGCTTATGCCCTATATGCAGGCTAAGTATCAGCGTGAGGCATTCGAGGAGGGTGGCGTCACTGAGGGTATGCCAGAGCTTCCAGAGCTCTTCAACGAGCAGTTCACCAAGGAGAATGTTACTCGCATGATTGGCTCGGAGTATGGTGCATCGATGATTGATATCGACAACTTCAACTTCGGTTGGTTCTTCAAGGGCTTCAACGACGCTCTCACCGTAGAGTCTGCCGAGGCTATTAATAGCGATGAGGGCTTCAACTCAATCTTCGCCATCACACTTCAGGAGCTCCAGGCCGAAATTCAGAAGATTTCGATAGAGATACAGCAGAAGGGTCGTGAGAGATACGAGAAGAAGATAGCTGCAAACCTCGAGGAGTCTAAGGCATGGCTTGCCGAGATAGAGAAGGAGGAGGGCGTGCAGAAGAGCGAGTCGGGCCTACTCTACCGCGTTGAGCGCAAGGGCGATGGTGCATACCCTACCGCTGATGACGATGTTGTTGAGGTACACTATAAGGGTACAATACGCACAGGCGAGGCCTTCGACTCAAGCTACGAGCGTGACGAGACTATCGAGTTCCCACTAAACCGCGTTATTAAGGGTTGGACCGAGGGTCTTAAATACATCAACGAGGGTGGTAAGATTACCTTGTGGATACCATCGGAGTTGGCGTACAACATGAACCCTCCTATGGGCAGCATTATCGAGCCAAACATGGCTCTCAAGTTTGAGGTTGAGCTATTCAAGGTTACAAAGGCTGAGGCTGAGGCTGAGACCGAAGCGGAGCAGACAACTGAGTAATTAGCAAGAAAAAGATAGTATAAGTATACTGATGAGGCTGACTAAAAAGTCCGTAAGGATTTGAAGTCAGCCTCTTTTTTATCTATTAACAACGTCGAACTAAAATGTTGCCACAGCGCTAACGTATAGAGCTTATGCGCGCCATGCGCGAGGAGGGGATGAGCTATCGACAAATTGCCGAAGAGTTCGGTTATAAGTCGCATACAACGGTCATTGAAGCTCTTAAGAAAATCGACTGATGACGTATGGTTAGTGGTTGGTTGGTCGGTTTCCCTATGTTTTCGACCGACCAACCACCAACTAATCTTAGAATCTGTTTTGAATTTTATTAAACAAGTTAATTCGTTATTGCTAAGAGTAGTTTCGGCTTCTTTGAGACTCTTTTCGGCATCTATCCATTTTGGAAATTTGAAAATAGCTCGCTATTCCCTGCATCCCCAAAATGAATATCTGCTCAAAAATAGTCCTCAAATAATCTCGAAATAAAATTCAAACAGATTCTTAATCTCAATAATAATATATACATATATAGTATCAGTATGAATAATAATTATAGATATCAGCTTGAGAGATATAGAGGGCGAGGTAGTCGCTATACCTGTCCTCAGTGTGGCCGTAAACAATCATTTACTCGTTATATTGATACATATAATATATATATCAATGATAACGTAGGTAAGTGTAACCGCCTTGATAAGTGTGGGTATCACTATACCCCAAAACAATACTTTACTGATAAGGAGTGGAAGAGTGATGGGTGGTTGGTTGGTCGAAAACATAGGGAAACCGACCAACCAACCACTCCAAAACCTCAGCCACAGTGGAAAAGTGATGGGTGGTCGGTCGGTCGAAAACATAGGAAACCGACCAACCAACCACTCCAAAACCCCAGCCACACGGCATAACACCATTGCCGCGATGGTTTATGGAGCAGACGTTGGGTGGCGACTCGACATATCGACGATGGCTATGCCGCACCTATGGTGTGCAGGAGGCGCAACGAGTTACTCGCATAACATGAAAAACATAAAAAAAGTGTGACGTTTATGCGATATTTGAATATAAATGCATATATTTGCGTAGATTAACTTGTGCAGTAATAGAGAGATATAAACATATTTACACACACATTAACCAAATTTATGAAAGAGATTAAAAAATTGTTGATGGCTGTACTGCTCACACTGTGCTTCGCAGCATGCGAGAAAGAGCCAGCAACAACAAACGACAAGGCTCCTGTAATCAAAGTTGACGCAACAGAGGTCCTACTCGACTCGCATGGCGCGAGCGTCGAGATTGGCTACACAATCGAGAATGTCGATGCCGACAAGCGTAAGGATATCGAAATCGAGAACCTCGCCGACTGGCTGCTTGTGGAGGTTGACGGAGATAAAATCAGCTTCTCGGCTGATAAGAACGTCACATCTGCTGGCCGAGTGATTAACGTAATATTGAAGTACGAGGGTGCGGAGAATGTAGAGATTACCGTGAAGCAACCCAATATCGAGACACCACGCGAGAACCTATCGCTCGAGGTGGAGATTACCGAGGTGGGCCCAACATCCATCACATTCAATGTGGAGGCGTCACACCCCGATATGACGTGGATTCCGATGGTGACATACAAGGAGTATTGGGACAACAAAGTTAGCGATGAGGAGATATTTATCTCCGACATGGCATACTTCGAGTACCTCGCCGAGAGCTACGGCATCACCCGCGAGGAGTTCCTTGCCGATATGTTAGGCATGGGCTCGCAGGAGGGGATTGTTATTGAGAACCTCACGCCAGAGACAGAGTTTGTTATTTACGTCTATGGCCTAACCATAGATGGAGAGCGTACCACCGATATCGTGGCTAAGGAGGCTACAACCGAGAAGCCTTACGAGGGCGACATCACCTTCACCTTCGACATCAAAGAGGAGGACTACATCATGGAGTTCGTCGTGACACCCTCGCACAAGGGCGTAAACTACTATCACGGCGTAGCTACCGAGGCAGAGATTGCGGAGTGGAAGACGTTGGCCGGCAGCGACAACCTTCGTGATGCCATCCAAAAGGGCGATATCGAAGCAAATATCGAGATGTTTCTATACTACGAGTTTATCGACACACGCAAGGAGTACTTCGATATGTGCAATGTCTACGACACTGTCGATGATGGCTGGGAACGAGTAAAGGCAGATACAAAGTACATTATCTATGCAGCCAAGTGGGACGAGGAGTGTAACCTTATAGGTGAGGTATCATTCGCCGAGTACACAACACCTAAGGCCGAGATGTCGGAGAATGAACTCTCGGTAGAGATTAAAGAGATAAACCAGTCTCAGGTGACAGTAAAGGTGACGACAACCAATAATGACCCATATGTGGTTATCCCAGTTAAGTCGGAGGATATTGCCGGCATGACAGATAGCGAGATATATAAACACGTGACAACCAAGTACGACTACCTGGTTAGCGAGTATACCTTTAACGGCAACTACACCCATACCTTCTCGCGTATGCGCCCTGAGACAGAGTACACCATACTTGTATTTGGTAGTAAGGCGGGCACACAAACGACCGAGATGATAAAGATAGAGGTGACTACAACAGCCTCTGGCGACCCTAAGGAGTGTACATTCACATTTAACGTAGTCCCTGCCGCAGATACCGCCTGGATTGAGATTGACCCATCGGATAAGGGCCACTTCTATAACTGGCTAATCTACCCAGCGGAGTACACCGCAGATGAGGCAAAGGCCTATATTCGCACAATCATCGACAACTACTATGATGGAGATATCCCCGCATTCTCGTCATGGGAGCTTACACAGGGCTATATCACAACTACGGCATACGACCTACGCCCAGAGACCGACTACAAGATAGGCGTAGTAATCATGGACTACGACACCGCAGAGTTTATTACCGACATGGTATTTAGCGAGATGTTCACAACAACGGCAATGGAGTATGCCGACATCAATATCTCGGTAGAGTGGGATGAGTACTGGGATGGCGAGGCACTCTTCGAGTATGGCTACACGCAGTTCGAGGGTTGCGACAACGAGGCTATCGTACCTCTGTCGGTAAATATAGAGGGCGAGTACGAGGAGTTCTACTTCGCCGTATACAACCGCGACCTAACAGATGAGAACGTCCTACCCGATGATATGTTCTACGAAGATTTAAATATGGGCTATTCGCTCAAAAATATGATTATGTCGGTGCCTATGGATACTGAGATGACCGTTGTTGCAGTAGCCTACGACGCGATGTTTATGCCATGCAAGCTCTTCCGCAAGGTTATCTACCTAACGAAGGATGGCGCCTCGGAGCCTGAAACATTCAAGGCATATGGTGGCGAGCCATCGTCGATGGTAGTATCACGCACGTTGGCGACCTCGGAGCTGTCGATAAGCGACATTCGCATCGACCGCACACAGCATATCGAGATTGAGGTTAGCGACGCTGACCGCGTAGCAATCGAGAGGGAGCGTAAGGCAACGCTTCAAACGGAGCTTGCCAAGCGCAACACGAGTCGAAAGAGCGACACTCGCCGCATAGCACGCTAATACATAGCACACTGATATATATGTTAAAGAGCTTAGGGTTTTCTCTAAGCTCTTTTTTACAAGGTTATACGGGCTTCATTGTTAACTCCAACACACTATATACACAAAATAATCGCGCCTCGAAAATATGTTAACTCGCTCAGTTTTCAGCGATTAACACTTTATCTTAAAAAAAAGAGCGAGCATAGATTTGTTTGTTATTAAAATTTTGTATCTTTGCAAGCCCGAAAAAGTGTTTTCGGGTAATGGATTACAATAAATTAAGTATTAACTAAACTTTTAACAAAGTGGATTCAAAGAGTTACAAGACTATCTCGGTCAAGGCAGAGGACGCTCAGAAGGAGTGGTTCGTGATTGACGCTACGAACGAGATTTTGGGACGCCTTGCTTCGCAGGTTGCTAAGATCCTCCGCGGCAAGAACAAGCCAAGCTACACTCCCCACACTAACTGCGGTGACTATGTTATCGTAATTAACGCGGATAAGGTGAAGCTTACTGGCGCAAAGATGACCGATAAGGTCTACACCCGCTACACTGGTTTCCCCGGTGGTCAGCGTTTCGCTACACCTGAGGACTTCCTCACAACAGGTAAGAAGCCTCAGTTCGTTGTAGAGCACGCAGTACGCGGCATGTTGCCTAAGACCCGCCTTGGTGAGGCAATCATGAAGAATTTGAAGGTTTATGCTGGCGCTGAGCACCCTCACGCTGCACAGAACCCTAAGGAGATTAAGTTAAACGAGATTAAGTAAGAATTATGGAAGTTGTAAACACCGTAGGTCGCCGTAAGGCAGCTGTTGCTCGCGTATTCGTGAAGCCCGGCACAGGTAAGATTACAATCAACCACAAGGAGTTGGAGGTTTACTTCCCCTTGCACATTCTTCAGTATGAGGTTAAGCAGCCTTTGCTCGTAACCAACACATTGGAGAACTACGACGTTACTATTAACCTCGTAGGTGGTGGTATCAAGGGTCAGGCTGAGGCAGCCCGTATGGGTATTGCTCGTGCTCTCTGCCAGATTGATGCAGAGATGCGTCCTGTATTGAAGAAGAACGGCTTCCTCATGCGTGATTCACGTGAGGTTGAGCGTAAGAAGCCAGGTCAGCCAGGCGCACGTCGTAAGTTCCAGTTCAGTAAGCGTTAATCCTTACCGACCTTTTACTTTCGGCATAGCACAATCAGGGTTGAAAACCACGCGGACCACACCTAATATTAATATATCTTCGAAGAAGAGGGTGCGCGTAGCATAAAGGAGAAAAGAGTGCATCCGGTGTGCTGCCACGATGGTTGCCCGATTGCGAACAAACCTCAAAGAACAGCCCAATGGGCGTTACCGCGAGGTTGACAAAAGAGTTAAAAAACAAAAAAACAAAAGAGAAAATGGCACGTACAGATTTTAATACACTTTTGGAGGCCGGTGTACACTTCGGTCACTTGAAGAGAAAGTGGAACCCTAAAATGGCTCCATACATCTTCATGGAGAAGAACGGCATCCACATCATTGATCTTCACAAGACAGCTATCAAGCTTGATGAGGCTGCAGCAGCACTTAAGCAGATCGTAAAGAGCGGTCGCCGCGTATTGTTCGTAGCAACAAAGAAGCAGGCTAAGGAGATCGTTGCCGAAAAGGTAGCAGCCGTAGGTATGCCTTACGTTACTGAGCGTTGGGCAGGCGGTATGCTTACAAACTTCCCCACTATACGTAAGGCCGTTAAGAAGATGGCAACCATCGATAAGATGACCAACGACGGCACTTTCGATAATTTCTCAAAGCGCGAGAAGCTCCAGATTTCTCGTCAGCGCGCTAAGCTCGAGAAGAACCTCGGTTCTATCGCAGACCTTAACCGTCTTCCAGCTGCATTGTTCGTTATCGACGTGCAGAAGGAGCAGAACGCTGTTAAGGAGGCTAAGCGTTTGAGCATTCCTGTATTTGCAATGGTTGATACTTGTTGTGATCCTACCGACATCGATTACGTAATTCCTGCAAATGACGATGCTCAGAAGTCAATCGCTACTATCCTCGATGTAGTTTGCGGTGCTATCGCTGAGGGCGCTGAGGAGCGCAAGCTCGAGAAGGAGAAGGAGGCTCAGGAGGCTGAGGCTCAGGAGGGCGCAAAGCAGGCAAAGCCACGCATCAAGAAGGCTGTTAAGGCTGCCGTAGATGCTGAGGAGGCTACTGTTGCCGAGGTTGTTGCTGCCACTGAGGAGGCTAAGGAGGAGTAATCCTTACAGAGCTTTAGGCGCAAGCCACAACATTACCGAGGGCGGGTAGGCATCATGCCCGCTCGCCTCGGTTACTTTAAAAAAACGTTAACGAATAAAAATTTACAGATATGGAAATCAAAGCAGCTGATGTAATGAAGCTCCGTAAGATGACCGGCGCAGGTATGATGGATTGTAAGAAGGCACTTCAGGAGGCTGAGGGCGACTTCGAGCGCGCTAAGGACATCATCCGTGAGAAGGGTAAGCTCGTTGTAGCAAAGCGTTCAGACCGTACTGCTACTGAGGGTGTTGTTGTAACTAAGATTGTTGGCCAGAAGGCATATATCCTTTGCCTCGCTTGCGAGACTGACTTCGTAGCTCAGAACGTTGAGTTCGGTGCTTCAGCAAACGCTATCTTGGAGGTTGCTGTTGCAGCTGACGCAGCTGACCGTGATGCTCTTATGGCAGCTAAGAACGCTGAGGGCAACACCGTAGAGGAGATGGTTACCGAGAAGTCTGGTCAGACAGGCGAGAAGGTAGAGCTCGCATACTACGCTCGTATCGAGGCTCCTTACTGCGTAGCTTACGTTCACTTCAACAAGAAGCTCGGTACTATCCTCGGCTTCAACAAGGCTATCGACGAGGAGGTTGCTAAGAAGGTAGCTATGCAGGCAACTGCAATGGCTCCACTCTCAATCGACGAGAACGACTGCCCAGCAGATGTTGTTGAGAAGGAGAAGGCTATCCAGATGGAGATGATGAAGCAGGATCCTAAGAATGCTAACAAGCCTGAGGCTATCCTTGAGAAGATTGCTGAGGGTAAGATGCGTAAGTTCTACGAGGAGAACACTCTTCTTAACCAGTGCGTAGTTGGTGAGAAGGAGTCTATCCGCGAGTGCATCCAGCGTGCAGACAAGGAGGCAACTGTTGTAGCTTACAAGCGTTTCGCTCTTGAGGCATAATTAGTACTCCGTAGCACAGCTACAAAATATGGGGATGGCTAATAAGTCATCCCCATTTATGTTATAAGAGGTCAAACAACTACCTTGTCACTGCGCGTACCTGCAATCCTCGATAAGCAGGAGTCGCCACAACGCGACGCATGGTATCTGCCACCTGAATGGCATATGCCGATGTCGAGTCGCCATCAACAGAATATGACGACCATAGTGTCACCATAGGCACAGCATCCTCCGAGGCGTTGTCCGCAGGGATAAATATCGAGTTACCATTAGGGCCTGTCACACGGTAGCCACATCTGCCCTCGGTAGTCTCAAGCTCCCACGAGCACTTATCGACCAACTCCGTCACCTCATCCTTGGTAGGCATGCGCCAACCGCGACCAAAACCATTTGTGGCGGCATCGTGCTTGCGCTTACGCTCTATGGAGTGCTGCTTGTGGCCGATATAGGTGTAGTTATCCTCGTCATAGTGCTCCTTAGCATCTATCTCACCCCACGCAAAGTAGTCACCTACAAGGGTGTCGGCCTCGGCGCCAACGTTAGCCTCTGCCCACTTGATGCTTAGGCCAAGGTCTACATAGCAGTGACCATTAAGCACTCCGTCAGGCTCCCTTGATGCTGAGTTATCAACGGGCGGCTCCTTGAAGAGGAAGAAGATAGCAACAACGAGTATCGATGCACAGAAGAGTATAGCGATTATCTTTGTGCGCTGCTTGAGTTCAGCAAGAGCTTGTTGCTTGCGTGTAGGGTTATTTGTCTCCATAGATTTTACTTAATAAAAGATTATACAAATGTAGTAAAGATTAGCCAAATGGCAAAATAAAATGGTAGATGGAGCTTCGCAATTGCAGAAAAATTCGTGTCGAGAGGAAGAAATTGCCGAGATTGTTGGCGGCAAAAAATTTTTTTTATACCTTTGTTTCAGCGACTAAGGCATAAGAAGGGGAGGGGTATACTGTTTAAAGCTCCCACTTTAGGCACCTCGGCAACTAAAATTTGACATAGACATACGACATCTATTAACCTTTAAATTATACTACTATGGGTAAGTTTTTAGATTTTGAAGCTGTGGCAAAGACAAACTGGGCAAAGCCAGAAATCAGCAAGCAGCCACTATGGATTGTATCTGTATTGGGCGTTGTTGCACTCTTCATCATGGTCTTCATGCCATGGGCATCAGTATCATTCCACGGCGAGATACCTAACGCCGAGAAGGATCTCATCATTGAGGGTTCGCGCAGTGGTATCTCATCTGTATGTGGCATCTTCACATTGATAGGCGCTATCGTAGCACTCTACGGTCTGCTATATCGTCAGTATGGTTTCGCTGTACTCGGCAGTGGTTTGGCTCTTCTTATGGTCATCTTCTTCTACATGTCTGACGTAGATGCAGGCCTTACCTTCACTTGCAGCTGGGATGAGTTAGATGTAAAGTCAGTTGCCGACCTTAATGATGTACGCGATACTTATAGGTTCAGCTCATCGACATACGAGGGAAGCACGATGGGTGCGCTGCTTACAGGTCTCTTTGCAGTGGTAACAACCATCTGCTCATACCTACTCTATAAGAGGGAGAAGTAGTATCGCGCGAGATATAACTACTTAGATGTAGGCTATCATTAACGGGTAGCCTACATTTTTTGTATATAATGTGGCGGGGCTGAGATTTTGAGGATATAAAACATTTGGATGTTTGGAAAATAATTTTTACCTTTGTGAGCTATTTATTAACTAATTTAACATTTTCGAACCATGCCAAAAATGAAAACAAATGCCGCTGCAAAGAAGCGTTTTTCTTTCACCGGCACAGGTAAGATCAAGCGTAAGCACGCTTATCACAGTCACATCCTGACCAAAAAGACTAACAAGCGTAAGCGTAACCTTTGCTACTCAGGTATCGTTTCGCCAGCCGACGAGGCTAAGATCAAGCAGTTGCTCGTAAAGTAATTTGCTGAATTAAGTAGTAGCACTAACGCAAAAAAAAATTAATTAACAACGGAGCGCAATAGCCCCAAAGAGTGTGAGAGAATCACGCCGCTATCAGCTCTATCAAAAACTTTTAATTTATGCCACGTTCAGTCAACGCTGTTGCGTCACGCGCAAGAAGAAAGAAGGTTTTGAAACTTGCCAAGGGTAACTTTGGTTCAAGGGGAAACGTATGGACAGTTGCGAAAAATACTGTCGAGAAGGGTTTGCAGTTTGCTTATGCACACCGTCGTGAGAAGAAGAGAACATATCGTTCATTGTGGATCGTTCGTATCAACGCTGCGGTACGTATGCACGGTATGACCTACTCAGAGTTTATTGGTAAGATGAATACAAAGGGCATCGCTTTGAACCGTAAGGTTTTGGCTGACCTTGCACTCAACGAGCCAAAGGCATTCGAAGCTATTGTTAATGCAGTTAAATAGTCACTCTCGCTAATGAGAGTAAAGGGTCTGCCCGATGGGCAGACCCTTTGTTTTTAGATATCGTTTTCGATGCTAATCCTTAGAGCTTGAGAAAGCTGCTGCTATGATACCACCTATGACGAGTATGGCTATGATAATCTGAACCACATAGTATAGGACTATGGCACCAACAATTACACCCAAGATAATAAGTACAATCTTAATTATCTTACGACGGCGCTCCGCCTTAGCCTTCTCCTCGAGAATCTGCATAGATGCACTGCTTGGTTGCCACTCAACCTTCTTACTCTGCGGTGCCGGTATTTGGTGCTGCTTCGCGGCCGGTCTTGGTGCAGGTTTAGCTGCAGAGTTGCGAGAAGCTATCACAGTTCTCTCATCATCACGCGCAGTTACCACTGGTGCGCCACCATCAAGCAACTTCAAAAATTCAGAAATTGAGCGTGGTCTATCTCTACGCTTCTCAGACATAGAGCGTTCAATGGCAGTACGTACGCCCGATGACAGCGATTTGGGAAGTGTTGGGAGTCCATCATCAGCAATATCAGCCGCCTGTGGTGGCACGCTACCTACTACCAAGAAGTACAACGTTGCGCCCAACGAGTATATATCAGTCTCAGGAGAGAAGGTACTCACACCACCCTGCTTATACTGCTCCAGAGGCGCAAATCCGTGGCTTACACCCACAGGAGTTGTCGACGTAGCCTCACCGCTTGCCACATCATAATGCTTCGAGAGACCGAAGTCAATCAATATTGCACGATTATCCTTCTTGCGCACCATGATATTGCCAGGCTTCACATCGAGGTGCATTATCTGCTGCGAGTGTATATGCGATAATGCCGCCGCAGCTTGCCTAATATAGTCGATAGCCTCAGCCTCCTTTAGCTTACCACGGCGCTTAACCATTGCACTAAGTGACTCACCATCAACGTAGTCCATAATATAATAAGCAGTATTGTTCTCCTCGAACACATCGTGCACAGCAATAATATTGGGGTGATCGAGTGCTGCGATAGTCTGAGCCTCCTTGATAAACTTTGCTTTAAACCTATTCATCGACTCAGCAAAACCATCCGACGAGAGGGTAATCATTCCCGTATCGCTCTCACGCTTGTAGAAATCCTTGGGGAAGAACTCCTTTATGCAGACCTTACGCTTTGCCATCACCTGTTCAGCAAGGTAGGTCATACCGAAGCCGCCACGTCCAAGATGATTGATGATGCGATATTTACCGCCTTGAAGTAGCACGCCACTCTTTAGCTCCATATATTAGGGTGTTAATAGTTAATATTATAACAAAGATAGTAAATATTTCTCATAAAGTAGCATATTGTGGATATAATTACACAATATCTATGATAAATATTACACTTAGACAGCCTTAAAAGACGATATATAAATTAACTCCACAACCCTGGCATATAGTCGGATGTTGTGGGATATGCCGCTGATTACGACATTACCTCAGCGAATAATTTGTTGTCAGAAGGGGTTAGATGTGGCCTCGACATGAAATTGGGCGGGATAGGACATACTTGACGTATTTCCTATTCGGTGATTTGATTGAAGCGTCGCTAATGCGCCGCTATCACAACAAATCAATTTGTTGTTAGAAGGGGTTAGATGTGGCCTCGACATGAAATTGGGCTGGATAGGACATACTAAGCGTATTTCCCATTCAGCCCAATGATTGAGAGGTCGCAGATGACCCCTTATCACAACAAATTTGTTGTTAGAAGGTAGTAGATGCAACGCTCGGCAAAAAAAATGCGGATAGGCTGTACTATTACGTACTGCCTATTCGCATTTATTTTTGTTAGCGGCAGCAGATGCTGCCTTATCACAACAAATTAAAATGGCATGTCATCTATAACCCCTGCTGCTGACGCAGCCGCTGGCTCCTCAACAAATGGAGGCATGTCAGGCATAGGTGGTACGGCTGCCTGCTGCATAGGCTGAACGCGCCATGCACGAACATCGGTATACCAGCGACCCTGATAGTTGCGGCTCTCGATATCGAAAGATACCATGTAGCTCTCGCCAACGCGGAGTAATGCCACATCCTGGCTCTTATTCATAAATGTCACAGCCAACTCCTTGCCATACTGCTTGTTAGGCTGTTCGAAAATCACAGTCTGACGCTCCCATGTACCACGTGCCGACTGGCCCGATACGGGAGGGAGAATCTCCAATACTTTACCTTCAAATTCCATAGTTATAGTTTTTTATAGTCTCTTCATTATGCTACCGAGCAGGCGATGCCGAGTGCCTCAACACGTGCTGCAATCTCGCGCAGCTCATCCTTCTCGACCTTATATATCGTCTGGCATGGGGTGTCTCGGTCAAGCGAGTATACCATCACCTGCTTGGGTGCTATCTCCTTGACAAGCTCAAGCCATGCAGTCACCTCCTCGTCGGTGGTATTATCGACCTTCTGGCCGAGGTACTCACCACGTAGGAACATAGTCTGTATGATGAGGTTACCCTCGAAGGCCTTCAAAAGTTCCACGGTGCGCTGCACGGTATATTTCCCTTGAGGCTTGTTCATAAGCTGCACCGTAGCGTCGAATGCCGAGTCGAGTTTAAGGATGTTGTTATCGACACGCATCAGCGCACGACGCACATCCTCGCGGTGTATCTGCGTAGCGTTCGAGAGCACCGACACCTTTGCCGATGGGCAGTACTTATCGCGCATGGCGATAGTGTCGTCAATGATAGGCTCGAAGTCGGGGTGCATAGTAGGCTCGCCATTACCTGCGAAGGTGATTACATCGGGAGGTGTTCCCGCAGCAACCATCTTCTCAAGGGTCTCGGCAAGCATCGTGCGCACATCCTCGCGCGCATTGAAGCGGCGCTTACCGGGGTGCTCGTCGTTCCAGCCGCACTCGCAATATATGCAGTCGAAGCTGCACAGCTTAGACTCGATAGGGAGTAGGTTGACACCCAACGAGAGGCCAAGACGGCGCGAGCGCACAGGGCCAAAAATAATATTGTCGTATAGTGAAGTCATAGTCTTAGGTTGTTTTATTAGGTTATCTCTTAGCGCCCTTAGCACCACCAAGCTTCGCACCATGCTTCGCCTGGTAGGCAAAGATATTCTCCGAGTAGCTCGTGGTCTTGAACTCCGAGTCGCGCTTACGCTTGAAGGCGATGGCTATGAGGCGGTCAACAAGCTCATCGAACTTGATGCCCGTAGCCTCCCACAAGTAGAACGACAACGAGCCCGGGATGGTGTTAATCTCATTGACGAAGATGTCGCCCGTGGCCTCGTCAATCATAAAGTCGATACGCGACACGCCGTCGCATGCCAACACGCGGAAGGTCTTGCAGGCCGTGGTGCGGATAAAAGCGGTGGTTGCCTCTGGTAGGTTTGCAGGAATCTCGCGCACGGTAGAGTGCATACCCTCCGAGGGTTTATTCTTGCCACCACCGAGATACTTATCCTCATAGCTTAGAATCTCTCCGCTACGCACAGGGGCCTCGCATACCGACGCCTCGCAGTCGTAGTAGTCGCCAAGCACCGAGCAGTTTATCTCCTTGAGGCGCTCAACAAGGCGCTCAACGATGATACGCTTCGAGTACTTGATGGCGTTATCGACAGCCTCGATAAGCTCATCCTCGTTGTGCACAGCCTTGATGCCTACCGACGAGCCGAGGTTTGCGGGCTTAACGATAAGTGGGTAGCTGAGAGCCTTAGAGCGCTCGCAGCACGCCTCGCGCTCGCTGAGCCACTCCTTATCCGAGAACCATACGTAGTCGACAACAGGGATGCCACTCTCCTTGAGTATCATCTTCATGGTAATCTTATCCATGCCGTTTGCCGAGGCGAGAGGGTTAGGGCAGGCATAAGGGATGCCTGTCATCTCGATAAGACCCTGGAACGAGCCATCCTCGCCCGATGTGCCGTGCAAGCATGGTAGGATGACGTCTATGGTTGTCACCACATCGCTGCCGAACATTGGCTTATGCACCTTATAGAGGTTGTTATCGCCATACACAGGGCGGAAGTATACCTCCGTAACGCTCTGCAACAACGCCTTCATATCGCGATAGTTGTCCGTCGAGCGTAGCTTCTCGCCAGTATACCAATGGCCCTCCTTTGAGATGTATATAGGCACGATGTTATACTTCTCTGTGTTCATCGCTGCCATGGTCTGTGCCGCTGTGATCACCGATATCTCGTTCTCAACAGAGCGGCCACCAAAAATTACACCTACGTTAATCTTCATTTTTATATTCGGTTTGTTTATTGTTACTTAAATGAGTCGGGCAAGTCGTTCTCGTAGAGCACCACATCACCCACCTTAAGGCGAGGTTGCAGCTCAGCCATAGCCTCCGTGAAGGATGCCACGCAGCTAACCCTATCCTGTGGATAGCCGCCCTCGGCAAGGCCCTCGGTTATAGCCTTGCGGTTAACCTCGTTAACGACATATACGCCATCGGCCTTCGAGAGTGCTATATCGCGCCCAAAGGCCCTATTGTTTTCATACTGCTTAGCGCCCATCTCCACAAAGCCAGGGGTAACGACATAGCGACAACCCTCCGTTGCGAAGTTCGACAAGACCTCAAGGGCCATACGCGCACCCGTAGGATTTGAGTTATAGGCATCGTCCAATATCGCTATGCCTCCCATACGGCGCATGCTCAGGCGGTGCTCGACCTGCTCAATCTGACGCACAGCCCTACGACGCGCCTCCAACGACACGCCCATATGCTCAGCAATGGCAAGAGCCGCAGTGATATTTAGGATGTTGCCGCGACCGAGGATATGCGTAGCATAGCCCTCGTCTACCCTATCGCCACACGCCACCGAGAACGTTGTCTCGTTTGCCGAGTAGCGAATATCTGTTGCGCGATACTCGGCCGCATGGTTATCGACGCTATATGTAGCCACCTTGCGCTGCAACTTCTTGAGATGCTCAAACGCCGCCTCCGAGTCGATATTCACCACGCCGAAGCCACCCTCAGGCAGAGCGTCGATAAGCTCAAACTTGGTGCGGGCGACCATCTCGACAGAGCCGAAGGTCTCGAGGTGCATCTCTCCGACCGACGTGATGACACCCATCTCTGGAGCGACGAGGTCGCATATCTCCTTGATATCGCCCTGCTGCTTAGCACCCATCTCGACAATAAATACCTCGTGGTGGGGTTTAAGGTGCTCACGTACGGTACGCACAACGCCCAACGTAGTATTGAAGTTACCAGGGGTCATAAGCACGTTATACTTCTCCGAGAGCACACGGTATAGGAAGTGCTTTGTTGATGTCTTGCCGAAGCTACCCGTTATGCCTATAATCTTGAGGTGAGGCATGCTGCGTAGGATACGCTTGGCGTCGTTATAGTACCAGCGTGTGATATAGGCCTCCATTGGTCGGTTAATCGCGTTGGCGACAACACTCCAGTAGTCGAGCGTAAGAAGCATCATCGCCACAAGCGTATACTCCACTGCAAAGATATGTACCAGTGCGACTACCAAGGCTGTGAGTATCATGCGTGTAGCCATAAGGCGCTTAACACGCATCGTATAGGCTAAGGCAATCTTATACTTTATCGAGAACTCGGCAATAGCGATAACAAGCATCCATACTGCAAATATGGTGAGTGCTATCCAGTGTGAGGTAAAGGCGAAGGTGATGGCAGCAAGCAGCGCCACGAGGTTCATCCTCGAGAGATACTCGCGTGTCGAGACGAGCCAGCGGTTATAGCGCTCCACACGGTAGCTATTCTGCTGGAACATCTGCACCGAGTAACGCATCGTAGCCCACAGATATACGAGCCACACGACCGAAAATATGTGTATCATCGCACTCATAGCTACCCTATTTTAAGAAACGACCTAAGCGTAGCACTCCACAGCTCCGGCTGCTCAAGCATTGCAAAGTGACCAGCACCCTCAGCGACAACAAGACCAGCATCACCCATCAGGCGCTCCATCTTACGAGCATCACCGATAGGCGTTGCCGTATCCTTATCACCCCAGAAGAGCAATACGGGAACTTTTATCTTGGGCATCACCGAGCACAAGTCCTCGTTAACGCACTTCGAGAGTATAGCACGCATCATGGGCGTTGCACGGTTATAGTCCGACGAGGCAGCACTCTTACGGCGCTGTTCGAGTAGCATCTGCGCCTTCTTATCGCCAATAAGCAGTGGCAACGTGCGCTTCATAAGTTTATAGGTATAGACCTTGCGGTAGTAGCCAAACGAGCGGCGAGGCTTTACGCCCGCAGCATCGGTGAGCACCACTCGCGACACACTATTGCGTGAGGCATAGAGGATAGATACACGACCACCAAACGAGTGACCTATGAGCGTTGGGCTCTCTATTCCAAGGTGCTTGACAAGTGCCTCGATAGATTGGGTATACTCCTCGACACCCCAGACGCTCTTAGGCTCGGCACTGCGGCCAAAGCCTGCGAAGTCGACAGCGACAACACGATAGTGCTCGGCGAGCATATCGTGCGTGGCGCCCCAGATGGTGGCATCGCACCCCCAGCCATGCAAGAGGATGATGGTATCACCCTCACCAGCAATGGTATAGGCGAGGTCAACACCCTCGAACGTATATCGTGCCTCAACAGTTGCCATGACTACCCTACAACCCTATCGACGTGTCTTATATGCTGCGCGGTATGAGCCACGAGCCATCTTCTGAAGCTTATTCTTGATGAGGTTACGACGCAGTGGCGCGAGGTGGTCGGTAAAGACCTTACCCTCGATATGGTCGTACTCGTGCTGGATGACACGTGCAGGCTTGCCCGTGAACTCCTCGTCGTGCTCAACGAAGTTCTCATCCATATAGCGCATACGGATGGATACAGGACGGCGCACATTCTCGTGCAGACCAGGCAACGAGAGGCAGCCCTCCTCGAAGAGCGATGTCTCCTCCGAGGTCTCATATATCTCGGCATTGATAAACACCCTGCGCCAATCAGCCAACGTAGGGTCATCCTCACCCCATGGTGTGCAGTCGACGATGAAGAGACGTATGTTCTTGCCTATCTGTGGTGCAGCAAGGCCGACGCCCTCAGCCTCGGCAAGCGTAGTCCACATATCGTCGATAAGCTTCTTAAGCTCGGGGAACTCTGGGGTTATTGCCTCCGACTCGTTACGCAATACCTGCGAGCCGTATATAACAATTGGATATATCATCTTTATAATCAGTAATTAGCAATTAGTAATATGCCTTGCTCTATGCAATATCTATCGGAACTCACTTATAGAGGCCATGTAGTCTTGGAGGATTATCGCTGCCGACACCTTATCAACAAGAGCCTTATCGCGGCGTGCCATCTTGCCAATGCCACTCTCACGAATGGTGCGCTGCGCCAAGACCGACGTGAAGCGCTCGTCATAGGGCACAACCCTCTTGTCGGGGTAGGCGTGACGCAGACGTCCCATCAACGGCTCAATGTAGCGCATCGTCTCCGAGGGAGCACCGCTCATCTGTCGTGGGTAGCCCACAACGATGGTTGTCACCTCCTCGCGCATGAAGTAGTCCGCAAGGTAGCGCTCCAACTGCTTTGTGTCTACCGTCTCCAAGGGCTGGGCGATGATGCCCAGCGGGTCGGTGACAGCAAGGCCTGTGCGCTTTGTGCCGTAGTCGATAGCGATGATGCGTGCCACAGCCTATGCCTCCTTGATCTTCTTGAAGAGCTTTCTAAACGATACCTCCTCGTCGACCATCTTGCGCAAATCCTCAATCTTGATGCGCTCCTGCTGCATGGTGTCGCGGTGACGTACCGTAACCATGCCGTCGGTGAGTGTATCGTGGTCAACAGTAACGCAGAAAGGAGTACCGATAGCATCCTGACGACGGTAGCGCTTACCAATAGAGTCCTTCTCGTCGTATACCACGTTATAGTCATACTTGAGGTCGTCGATAATCTGGCGAGCAACCTCTGGAAGGCCATCCTTCTTAACGAGTGGCATGACGGCAACCTTCGTAGGAGCGAGAGCTGCAGGGATGCGCAATACTACGCGCTCCTCGCCATTCTCGAGCTTCTCCTCGCAGTAGGCAGCAGACATAATCTGCAAGAACATACGGTCAACACCAATAGAGGTCTCAACGACGTATGGCACATAGCTCTCGCCACGCTCTGGGTCGAAGTACTGAATCTTCTTGCCCGAGAACTCCTGGTGACGGCCGAGGTCGAAGTCGGTACGTGAGTGGATACCCTCCACCTCCTTGAAGCCGAATGGGAAGTTAAACTCGACATCGGTAGCGGCATTAGCGTAGTGAGCGAGCTTGTCGTGGTCGTGGAAACGGTAGTTGTCGTCACCGAAGCCCAAGGCGCGGTGCCATGCCATACGTGTCTCCTTCCACTTCGACCACCACTCCATCTCGGTACCTGGCTGCACGAAGAACTGCATCTCCATCTGCTCGAACTCACGCATACGGAAGATGAACTGACGAGCTACAATCTCGTTACGGAAGGCCTTACCAATCTGCGCAATACCGAAAGGCAACTTCATGCGACCTGTCTTCTGCACATTGAGGTAGTTCACGAAGATACCCTGCGCGGTCTCTGGACGGAGATATACGGTGTTGGCGCCATCTGCCGTAGAGCCCATCTGCGTAGAGAACATAAGGTTAAACTGACGCACATCAGTCCAGTTGCGAGTACCCGAGATTGGACATACTATCTCGCAGTCGAGGATAATCTGCTTGAGCTCATCGAGGTTGTTATCGTTGAGAGCCTTCGTAAAACGCTCATGTATGGCATCCATCTTGGCCTTAATCTCCAACACGCGAGGCGAGGTAGCGAGGTACTGCTCCTCGTTGAAATTCTCCTTGAAGCGCTTGCGAGCCTTCTCAACCTCCTTAGCGATTTTCTCCTCCTGCTTAGCCATCCAGTCCTCAACAAGGACATCGGCACGGTAGCGCTTCTTAGAGTCGCGGTTGTCGATGAGGGGGTCGTTGAAGGCACCTACGTGGCCCGAAGCCTCCCATACGCGAGGGTGCATGAAGATAGCTGCGTCGATACCAACGATATTCTCGTTGAGCTTAACCATCGAGTCCCACCAGTAGCGCTTGATGTTGTTTTTGAGCTCCACGCCATTCTGGCCATAGTCATATACGGCGCCTAGGCCATCGTAAATCTCGCTTGATGGGAATATAAAACCATACTCCTTGCAGTGTGCAATCAGCTTCTTGAACAATTCTTCCTGTGTCATGTTACTATATCGTTTTTGTTATTATAATCTACACTTTATGCCTACGGCATATCAACCGACAAAGATACAACTTTTTCGGTTATTTCAGCAATCATTTCACCAGATTATGTGCGCGGAATGAGTAGTGAGTGCCCGCGCTGATTATCACGTGGTCCAAGAGGCGCATATCGAAGAGCTTTGCGGCCTCCGCAACACGCTCCGTAAGCTCCATATCCTGACGGCTTGGCTCAACACTTCCCGATGGGTGGTTATGCACCAAAACAATCTGAGTAGCAAGCAGTTCAATAGCACGCTTAACGATAAGCTTGCAATCTACGACTGTGGCCTGAACGCCACCCTGACTAACACGCATACGCTCAATGATGCGACCCGACGAGGCGAGATACAACGCCCAGCACTCCTCATGCTGAAGGTTTGCAAGCGTCGACTCCATAACGCGCACAACATCCCTATCGGACTGCACCACCTCCTGCGCTCCCGCATCCGAGAGTGCCACCCTACGTCCAAGCTCCATGGCCGCCTGAAGGCGCATTGCACGCTGCTTACCGATACCAGCCATCATACGTAGGCGCGAGAACGATACTCGCGACAACTCAACAAGCGACTGGGAGTTAAGCGCCATAAGCTCCGATGCAACACTCTTAGCACGCTCATCATCAGCGCCTTCCGAGATTACAACAGCCACAAGCTCCTCATCGCTGAGTGCCGTAGCACCGCGCGACTCAATCTTATCGACAATATTTTTCATCGTATATTGAAATAAACATACGAAGTTACAAAGAAAAATGGAAAATGCAAAATTATAGTAGACTCACTTTACTCCCCGACTGGGGATTTATGATGCAACTATTCGGGCTAATGATTGAGAGGCCGAAGGAGGCCACTTATCACATGAAAAAAATTTCTTGTCAGAAGGCTGCAGATACAACGCTCGGCAAAAAAAATGCGGATGGGCTGTACTTAATGGTACTGCTCATTCGCATTTATTTTTGTTAGCGGCAGTAGATGTCTGCCTTATCACAAGAAATTAATTGGCGATGCGGTCTATACGGTCCAATATCTTGGCACTATTCTCATCATCAATAGCCGAAGTCTTAGCCTCGCTAACAGAGTGTGCCGCAGCCTGTTCGGCTTGCTTCTTCGAGTCTCCAACACCGTGACCTACGGCTATGCCATCGACATATACGGTAGATACGAATGTGGGGTGCGCCATTGATGTACCAGGCTCGCTACCTGTACGGAACTCAATAGAGTAGTGGTTCTTCTGGCACCACTCAATAAGGCGACTCTTGAAGTCGGTCTCGCACTGAAGCATATTGTCGAGCGACAGGTATCGACCATATATATCGTTGATAAGCAGCCTATTGACAAAGTCGTAGCCCTTATCCAAGTATATAGCACCCATCATCGCCTCGAAGGCATCGCCATAGATATGCTTATGGGTCATATTTCCCGAGGCGTGCGAGATAACATGCTTATCGAGGCCAATCTTCGAGGCTATGGTATTTAGTGACTGGCGCGACACAATCTTCGAGCGTAGCTGTGTCATGAAGCCCTCATCGCGGTCGGGGAACTCTATAAATAGAAAGTCCGAGGTGATGCTCTCAATGACGGCATCGCCCAAGAACTCAAGTCTTTCGTTGTTGATATGGCTACCATCCTCCAGCTCCACGGATGCCGACTTATGTATAAGCGCGAGCTTATACAACTCTATGTTATGGGGTATAAAGTGGAACATATCGTCAATGGCAGCATAGAACTCTTTATCGCGGCCATAACGACGACGAATGGGACGTAGCAGAAATTCGAACATGAGCAGGAGCTTATATAGGTAGTTACTCCGCTACACGACGGAAGATGACTGTCGAGTTATGACCACCAAAGCCAAAGGTGTTGCTGAGGGCAACATTAACCTCGCGCTTACGAGCCGTACCGAGAGTCAAATCCAACTCTGGGTCGACAGCGGGGTCGAGATTCTCAACATTGATTGTTGGCGGTATGATACCGCGCGTGATAGCCATGACACATGCCAACGCCTCGATGGCGGCAGCAGCACCCAAGAGGTGACCCGTCATGGACTTTGTAGATGATATGCTCATCTTCTTGAGGTTCTCGCCAAAGACGGCATCAAGAGCCTTCAACTCGGCTATATCACCCAGCGGCGTAGAGGTGCCATGTACGTTGATATAGTCGACATCTGATGGTGCGAGGTGAGCATCGCTCAGAGCCTCCTCCATAGATAGTATTGCACCAGCACCCTCAGGGTGTGGAGCGGTCATATGGTGGGCATCGGCAGACATACCGCCGCCGACAACCTCACAATAGATCTTAGCGCCACGCTTCACGGCGTGCTCGTACTCCTCAAGCACCAAGGCACCAGCGCCCTCGCCCATCACGAAGCCATCGCGATCCTTGTCGAAGGGGCGTGAGGCGTGCGTGGGGTCGTCGTTGCGTGTCGAGAGTGCCTGCATAGAGCTAAAGCCACCGACACCAGCCTGGATGATTGGAGCCTCAGCACCACCCGTAACAATCATCTCAGCCTTACCTAAACGTATGAGGTTCAGCGCGTCGATGATTGCGTGGTTAGACGAAGCACATGCCGACGTAACGCTATAATTAGGGCCCATAAAGCCATACTTCATGGCGATGTGTCCTGCGGCCAAGTCGGCAATCATTCGTGGTACAAAGAATGGACTAAACCGAGGGAGTTCACCTCCCTTGGCATAGTCCATACACTCTTGAAAATAGGTCTCGATACCACCTACTCCCGAGCTCCACACAACACCCACACGGCGACGATTTAAGTCGTCACCGAGAGCAGCATCAGCAACAGCCTCCGTGGCTGCCACTACTGCAAACTGAGCGAAGCGGTCGTACTTGCGAACCTCCTTACGGTCGAAGTATCGCGACCAATCATAATTTTTTACTTCGCAGGCGAAACGCACCTTAAAGTTCGATGCATCGAAATTAGTTATGGGGGCAGCACCACTTACTCCAGCCTCCAAATTGTGGAAATACTCCTCAATATTGTTACCTAAAGGGTTAATAGTACCTATACCAGTAACTACGACTCTACGCAACTCCATTACGACGTGTCTACCTACAAAGATTAAATTCGATTATTACTTGTGAGCCTCAATGTAGCTGATAGCATCACCTACAGTCTGAATCTTCTCAGCGTCTGCATCAGGAATCTGAAGATCGAAAGCCTTCTCGAACTCCATAATAAGCTCTACCTGGTCCAAAGAATCTGCACCAAGGTGTGCTGTAAAGCTTGCCTCAGGCACTACCTCTGACTCCTTAACGCCCAACTTGTCAACGATGATCTCGACAACTTTTGACTGAATTTCTGACATAATAATTAAGTTTTAGTTAAACATTATAGTAGTAAATTGTATCTACTGTAATTAAGTCTTTGAAAAAAAATTTTCACAGACGCCACAAAAATAACACTTTTTTTATTATCTTTGACATTATGACGCAAAAAAATTATCAACAATTTGATTACATCATATGTTAACCTATTAATAAATAATACATTATGAACCTATTACTAATTTCCAATTCCACCAATGCTGGTAAGGCCTATTTGAAATATCCTATCGAGGAGATTAAAAAGACCCTAACTGGTATTACCGAAGTTGTCTTCATCCCTTATGCCGCTGTCACCTTCTCATACGACGAGTATGAACGCAAGGTTCAGGAGCGCTTCAACGAGATTGGCATCAAGGTCAACTCTGTACATCGTGCCCTCAACAAGCGCAACTTCGTGCGCCACGCTCAGGCTATCGTTATCGGCGGCGGTAACACCTTCGCACTTCTCAAGAAGATGCAGGAGGAGGACCTTCTCGACACCATCTTCCGCCGCGTGAAGGCGGGTGTGCCCTACATCGGCTGGTCAGCAGGTAGCAATGTAACATGCCCTACTATCTGCACTACAAACGATATGCCTATCGTACAGCCAGCCTCGTTCCGTGCTATTGGCCTTATACCTTTCCAGATTAATCCTCACTACCTTGATGCTAACCCCGAGGGTCATGCAGGCGAGACACGCGAGCAGCGCATATTGGAGTATATCGAGGCTAACCACAGTCGCTACGTTGTAGGCCTTAGAGAGGGGTGTATGCTCCGCGTTACGGATGGCAACATCGAGCTTATCGGCTCACGCCCAATGCGCATCTTCAAGAAGGGCATCGAGACCTACGAGGTGAAGGCGGGTGATGACATCAACTTCCTCATCAAGCGCAACAGCAAGTAATCTATGAATGAGCTGAGTGCTCTTATAGGCTCACAGGGTGAGGATGCCGCCATGGAGTGGTTGCGCGACAGAGGGTACTACATTGTCGAGCGCAACTGGCGTGCTGGGCGCTACGAGATAGATATTATCGCCGAGCGCTACGACACGCTACACTTTGTAGAGGTCAAGACGCGCAAGAGCGGTAGCTGGCAGTCGGCATACGACAGCATCGACGAGCAGAAGATACGCTCGCTACGCCGTGGCGCAGCCTACTATCGAGCAATGCGACGACCAAGGCGCAACATCCAGTTTGACCTTATAGCCGTAGAGCACGACGACAACGGAATACTCTCGATAGAGTACACCGAGAATATAATTTAGAGGTATGGGCTGACGATGATATTCGATCAGCCCATACCTATTTATACCATATAATCTATTCAAATTATAACAATATTGACCTAAATGTGGACTTTTATTGAATAAAAGTGCCGACATATAGATTTTTTTATTACATTTGTACTTTGTAATCGCAAACCGAGCGGCAAATGGGCATGTATAACATAGGCATGTGGCTATTTGAGAGGAGTGTAGGTTTGGCTGCACTCCGCAACAAGAAGGCCAAGCTCTGGAAGGATGGTCGACGTAATATCTTCGACCGCATGTCCGAGAGCATCAAACCCAACGAAGATATCGTATGGGTACATTGTGCGTCGCTTGGTGAGTTCGAGCAGGGTCGCCCTATCATCGAACAGATACGCAAGGTAGACCCATCAATAAAAATCCTGCTCACCTTCTTCTCACCCTCAGGATATGAGATACGCAAGAACTACGAGGGTGCCGATTACATCTTCTATCTACCCATAGACCGTAAGAGCTATGTACGTCGCTTCATGGATATCGTGAAGCCCAAGGCAGCCATCTTCATCAAGTATGAGTTCTGGCTCAACTACCTCGATGAGCTCGGCAAGCGCAACGTGCCTACGTATGTAGTATCTGCGATATTCCGTCCAAAGTCGGTATTTTTCCGCCCATGGGGTTGGGCATGGCGCAAGGCACTCAAGAATTTCACAACACTATTTGTGCAGAACGAGGAGTCTAAACGACTACTCAAGGGCTTAGGTCACGACAACGTAGTCATCGCCGGCGATACGCGCTTTGACCGTGTGGCGGCCATAGCCAAGATGCGACGCCACATACCCATCGTCGAGAAGTTCAAGGGCAGTGAGCGTCTCTTTGTGGCTGGCTCAACGTGGGGCCCCGACGAGGAGATACTCATCGAGCTTATCAACGACAACCCTGACGTACGCTTCGTCATAGCTCCTCACGAGATGGACGAGGCACGTATCAAGCATATCATAGACTCTGTTAAGGGTGGCGCTACGCGATATACCGAGTCATCCGAGGAGAGCGACTTCAGCAACAAGCAAGTACTTATTCTCGATACCATTGGCATCCTCTCGGCGGTATATGGCTATGCGACGTGGTCATACATTGGCGGTGGCTTCGGTGTGGGCATCCACAACACCTTGGAGGCTGCAACATTCGGTCTGCCAATTGCCTTTGGTCCTAAGTACAAGAAGTTCCAGGAGGCATGTGACATGATAGAGCTACATGCAGCAACGAGCGTCAAGAGCGCCAAGGAACTTAAGGAGTGGTTCGCACCGCTACGCGATGACAAGGAGCACTTAGAGCGAACCAGCCATGCGGCCAAGGAGTATGCCGAGCACAACTGCGGCGCCACGGCACTTGTCGTAAGGACAGTATTCAAGAAGCTACGATAACCCTGTTTTAAATATATGGGGATGACTTCAATGAAGTCATCCCCACTTTTTTAGTATGTAATCTCTATATGCTCAATCTCGCCGAGTTGCTCTATCGCAAAGCCATCGACACAGGTCATCTCGAACTTAGCACGATACTGCTCCTCTGACGCATAGTCATGACTTATACCCTCGCTATACACCTCCTTACATCCATCACCCCACTCTATCTCGCCACCGACATTCTCGCCGCTCCACACTGGCGAATCGAGATGCATGGCGCTATGCTTAATGGTTAGATTAAACATTTCGGGCTTGACACCTTGCGTGACAGTTACCGTGTACTCCACCTCACCGGCAACAATTTTGATATAGGTACTACGCTCATCTTGCGTAGTATTCTCAGCAACAGCAAAGCTCTGCGCGTAGCTCTCCAACGAGCGACTACCTACATCAATAAGTGTAATCCAGTCGGCACCAATCTCGAAGCGATATTCGGCATTTGTCTCAAACTCAAGGGTTAGTGTTTGCTCCTTGTAATCGAGTTTGTAGTTATCCTTGCTCATCGCTATCTCGTCAATGACGGGCTCAGGCAATGGTTGTTGTCTCTTACATCCTGCAAGTAGTATGAGTGTAACAATTATATATGATATCCTCTTCATCGTCTACAAGTTTTTGAGAGTGAATGTATAGCTCTTGCTCTCGCCGCCACCTACACGCTCAAGATATATCGTATAGATATCCTGGCGATTAAGCGTAGTAGTGTCGATAGTCATCGCTCGGGAGGTTGTCGTAACACCCGTCTCGACGGTGCTACCTAAAAGATATAGCGCCGCCTTGACATCCTCGTCGTGCATAATTGTCATCATGCCCGTCGTCTTATCAAACTTCAAAGATGTAGTCTCGCCAATAGATGGATGCTTCAAGATAATCTCCCATTGAGTGTTATCGGCATATGGCATCATCGAGTGCCACTTGTCACGGCCCTCAGCTCGGTAGAACGTGCGCAGTCTATCGCCCGACACGATATCGTCATCGACCTTTGCAGATATATTGACTACCGACGTGGCATAGTTCGAGTCGAGCGCGAACGGGACAGCATCCGTAGCCCACGACTTAAACTCCCCCTCAATATCACACACACCTACACGCACCTCTCCTCTGAAGTTGATAACCGAGGGGTTGGCTATGGATATTCCATCAATTATGAATGTCTCACCCATCTTAAACTCCGTAGCCTTGGTTGTCATACCTGGTGTCGAGAGATAAATCAGATTATCTATCTCGCCATCGCGCACAGGGTGAATGCCGAGGAACGCCCAGTGCGTCGTATCGAAGACATACTCCTGGAGAATAAGGCCCTCAATCTTAAAGAAGCCATCGCTCACACCGCCCCATCCCCAGTTTACGTGGAAGTAGTCGTTGGCATCGAAGCCATCAATAACAAATGCGTGGCCCGCCTGATCGGCAGTATAGGCGCTATAAAAGACTGGGCGGTTAGCCTCAATCTCACTACGTAGCAGAGCGTTCCAGCTCTCCGCAGAGTAGTAATCGCGCATAGCATGGTAGCACGAGGGGCTATAACCATAGTTCTCGTACATAGCCACGTTATTGGGTAGTGCCGCAGTGCCTATCGCCGAGTAGTCGGCCTGAAACGAGTGGCCGAGGTCAGCCATAAGCACTGCCACAGCATCACCCTCAGCCTCGCTATACTCGCCCTCGACATAGTCGTAGAGCATATTATCCCAGTCATACGCATGATTAAGGTCGCGCGAGGGGACTTCAACTTGCTTTGTGAGTGTCGTAAATGGCTCTGTTTCGCCCTTAGCCGCCTCAGGCCAGCGGTTGTAGTGCATGATAATCGCCATAGCGGTCTGTGTACAGCCCGTTAGCGACAACTCACCATCATCCATTGGGCAATACTTATTATATGGCATATACTGGCTCCATCGCGCAGTATTGAGGAGCGTAGCATCTACGGGCTTATACTCCTCACTCCATAGTCGTGCCGTAGCCTCGTCGGCAGCGATATCGTTCTCGCGAGCATATTTGACAGCACCATCAACATATCTAAGCCACCCTGCAAAGTTAGGGGGTAACATATCCTCGTCGGAGATTGTGTATTGTGTAGAGTATGCCAACACAGGCGCTATCCTATCGTCACCAGCAACAATAACAAAGCCGACACCCGAAGTAGGTGTAACGACATAGAACGTTGGGGCATCTCCACCTCGCGTCGTGCCTAACGTATGGCTATCCCACGCCACAATGACATCCGAACCGCGCGTTGTATCCCCCAACACTCCACGCGCTATATCAAGCGCCACGGTTGATGGTATCTCCTTGGCCGCTACACCACCAACAAATAGTAGTAGGGTTATAACAAGCAATAAACGTCTCATAGTAAAAAATGGGGGTAATCCCGTTCAAAGGACTACCCCTCAATAGATTAAGGTATTAATTACAAGAAAGGTACAACATCTGATGAGCGTGTTGTTGTTGCCTCGGTGATAATCTCCTCTGGAATGACGCACTTCTCGTACACGCTGGTAATACTCTGATCCTCCTGACTATACATTGTCAACTTGTCGCCATCGATTGCGAACTTATAGCCCGAAGCCCAGTTAGCACCATCCTCATATGAGCCAGTAATAATCTCACCACTAACATTATATGTACCACGGAATAGCTCATAGTCGAGTGACCATACCTGCTGGTAAATCTCGAAAGCACCCTTCTCAAACTTTACATACACATCGAACTCAGGAGCCTCGCCATTCCACTCTGTGATATGCCACTCTCCATCAATAACGCTCGATTTGTTGCCACCACCCTGACCTCCGCTGTCTGGATTCTTGTCACAACCAACCAAGGCGAGTGCTACGATAGCGAAAACTGCAAAAAACTTCTTCATATCTCGTTTTACTTTTATGCGTTAACAATAATTACAACCAGCCACCAGGAACGATTGGAGCACAAGTACTCTCATCAACCTTAATACCTGGGCGAACAACGAAGGCAAACTCCTGCTCAGCCTCCATACCACCAGTAATCTGGCCACCACCAACAGTGTTACCACCAGCGACATACTTCAACTTAACCAGCGCAGTGCCAGGCTTGGTACAGGTGATAAGAAGTTTGCTACCCATAAAGCGGCAATCGGTGATGCCAAGCTTCTCCTTAACCTCATCAGAGATCTCAGACTCAAGCATCTTAATCTGAAGGTTGCCATCGCCAATGTAGTAGTTGATATCGAGGATAGCCTGCTCACCAAGGGGTAGAGGGATACATGTAGTACCACGAACAGCCATCAACACACGGTAAGCATCGATAAGACCCGTACCCATCTTATTGTTATAGGTAGAAAGGTTTATTGTGACATTAGTCTCGTAGTTAGACTTTGAGCCCGCAAACTTAAGACCCGATACCGATGACACGATGATATCCTTAAGCTCTGGAAGTGTGAGCACAATACCATTGTCAGCAGCATATGAGATAGCCAAGGCTGCGATACCCGAAACATGTGGACACGCCATTGATGTACCCTGCATAAATGCATACTTGTCGCCAGGGATGGTAGATGCCACACAACCGCTCTCTACGGACGTACCATTACGACGGAAGTACTCGCCACCAGGAGCCGACACGTTACAGCCACGATCGTAGCAAGTGTAGTATGTTGGGCAGCCATCAGGAGCAATTGCCGACACCGCAATAAGCTTATTGTAAGCCGCAGGATAGCCTGCTACAGCCTTACCATCATTGCCCGCAGCAAAGATGATGATACCACCATCAAGGTTGGGGTGGTTCTTCTTCTTCATAAAGTACTGGAATGCTGTCCACTCAACACCTGTAGAGCCAGTCTCAAACATTTTGTCGTTGGCAATACCACCAGCCTCAAAGCCCCATGAGTTCTGCAATACGCAAGCACCACGGTCGGCAGCATACTCAACAGCAGCAGCCGTAGCACTTACACCGGCAGCATTACCTCCCGATATAATCTGGCATGAGAAGATACGAACACCGTCACCGTTACCCGAACCACCAGCAACACCAGCAACACCGAAGCCGTTGTTGTTCACAGCAGCTACTGTACCTGCCACGTGAGTACCATGACCAGAGTCGCCGTTACGGGTCCATGTCACACGACCACTATCCACGAAGTTGTAGCCATACACATCATCAGTATAGCCGTTGCCATCATCATCAACGCCCTCAACACCATTCTTCTCGGCCTCGTTTACGTGCATATTAGCCTGAAGATCCTTGTGGGTATAGCAGACACCCTCGTCAACAATCGCAACAATAACATCTGGACGACCTGTGGTGAGCTCCCATGCAGCAAAGAGATTGATATCGGCACCAGCCTTAGCCAGTGGGTAGTCAACAGTGCCATCATTATGGTAGTGCCACTGTCGTGGAAGTAGTGTATCGTCGAAAGGCACATCATCAGCACGTGTTGTGGCCAACTCATCTGGGTTAATCTCCACAGCCTCGGCCTTAGGCGCTACTATCTTTGTAGAGAACTGCACGCGCTCAACAACATTTGCCGCAGCAAGCGTTGTAGCAGCACTCTGAAGGTCAGCCTCCTCATCGAAGGCTACAGTATACCAACGGTGCATGTCAAGTTCTCTCTTAAGGTCGGCATTGACCTTCATGTTAAATACGGGCTTGAGCTCGGTTGCTCCAATCTCAGCCAAGGCAGCATCGAGTGCCGTAACTCCCGAACGTGTTGCACAAGCAGCGTTCTCAAGCTGGAGCGCTGTATCCTCATCAACGTAGATGATAAGCTCACCCGCATTCGCACTGTTAGGCGTGTTTACAAACTTCTTTGATGCCACCACCTCAGGTGATGCAGACTGGGGCTCGTCGACGGTATCGGTAGCACACGATGCCAAGCATACCCCCATCAAAGCAAGGATAAAAAGTCTTGTTCTATTCATAGTAGTTTAAGTTAAATGTTTCCAACATTGTAGGCATTGCTAAATCACAATCTCTCAAGATGCAAATATACAAAAATTTCTCTAATTGAAAGCTTTTAGCGGATAAATTGTGATTGGGGAGAATGGAGATTAAGGAAGTTAAGAAGCAAACACAAATTCTCTAAATTCCCTAAATTCCCTAAATTCCCTAACCACAACCCACATCAGCACCGCAACCAAATTTGTTATCAGAGGGGATTAGGCTTGGTCTATCGCAAAAGAAGAGACCTCGGGATAGTACACGAAGTACAGCCCGAGGTCTCTTACTTTTTGGGATGTACCGCAGATGCGGCCTTATAATCGAAAATTACAAGAAGGGAACTACACTTATAGCACGTGTCTCTGTCGCCTCCTCCTTCACAATATCAGGGATGGTGCAAGCCTCATAAATATAGGTTACGGGGTGCTCCTCCTTACTCTTGAGGGTCATGGTCTTGCCATCCTCGCTGATGCCACCAGTGTAGTCGCACTTCCAGTCGCCACCATCAAAATAGCTACCAAATAATGTATTGCCATTTACGGTATACTCGCCATCGTAGAACTGATAGTCGAGGGTATATACCTGCTGGTAGAGGGCGAACATGCCTGACGAGAAGCCGATATAGACGTTAAACTCTGCTGGAGCACCGTTTACCGACACAAGCTTCCACTCCTGCTCAATATTCTCGAAGCCACCGACATCAGGCGTCTTGCCACCATCATCAGGGTTCTTATCACAAGCCGTCATCGCCATAGCGAACAACGCTACGAGCGACCATATCTTCAAACCTTTCATATCTCGAATATTTTTTTTGTATTATTTTTTTTCAGATTACAACCAGCCAGCGTTGTCGTTAACATCACGAACAACCAAGACAACCTCCTTTTCCATGAGCTTACCACCTGTGGTATTACCGCCACCTACGGCATTACCACCAGCGATATACTTAACGGTGATAGTACCAACACCAGCATTCTGGCAAGTGAGGTAAACCTTACCACTAAAGTATGTATCACCCTTGATAGCAAGACGGTCGCGTGTCTCAGCAGGAATTTCAAAGTCTGAGTAGCCAGTAACCTTGATATTACCATCGCCAAGAAGTGCGCTAACATCAATCTCAACCTCCTGGCCTACAACAGCAGGAACACACAAAGCACCACGAACACTCTGGATGGCCATCAAAGCATCAATCTTACCGGTACCCATCTTGCCCTTGAAGCTATCAAGGCCCATGAAGTAAGTACTTGCTTTATCACCATAAGGCTTTGTTCCAGTGAGGACATCATCGATGTTACGTACAGATGATGTAAGGATATCATATAGCTGAGTATTTGTAAGCGTAATGCCATTCTCAACAGCGTATGAAACTACCAACGCGGCGATACCTGACACGTGAGGACAAGCCATCGATGTTCCCTGCATATAGCCGTAGTCGGTACCATACTTTTGACCACTATATGGGTCTACGGTCTCGGCAGGGATAGTCGACAATACACTACCCTCATAAGCATACTCAAAAGAGTATTGGCCAGAAACCCAATAATCACCACCAGGAGCAGCTACATTACAACCGAGATTATAGTTGGTGTATGTTGTTGGAAGACCATCTGGAGCATATGCTGTTACGGCAATAAACTCGTTGTAAGCACCTGGATAGTCGGCAGTAGCCTTAGCGTCGTTACCAGCAGCGAAGATAGCTACATTACCCTGCATAGCAGAGCAACCGTTGCACGATACGAAGTAACGCAAGGCGGTACACTCAACACTATAACCTGACTGGTAGTCAGCATCGGTCATTGTCTGACCTTCACGCAATGGGTAACCCCAAGAGTTCTGAAGGATACAAGCACCATTATCAGCTGCATACTCTATACCCTTAGCATTTGCACTCAAAGAGCTACTGTTATCGCCATCAAAAATCTGTATCGACATGATGCGAACACCGTCACCCATACCTGAGCCACCAGCAACACCAGCAACGCCAATACCGTTGTTGTTCACCGCAGCTACAGTACCAGCAACGTGAGTGCCATGGCCTGTATCGCCATCCCAATACGTATTGCCCTTAGAGTCGGTCTTGAGACTACCCTGATCCCAGGTGATGTTACCATTAGCCTTAACGCAGTTGTAGCCATAGATGTCATCCTTAACGCCATTACCATCATCATCGACACCCTCCTGGCCGTTAAGCTCCTTCTCGTTTACCCACATGTTATCCATGAGGTCTGGGTGGTTATATTTAACACCCTCGTCAACGACCGCCACAACAACTTGACGGTTACCCGTTGTGTGCTTCCATGCTGCAAAGGCATTGATATCCTCGCCCTTCTTAGCTGTCTTGTAGATTGAGTTCGAACCCTGATTGTCGTAGTGCCACTGAAGCTCGAGCATTGGGTCATTGAAAGGCATGTCACCCTCAGCACGTGTTGCGAGTGACTCTGGCACAGGATGTGCGCTAATCTGAGGACGAGTCAACTGAGTAGAGTACTGCACGCGGTTAATCTCCTTCATTGACGCAAACTTCTCGGCTACGACCTGAACATCAGCATCCTTGTCGAACTTAACAATATACCAACGGTGCATACCCATATCGCGCTTCTTGTCACCATTGATATTCATATTAAACACTGGCTCGATAGACTCTGCACCGAACTCAATAGCCAAGGCATCGAGGTTACTATTACCAGAACGTGTTACCGACTCAGCATTAGCCCATAGGTCGGCAGTCTCCTCATCTACATATAGGACAAGCTCACCAGCGATGGCATAATCCGCGGTGTTGATAATCTTCTTGGCAACACTAACCTGTACATCATCAGCCATAGACTCCTCCATCACGGGGTCCTCAACACATGATACTGCAAAGATTGCAGCCAAGGCAAACAAAGATAATTTAACCTTATTCATACTATTTATTTGAAAAAATTTAAAAATTTTCTACTCTCTCAAGATGCAAATATAAAGAAATTTTTCCAATAAAGAAGCATTTAGGTAAAAAGTATATAAAAAGTTACAAGCAACCGAGGGACAAGAGGGCGAGAGATATGGGGATAGTGGGGATAATGGGGACTATGGGGATTATGGGGATTATGGGGATTATGGGGAATTATATATGTTGTATCTATCTTTGTCTCTCTCTGATGTCGCGCAGTAGTAGTGCCACTATCACAAAAAAAGCGGCCCACCCCAAAGGGCAGGCCGCAAATAGTATTAAGGTTCTCTATTGTTTAGAAACCGAAAGTTGCGTTATTAACGAGCACACGGTTAACTGGACCATTGTAAAGCTCAACGCGAACTGAAGCTACTGGAGCAGCGTGCTCAGCACCAAGCTGAAGCTCTGCGCCAAGGCTCTTTACAGAGGCCTTAACGGCAGAAGTCTCAGGCTGCTCCTCCTCGGGAGTCTCCTCAACTACTACATACTCAAGCGTAGCATCAGGTGAGAAGTAGAAGTCGTAACCTACGAAAGGATAACCCTCCTCCATCTTGAAGATACAGCTTGCGAAGTAAGTATCAAGAGATACGAGCTTATCACCCTCGAATGAGAATGTAAGGTCTGCAGGTGTCTCCAAAGTAGGATCTGATGCAGCGAAGTAACCAAATGCCATGGTCTTAGCAGCATCGTAGTAGAATGCGATGTCGTTGAAGATGTAGTCCGCGCCATCATTAACCTCCAAGCCATCGAATACAACGGTGTTAGTCTCAGCGTCAATTAAACCAAGGAACTGGAAGCCGTCCATCTCAGCTATGAGCTGACCAGCAGCATAACCACCAGTAACATTCATTGAAAGCTCATAATCCTCAACTACATCCTTACCATCAGCATCCTTAAGTGTGAGTGAATCAGAAAGCTTGTACTGACCAAGAGCAAAGCCTGTTGCATTAGGCAACTCCTTCTCTACGTAGAATACCTGTGTATCACCATAGAGAGTCTGAATAGCTACGATAGCGCATGATGTAGAACCTGAAGGCATGTTATATGGGCCCATAACTACTGAACCGAAGCCCTTCTCAGGATCATAGCTCGCACGAATATTATCAATAGCGCTCTGGAAGTCTTCACCATAGCTAGCAACAATCTGCTCATGAGTCATACCACTATTAGCAGCTACGTTAGCATCACCAATCCAAGCCTTGATAGACTTAATCTCATGAGGATTACCAACGATACCAAGAGCTACAAAGTAAGCCTCTGGGAACTGCTCCTCATACTTATCCTGACCAGTAAGGTTAACTACTGAATCGTAGAGCACCTTGAACTCAGCCTTTGGAAGCTCACCACCATCCTTGTGGAAGTAGAATGGATAAGTCAAAGCATCCTCAACCTGAGGCTCATCACCATAAGGAACAGCTACGATAGTGTAGATACCTGAAGCACCAAGATCAAGCTTCCATGTAAGCTCGTCAGCTGAAGCCTCGAAGATAGTGATATCCTCGCTGCCAGCAACGATAGCCTCAATAGTATCAGCTGTATCTACAATATTACCCTCAAGAACAGTGAACTTGTATGACTGAACATCAGCACCTACTGCGAACTCGATAACAGCAGTAGTTGTGGTGTTGTCAGCCTCAGTAACCATACCTGCATAAGCAGCAGAGATAGCGTAGTCCTTAATCTCGTAACCAGGAAGTGCCACAGCGAACAAACCAGCCTTGTTAGCGTAGTTACCACGACCATCTGGAATATGCCACATGATAGACTGTGGAGTAGTGAACCAGAATACACCATTCTCGAACTTACCATACAATGGAGTGTTCTCATCTTTATAAACAGTAGCAAGGAAGAAGTCCTCAGGACCATTACCTGTACCTACATCGAGCTTGAAGCCAAGAGGGCTTGAAGGAATCTCTACATTACCATCCTCGTCAACAACGAACTCAACATAACCAGGACCAGTATAGGTCATATCCTCAGGTACACCACCGATGATATAAGGACACATAGCCTCGCTATATGGCTCAACCATACGGTAACGGTTAGGCTCAAGCTCGTGCTGAACGATCTCAACCTCAACCATAACACCAGAAGGACCACCATACATTGGTGCAAGGAAGTCATCACGATAGGTACCCTTACCCAAAGACTTCCAAGGCTCAGCAATACCAATCTTGAAGATGTGCTGCGAAACAGCATAAGTAGAAGCCTCTGCCTGGTCAAGCTGGATGTTCAAAGAATACATCTTACCAACCTCAAGCTTATCGCCCTGAACGCCGATTACAAGCTTTGCTGTATCCTCACCAGCAGCGAAAGAGATGCTCTTAGGAACTGTGAAGAAGCCACAAGACTCAACATCCTCAGCACGTACTGAAATCTCAGCAGCCTCCGATGCATCACCACGAGATACTGGAATCTCTACAGTTGTGCTCTCGGCAGTAACAATGAGATTCGAAGTATCTGGGAAATATACACCCATATTCGCATCTGGTGCTCCGGGTGCCCACTCCTCCTTACATGAAGTAAATGCAACAACACCTACTACGGCAAGAAGAAGACTTAAAAACTTAAAATTTTTCATAATATTTCTCAATCTTTAGTTACAAATTACTCCATAGGTAGAATTGGATCCCAAGACTGTGAAGGGTTAGGATTATTCTCCTTGATAGCAAGGTTAATCTGTGTCTCACCAAGTGGGATACAATATGACCACCAAGGCACACGACCCTCAATCTGGAAACGAGCATCAGCAGGGAAGTTAGTACCCTGGAACGCAGTGTCAATACCCATATCAAGACGCTTCATATCGTACATTACGATACCCTCGCCCCAGAACTCAACACCCTTCTGGAAGATAATCTCTTCGAGGACACCCTCGTAGTCAGCCTTAGGACATACGTAGTTGGTATCACGGTGAGCCATGAACGCTACGAGCTTCTGCCATGCTGCGTCTACACCTGAAGTGTGCAATGTAGCCTCCATATCAATGAAGTACATCTCCTCAGCACGCATCAAAGGAAGTGAGATAGCACCAGCTGTCATGTAATCGTTACGCTCACCCTGTGCAGGACGGAACTTGAAGAATGTGTAAGGTGCAATTGTATTGAACTCATCAGCAGAAGTCATAAGGGTGTATGGAGCGAACTCAGCAAATGAGGTCTCTGGACCCTTAATAAGGTTGCGACGGAAGTCGGTCTTCTGGAGACGGTTAAATGCCTTAGCAGATACACCAGGCTGTGACAATGGGCCATAGCCGTAAGCTGCCTCAGGAGAGAGGTGAGCAGTGAACTGGAAGAGGTTGTTGATGATGGTATCTGATGACCATGTCAAGCCCCACATCCAAGATGCAACTGGAGTGTTGAAACCAGTAGTTGTACTTGTCCACTCAGCCTCAGTTGTGATAGCGCCACCATGTGCTGCAAGAGCCTTGTTAGCGTACTCCGAAGCCTTAGCGTAAGCCTCGTTACCAGAAGGAAGCTCACCATTGAGACCATCATCAAAGCCACCCAACCACATGTAAGCACGTGCGTAGAGACCGTATACTACAGCCAAGTCAGGATTAACGATGTTTGACTGGTTGTACTCAGCCAAAGCCTCCTCAGCAGCAGCGAGGTCAGCGAAGATAAAGTTGAACATCTCCTCACGTGTAGCACGTGGGTTATTCTTAGCGCTTGTCTCATCGGTAGTCTCATCTACGATAGGCACAGTAAGACCTGCAACCTTAATCTGCTGATCCTCGTATGAGCCATTGTTTGGAGCCTCAGCATATAGACACTCAAACATACGAGCCAAGTCGAGGTAGAACATAGCACGGAAGGTCTTTGCAATACCTACATAGTGCTGAAGCTGCTCGTTGTCACCAACAAGATTAATCATATCATTACATGACTTAATCTGTGGGTAGTAGTTATACCAAACATGCTGTGGCAAAGCGTTATTCTCGGCATAACCCCAACCATAAGATGCAGCATAGAAACGGCTGTAACCTGCAGGGTTACCAAGCTGCCAGCCATTAGAAGCTATAAGTGCGCAAGCGTGGTCGTTGTAAGCACCTACTGAGTGATAACCGAAGTCTGTGTGCTCCCAACCAGAAACGTATGACATCATACCTGATGGGATACCCTTGAGAAGGTTCTCGGCTACAACATCCATCTGACCCTGCTGGAGCTGCTCCGAAGTGATAGCACCCTCCTGTGGGAAGGTCTCACGGATACAGCCACTGAGAGCTACAGTTGCACCAAAGGCAACTGCTGCAGTTGTTAATATCTTTGTAAATTTCATAGTCTTATACCTTATTAAATTAGAATGTCAAGGTTACACCACCAGAGATTGTACGGATTGGCGAGTAGTTGGCATTACCAGTACCACGTGGGTCGAGACCCTTACGCTTAGACCAGTACCAAACATTGTCGCAAGCTACGTAAACACGCAAGTTCTGAATCTTGTTGTTCCACCACTTAGCTGGGAATGTATAACCAAGGTTGATGTTAGAGATATTCAAATAGTCAGAGCTAATCAAGAAGCGGCTTGATGTAGAAGTAGTATACTGATCACCGAACTGGAAACGTGGAATGTCTGAGTTAGGATTCTCAGGAGTCCATGCGTTCAACAAGTCGAGGTGATAGTTCTTACCAGATGTTGCAGAGGTTGGTGATGACATGTAACCAGCGTATGCACCATCGATAGTCTTACCACCAAGCTGGTAGTCAAATGCGATAGAGAAGTCGAAGCCGTAAGCATACAAAGTAGTACCGAAACCACCGAATACCTTAGCCATAGATGAACCGAACTCCTTACGAGAATCGAGATCTGAAGATACCTCAGAGTACTCAGCAGTTTGTACCCACTTAGACTCATTAGTCTCCTCGTTAACCTCCTTCATCCACCATGTAGACTCACCCTTATCGTTTACACCAGCATAATCAATCATGTAGATGTAACCCATTGGAAGACCCTCACCAATGAAACCTGTAGAACCGTTGATGAAACCCTCGTGGCCGTTAAGAGTGTAGTCCTTACGTGAGTCTGGCAAGCTCAATACGCGGTTATCAACCCATGTGAGGTTTGCGTTGAGTGACCAAACTACATTCTTAGTACGGATGACATCACCGTTCAACACAACCTCGATACCAAGGTTACGCATATCACCAATGTTGTCATAGTATGAAGAGTAACCCAAAGATGGAGTTACAGGAACAGAGAACAACATATCAGATGTTAAACGATAGAAGAAGTCAACACTACCGCTCAAACGATCGTTCCACATACCGAACTCAGCACCTACGTTGATGTTGGTGTTAGTCTCCCATGTGATGTTAGGATTACCCTTACGACCGAACAATACTGATACACCACCCTGACCGTCGTTAGTTACTGAGTAGAGGTCAGTGTAGAGATACATACCGATAGCATCGTTACCCTGTGAACCAACAGATGCCTTAAGCTTCAACATATTAAATATAGGAGCGTTGAACCAATTCTCGCGGTTGATAATCCAAGCAGCACCTACTGACCAGAAGTTACCCCAACGGTGATCTGGGTGGAAGCGTGAAGATGCATCACGACGATATGATGCAGATGCGAAGATACGACCATCGTACTCGTACATAGCACGGAAGAAGTAACCCTCGTTAACGTACTCACCAAATGATGATGAAGAGTTACCCATATCAACTACAGCACCATCAAGCTCAAGGTTGTCTGTAGAGAAGATGTTAGACTTTGCAGCGCCAACAGAGTATGAGCGGAGGTTGTATGTCTCGTGACCGAGCAATACCTGAATGTTGTGCTCCTCATTTGCACCGAATGACTTGTTGTAGTTCAACAACTGCTGCAAGTTGTGGTTGTATGAACGACCATGAGACTTAGAAAGCACACCCTTGTTAGCTACGAACTGGCCGTAGTATGGGTTACGCATTGATGTAGAACGAGTCTCATCGATAGTTACCGAACCATTCAAAGTAAGAACCAAGCCAGGGATGATTGTGAAATCAGCAAAACCCTGAACTGAGAATGCATTACCCTCTGAGTTAGACTCATCCAACCAGATGTTCTGCAATGGGTTAGACTGTGAACCAGAGAAACGTGAAAGACCCCAAACTGAACCATCACCAGAGTCATATACGTTCCAACCATACTGGTCCTTCATGATGTTACCCTCACCGTCGCGAACGAATACAGGGTAGATAGGAGCGGTATCAGCTACAGCTGAGAATACGTCAGCGGTATCACCCGAACCCTCAGAGTTTGAAGAAGCACCATTCCAGTTGAAGTTAGTGTAGCTCATGTTACCACCAATCTTCAACCACTTCTTTGCCTGGTAGTCAGCACGCAAACGAGCTGTCCAACGGTACATATCAGAACCATCGGTAATACCCTTGTTGTTCAAGTAACCGAATGATGCGAAGAAGTTAGACTTCTCAGAAGCAGCAGCTACATTGATGTTATACTCCTGACGGAATGAAGGATCGTACAACTCATCGTACCAGTCATCTGGCTGAACGGTATACTCCTGACCATTGTGAGTGAACTTACGGCCGAGAGTAGCGTTAGGATTCAACTTACCGTTTGAACCGATAAGAGTCTGACCTGCAGGAACAGTATAAACGTTGTAACCGAGTGAACCCACACCGTTAGGAGCTGTCATCGAGTTAACAACAGTGTTGTGAGCTGTAGCAGCATCCTGACCGCTATCCATGTAGTAGTTCTTCAATGCAGCGTAGTGCATCTCATAGTACTGACCTGGGTCACGTGTGTAGTCGTAGAGCTTACGAGCAGGCATGTTAACACCCCACTTAGCGTCGAATGAAACACGAGCATCACCAGCCTTAGCACGCTTGGTAGTCACCATGATGACACCATTAGCACCACGAGCACCATAAAGTGCGTTAGATGCAGCATCCTTCAAGACGGTCATGGTCTCGATATCGGCCATGTTAAGGTTGTTAAGGTCACCCTCGTAAGGCACGCCATCAACTACCCACAATGGGTCGTTACCAGCGTTGATAGAGCCGATACCACGGATACGGATAGTTGGCTCTGAACCGAGCGCACCTGAACCCTGAGTTGTCTGAAGACCAGCAACCTTACCCTGAAGGGCGTTAGCTACTGATGAAGACTGAGTCTTCGCAAGGTCATCAGACTTGATGGTAGCAGCAGAACCTGTAAAGGCCTCCTTCTTTGCAGTACCGAACGCCTGAACGATAACCTCCTCCATTACGTCTGAATCTGGCTGGAGGGCAATGTCGATAGTCGTGCGACCTGCAACAGCAACACTCTCAACCTTGTAACCGAGGTACTGGAATACCAAGGTAGCATCAGCTGAAGCGTTGATCTCATAATAACCGGCAATGTCGGTAACAGCACCGCGGGTAGTTCCCTCTACTGAAACCGTAGCTCCGATAACTGGCGCACCAGTCTCATCGGTCACTGTACCGGTAACACGCTGATCTTGAGCGAATACACTAGCGCATCCTAAGACCAGAGTTGCAACCATTGATAGTACAACTTTTCTAACCATAAGCATTAGTTTTAAGTAAATAAAGTTTTATAAAGTTATTAAAGTTTTCGTTATGCCCTACGTGATAGCTGACACTATACACGCAAAGTTAATGCACAAAGATAGCGATTTATTCTAAATCTGCAAAATTTACCTACTATTTTTTATAATTTGGCATGATTTATTTAGTCAAATTAAATTTTTCCTCAACAAGCACACAACACCAAATCTGCCACAATGTATATTTTATTCGCAAAAATAGAGAGTGATCGTTTGTAGAATGATTTTTTTTTATAAATTTGCACCGCAATCCTCTTGGAAGCGATTGCCAACCTAATTTCGAACCTGACACATAAATAGTGTCCCTAAATCACAACCTATGAAGCGACTGCTTTTGAGTGTCGCACTGTCTCTTGTCGTGGCAGTGGCAGCGGCACAGGTTACGACCTCGTCGGTACGAGGCCGAGTAACCGACAACGACAACCCTCTTTTTGGCGCTACAATCGTAGCCATTCACACCCCATCTGGCACCCAGTATGGAGCAACCTCGAACACAGACGGCTATTTCGCAATTAGTGGAATGCGCGTGGGCGGACCATATATGATAACAATCTCATATTTAGGTTATAACGACGTTACACACGAGATTACTGCCCTGAGCATAGGCGAAATAAAGGAGATTAACGCAAAGCTCTCTGAGATCGCCACAGAGCTCGACGATGTGGACATCATTGCATACTCTGCAAGGCTACGCGATGTGAACGACTATTCGCGCTCTGAGATGGAGGTTATCCCCTCGATAGATCGCTCGATTTACGACCTCACAAACCTTATGTCGACAGCCGTAGCGCCAGCCTCAGGAGGCATCATCCTCGGAGGACAGAGCACACGCTACAACGCCTTCACCATCGATGGCACGCCGTCGGCCGACATCTACGGTCTTGGAACAACGGGTATGACCGGTTCGCTGACCGAGGCAAACCCCATTCCGATTGATGCATTGGAGAATGTAACAATCTCAACATCAACGGTTGATGTAAGCGAGAGCGGCTTTACGGGTGGCGCGATAAAGGCCGTAACACGTGCCGGCGGCAACACCTTCGAAGGCTCGGCATACACATATTTTAATAACGAGCGTTTCTGGGGCACGACACCTGGTCGCGACATTGCTAACCGCTCGCCACTTTCGGAGCAGATGACAAACATCGCGGGCGTAACATTCGGAGGCCCAATCATCAAAGATAAGCTCTTCTTCTTCGTGGCTGGCGAGTTCAACCGCAGCATGACGCCCTCGACATACCACCCCACCACTGGCGAGGCGGCACTCACCCTCGCCGAGGCCCAGCAGATTTCGGAGCGTTACAAGGCACTCACTGGCTACGATGGTGGCGGCTATGGCGAGCATAGCGTATTGGCTCTAACTGGCTCAGCAGTAGCACGTCTCGACTGGAACATCAACGATAATAACCATCTGTCGCTACGCTACAACATGCTTCATGCCGACGCCCACGACTCGGCAAACTCGTTGCAGTCGTTCTACTTCACTGGCTCGGAGTACACAAACATCAACCGCACGCACTCGGTAGTTGCAGAGCTCAACTCGTCGGATAAGCATCACACCTACTCAAACACGGCCCGCATAGGCTACACACGTCTTACAGATGGTCGCACGACGCCTGAAAGCCTACCAGCGGTGATTATCAACGGTTTGGGTGAGCGAGGCAATGGCTCAGCGACAATCGGTACAAACCCATATTCGGGATGCAACGTGCTGAAGCAAGATGTATTTATCTTTGGCGACGATATACATATTCAGGGTCCTGGCACGCACTACATCACCGTGGGTACATCGAACGAGATATATCGTGCCGACAACCTATATCTCGCAAACGCGCGCGGCACGTATACATACAACACTCTTGAGGACTTTATGGCCGACAACGCATCGAAGTATCAGTATGGCTACTTCGCTGACGGCAGGCGTAACCTCCCCATCACAACGGGGCAATTCGCGGTATACGCCCAGGATGAAGTGATAACAAGCCTCGGACAACTTACTTTCGGTCTGCGCATTGATATTCCTGTGATGTTCAACACCCCTGTTGCAAACGAGAAATTCAATAGCAGCGACTTCGCTACAAAGTACGGGACAAAGACGGGCGATATACCTCGCGCACAGATACTTCTATCGCCACGTATCGGACTCAAACGCCAACTAACAGCAGGCCTTGAGCTACGTGTAAGCGCCGGCATCTACACAGGTCGCATACCCTTTGTTTGGCTCTCTAACTGCTATCAGAATACTGGCTTACGCTCAACAAGCGTCACGGTGAACAACCCCGCCGAGACGCCCGATTTCAGCCTTAACCCCGAGAGTGTGGGCATAATGAGTAACCCCGCCATCGACATTGTGGCGAGCAACTTCCGCTACCCACAAGTATTCCGAGCAGCATTAGGTCTTGAGTACACATATCGACGTCTACGACTAAACCTCGATGCCGACTACACAAAGGGTATCAACAACATCTTCGTCGAGAACCTCGTAGCAGCCGACAACGGAGAGCGACTGCTTGTTGGTGGTGAGGGCAATGACACATCTGCAACATACTACAACTCAACGACAAAGGATTTCTCGGCAGTATATCGACTAAGCAATACACAGAGGGGTTACTCATGGTCGGCTACGGCACGTGCCGAGTACTCATTCTCAGGTGTATTGGAGGGCTTACGCCTAACTGCCTCATATACCTACTCACAGTCGAAGAGTATCAACGATGGTGTATCGGCGCAGTCTTCGTCTAACTGGGGTCGCACATACGCCGTGGATAGCAACAACCCAGCGTTGAGCAACTCGGTCTACGAGTTCCCACATAAGGTGGCGGCATCTATCTCATACTCGCGTCGCTACGGGCTGTTTGGCACCAATGTAATGCTCCTCTACAACGGCCACTCGGGCGAGCACTACTCCCTAACATATGCCAAGGGCAAGGTAGATGTTAATGGCGACACGTACAAGGGTAACTCATTGATATACATCCCAACAGAGGCCGAAATGTCGACAATGCTTTGGGCAGATGAGACATCGCAAGCTGCCTTCAACGACTACATTAATGAGGATGGCTATCTCAGCTCACATCGTGGCAAGTTTGCCGAGCGCAACTCACACTCTCTACCATTTGTGCACCGCCTCGATTTGCACGTTGCACAGTCGTTCTACTTCTCGAAGAGTAGTAGCCGCCGTGTGGAGCTATCGCTTGACATCATCAACCTCTCGAACCTCATCTCTCGCTCATGGGGTCTAGTACATCGTACCTCGAGCTGGGCGCTTTCACCCGTAACCGTGACCGAGTTACGCGAGGTGGAGGATGGCTATCGTCCTGTGTATAAATTCAATGGCGCACAATATACGGTCGACAATATAGCCTCACGCTGGCATATGCAGATAGGCGTCAAGGTTGTCTTCTAAGGCGCTGTAAAAGAGCCATATCACCCACCGAGGGCAGGTATCTAATAGAGGTATCTGCCCTCGTTGCATAAAAATTGTGACAAAAGAGGGTGAAACATTAAAAAATTATTAATACCTTTGCACTGATGTATACCCTTATCAAGTCAAACATAGATATTTTAGACACAACACCAATATTGGATATGAAACGTATATTTTCAATCTTTGCCATCGTAGCGGCAACGCTTTCGCTTGTATCATGCAATAAGGATAAGCATGGTAACGACCTTGGTATCACCTTCCATGCGACATGCGACATGGCGCCTGTATTTAGTGCTGACGGCGGCGAGCGCGAATACTCGTTCACAACCAAGTGCGATTGGACCATCGAGGCCGCAGATGAGTGGATTACCGTGACTACCGACAGCGGCAGCGGCTCAGGCTCATTCGCGCTCCAAGTAGCGTCGCACGAGACTGGCGAGCAGCGCGAGAGCTACATCATCATGCATCTATCTAACGGCAAGGCTGTGAAGATACCTGTCGTACAGCTGATGCGTGAGCGCTTCGATGTCGCCGACACCGAGATATACACCATCTCCGAGAATGGCGGTCAGATAGAGATTCCTGTATCTACGAATTGGGAGTATAAGGTATCTGTGCCTAAGGGCGTAGAGTGGCTTGCATACAACATTGATACTCGCACTATGCGTGATGAGACGATATGCTTCAATGTCGAGCCTAACAGCACCAACCTGTCGCGTACGGCAACAATCTACGTACGCGCCAATGACTACGACTCTACCCTACTACACACCTTCACCATCATCCAGGCGGCTAATGGCCAGGCTCTTAACGAGATTACATATACAACATCGAGCAACGCTGCAATCGAGTTGGATGTTATCGAGGACTTTGGCGCACGCTTTGTGACACAATACTGGGAGGGCGACTACGGCCGTATAATCTTCGCAAGCGAGGTTAGCGCAATACCATACTATGCATTTAGCAATCAATCAGATATAACAAGCATCGACCTACCAGCCAATATCAAGGCAATCGAGGACGAGGCATTTAGCGGCTGTACTGGCATCGAGACCTTCACCATCCCTGCAAAAGTCGAGCACATTGGTGCTAAGGCATTTGATGGTTGTCATGGAGAGATTATCGCATTGGGCAAGCTCGCAAACCAGAGCGTAGCGACTACCGACGAGAGCCACTGGCTCAATGGTTCGGAGTTCAGCGACGTAGTGTGCCACAACAATATTGGCAGCAACTCTTTTGCTGAGTATGAGCCATTGCAGCGCCTTACGTTCATGGAGGGCGTAACAGCCGTAAGTAGCAATGCCTTTGAGGGTTGCTCGGCTCTCGAGTGTGTCACAGCACCATCATTGGAGCAGTGGTGCAGCATCAACTTCGACAACGCAGCAGCCAACCCTATCGCCAACGACAACGTCGACCTAATGATTGATGGTGCTACGGTAATGGCTCTAAATAGCGCTGATATAGATATCACCGCCATCAACAGATACACCTTTGCATACTACGACAACTTGGAGAGCATCACTCTTGATGACGAGGTGCAGAGCATCGGCTGGGGTGCATTCGAGGGTTGCAGTGTCGACTATATCTCATTGGGTAACGGCATTGTTAGCATGGGTAGCAACGCCTTTAACAAGGCGACGACCGAGAGCCTAACCATCAACTTCGATATGCCTGATATGCAGAAGGATGCGACAAAGAGTAGCCACTGGTTATACGGTCTTACCGCCACAGATGTTATCTTTGGCGACCAGGTTAAGAGTATTGGCAATCTCGCCATAAGCCAGCTTATGGGCGTTAAGAGCGTTGTCGTTAGCGACAGTGTTGAGTATATCGGCGAGGGCGCTTTTGCCAACTGCGCGATGCTCGCAGAGGTAGACTTGGGTGCTGGAGTCAAGACATTGGATCAGCACGCCTTCTTCAACTGCACAGCACTTGCGGAGATAACTCTACCAGAGGGCATTACCACTATCGAGGGTTATGCTTTTGATAGCTGCACCGCCATCACAAACTTCACCATTCCTGCCAGTGTTACCACGATTGGTGAGTATGCGTTTAATAATTGCAACGCCCTGACCGAGGTTAAATGTCTTCCTGTGACACCTCCTACATTGGGTAATATCTACGTCTTTGAGCCTGCTGCAAAGATTCATGTACCAGCCTCGGCATACGATGCCTACATCAAGGCTGAGAACTGGAAGAGACTGTCAGATAGAATTGTAGGCGATCTATAAGATTATACAACAAAGCAAAAGGGGGTGACTAAAAAGTATTTTAGTCACCCCCAATTTGTGGTAATGATGCAAAAAGTGGCGCTTTTCGGCGCTAAGATTGGGCGAGAAGATTATTCTTCTCGCTCTCTCTTTTTGGCGACTTTCCCCTGATTACTTTGTAAATACAAATACCATTTAATAAAATC
>SUZK01000012.1 GCA_015059955.1 Rikenellaceae bacterium
CTTTGTGCTCGTAGTTAGTTGGCTTAATTACGACCTTCATGTAGTCTCCTATGTAGAATTTCGTAATTTTCGTAAAAACTAACGCTGAAAATCAGTGAGTTAAAAATAAAGCCTGTCTAACGTGTGGGTTAGCCTCAAATTTTATTGCAAGAGCAAATTACTTCTTTGCCTCCTCTACAGATACCTTGCGGAAATCCTTGAGAAGCTTAGTAAGCTCCAAAGCAGCCTTACGTGCACGTGTGCCGGCAGCCTTATTGTTCTTCTCAACCTGCAAAGCAGCATTTGCTGCAAATGCCTCGTACTGGGCATTGATCTTTTCTACTAAAGTCTTCATATCGCTAAATAATTATTAGGTTTTTCCTTTTGCAAAGATAGAGAAATATTTTAACTATCCAACAAAAAATGCTAAAAAAATATCTATAAAGGTGTGATTTTCCGACAAATCGCCCCAATTACCAAATATTTATGCAAGCGTAACTATTCTTCAAATATTATTGTGTAAATGAAAATCCCTATTATTAGGGATTGTCCACTTACCTATATTTTTATATCTTTGTGGCGTTAAGATATATTTAGTGTATGCGATTGAGTGAACTAAAAACTGGAGAAGAGGCTGTCGTGGTCAAGGTGCTTGGCTATGGCGGCTTCCGTCGTCGCATAGTGGAGATGGGTTTTGTCAAGGGACAGCGCGTCAAGGTTATCTTGGATGCCCCATTGAAAGACCCTATCGAGTATCACATCATGGGCTATGACATATCGCTACGCCGCAAGGAGGCCGAGATGATTGTTGTGATGACACGTGAGGAGGCAGAGTCAATAAGCGAGAGCCATGATATTAACCTTGTCAACGATGCTGATATCATCGCTGAGGCGGTGCAGACACGCCACAACCATATTAGTGTTGGCCTTGTGGGTAACCCTAATTCGGGTAAGACATCGCTCTTCAATACGCTGTGTGGTCGTAGCGAGCATGTGGGTAATTATAGTGGTGTCACTGTCGATGCAAAGCGTGGCGAGCTAAAATATAAGGGTTATACAATAGAGATTACCGACCTTCCTGGTACCTATGCTCACTCGGCATACTCGCCTGAGGAGGTGTATGTCAGACGCCACCTTATAGATAACACTCCCGATATCGTGGTTAATACGGTTGTCGCCTCAAACCTCGAGCGTAACCTATATCTCACCACCGAACTTATCGACATGAGCCCCAAGATGGTCATCGCGCTCAATATGTACGATGAGTTGGAGCGCAGTGGAGCGCAGTTCGACCATGAGGCGTTGGGCGAGATGATAGGTGTTCCGATGGTGCCCGTCGTTGCACCCTCTGGTAGAGGCATTGAGGAGCTACTCGATACCATTATTGCTGTACACGAGAACCGCGATAGGCGTGTTCGACATATTCATATAGCCTATGGCGCCGTTATCGAGGAGAACTTGGCAGCGTTGCACGCCTCGATGCGTGAGCATCGTGATGAGTTGACAGCACACTTCCCGCCACGATACTTCGCGCTGAAGCTTATCGAGGGCGATAAGGAGGTTGCCTCGATGCTTGAGTCGGCACACCACATAGAGCGATGGCGACAGATGGCGCTTAAGGCTCGCACCGACATCGAGGAGGCGTTAGGTGAGGATATCGAGACGTCGCTTGCAAACCAGAAATATGGCTTTGTATCGGGAGCGTTGAAGGAGACATACCAGGCTGTGGAGCATCGCCGCGATACCATTGGCGACAAGCTCGACGCCATCGTGACGCATCGCATTTGGGGCTTTCCCATATTCTTTGCCATCATGTGGTTTATGTTCTACTGCACCTTTACGCTTGGTGCATACCCACAGGAGTGGATTGATATGGGTGTTGCATGGCTCTACTATGTCGTGCACGAGTCGATGGAGGCGGGTGCCCTGCGCGATATGCTTACAGATGGTGTTATCAGTGGCGTGGGTAGTGTGTTGGTGTTCCTGCCCAACATTATGATACTATACCTATTTATATCCTTCTTGGAGGATTCGGGCTACTTGGCGCGTGCCGCCTTTATTATGGATAAGGTGATGCACCGCATGGGTCTACACGGTAAGTCTTTTATCCCGATGATTATGGGCTTTGGCTGTAATGTGCCGGCGGTGATGGCGTGTAGAACTATTGAGTGTCGTACATCGCGCATAATAACCATAATGACCATCCCATTTATGTCGTGCAGCGCGCGTCTACCTATATACATGATGATTGTGGGTATCTTCTTCCCCGAAAATCCAGGTACGGTGCTCTTCCTGTTGTACCTCTTCGGTATGGTCATGGCGGTGCTTACGGCACGTCTTATGCGTAGGTTTATGTTCCGCGAGCAGGAGGCACCCTTTGTTATGGAGCTCTCTCCATACCGTGTGCCAACGGCGAAGACCACGCTACGGCATATGTGGTCGAAGTGCTCGGAGTATTTGAAGAAGATGGGTGGCCTAATTCTTGTTGCCTCTATCGCCGTATGGCTACTAAGCTACTATCCGCGCCCCGCAACCTCGGAGGGCGAGGCGCCACATACGAACTACGAGCAGTCGTATATGGGTAAGATAGGTCAGGTGGCAGAGCCTCTGTTCGCACCTATGGATATGGGGTGGCAGTCGTCGGTGGCTCTCTTGTCGGGAATACCCGCAAAGGAGATTGTCGTAAGCACGATGAATGTGCTCTATGCCGAGCCTGGCGACGATGAGCCTGAGAGTGATGAGGAGCTGTCGTCAGCGGCAACAAATCGAATGGCTAATAGCATGAGTACACCTACGGCAGTTGCATTTTTGATATTCTCGCTGCTATATCTGCCGTGTGTCGCTACGATTATGGCCATCGGCTCGGAGCTTAACTGGCGATGGGCTGTCGGCTCGGCGATATATAATACGGTTGTAGCATGGCTACTCGCGTGGGTAGGCTTCCATGTAGCGCTATTGCTAATATAGGTATGAACTGGCAGGATGTTATAGTTGGTGTTGTCGCCATTGTTGTTGTGGCGGTCATCGCACGTAGGGTGTGGCGCTTCTTTGCCTGCCGTGATACGTCGAAGTGTTCGTCGTGCTCGAAGGAGTGCTCGCTACGCAAGAAAGGACATTGACGTAGTGCAACACACCTTATGATTTCGCGGTGTTGTACCTGTATTTTTTTTGAAGAACTGCACAAATGCCGAGGAGCTTGAAAAGTTAAGCTGGTCGGCAATCTCTTGTACGGTCATGTCGGTTGTGCGGAGTAACATCTTCGCATCTATGAGTATCGCCTCGTGTATCCAGTCGAGTATTGGTCTACCCGTTGCACGCTTTATAGCAGTTGATAGATATTTAGGGGTCAGGTGCATCTGCTCTGCATAGTACTTTACTGAGTGCTGCTCTCTATAGTGCAGTGCCAAAAGTCTGAAGAAATCATCCGAAAGGTTGTCTGACTTTATATGAGCCTGCTCTGCACCTGCAAACATTCGCTCGTACTCGCCAACAATCTCTAAAATAAGGGCATAAAATATGGACTGTATAATCTCAGTCTGATACTTGCTATGCTCTTTCGACTCCTTATATATAAATTGGTAGTAACTCAGAAGGTCATTAAACTTATCATCCGAAATCCTAATAACAGACCTATATCTGGAGTAGCCGAATATCGCCGTATCTATCGGCGAAGGCATATTGAGGATATAGTCTAACGATACGGCAATAATATTGCTATTGCTAAGTAGCCCCGTGTGGATAGTTATAATATGGTTTTCTGGTAGTACAATAAGGCTATTGTTAGAGAGTTTGTACTCCTTGCTGTCAATCACAACGCTACCCGCATCGCTTTTGCATATTATAAAGATTATGCCGTTGCGAATCAGCAGACGCTCCGAAGAGCCTTGATTTGAACGAGGAATGTCAAGGCTGATGAGAAACTCGCCATTTCCATTGAATTTTACCATTTGCCCGATATCAATCTCTTGCACTGCTCCAAGCTCCATACCTATAAGCGAACTTTGATAAATTTATTTGCCAACAAATGTAATAAATTTCTCTCGAATTGGCTATACCTTTGCATAAGAAATCAGACAAAATAACATAAAAGATGACAAAGAAGTATTATCAACAGAGTGTCGAAGATGTTGTTCGGCAGTTAAAGACAGACCTGACACAAGGTTTAAGTAGCACAGATGTTACAGTGCTTCAAGAACGCGATGGTCTAAATGAGTTCGCCAAGAAACAGCACACCTCGCTATGGCAGAAGTTCATCGCGCAGTTCAAGAGTTTTATGATTATAGTGCTGCTCGTGGCGGCGGTTATCTCGGGCGTTACGGGATATATGAATGGCGAGGGTATCACCGATGCTATTATTATCCTCTCGATACTTATTGTCAATGCCATAATAGGTGTGTTTCAGGAGGCCAAGGCCGAGAATGCGCTCGATGCCCTTGAAAAACTATCTGCTCCACATTGTAAAGTTGTTCGTAACGGCGAGCATCAGGTTATAGAGTCGCGCGAGTTGGTTGTGGGTGATATCGTTGAGATTGAGACGGGCGATAGCGTGCCTGCCGACCTTCGCCTTGTGGAGAGTGTAAATCTCAAAATTCAGGAGGCGGCACTCACAGGTGAATCGCTACCAGTAGAGAAAACATCCGCCACTATCATGGGAGATGTGCCCATTGGCGATAGAGTAAATATGGCATTCAGTTCGTGTAGCGTGACCTACGGTCGCGGTGTGGGCGTGGTTGTAGCTACGGGCGAAAAGACCGAAGTTGGAAAGATTGCAGCAATGATTAAATCGGTACCCGATATGCGTACCCCTATGCAGGTGCGTCTCGATAAGCTCGGTAAGGTCTTGGCAATCATCAGTCTTGTCGTATGTGCCGTAATCTTTATAATAGGACTGTGCTATGGCCGAGGTCTTATGGAGATGTTTATGACTGCCGTGAGCCTTGCGGTGGCGGCTATTCCCGAGGGTTTGCCCGCTGTCTCTACCGTTGTATTGGCGTTGGGCGTGCAGCGACTTGCCAAGCAGAATGCCATTGTGCGTAATCTGCCATCTGTCGAGACGCTCGGTAGTACCACGGTAATCTGTTCTGACAAGACGGGAACACTCACGCAGAATAAAATGACCGTTGTGGAGTGTTATCCCGATATATCTAATACGATAATGACTATTGGCTCATTGTGCAACGATACCACACAAGGTAATGAGGGAGAGTTGTTTGGTGACCCCACCGAGACAGCACTGGTAGCCTTTGCCGAGCAGAATAAACTTATGCAGTCGGAGCTAAATGGTAGTTATCCGCGACTCTCGGAGATACCTTTCGACTCGGAGCGTAAGTTGATGACTACGCTCCATCGCAAAGATGATAATACCATTTTGGTCGCTACAAAAGGTGGCTTCGATGAACTCTTGGCTAAGTGTAGCCGTATAGATGATAACGGCAATGTTAGAACCATTACAGATAGCGACAAAGAGTCTCTTGCGGCCGTCAATACCTCAATGGCGGCTAAGGCGTTGCGTGTGCTATGTATGGCATACAAAGAGGTGAGTATAATTGCAGAACCCGATGCCGAGCAGTTGACGACGCTTACCGCAGATGCGGAGCGTGACTTGATATTTGTCGGTATGGTAGGTATGATTGACCCGCCACGCGAGGAGGCGAGAATTGCTGTGGAGCAGTGTAAGAGAGCAGGCATCAAGCCTGTGATGATTACGGGCGACCATAAGATTACCGCCTCGGCTATCGCTCAGAGCCTGGGTATTATGGCTGCTGATGACAAGGTGCTTACGGGTAGTGATGTGGAGAGTATGAGTGACGAGGAGCTACTCAACATTGCCGGTAGTGTGTCAGTCTTTGCGCGTGTAGCCCCTGAGCATAAGGTGCGTATCGTAGAGGCATATCAGAAGCTCGGCAATGTAGTGGCAATGACGGGTGATGGTGTGAACGATGCACCTGCCTTAAAACTCGCAAACATAGGCGTTGCTATGGGCATTACGGGAACGGATGTGTCGAAGGAGGCTGCCGATGTGGTCTTGGCAGACGATAACTTTGCCACCATCGTGCAGTCGGTGCGTGAGGGACGTCGCATATACGATAACCTTATCAAGTCTATTCAGTTTATGATTTCGACCAACCTCGGAGAGATTGTGCTACTGCTTGTTGCTGTGCTATGTAACTTCGATATGCCACTGCTGCCTATACAATTGCTATTTATCAATCTTGTAGGCGACAGTCTGCCGTCGTTGGCGCTCAGCGTAGACCACGCAGCGAAGAATATTATGAGCCGTAAGCCGATAGACCCAAATCAGGGCATCTTCACACGAGCGTTCACGACAAAGATTACCATCCAGGCTCTCATTATCGGTGCGGTAACGATTGTGGCTTACCTTATTGGCTTGCAGCACTCTATTGATGCGGCTCGCACGATGACATTTGCGGTGATGATATTCTCGCAGTTTACGATGATATTCAGTATCCGCAGTGGTAACGGTTGGTTTATTGAGAGATTCTTCTCTAACCGCTGGTTGTGGGCGACAATAGTGCTTGTTACGGCTTTAACACTCTTTGTAATGCTGACTCCTGCAATGCAATCTCTCTTTAAACTTACTGCGCTGACCGCTACGCAGTGGTGGATAGTTGTAGGACTATCGATAGGAGTACTCATGTTAAGCGAATTTTGTAAGATATTTACTCGAAATAAGCAGTAGTCTAATAAATCGTTGTGTAGAGATGTGCTATAAGAGATACAAATGGTTACATAAAAACTTCCGATATAAATTCCGTTTATAAAATTTGGCAAACCGATAGTGCAGCGTTATCTTTGCGCGGAGTAAAACCAATAAAAGATAAAACTATGAAGACTATTTTGTATATTCTATTTGCAGCAACAATAATGGCAGGATGTAATAATTCAAAGGAGCCGAAGGGTTTTGATTCGGTAGATGCCGCACGCTTTGCTGAGGTGATAGAGAGTGAGCAAGTGCAGATTATTGACGTGCGAACACCAGAGGAGTTCAGCAATGGGCATATCCCAGGTGCTGTGAACATCGACATTGATGGCGAGGGGTTCGAAGCAAAGGTTGCCCAGTTGGATAAGTCACGCCCCGTAGCGGTATATTGTCGTGGTGGTCGTAGAAGCAAGGAGGCTGCCGAGCATATGGTGAGTTGTGGTTTGGAGGTTACGGAACTCTCGGATGGCATATTGTCGTGGAGAGGAGAGCTGGAGAAGTAACAACTACCACAACATATAAACAAAGTAAGCCGAGATAGTATAGACTTTCGCGCTGCTGTTTACCTCTCACTCTCGCATGTTGCTTTACCCTATGTATTTCAACAAATCAACAAGCAACACTACTCAGCGCCCTTAAAGCGTTGCACCCTCGCAAGGAGCTATGCTCCGCCCTCGCATCCCTAATTGACAAACAAAAGAGCGCTGCCCAACGGCAACGCCCCATCTTTCTCGTATGTTGATTGTTGACGGTATTTATCGGATGTTGTGACCGAAGTGTGTGGTCTCGGTGCAGGTGATGCGCTCGGTGAGGTTGCCACACTGGATGGTGAACGTACCCTCCTCCAAGTGCCACTTGCCATCGTTAGCGGCCATTGCCAACTCCTCGGCCTTAACCTCAAAGGTGATGGTTGCGCTCTCGCCCGCTGCAATCTCAACCTTATCGAAGTCGCGCAAGCGGCGGGCATCGGGAACGATAGATGCCACATCGTCGTTGATAAAGAGCAATACGCTCTCCTTACCATCACGCTTGCCGGTGTTCTTGACATCTACGGCTATGCGTATGGTGTCACCAGCCTTGAACTCCTTGCCCTCGACTACGCGTAGGTTGCTGTACTCAAACTCGGTGTACGACATGCCGAAGCCAAATGCCCACTGTGCCGATACCACTGCGTTGTAGTCGTAGGCGCCCTCCATGGTGCCGACGCTCTCCGAAACCTTATGGTCGTAGGTGGTCATGGCATTCGAGTACTTCTGATAGGTGTATGGTAGCTTGCCCGATGGGTTGACCTTGCCATAGAGGATGTCGGCAAGTGCGCGTGCTCCCTCCGTGCCTGGAAGATAGGTGTGTAGCACGGCTGCCGTGTCGTCAACAAACGATGATATGATGCGGCCACGACCCTCGTTGAGCACGAGAACTACTGGCTTGCCAGTGGCGATAAGAGCCTTGGCGAGCTGCTGCTGATTTGCCGATAGCGCCATCTCGTTAATGTTGCCTGGTGTCTCGCAGTATGAGTTCTCGCCGATGCAGAGGACAATGACATCTACACCCTTAGCCGCATCTACTGCTGCCTCGATATCTATGTTGCACTCGCCCTCGAAGTGACCCTCGGTGGCGTACTCAACACCTGCCACGTAGCTTACATTATCGCCGCCGATGGCGCGGATGGCATCAACAAATGTGGTGCCGTCGGGGAGCACCTTATCCACGATGTCTCCCTGCCATGAGTAGCTCCAGCCTCCACACAATGGACGCATGCGGTCGGCATTAGGGCCTGCAACGAGTATGCGTGTGTCGGTCGAAAGAGGTAGGATGTTGTTGTTGTTCTTGAGTAGTGTTATAGACTCCGTAGCGGCATTGTAGCACGCCTCGCGAATCTCCTCGCCCTGGAACTTAGGGTAGTCCTCGAGGTAGGTGTTGGGGGTATCAAGCAAACCAAGACGTATCTTCATGCGGATAATGCGGCGTGCAGCGTCGTCAATACGCTCCATCGACACCTTGCCCTCGTTCACCAACTCGATGAGTAGTGGGCAGAAGTTGAGGTCGTAGGGTATCATCGACATGTCGACACCTGCGTTTATCGCAAGGCGAATAGCATCCTTGTAGTCCACAGCAATCTTCTCGCGCGTATATAGGTTGGCTATATCTGCCCAGTCGGTGACAATCATGCCATCCCAGTTAAGACCCTCCTTGAGCCATACGGTAAGTAGCTCGTAGTCGGCGTGTGTAGGTATACCGTTTACCGATGCCGAGTTTACCATTATAGAGAGCGCTCCCGCCTCGATGGCGGCCTTGAATGGTGCAAAGTGCTTCTCGCGAAGCTCCGCGATAGAGACATATGCTGGTGTGCGGTCCTGACCCGAGTTGGTCATGCCGTATGCCATGTAGTGCTTGGGGCACGATGCAATGTGGTAGCGGTCGATATGGTTAGGGTCGTCGCCCTGGTAACCGAGTACCATTTCGCGTGCCATCTCAGCAGTGAGGTAAGCATCTTCCGAGAAGCTCTCCCACTGACGAGGCCACGACGCCTTACGGCCGAGGTCGAGCGTAGGTGAGTATGTCCATGCGATGTTACTTGCACGCACCTCGTAGGCGGTCATCTCGGCCATCTGGCGCACCATAGCGCGGTTGAACGATGCTGCGGCATTGACCTCCTGAGGGAAGAGTGGCGATGCCCAAGTGTATGTAGCACCATGAATGGCATCAATGCCGTAGAGCGTAGGTAGTCCAGTGTATTTTATTGATACCTCGTTAATCTTGGTGATTATCTTGTTCCACTCCTCGGCAGTCTGCGCCTTGCCTGGGGCGTTGAGCACCGAGCCAAATTTATACTCCTTGGCAACGGCCTCAAGCACATCCTCTTTGAGGATGAACTTCTTGTCGTCGGCAACGCCTGTGACGCTATTGCCAAACATGTCGATGCCTACCTCGGCCATCTGTCCAACCTTCTCTTCAAGGGTCATGCCCTTGAGAATCTTCTCCACCTGGCGCTCAATCTTCGCATCGCGAGCAATAGCTGGCGTAACCTCCTGTGCCGACACCGATAGCGATGTTGTGGCAAGCACGAGGGGGCATAGCAAAAATCTAATACACTTCATACCTATATGTTTTTGTGTTAATAATTGTTTACAGAATAACTACTTCAAAGGTACAAACTTTTTTGTAACTATCAACGTGTTACACAATAAAAAAAATCCGTTGCGACTCTCTGCCACAACGGATTACTCTCAATATGTCTCCTATTGCCTCTTTACAAATCTGTCGACTACGGCTGCACACGCTGCATCGCCAGTGATGTTGAGCGTCGTACGTATCATGTCGAAGATACGGTCGAGGGCGTAGAATAGTGGTAGACCCTCGAGAGGTATGCCTGCGGCAACCAATACAGCAGCGGCGAGGAGTGTAGGACCAGGAACGCCTGCCTGACCGATAGCGCCGAGGGTGCATACAATGGCTATTGATACATACTCGGCCATGCCAAGGTCAATGCCGTAGAACTGAGCGAAGAATATGGCGAGCAGGGCATAGTAGATAGCGTTACCCGACATGTTGATAGTAGCACCTAATGGCAGTACGAAGCCCGATGTCTGCTTCGATATGCCCATCTCGTCGCACGCCTCCATGTTCACTGGTAGGGTGGCGAGTGACGATGCTGTCGAGAATGATACAACTTGGGGCTTTATCATCGAGCGGAAGTAACTCTTTAAAGGTACGCGTGATAGTAGCGCCACGGTGAGAGGGTAGAGACCCAAGCCGATGATGGCCACTGCCAAGAGGTCGAGCCACAAGACGTTGGCAATCTGCACCAACATATCGAAGCCGAACGTTCCTGTTGCGTCTGCGATAAGGCCGAATACGCCGAATGGAGCGACATACATCACCTTGCCGATGCACCATATAAGAGCCTCAAGGATGGTGTTCAAACCGCCCACAACCTTGCGTCGCTTCTCCTGTGCAAGGGCCGAAATACCAAAGCCGAGGAAGAGACCGAAGATGATGATTTGTAGTATGTTGCCATCCGTAAGTGCCTTGATAGGATTTTCGGGAATCATGCCTATTACCGTATCCCAGAAGCCCATAGGTGGTGTTAGGGTGTTGTTTAGCACAGGCTCGGTCATAACCTCCTTGTTGTCGATAGTCGTGGCAGCTACGACAATGCCATATTTGTTGCCCGCTTCAAGGCCGTCGGCAGTGATTGTGTCGCTATCTTTGAGGTTGAAGTTGTTGCCGAGTGCCACCACCTCGTTGCGTGTTGGTGCGCCGTCTGCCTCGTTGTATGCCAACCACTTGGCACTCTCTATGCCCTCCGTCTCGATGGTGAAGTCGAGCGATGTCTCGGTGGCTTTGCCCATCTCAACGTCGATGTATATCTCCTTGTCGTTGACCGTTGCGACATACTCTCGCTTGTTGCTAATGAAATCCTCATTGTCAAGGCCTTTGCCTGGCTGGAATACAATGGCAAGTACGATGGCGACAATGATGGATACGAGTGTTGTGAGCATCATATAGCCGATGCTTATTCCACCGACTAAGCCTGCCGACTTTGTCTCGCCTAAGGATGCAGCACCGCTGATGATTGATACCAATACCAGAGGCACTACCAGCATCTTAATTAGCTGAATAAAGAAGTCGCCAAGAGGCTTGAATACCGATGCCTCGGGGCCCATGGCAATACCTACGAGGATACCAACGACCATGGCGATAAGTATCCAAATGCTTAAATTCTTGAGTAGCTTTTTCATCGTATAGCTTATATTTTACTACAAAGTTAGCAACTTTGCCCAAATTCGCAACTACGTATCATATTTTTTTGTATCTTTGGGTAGTTAACACAGCTTGTTATGAAAAAGAGGATTGTTGTATTTACTGGTGCTGGGGTGAGTGCCGATAGTGGTATCGCCACCTTCCGTGATGCCGATGGCCTATGGGCAAACTATCGTATCGAGGAGGTCTGCACCCCTGAGGCTCTGCGCCTAAATCGTGCCAAAGTTATTGAGTTCTACAACCTACGACGCCGCGAGTCGCTAACGAAGAGGCCCAATGCAGGTCACTATGCCATAGCCTCGATGGAGGAGTGGGCCGACGTGACAGTCATCACACAGAACGTCGACAACCTACACGAGCAGGCGGGCTCTAAGCGTGTGGTGCACCTCCATGGTGAGCTTATGAAGCTACGCTCGGAGCGCAACCCTGACCTTATATACGATATCAACGATGGCTGGGAACAGTCGTTGGATGCACGTGGCGAGGATGGTGCACTGCTACGCCCACATATCGTCTTTTTCGGTGAGTCTGTGCCTATGTTCGACCCTGCGTGTAAGATAGTGTCGGCAGCCGATATCTTGGTTGTTGTGGGTACGTCGTTGGCGGTATACCCTGCGGCATCGCTCGTCTACTATGTGCGTGACCGCCAGGTGCCTATCTATCTTGTTGACCCAGGAAATCCCGATACGGCGATGATACGTAACCCACTGACCCATATCAAGGAGCGTGGCGCCGTTGGAGTGCCACAACTCGTAGAGAAGCTACGCCATGAGTTTGCGGAGTAGGGTGGCGGAGCGTGCCGATGAGCTGCTTGCCTATTGTAAGCGTAATGGCTATAATAGCCGTGTGGCTCTGTTTGTCGACCTGTCGTTACATTCGGGTCGTCGCCGCTTTGTTGTGTGGAGCTTCGAGCAGCAACGACCCATATTGTGTTGCCCAGTGTCGCATGGTAGTGGTGCGCAAAGGTCGCACGTTCGTTCGCGTTATGCAGAGGTGTCGAACGAGGATGGCTCGCATCTGTCGAGCATCGGCCGAGCGCTTGTTGCCGAGCGTTACGAGGGTAGCTATGGTGTGGCGTATAGGTTGGATGGCTTGGATGAAACGAATAGCAATCTGAGAAGTCGATGTGTCGTACTCCATGGCTGGAAGTATACCACCTCGTTCCCGATATACCCCCTTGCTACGGTGGGTAGCTGGGGCTGTCCTGTGCTCTCTACGCCCATGATGCGCAGGGTCGATGAGATACTAAAAAACGAGAGCAACGTCGTGTTACTCTCGTTCGTGTAGTCCCAAGAACTATTAGTGGTTGTGGCACTCGTGGTGGTCGCAGCCAACGCCTGAGTCCATTATAAAGCCGAGAATATAGCCCTGGATAACAGCCGAGATATCACCCTTGCAGCCGCGGATAACCTTGATGTTGTGCGACTCTAATTTATTCTTAGCACCCTCGCCCATATTGCCTGCAAGCATCACGCTGATGCCCATCTCCTCCATTACGGAGGCGATGTTCGACTTACAACCGCAACCCTCGGGCGAGTCGAGACGCGAGGTGGAGATAATCTTCTTATCCTCAATCTCATAGACGGTGTAGTATGCGCAGTGGCCAAAGTGGTCATCTACATGTCCGTCGCGTGTGGGAATAGCAATCTTCATAACCATTATACATTTTGTTTTTTTAATAGATGAGGCTGAATAAAAAGTGTATTTTGTCGTTATGCTCGCCCTCAAAATGCTCATTTACGCTGAGTAAACTCCGCTTTTTCGGGCTTCGCAGGCCTAAAACTACATCTTTTTCTTCAACCTCCTAACAAATTGGGGATGGCTAAAATACTTTTAGTCACCCCAATGTTTGAAACGTGGTAGATGCTACCTTATCGCAAGAAATTACAAGTTAGGGTTAATCTTTGACCATTCCTCGATAGCAGGAACGATACCCAAAGTTACCAACTCGTCACGCATCTTGCAGAGGTGAGCGTATGAAGCATCAAGCTTAGCAATCTCCTCCTCAGTACCAATAGGCATCTTGTATGAGCAGCCGTTCTGGTCGAGAACAGTATCCATAGCCATCATGATGTGGTTGTACTTCTCGTTAGATACGTATGTACCAGCAGGGAAGCGGAATGGCTCACCACCCATTACCGAGCGAATCATCTCAACTGAGAGGTATGATGGGCTCTGGAATGATGAACGGCCACGAAGCTTGATGATAGCTGCACCACCCTGTGTTACATCCTTCTTCATCTGCTCCCACTCCTCAGCTGGGAACTCTGCTGTGCCGATGATGTCGGTGAGCTTGCGGCCACCAACCTTCACTGCGCTGCCGAATACTGCCATCTGCTCGCCGTGGCCACCGTATGTTGCGCAACCCTCAATCTCGCTCTGCATAACGTTGAACTTCTTAGCAAGAGCGCTCTTAAGACGAGTAGTGTCAAGACCTGCGAGGGTAGTAACCTGACCTGGCTTCAAACCAGAGTAGAGCAAAGTTACAAGACCAGTAAGGTCGGCAGGGTTGAAGATGATAACGACGTGCTTAACATCTGGGCAGTAAGTCTTGATGTTCTTACCAAGCTGCTCAGCGATCTCGCAGTTGCCCTTCAAGAGGTCCTCACGAGTCATACCCTCCTTACGTGGAGCACCACCAGAAGAGATGATATACTTAGCATCCTTGAAAGCCTCAGCTACGTCGGTAGTAGCAGTGATGTTTACATTGTCGAAGCCGCTCTGGCGCATCTCCTCAGCAACGCCCTCTGGTGAGAATACATCGTAGAGGCAGATGTTTGAGGTGAGGTTCATCATAAGTGCAGACTGAACCATGTTAGAACCGATCATGCCGGCAGCACCGACGATAACGAGCTTGTCGTTTGTTAGAAAAGCCATAATGATAATAGTTTTTTAAGTTATGTATAATTTATAATATGCGTCTTGTGCAAATATCCTCGCAAAATTACGAAACATTTATTCTAAATGCAAACAAAATCGACAATATATTTTACTATGCATGCAGTATATATAAATGAGTCTGCCGAACGTTTTGTCCGACAGACTCATCTATCTTCCGTTGCGAGGTGAGATTAGTTGCCGCTCATCTCAATAAAACTGTCCGAATATTTGCACCACCCCTCCGCCGATTTGTATTGCTCGATAGTGCCTTGAGGGATGTAAATGGTGAACTCTTCGTCGTAATACGGATGGCCTGTTTGGCCCTTATCTCCCAGTCCTCTCCACGAGTATGTGTAATATATGGCGAGACACATATGCAGCTCGGGTGCAGACTCGAAGTACTCGTCACCATCTGGCTCTAAATGGTGGCGGTGATAACTGCCCTCGGTTGTGGTTGGTGGGGTTGTTGCATTGCAGTATACTGTTTTTAGATTGTCGCAGCTAATGCCCTGATGCCCAATATATGTAATGTTCTTACCTAATGTGATAGACGAGATATAGTTATTCCGTATAGTGCAGTCACATATTTTGGTAACCTCGTTGGGTATTGTGTATGAGTCAAGCACTCTGCCGTTGGCAAATGCGAGAAGATCTCCATCTTTGATTAGGGCGCATCCGTCAGCGGTCGCATACTTGCCTGTGAAGGCCTCAACGTTATCGCACCATACGAAGGCGTTGGCGCCAATGTTGTTGACACTATTTGGGATGTGGATATGTTTCAATGATTTGCAACCGAAGAGTGCCATATAGCCAATCTCGGTGACACTCTCTGGGATGGTTATATGCTGCAAACTTTCACAATGGTAGAGTAGCTGTGTAGGTATAATTGTGAGATTGCTTGGTAGTTTCACCTCTTTAAGCTGTCGACACCTCATTAATGCGCCTCTGCCTATATTTGTGACGGTGTTTGGGATGTCTATGCGCTCAAGCCCCGAGCAGGTAAACGCCCCCTCTTTTATTGTCGAGACACTGCTCGGAATGGTGATGCTTGTTAGAGCCTCGCATCGGGCGAATGCGCCAACGGCAATAACCTTGATTGGCTTGTTTAGGACTATTGTACCATGTCCTGTTGTTCTGTCGTAGGTGTGACTTACTACTTTAAAGTCACAGTCGGGGTCTTTGTACTTACTGTCGTAGGGGTCAAATCCCCATAGCTTGGGGCTAATCTTCTCTGAGGCAGTGTACTCGATGGTTGTGCCTTCGATGGGTGACCCTGCAAGGGAGATTTTGCTCGCGTGTGATGAGCTGATGCCCAAGATGGTGCCCATGACGATTAGAAATACTACCCAAAATAGGCTCGCCTTAGATAGATCGTTGGCCTTGATAAGGGTGTGCTCTGCGCTCTCGGCTACGAAGCCAATGGTGATTTCGGTGTTGCTCTTTTTCATAGTGCGATAATCGTTTAATTTTTTTTCTGTTGTTACAAAGGTACGGCTTGTGCAACGATTTACCAAGGGATTTTGTGGCCATTGTACCAACCCCCGGGGTTTATGTACGAAATAGCTGTTTTCGATGATTTCTTGGTTTTGACGCCTATCCCGAAAATGGCTATTTGAATAGGTTATAGGGGTATAATAATTTATGATGTGTAAATGGCGATTGAATGGTTGCTAATATGAATATTTTTTGCTACATTTGCGCACTATTATTATAAACAAATGGGAAAAGATAATCAAAATATACTGCAAGAGCTCGAAACGAGCGACTATAAATATGGCTTCGTTACCGACATCGAGACCGAGACTATTGGTCGTGGTTTGTCGGAGGATGTCATACGTCTAATCTCGGAGAAGAAGGGCGAGCCAGAGTGGATGTTGGAGCGCCGCCTGAAGGCATATCGCCATTGGCTAACTATGAAGCACCCTAACTGGGCACACCTCGATATTCCGGAGATAGACTTCCAGGATGTAATCTACTACGCTGCACCTAAGCAGACCAAGAAACTCAACTCGATGGATGAGGTTGACCCTGAGTTAAAACGAACGTTCGATAAGTTGGGTATTCCGCTTGAGGAGCAGATGGCACTGGCGGGTGTCGCTGTTGATGCCGTGATGGACTCGGTGTCGGTGAAGACAACATTCCGCGATACGCTTGCCGAGAAGGGTATAATCTTCTGCTCTATATCGGAGGCTATTAAGGAGTACCCCGAACTTATTAAGAAATATCTCGGTTCGGTGGTGCCCTATACCGATAACTTCTACGCAGCACTTAATGCTGCCGTATTCTCGGATGGCTCATTCTGCTACATACCTAAGGGTGTGCGTTGCCCAATGGAGCTGTCGACATACTTCCGTATAAATGCTGAGGGTACAGGTCAGTTTGAGCGTACGCTTATCGTTGCCGACGAGGGAGCCTATGTTAGCTACCTTGAGGGTTGTACAGCACCACGTCGTGACGAAAATCAGTTGCATGCTGCCGTAGTCGAGATTGTCGTTGAGAAGGATGCCGATGTTAAGTACTCAACGGTGCAGAATTGGTACCCTGGCGACAAGGAGGGTAAGGGTGGTATCTATAACTTCGTCACCAAACGAGGTCTCTGTAAGCAGGGTGCGCACCTCTCGTGGACACAGGTCGAGACGGGCTCGGCAATAACTTGGAAGTATCCAAGCTGTGTGCTTCTTGGCGACAACTCGTCGGGTGAGTTCTACTCGGTGGCCATGACCAATAACTTCCAGCAGGCAGATACGGGTACTAAGATGATTCATATTGGCAAGAATACGCGCTCGCGTATAGTCTCTAAGGGTATCTCGGCAGGTCGCTCGCAGAATGCCTATCGCGGCCTTGTGCAGGTGGCTAAGGGTGCGGATAATGCGCGTAACTACTCGCAGTGTGACTCGTTGCTCATTGGCGATAAGTGTGGTGCTCATACCTTCCCCGTAATTAAGAGCGCTAACCCCTCTGCGGTATTGGAGCATGAGGCTACAACATCGAAGATTTCCGAGGAGCAGCTCTTCTACTGCCAGCAGCGCGGCCTCTCGGCTGAAGATGCTGTGGGCCTCATTGTCAATGGCTATGCCCGCGAGGTGCTATCGAAGCTACCTATGGAGTTTGCTGTTGAGGCGCAGAAGCTACTATCGCTAAGCCTTGAGGGCTCGGTGGGTTAATCATCATTAAACGTGAATTGAGAAAAGATAATAAGATATGTTAAAGATTGAAAATCTACACGCCAAGGTTGGCGACAAAGAGATACTTAAGGGTATAAACCTTGAGGTTAAGGCTGGCGAGGTGCACGCTATCATGGGCCCTAACGGCTCGGGTAAGTCGACACTTGCATCGGTACTCGCTGGTAACGAGAAGTTTGATGTTACGGAGGGTAGCGTCGAGTATAATGGCGAGAATCTGTTGGAGCTAAATGTCGAGGAGCGCTCGCGTAAGGGATTGTTCCTTGGCTTCCAGTACCCTGTTGAGATTCCAGGCGTTACGATGGCTAACTTTATGAAGATTGCCGTCAACGAGCAGCGTAAGGCGCGTGGCGAGGAGCCGCTGTCGGCTGCTGAGTATATCAAGCTTATGCGCGAGAAGAGTGCTATCGTAGAGCTCGACTCGAAGCTCACATCACGCGCCGTGAACGAGGGCTTCTCGGGTGGCGAGAAGAAGAAGAACGAGATCTTCCAGATGGCAATGCTTGAGCCTAAACTCGCAATCTTAGATGAGACCGACTCGGGTCTCGATATCGACGCACTGCGTATTGTGGCTACGGGCGTGACACGCCTTAAGCGCGAGGATAATGCTACGGTTGTCATCACTCACTACCAGCGTCTACTCGACTATATCGTGCCCGACTTTGTGCACGTCTTGTATAAGGGTCGTATCATCTACACTGGTGATAAGTCGCTCGCTCTAAAACTTGAGAAGGAGGGCTACGACTGGCTTATTAACGACTATAAGGAGGAGTAACTATGAGCGTTGATAGGGTAGTTATGAGTGTCGACGCTTGCACCTTACATGATGGCACACTCTCGTCGGGATGCTGGGTTGTCCGCGATAGAGCCGATGTTGATATCGTAGTAAAGGGTGGTGAGCGTGTAGACCTCGTTGTCGTCGATATGCCGAGCCTTGAGCGTCAGCGTATCGCTATAAAGGCTGAGGCACAAGCCGTGTTGAACATCGTGCAGGTCGTATCGGAGGGTTATGACCACGCGGTTGAAATCTCTATGGAGGAGCGTGCTGAGGTGAATATGACCCAGCTTGTTGTTGCTGGTGCTAAGGTTAAGACCGTGGCTCACCTTCAAGGTAGTGGAGCGCGTTTTACCCTCAATGGCAGCTTCGTACATACGGACGATGAGCGTGGCGATGTTACGGTAGATGTGAAGCACGAGGTTGGCGACTGCGTGTCGCGCACAGCATATCGAGGTGTTGCATCGGGCAAGGCGCAGGGTCGCTTTTCAGGCCTTGTATATATTGCTCAGGATGCACAGCGCACCGATGCCGAGCAGCTTAGCCGCAATGTGACCATTGGCGATGCGGTGATACACACTGCGCCACAGATGGAGATATATGCCGACGATGTTAAGTGTAGCCATGGCGCTACTGTCGGCCAGATGGATGCTGAGGCTATCATGTATATGCGTCAGCGCGGTATCTCGGCTGCCGATGCCAAGCGTCTACAAATTCAGGGCTTCGTTGCCGACACTATTCTTCATGCCGCTATTGCCGGCTGTGGTGAGCCTATGATGGAGCTACTAATGGATAAACTCGATAGATTGTAGAGTATGAGCTACGACGTGAGTCATATACGCCGCGACTTTCCCATCCTCGGTGAGAGCGTCAACAACCGCCCGTTGGTATACTTCGATAGCGGTGCTACGGCGCAGAAGCCCCTTGCAGTTATCAACCGCATGGATGAACTTATGCGCAGGTATAACGCCAATATTCATCGTGGTGTACACCACCTGTCGGGTGTGATGACCGATATGTATGAGCAGGCACGCGAGAGTGTACGTCGCTTTATCGGTGCGGAGCATCGCGAGGAGGTGATATTTACCGCAGGCGCTACCGCCTCGATTAACCTCGTGGCTCAGGCATGGAGCGCTAAGTTCTTGCGCGAGGGTGATAATATCGTTGTCAGCGAGATGGAGCACCACTCGAATATCGTTCCGTGGCAGCTTGCCGCAGAGCGTCATGGTGCCGAGCTGAGAGTCTTGCCCTTTGACGATAGGGGAGATTTGCGCCTCGATATGCTCGATGAACTGATTGACGAGCGTACACGTCTTGTTGCAGTCACCGAGGCGTCGAATACTCTGGGTACTTGCCCTGTGTTAGATGCGATTATCGCCAAGGCGCACAGTGTGGGTGCTGTGGCGATGGTTGATGGTTGCCAGGGTGTTGTTCATGGTGGCGGTCGTGTTGCAGAGCGTGGCTACGACTTCTACGCCTTTTCGGGACATAAGCTCTATGGCCCTACGGGTATAGGTGTCCTATATGGCCGTCGTGAACTGCTCGAGGCTATGCCCCCATACATGGGTGGTGGCGATATGGTCGATAAGGTTACCTTTGCGAAGACTACATACGCGCCGCTGCCACTTAAGTATGAGGCTGGCACCTCTAACTTTATAGGTGCTGTGGCTCTTGCTGAGGCTATCGCCTATGTCGAGGGTGTCGGCATGGCGAATATCGAGGCGCACGAGCAGAAGATATTGAGGATGATGACCGAGCGCCTCGGAGCTATCGAGGGGTTGCGCATATATGGTACATCGGCTCAAAAGTGTCCCATCGTATCGTTTACGGTTGATGGTACGCACCCATACGATGTGGGTATGATACTCGATAAGTTGGGCGTTGCTATACGCACTGGCCACCACTGTGCCGAGCCGGTGATGACGCACTATGGCGTTACGGGCATGTGTCGCGCCTCGATAGGTATGTACAACACCCATGACGAGGTCGAGGTGTTGGCTAAGGGCGTTGAGCGTGCCGTAAGAATGCTCAAATAGCAGGGATATAAAACATAAAACGAAATACATATAATTTCTCACTCCTCATCTCTAATTGATATGTTTATAGTACTTGAGGGTCTCGATGGCGCAGGTAAGTCTACGCAGATAGCCATGCTTCGCGATATGTTTCATGAGCGTGGCATAAAGTCGGAGTATGTGCACTTCCCACGCTTCGATGCGCCAGTGTATGGCGACCTTATCGCGCGCTTCTTGCGTGGCGACCTTGGCTCGTTGGAGCAGGTAAATCCATACCTTGTGGCGCTGCTGTATGCTGGTGATCGTGCTAACTTTTCGGAGACCATACGTGGCTGGCTAAACGAGGGTAAGGTGGTTATTGCCGATAGATATGTATACTCGAACATAGGCTACCAGTGCGCTAAGATTGAGGATGCAGAGCGCCGTGGCGAGCTTCGCGACTGGATTCTTGCTACGGAGTATAAGCAGTTTGGTATCCCACGCCCCGATGTGTCGCTATTCTTGGATGTCCCCTTTGCATTCACCGAGCGTAAGCTGACGGCGGCACGTTCGGGTGACGATAGAAGCTACCTTCAGGGTGGTAAGGATATCCACGAGGCATCGCTCGACCTACAACGTCGTGTACGTGAGGTATACTTGGAGGCTGCTGCCGCTAATGGTGACCTTATGGTTGTCGATTGCTCCGATGCAAATGGTGCTATGGCTACGCCAGAGGCTATATTTGAGCGCATTATGACTCATGTGTCACCCCTTGTAGATAGAGAGTAGGGTGGATGCGAGGGTGCGACATATTGCCACTATCATCCTGTCGCTGATTGTCGGTGGCACGTTTCTCTTTTCGGGCTTCGTTAAGTCCGTAGACCCTGTTGGCACCTCTATCTTTGTTGAAAAGTACCTTGCTACATACTCACTTGAGATGCTGATGCCGTGGGCATTGGCTATTGCTGTGGTGCTTGGCGCTGTCGAACTACTGCTCGGACTGCTGCTTGTAGCGGGTGCATATCGTAAGCAGACGGCTCTGTGCACTGCACTATTCCTATTCGTCTTTACTATCATTACACTGCTGAGCGCTACGGTGTTGCCCATCGGTGACTGCGGATGCTTCGGCGATGCTGTGAAACTCACCCCCTGGGAGACATTCGTAAAGAACCTTGTGCTGCTGCCCATGGCCGTTGTGCTGTGGTTGCTGTGCCGTAAGCAGACAGCGAATAGATACTCCATCGATGTGCTTATCGTGGCTGTGCTACTCTCCTTTGGTGTTAATGGTGTGGCACTGCGCTTCTTGCCCCTTGTCGACTTCTTGCCATATAAGGAGGGTGTCGACCTCCGCGCGGAGGTGCAGAGGGTGCGCGATGCTGAGGATAATGCTGTGCGTAGCGTGCTCTGCTTCGAGAATATTGCTACGGGCGAGAGGGTAGAGTACCCTGCTGATGCTACCGATTGTTGGACGGATGAGAACTTGGAGTATGTCGATGCCTATACCGTTCACGACGAGATAGATGAGATGACATTCGATGATTTCAGGGTCTACGATGCTGATGGCGTGGAGTCTACCATGTCGCTACTTGCACGCGAGGGTAGTGTTGTGTGGTTGTGTGTTGGTGATGCTGATGCTCTGCGAGGCTCGCGCCTGCGTGCAGTACAAGATGTGGTGAGAAATACCCCTTCGGCACAGATTGTCGTTATCACCTCGGATGATATGACGAAGGTCTCTTCGCTGTTAGATACTCCATGCTATGCTATTGATGCCATGACGTTGCGCTCATTTATGCGTGCCTCAGTAGGCGTCGTTGTGATTACCGATGGTGTTATCGACTACAAGCGCGACATCCGCGACTACGGGGTGTTTTAGGATATAGAATATTGAACATTCGAGAGGTTGAATGTCGGGGCTCGGACGGCATAGCCGAAGAGCCGATGCCTCATAGCGCAGGGCAACGCCCGAGCAATATACTCCTATCTATCGGCTCAACCCGTTATATGTGAGTAGGCGCGGTGGATGTCGAGTGACATAGCATTGCTATGTTTTTTTATTTATACATGACTGATGCTTGCATTAAGGCTGTATAAATAAAAAAAATAACAGAGTTCATTTCTGAACTCTGTCACTCGATAATCTGGTGAATCCGCCGGGGCTCGAACCCGGGACCCCAACATTAAAAGTGTTGTGCTCTACCTACTGAGCTACGGATTCTCCGCGTACCAAAGGTTATCCGTTTGGTGGTGCAAAGATAGTCAATATTTTTATTTTACCAAAATATGTGACTATTATTCTCTCATCATGGGTCTATTATCCCCAATTTACATCCTCTCTGATATTTCGGCTACCGTGGCGCCGACATAGTTTATTAGGTCGTTGGGGGCTATGGCTATCTGAAGTCCGCGCACGCCTGCACTTATATATATACGTTCGTGCTCAAGGCAGCTGCTATGTATATATGTGGGCAGTGGCTTCTTCATGCCTATGGGCGAGCAGCCACCGCGTATATAGCCCGTTGTTGGCAGCAGCTCCTTCATCGCTATAAGGTCGGCCTTCTTGTTTGCCGATATGCGTGCTGCGGCTTTGAGGTCTACCTCGTGGTCGCCAGGGATAACGCATACGAAGAGTCCCGTACGGTCGCCACGTAGTACTAAGGTCTTGAATACGGTGGCTATATCCTCGCCAAGCTCCTCGGCCACGTGTGTGGCGGCGAGGTTGTTCTCATCGACGGTGTAGGGGATGAGGCTATATGCTATCTTCGCCTTGTCTAAGAGGCGGGCAGCGTTGGTCTTATCAATCTTTTTTGCCATAATAGTGTCGTTCGTGTCGAACAAAGGTACAAATTTTTTCGTATCTTTGCGCCATGAGTTATGCCCTAATAACTGGTGCGTCGTCGGGTATAGGCCGATGTTATGCTACGCTCCTCGCCGAGCGCGGCTACGCCATTATCGCTGTAAGCAACCAAGCGGCCGAGTTGGAGAGTGTCGCTGTGGAGATACGCGAGCGTCATGGTGTCGAGGTGCACACCATGTGCATCAATCTTGCGGAGCGTGATGCTGCACGCACCATCTTCGAGCATACCGAGAGGCAGGGATGGCAGGTAGAGATACTTGTCTGCAACGCTGGTATGTTGCTCTTCTCGACGCTCGTAAACACCGACCCTGAGCGTTTAGCGACTATCATTGACCTGCACTGCACAACAACAACGCTTCTGTGTCGCTACTATGGTGAGGCGATGAAGGAGCGCCGCAAGGGGCGTATACTCATCATGTCGTCATCTACGGCGTGGCTGCCATATCCTACAATCTCGCATTACAGCGCCACGAAGGCCTACTTGAAGAGCTTCGCTTCGGCGTTGTGGTATGAGCTACACCGCTACGGTGTGAGTGTCACGGCGGTATTTCCTGGTGCTGTTGACACGCCATTCTACAAGCTCAGCGATAAGATGCGTCGTCGCTTTGTGGCGATGGGTATCATGATGCGCCCTGAGACTATCGCTCGTCGTGCCATAAGGGCTATGATGCGTGGCCGTAGACGTCTTACGCCAGGCCTCTTTACGAAGCTCGTTGTTGCCATATGCGCCATCCTGCCAGCACGTCTGCTCGACCTATTCTTGCGCATAGGCCCCATTAGGCGACTCTTGGAGCGTGTCTAAGCCTCTATTAGTTGGCGCATTGTCGCCACGTCGATATCGCGGAAGTCATCTATAATCATGTCGGCATCGGTGCCCTTTAGGAAGTCGCGGTCGAAGGTTGTGGCGAGGGCTATAACCTTGATGCCTGCACGCTTGGCGGACTCTATGCCTGCCTCGGCATCCTCGAATACGATACACTCCGAGGGCTTCAACCCGAGCTTTGCTGCTGCCGTGAGGTATATCTCTGGGTCGGGCTTGCAGCGTGTAACCTCGTCGCCAGCGACGATAGCCGAGAAGTAGGGCTCGATGTTGCACCTATCGAGTACGAAGTCTACGTTGGCACGATAGCCCGATGAGCCTACAGCGCACTTGATACCCTCGTCGCGTAGCGCTGCGAGTAGGGTATGTAGCCCCTGCTGTGGCACGATGGTGGGTGCGTATATCTCGCGGTATATCGCCTCCTTCTCCTCGCCGAGAGCATGGACACCTACGCGCTCGACAATCTCGCGTGGCATAAGCTCACCCATAATCTCGTCGTTGCCACGGCCAAAGAGGTGGCTTAGCTCCGTAAAGTCGCGCTCTACGCCATGGCGGCGGAAGAACTCCATGAATGCCTTGTAGTGTACCTCTAAGTTGTTGACCAGTACACCATCCATATCAAACAAAACTCCTTTAAGCATAATCGCAATTTTTGTGACCCAAAGATAGTACTTTTCGCTGAACAAAACTACGCTGTCGTTTATTATTATCAATTTTCTTTTGTCGATTGCCCGAAATTCGTTACATTTGCATTGTATGAAGTGGATGCAACGTTTTAAGAATATGCGACTCGGTGAGAGTATGGTCTACACCTTGGTGTGGGCTGCCATATTTCTCATCCCCTTTATGAACGCCCATCTTATGGCGGAGACAAATCTCAACTTCAACAATGTGATTGTCTCGTGGGGTAAGATATCGCCATACTTCCTCATATTCATAATCAACAATGTGCTGCTGGCGCCACAGCTCGTCTTCCGTAACCGCTATAAGTGGTATATCTTTTGGCTGCTCTTCATCGTGTCGGCGGTGTTTGGCACCATCGAGCTTCTCGACTTCCGCTACTGGCAGGCTGATGATATGTTCCGCAATAAGGCCTCGCTGACCGAGTTGGAGTGGTACTGGAATGTGCTCTTCAGTGTGATGATGGCTGCTGCCAACACCATGATTAAGCTCTACTACCGCGCGTTGGATACCGACCAGCGTATGGCGAAGCTCGAGCGACAGAATATCGAGACGCAGATGCAGTACCTCAAGTACCAGATAAATCCGCACTTTCTGATGAATACGCTTAACAATATCCACGCGATGATTGACTTCGACAAGGATATGGCTAAGCAGAGCGTGATGGAGCTGTCGCATATGCTACGCCATGTGCTCTACGACTCGGGCGAGAACCATACGACGCTCGACAAGGAGGTCGACTTCCTACACAACTATATAGAGCTTATGCGCATCCGCTATGTCGATGGGGTAGACATACGTCTCTCGACACCCGACATCAACGAGTGCCGCAAGGTGAAGATGCCCCCTCTGTTGCTTATCGTGCTTGTGGAGAATGCCTTTAAGCATGGCATCAGCTACTCGAAACCATCGTTCATATTTATAGATATAGATGTCGTCGATAATGAACTTATATGTGTTGTGAGCAACAGCCAGCATAAGGCATCGTCGTCGGAGCATAGCGGCATAGGCCTGAGTAACATCACCAAGCGTCTCGACCTTCTGTTTGGCAGTCGCTACACACTGAAGATTGACGACACGCGCGACGATGCATATAGAGTTAAACTTGTAATACCTATTAATAATTAGAATAACCATGGTTAGATGTATAGCTATTGATGACGAGCCATTGGCACTACGTCAGTTGAAGAGTTATATCGAGCGTACGGAGCAGCTTGAGCTCGTTGCCACCTGCCGCAGCGCTATCGAGGCACAAGAGGTGTTGAAGAGCGAGAAGGTGGACCTCCTCTACGTGGATATTAATATGCCCGACCTTAACGGTCTCGACTTTGTACGTTTGTTGGAGGGCAACTACTACATTATATTCACCACAGCACACCCAGAGCACGCCCTCGAAGGCTTTAAGCTTAACGCCATCGACTACCTGCTGAAGCCATACGCCTATGAGGAGTTTATGAAGGCTACGCAGAAGGTAATATCGCTTGTCGACCTTGTGGAGCGCTGCCACGCTGCCGAGAGTGCTGTGGCACAGAACGAGGCCGAGAGCTCGGATATGGAGTTCCTATCGGTCAAGGCCGACTATAAGACGCAGCTTGTTAAGATTTCAGATATCGTCTACCTTGAGAGTGCTGGCGAGTATGTGCGCTTGCATATCGAGGGTAGCCATAGCATCACCACGCTCTTCCGCCTTAAGAATATGGAGACCTCGCTGCCATCGGATAGTTTCCTGCGTGTGCACCGCTCCTATATCGTTAACCTTAAACGTATTAGCAGCTATACAAAGGGTCGTATCTTCCTCGATAATGGCGAGTATATCCCCTTGGGCGAGAACTACAAGGCTCGTTTCTTGGAGTACTTTGATAACCGAGCGTAGAGAAAAGGTGAAAACTGAGAACGGAAAGATTGGGTGCTGCCACATGGCAGCGCTCTTTTGTTTGCAGACGAAGCGGGCTATGGCGAAGAGACATTAAGACACTAAGACATTAAGATGGTCGCGGACAAAATAATAATGCCCGACCTCGCTTTGTCTTATTGTCTACCTCTCAAACGCCTCTTCACTCTCGCATGTTGCTTGTTGATTTGTTGATTTACCCTATGTATTTCAACAAATCAACAAACATCATACTTCGTAATAATATATCAGTGGGGATATATATATGTCAATATATATAT